>CAXQGL010000036.1:0-13491 GCA_964223495.1 Candidatus Nitrosopumilus sp. | reverse complement strand
TTCTCACAGACATCGCCCAACGTCCAGGTGGCGTCGTAGGTCACGGTGCTCGCGGAGGCCCAACCGTTGAAGAGCACGACACTCCAGGTGCCGGTGCCGGAGAGGTTGGCACTGGACAGGTCCACCGTTGCGGTGTAGGTGCCACTGGTCGAAACATTCCATTCGGAAGGCCATACCACGGTGTAATTGCCCAGACTCGTGCATCCTCCCGGTGACGAGTCGTAGCCGCCGAAGGCGACGCATTGCCCATTGCCATCGGTGATGGCCACCGCAAGGTCGGCAGGCCAACTGCTGCCTTGACCGGTGAAGTTGAGCGTGATGTCGAACGTGCTGGCCGAGGGGAATCCAGCCCCTTCGAACGTCAGGGGTGCACTGGATTGGTTACCGGCCAAGGTGGCCGATTGCGACTTCGTGACCGAGCACTCACATCCGAACACCGGGTCAGGGTCCACACAGGTGCCGTCGTCAATCGTGGCCGAGGCATCGTAGTTGCATGCCGCCGCATCGGTGCAGCCGCTGCAGGTGCTGTTGTCACCGCCACACACACCGCAGGCATCGAGCGTCGCGCACGAACCGTCGTCCACCGTGGCGTCGGGATTGTAGTTGCACGCGGTGGGATCGGTGCAGCCGGCAAGGGCGCCCAAGCTGGCACTCCACATGCCGCGACCGTAGGTGCCGGCATACAGGACGTTGGTGGTTTCCTGGATTTCCAGATCGTAGACTTCCACGTTGGGAAGTCCGATGTTGAAGTCCTCCCAGCTGGAGCCGTTCCATTTGTATACGCCCACACCCGTTCCGGCGTATAGCTCGTCGGAAGAGAAGGTGCGGTAGGCGAGGCAGTAGGCCGGAGAATCGGGCATGCCGGCATCCATGGGGGTCCAGGAATTGCCTGCATCGTTGGAAACGTGCACCTGCGTGCCCGTGAAGGTCGACTGGCTCACGAAGACCCGCGAAGGGTTGGTCGGATCGATTTGGATGTCGGTAATGAAGGACCCCGGCAGGCCCGTGACCGTGCTGAAGGTGCTGCCTCCATTGCTGGAGGTGTACATGGTACCCGACCGGCTCACATAAATGCGGTTCGGGTCCACCCAGGAGATGGCGAGGTTTTCGAGGTTGCCCACGCCGGGGCCGCCGAGGAAGGTCCAGTTCGAGCCGAAGTCGGTGGAGCGCCACACGCCATCCTTGGCGACATAGACCGTACCGTCGGCGTCAGGGTCCTTTTCGAAGGGGGTTTCCCAGTCTCCCTGGGCGTCGACACCGGTGCCCGAGGAACCACAGATGTCGGTGAAGCTGCCGCCGTCCAATGTGCGGTAGAAGGCGCCATACTGGTAGCATCCGTAGAAGAGCCGCTGACCATTGAAATCAGACTGGTCCACCACGTAGACCTCGAACCCGTCCGCGCCGCGGATGTCGAGCCAGGTGCCCGCCCCATCCATCTCGATGGTGCCGTTGTCCTGAAGTCCCGCGGCGACGAGGTCGGCACGGTCTTGGGCCACCCCGACCTGGTACATCTGGCCGATGCTCATGCCATTGGTGATGTCGATGTAGGTCGAGCCGTCATTGGTGGATTTGTAGACACCGCCATCACAGGCCACGATCAACTCATTGCCGCTGTATGTCATGCCGTGGACGTCGGCGTGGACCTCGTCGGCTGGAGAGGTGCCGAGCCAGTGTCCACTGATGGTCCAGTTCGATCCGCCGTCGGAGGTCTTCCAGACATTGATGCCGCCCACGATGGCGATATCGGGGTTGGTCGGACTCGCATCGACGCAGAGGTCGTACCAGCCCTGTCCATTGCCTGCAGCACCGGTGGCGGAGTAGCCGAGGAGGTTGGGGGAGGTGCCGGTCATCGTACTCCAGGTCTCTCCAGCATCGTTGGAGCGGAAAAAGCCCAGCATGGCACTGTTGGAGCTTGCCGAGGCGATCATGTAGATGCGGTTGGCATCGGCCGGGGTCACGGCGATGGCGTTCCTCTGCATGCCGGAGGCTTCTGCTGGCAAGCTGCGGGTGGACCAGCTGGCACCACCGTCCGTGCTCTTCCAGAAGGCATTCGAGCTGGAGGCATAGACGGTATTGGGGTTGCCGGGTTGGAATTCTATGTCGCGGAAGCGCGTGCCGGACGTACCCGAGGCGTAGGCCCATGTCGCGCCCGCATCGGTGGAACGCAGGATGCCGTAGCGCGCTGCGGCCACGAGGACATTGCTGTTGGTCGGCGAGATGAGGATCCGCGCAATCGTATAGGAAGATTGGGTCGGTGCGTACACCTGGGTCCAATTGATGCCACCATCCGTGGACTTCATGATGCCCAGTCCATAGGTGTCGAGTCCATCGTCATCCCCGGCCGCCGCATAGAGGATGTTGCTGTTGTTGTAGTCGATGGCGATGTCGGTGAAACCGATGGAGGGGATTTCGTCGGTCTCGTCCGGGTACAGCAGGCTCCAGTTGGAACCAGAATCGGTGGTCTTCCAGATGCCGCCTCCCGGCGCACACCCGAAGTAGACACTGGCGTTGTTGGGGTCTACGCGGACCTTGTTGATCCGGCCGACGCCACCCGCGTAGGCATAAGGTCCTTCCGGTGGACGGGATACCGGTCCGAGGGACTGCCAGACTGCAGAACTCATCGACGCGGCGGATGGAGCGGGTGTGTACACCCTGCCGGAATTGTCCATCATGTCGTTGGTCGGGAACTCTCCGGTGGGATAGACCAGCGGTTCCGTGTGGTGGATCCAGCGCATGAAGGGCTTATAGCCGCAGCCCTTGGTGATTTCCCGGCCCTCCCAATAGGCATCGAAGGCGGCCTTGATGTCGTAGAAGTTGGCATCGGGGTCGTCCCTCAGGGAGAGGTAGGAGTCTTGGGTGAGGCCCTGCGTGGATTCATTGACCTCCTGCTGCGCAAAGGCTTCATGCAGGGGGGAAAGACAACACAGGAAGAGCAGTACGGCCTGGAGGCCGAGGGTGGTTTGGTTCGTAAGGTGCATCGCTCAAGTTGGATCCAGCGTAAAATAGAGATTGCCAGCCCACTGGTGCCCTATAATTCCATCAGGGAGAGATGAGATTTGTCATGTTTATACGCGATGGGCACGCCCTCTCCCGCATTTTTGGGATGCAACCTCCCGCAAAATCAAGGAGTCTGCTTTTCAACAAGTTCTGAAGTAGGAGGATTCCTGAAGATGGCGACACGAGTTGAGGGCTTGCCCCCCATCGGAATCACAAGGTGTCCCCACCGTCCGACGATCCCCTCAGTTCACCTTGAATTTGCGTTGCTGGATGCGCCCATCCAAACTCCGCGCCGACCATAGGTGGATCTGGTCGCATCCCTCAAACGGAATGGATTGCCCCTGCATCATCGGCCGGTCTACAATGGTCCTGCCGGTCATGTCGCACACCCGGAGGCGGCAGGATTCCAGGGCGGTGAATTGTCGGCCGTCCCATCGGATGAGGTCGGCCTGCTCGGGCAGCAATTCCGATACGGCAATGGGGGAGCCGCAGAATTGGCTCCAGAAGCTCCACATCTCCGCGGCGCTGCTGATGTCGAAGTTGCCCCACGAGCCGAACCAGCTGTGTCCTCCGCCATTCACCCGGTAGACCCGCGCCTCATAACCGAAGTCGCCACCGGAGTGCGTGATGAGGTCCACAGTGCTGCCGTCGGTTGGATCGAGGTCAGGCAAGGCGGTTTCCGTGACCTCGGTGCAATTGTTCCAGCCGGCCCAGGTCTCCACGATGGTCTCCACCCCGGGTACCCCGCCCCAATTGCCGGGGTCGAAGGAGCTGCCATAGTAGGAGACGGTGTTGTCGTCGGTTCCATGGATGTGGACTACCGGGACGGGCTGGGAGGGGTTGCAGTTGGCCCAGTCATTGCCGCCCATCAGACCGCCGACGGAGCCGATGCCGCGGAAGGTCTCCGCATTGCCGCAGGCCAACGAGTAGCTCATGTAGCCGCCATTGGAGTATCCGCAGCTGTAGGTGCAGTCGGGATCGTGACCGTGGGTGTCCTGAAGGTATTCTGCCAGTTGGCTCAGGAAGGCGTGGTCATTGACGGTGGAGAAGTCGAAGTTGGCGTTCCAGTGGTTTGTTCCGGAGGGATCCAGTGCTCCTTGGGGAAACACCACGGCGAAGCCTTCCTCATCCGCAATGTCCCGGAATCCGCTGTAGGAGTACATCCCGAGACCCGTCCCGGAATAGCCGTGCAGCACGAACACCAGCGGTGCACCCTCCTCCATGCCCTCCGGCGCGTAATAGATGTACTCACGTGGCAAGCTGGTGCCCTCGTCCTCGTAGCTGAAGGACTGCACGTAGGCGCAGGACCCATCATCCACGGTGGCACCCTGAATGAAATTGAGCGCCTCAGGGTCGGTGCAGCCCGGGAGCAGGAACAGGCAGTCTTCGGGACCAACCGAGAAGGTGTGGAATCCGTAGAATCCATCGAACAGCGTGAATTCCGGCCCGAAACCATCCAGCGTCACGGCAGGGTCGAGCACTTCGGGCACCACCCCTCCGCCATTCCATCCGTCGCCCCAGGAGTCCGTGGCGAGCAGGGCGTAACATCCATCCTCGAGGCACAGCGTGTCGGTCACTGCCGCAAAGTCACCCTCCCCCTGGAAGTCGGCAACGAGGGAAGTGTCGCCGCCGCCGATGAGATAGAGCTCCCATGCCATTTCCTGGCCCCATTGTCCGGTGCTGGAGGTGAAGACGACCTCCGTGCCCTCGCACTGCGCGGCGGCAACAAGGGGAGAGGCGAGACAGAAGAGGAGCAGAGCTTGGCGCATGATCATGACGCAATGTAACAGCCAACTTCATCCCCGCGGACGACTATTTTGAGCCCGATGATGTCCTGCCGTCCCATTGCAATCGCATTCCTCCTGATTCTGGGCTCCTCTCCATCGTCGACCGCACAGGAAACGAGGGAGGAGGGCAAGCTGGTCCAATTCGTCCGGCGCTACATCGACAACGCCCTCGGTGAGGGCGGGGACCCCACGGCCCCCAAATTCCTCAACTACCCGACCCTCGCCTACACCCCGGAGACGAGCTGGGAGATCGGGGTGTCCAGTCTCTACGTCTACTCCGCGAACCGCGACCTCGGCAACCGCCTGAGCGAGATCAAGGCCTTCACCTTCTACACGCTGGAGAACCAATACGGCCTGTCGCTGGACCACGCGTTGTACACGGACCGCAACCGCTGGTTCATCTACGGCCGGGTTCAGGGCCAGAGCTTCCCGCTGTTCTACCACGGCACCGGTCGGGAGGCCCCCGCCCAAGTCCAAAGCGTCGTCGAAGGCCAATACCTGCAGGTGCGGGAGCGCATCCTGCGCGAGACGTGGCCTTCGCTCTACGTCGGCCTCGAGCTGAACTACCAGACGCTGAGCAGGGTCCGCTACGTCAACAGCACCCCGGAATTCACCACCCCGGAAGTCGGCGCGGCGGGATCCAACAACCTGGGCGTCGGCCTCGGCGTGCTGTACAACAACATCCACACCGCCATGAACCCGCGCGAGGGCCTCTACAGCGAGTGGGCCTTCCTGAGCTACGGTTCCGAGCTGGGAAGCGACTTCAGCTTTACCTCCTGGATCGTGGACAACCGGGTCTACCTGCCGATCCGCGAGAACACCGTCTTCGCCGCCCAGCTCTACGGGGAGTCCACCGGGGGCAATCCACCGTTCAACATGCTCGCCCTCATGGGCGGCCAGAGCCTGATGCGCGGCTACTACCTCGGGCGCTACCGGGACCGCAACCTGCTGGCCGGCCAGATCGAGTACCGCATCCTGCCGTTCTCCTTCTCGAAGCGCATCGGCGCCGCCGCCTTCCTTGCCGCGGGCCAGGTCTATGGCGACGACCACCCCTTCTCATGGCAGCAGTTCCTGCCCGCCGGTGGTGCCGGCTTCCGCTTCCTGCTCTTCCCCGACAAGGACATCTACACCCGCCTCGAGCTCGCCCTCACCCGCGAAGGCCGCGGCTACTACTTCTCCATAGGCGAGGCCTTCTGATCCAAATTGCGGCTTCAACGTGCCCATTGAGCCGAATGGATTTGGGACTGAATCACCGGTCATCAATAGCAATACAAGTCATGGAAGAACTACTACTGAAAAAGGTGCGGTATGAAGACTTGAAGTCCAAGGAGAAGGAGAGCTACAATTTTGCCAAGGTCTCAGGGCGGCTGGCGGATTTTGGATTCGAATGCAGCGCAGTCAATTCGGATGGCCACGGCGCGGACATGATTGCATATCATTACCTGTCCGGGGCACTGTTTGCGATTCAATTGAAAGGGCGCCCTGGCGTATACAGGAAGTATGCGGGCAAAAACCTTTGGGTTGCATTCATCGATTGGGAATTGGGTGAGTTGTGTTTGTATTCTCATGATCAGGCGGTCATGATGTTTGAGCAGTCATCGAGTGCTCGAACCAGCAGTTGGATGGACAAGGGTGAGTATCATTATCCCTCACGGGGCAATACCCCCTTCGAGCAGATCATTCTGCAAATTCCCTTCTGAAAAGGGGTGGAGTATCCCTGAAGATGGGCGTGTCCTGTATGCCTATGGTGGACCGACTGTTGCAATGTTCCAATGAGGTGGAGAGGTTTGTAGGAATCAACTTCAAAGCGCGAGGATTGATGAATGTCAGCGGTTTGCGTCAGGGATGCAGGCCCCATCGCTTGTAAGTTGGTTCTCATGTCATCAAATCAATTCCTTCACCTGCTCGTGGTGGTCCTTTGCATGGTCCCTGCGTCCCTCTTGGCGCAGGATGAAGGTTGCGCGGACTCCTTGGCTTGCAACTTCGATGCGGACGTACCCGACAGCCTTTCGACAGGCTGCGAATTCCTCTCCTGCCGTGACCACGGTGATCCCGTGCATTGGACGTATTGCTACGGAAACAATGCCGACCTCGTGTTCACGCTGCACAACCCTTCCGGATCGGACATCGTCTTGGAACTCAACAATGACCTGCCGTCCTGGTCCTGGGGTGCCTCCATCGGAGACCACCTCACCATCCACGACGGGGCAGATACGGAAGCCCCCGTCATATATGATTCCGATGAAGACGGGGCTTTGGTGGACGGTGTATTCGTGGTTTCGACGGGGTCTGTCCTTACGCTGAACCTGGAAACGGACGCCTCGCTGAGCTGTGCTGCCGGAGATGCGTTCCAACTCGACATGCTGGTCTATGGTGCGGATGTCCCCGTGGTGGGGTGCATGGACGACAAAGCGTGCAACTATGACGCCAATGCCGTTCTGGAGGACGTGGGGGACCCCTGTGAATTCCTGTCCTGCCGCAACCTGGGTGATCCTACACCTTGGATTTATTGCTTCGGAAACAACATGGATGAAGTGTTCACCATCACCAATCCGGATGGTGCCCAGGTGGTCCTGGAACTGTACAACGACCTCCAAAGCTATCCATGGCTGGCTTCCATCTACGACCATTTCAGGGTCTATGATGGCCCGACGGAGGACGCGCCAATGATTTACAATTCCCAGAATGACAATAGCGTCATCGACGGTGCCTTCGTGGTGTCCACGGGAACCTCACTGACATTGGAGCTCCAGACCAATTCGGGGAACAGTTGCGCTACCGGCGGGGACTTCCAGCTTGACATGCTCATCCATGGGGCCGCCGCGCCAATAGTGGGGTGCGATGATGGCAAGGCTTGCAACTACAATGCGCAGGCGGTTCTGGAGGACTATTCGGTTCCTTGTGAATTCCTGTCTTGCCGCAACCTTGGTGATCCAACCGATTGGACCTACTGCTTCGGCAACAACATGGATGAGGAGTTCACGGTGAGCAACCCCGTTGGCGAGGAGATCATACTGGTGTTGAACAACAACCTCCAAACCTTTCCATGGCTGGCTTCCATCTATGACCATTTCAGGGTCTATGATGGACCTGACACGGATGCACCGAAAATCTATGATTCGCAGAATGACAACGCGGTGCAGGACAGTACATACGTCGTGTCGAGCGGGTCGACCCTGACCCTCACCCTCCAAACGAACCACGGCGGCAGCTGCGCCATGGGCGATGAATACGTGATCGACATGTTGCTCTTCGGAGCACCCGCCCCCATTGTGGGCTGCACGGACCCGGTGGCCTGCAATTTCAATGCCTGCGCCATATTGGACGAGTCATCGACCACGTGCACCTATTTGGACTGTCGGGCCGTGGGTGATGGCATGCCCTTCACCTATTGCTATGGAGATGATGAGGACACCGCATTCGTCTTCACCAATCCCTCCGGCGGTGAGGTGCTGCTCGAACTGTTCAATGCCCTGCCCACCTTCCCCTGGTTGTCCACGACATACGACCACTTCAGGGTTTATGACGGTCCGGACTTCTCGGCTCCGCTCATATACTCTTCTCAGATCCAGAATGCCGTCATCGACGGGACCATGGTCGTATCCACCAACGACACCATTGCCGTTCGGGTGACATCCAATGGCTTCACGAGCTGCGCCAGCGGTGCGGACTTCGGCATTTCCTTCACGGCCTATACCCCCGCCCCGGGCACCCCCTGTGCGGATGTGGACGGGGACGGGATCTGCGACGACCAGGAAATCCACGGGTGCACCTATCCAAACGCCCTGAACTTTCCGGGCTGCGCCACCGAGGACGACGGCAGCTGTTTCTTCCCCCAGGCGACATGCCCGTCGGACTTCAACCTCGACTGGGTCATCAGCATTCAGGATGTCCTGACCCTCCTGTCCGCCTTCGGCATGACTTGTCCCGGTTACGAGGTCGGAACGGAACTGGCGGACTGCACCTATGCGGAGGCATTGAATTACAACGCCGATGCCCTCACGGATGATGGCTCCTGCATCTTCGAGAGCCCCTGCACGGGGGATGTGAACGGCGATGGCACGGTCACCGTAAGCGACCTGTTGAGCCTGATGACGGTCTATTCCACCTCCTGCGAATGAACGGGTGAGAACGCAACCACCCCGTGTCCTAGGTCACCCTGGGATTCACGAGCGTGGAAATCGCAATTCCTCAAGCCCTTCTCAATCGAGATGCATTACTTCTTGGTGAATAGGACGGTCTGAATGGTGTCCATCCCGGCTTGGAATGTCACCACCACCTCCCAAGTGCCTTTCGGCAGGGGATCATGCTGGAATCGGAACGCGTTCAAACCTGCTTTGACCCTGCCGGCATACAATTGCTGAAGAACCGCTCCGGTATTGGGGTCCTGTATCCAGATTCGGGCGTCCTCTCGGTTCTCTGCCGTGAAATGAAGGATGAGATCCGGTTCGTCCACCTCTACCGTGGCTACTGGATTGCCTTGCATGTCGAAAACGGAATCGAGGGTAAATGACACAACCTCGAGCTGCCCTTCATACGCAGCGATGGGCGCAGGTGTACCAGCAGTCCCGTCCTGCTCTTGCGCAGGTGAATTCGCCGCTGGCAAGGCTTGTTCGTCACCGCCGCATCCCGAGAGGAGAAGGAGGGTGACGGCAAGAGCATACGAGGGCAACCCCAGCCCTGATTCAGGGCAGCGTCTCGCCGAAAGTCTTGTCATTTTCAGGCCTCGGGTATCATTCGCAACTCAAACTGAAGTTGCCCAGCAACACCAGCAAATCGGCCACGGTCACGTTCAAATCACCATTCAGGTCACCCAGGCATTCGGGCTCTTCAACGGAGGCGAACAGACACGTTCCGTCATCCTGGGTGGCGGATGCATCATAGTTGTCCGCATCCGCATAGGTGCAGCCCCAACAGCTGAAATCACACATCGCGGCGTCGTTGCAATCGGCATCCGGGTCAAAGTTGCACGCTGTCATATCCATGCAACCCGAATTTGTGCAGGAACCATCATCGCAAATGGCCAGAGCATCATAATTGCACGCCATGGGGTCCGTGCATCCCAATTGGGCGTTGATTCCAATCAAGGTCTGCTCATAATCAGCTCCGCCCCCCGTGATGGTTCCCGAGACATTGAAGAGCCATGATATTTCTTCAGGCCATGCTGCAGCGGTAAAGGACATCAGATAGCATCCGTCTTCAACGCAAAGGGTGACATGTTCTTCTTCTCCAGCAAGCAACGACCATCCAAGAGGGGTTCCGCTGCTATCTGCACTGATCAAGCTCAAGAATCCTCCATTCCATCCATCTCCGTATGAATCCAACATGAGCAACCAACCACAGTTGGTGTAACAGCAACTGCCATCATCACACAACGCCGTGTAGTCATAATTGCAAGCGGCAGAGTCTGTGCATCCCGCGGTTTCAACATTGGTGCCGACCATGAATGTGGCCTCGTCCAGATAACCTCCTGATGCCACTTCCACACCGCCATCCATGATGGTCCAGCCAATCTCATAGGCGAAGAGTCCGGACTCCGAGTTGATGGAGAACCCGTAGCAACCATCTGCTAGGCATGCCAATCCTTCTCCAATGGCACCCTCCTGAAGTGTCCCCGATGCCGCAGTCTCTCCCGACTCCAGATCCGTGACAACCCAGATGTTGTTGTTCCAACCGTCGCCGAAGCCGTCCGTCATGGCAATCGTGATGCAATTCTCATAGCAACAGGACCCATCGTCACACAGGGCGGTGTCGTCATAATTGCAGGCACCTGAATCCGTGCAGCCTCCATCGTCGCCTCCATCACCAACCGTGAAGATGACGGTGGTGCCGGCCCCTCCCGCGGCGACCGTATCGACCGTGGGCTCAAAGCCGGGAAAAAAGATGATGAAACCACTTTCATCCGCTTCCACACTCCAGGATATTTCGGACGGATAGGTGCCTTCCGTTACGGCGATTTCATAACACCCGGCCTCCGTACAAGGCAGCGTCACAGTCTCCGAAAAACCGGTTTCCATGGTTCCCGAGGCCAAGGTGCCTCCGCTGAGGTTGCTGATGGTGTATGTCGCGCCATTCCAACCATCGCCGAAAGAATCTTCCATGTTCAATTTCAGACAGGAGTTGTAGCAGCAACTGCCATCACTGCAGCCGGCAAACAAACTGTAATTGCATGCGGCGGGGTCGGTGCATCCGGGGAGAAGACAAAGGCCGGGAATGGTGGCGTTGGGATTGTAATTACAGGCATTCTCATTCATGCAGCCTGTGCAGCTCGCGGTCTCACAGGAGCCATCGTCTACTGTTGCCTCGGGGTCATAGTTGCAGGCATTGGGGTCCGTGCATCCCTCGTATTCATCCGCCACCTGGACGATGTAGTTCTTGTAGCTGTTGCTTTCACCAACATGGGCGAAGAACCACACTTCGCTGTGGCCGGTACCTTCCCGCCAGTGGGCATCGGTGTAGTCGCCCCAGCGCTGTGTAGCCGGGGTGCCATCCTCATTGACACCACTGAATGAAATGGCTGAGGTTCCCGCCTTGAGAAGGAAGCTGCTATTGAAAATCATGTCCGAGCCGAGGACCACAGCCCTCATCTGGGGATATTGGACACTGGCTGTCCTCATGAACCCAAGGATGCACTCTCCGTCCCAAGTGGCGGAATTGGCTCCCCAAGCTTCGATGGAAGGATAACTGTAGTCATAACCATCCAAATCCAAGATGTCGGAGGAATTCACCACACCTGAATTGGTGTTGATCCTGTAGGCTCGGATTCCATACCACCCGTTTCCATTGTTGAGTGCATGGGTACAATAGATGTTGGGTGGCTGAAAGAACCCATCCCGCAGACGGTTTCCACCTCCAGCAAGCGGATTGTTTTCGTCCAGCTGCGGACAGCTTCCTGCGCCGGAATAATTGGGAATGTCAGCAACGTAGGAGGACAGTGTGGGGGATGAAGCCAGGTCGCCGGACGTCTTCCACCAATGGATATTGGCCCCATCATTCGTGGACGCAAACCACATTTGGGGCCCGTAGGAACTGAAGCCATGGGACATCGGGACCATGGTGAACGCGCTGCCGCCGCCTGAATTGTTGACGTCGCAGAAAATCGAAGCGCTCACCGTATTGCCCACAAAGCCCGACATCATGTCGATTTGCCACAGAATGGTCTGGTCAAAGCTGTTCCCCGGTTCCCCTGCATCATTCACCACAGGCGTAAAAAGATTGCCGGAAACAAACAGCTCCGACGTGCTCATTCCTACGCTCGGAAAGTCGAACCAGGAGACGTCATCCGCACAGATGTCCGCATCGAATACATAGTACCACCATGGATCCATGGGATCGGAAGTGGTGGAGAAGGCCAGGTAAAGTTTGGTGGTGGAGGGCGTAGACCCGTGCATCACCACGATCACGAATTTGTTGTTGTTCTGGGAGTACTCCACCCGGGGGTCGAAGACAGTGGCGGAAGGGCCTGCCGCAGAAAAAAAATCGGCAACGGAAGAGCTCAAATGTTCGGTGCCGTCCTCATCGAAAATCTCAATCCTTCCATTGATGAGCGAGACGATGTCTCCATTCGCATTGATGGCCACAGCGTTGTCCGGTGGACGAAGGGAAGTAGGGCCATAACCATCTATGATTTCGCCAACGATGGGTGTGCCTCCCATGGACTCGCTCATGTTCCCCGATGACCGATTGCCACCCTCATCATCCGGACTTTCCTTGCTGTCTGAATCATCTCGCCACAGGTCTTCATTCTCCCGCAGCTGACGGTACTTGTCCTCGGTCAATCGACGCTCTTCTTCTCTGTCTGGCGATCGCTCACCTGGTTTCGGCGGCTGTTCTTGTATCAGGATCAACCGCGGATTCCACTGGGCATTTTGTGCCAACTGACGCGGATGTAGCAGTGCTTTCGGTTCAAATTGATCTGAAACTGTTGGTTTTTGAATCGAAATAGGTTCTGCTTTTTGAGCTGAAGCTGCGAAACTAAAAGCAAGAAGTAAGAGAGGGGTGAATAAGCGAAACATCTGATTACTCATATGGTAACCAACAATATAGCCTTTAATGGTGCTTATGTCAAATGACCTCTTCAGCCATATAAATATGTGCCAATAACATGAATTATAGGGAGTCTATCAGATTTCGGTGAGCCATTGCAATTGTGGCGACCGGTCAGTGAAAACACCGACGACCACACGGCAGGCTGCCTGCTGGTGGGCGATGAGGTTCGCACGAACGAGGGCAAGCGGAAGGGCTTCCTGGGCAACAGCCGGCCAGCGTACCTGCGCCTGTACCGGCAGGTGACCTGGCAGATCGAACAAGGGCACCAGGTGATCCTGGATGTGGTCAGCCGATGAGGGGACGGGGCAAGAGAAGCAACCGCAACGGGCCGGACTCGGAGTACTCCATCCAGGTGGCGATCTGCCAGCTGCTGGATCTCAAGGCCCCGTGGCTGCTCTACTGTGCCAGCGCGGGTGGTGCCCGCACCTCTCTGATCGAGGCCAGGAGGATGAAGGCCCAGGGCTACAAGAAGGGCTTCCCCGACCTCTTCTTCTACGAGCCGAGGGGAGAGCACCACGGGCTGGCCATTGAGCTGAAGCGAGACAAGGGCAGGGCCACACCCGACCAGAAGCTGTGGAAGGAAGAGCTGCAGCGCAGGGGCTACAAGGCGGTGATCGCCAGGGGCTACTCGGCCTGCCTGGATGCCATCAAGGACTAC
>CAXQGL010000035.1:0-8783 GCA_964223495.1 Candidatus Nitrosopumilus sp. | reverse complement strand
ATGCGGTCCAGCGTCTTTACCTCGGAGTGGATGTAGGAGCAGGAGATGCGCAGCCGATCGAGGTAGCGGGAGAGCTCTTCCGCCATCCGCTTCGTCAAGGTGGTAACAAGCACGCGATCCCCGGCTTCGATGGTCTTGCGGATTTCGCCGATGAGGTCGTCCACCTGGTTCTTGCAGGGGCGGACCTCAATGGGGGGGTCCAGCAAACCGGTCGGGCGGATGAGTTGTTCCACCACCACGCCCTCACTCTTTTCCAGTTCGAAGTCGGCAGGGGTGGCACTGACGTAGATGATCTGGTGCAGCATCGACTCGAATTCGTCGGCTTGCAACGGTCGGTTGTCCAGCGCGGACGGCAACCGGAATCCGTGCTCCACGAGGGACACCTTTCGCGACCGGTCACCGCCGTACATCGCCCCGACTTGGGGCACCGTCACGTGGCTTTCGTCCACCACGAGGAGGAAGTCATCGGCGAAGTAGTCGAGCAGGCAGAACGGCCGTTGCCCGGGCTCACGCCGGTCGAAGTAGCGGCTGTAGTTTTCGATGCCGCTGCAGAAGCCGAGCTCGCGCATCATCTCGAGGTCGTGGGTGGTGCGTTCCTCGAGCCGCTTGCCTTCGATGAAGCGGCCTTGGTTGTTGAACCATTCCACCTGCTTCACCATGTCCTGTTGGATTTCCCAGATGCACTGGTGCAGCGTGTCCTTGCCGGTGACGAAGAGGTTGGCGGGGTAGATGCGCAGTGATTCGAAGCTGTGCAGGACCTGCCCGGTTTCGGGATCGATGGTCTCGATCCGTTCGATCTCGTTGCCCCAGAAGTGGACGCGCACCGCGTGGTCGGCATAGGCGAGAAAGACGTCGACCACATCGCCCGTCACCCTGAATGAACCGCGACCGAATTCTCCTCTGGTCCTGTGGTAAAGGCTCTCTACCAACCGGTGCAACAGTGCATTCCGACTGATCACCTGGCCGGTTTTCACCTCGATGACGCTCTTGTGGAACTCCACCGGGTTGCCGATGCCATAGATGCAGCTGATGGAGGCCACCACGATGACATCCCTCCGTCCGCTGAGCAGTGCTGAGGTTGCCGAAAGCCGGAGCTTCTCGATCTCTTCGTTGATGGCCAGGTCTTTCTCGATGTAGGTGCCGGAAGAAGGGATGTAGGCTTCGGGTTGATAGTAGTCGTAATAGCTGACGAAGTACTCCACCAGATTGTCCGGAAAGAACTCCTTGAATTCACTGTAGAGCTGGGATGCCAGCGTCTTGTTGTGGCTGAGGACCAGGGTGGGCCGTTGGGTCCTCTCGATCACATTGGCAATGGAGAATGTCTTGCCCGAGCCGGTGACCCCGAGCAGCGTCTGGTGTTGTACACCCGATTCCACACCGTCGACGAGCTGTCGGATGGCCTCCGGCTGGTCACCCGTCGGCTTGAATTCGCTGTGAAGTTTGAATCCGCTCATCGCAGGCACAAAAAAAGGGGGCCGAGCCCCCTTTTCCATGTCCCGGTCCTCGAAGGACCCGGATTCGATGTCATTCGGCGACCACCTCGAAGGTCACTTCTACCGTCACCTCCTTGTGGAGCTTCACCTTGGCGGTGTAGCTGCCGAGGTCCCGGATGGACTCGGTACCCAGCTCGATGTTCTTCCGCTCCAGCTTGTGTCCTGCCCCCTCGAGGGCTTCGGCCACCTGGATGTTGTTCACGGAACCGAAAATCTTGCCGCTTTCACCGGCCTTGGCGCCGATTTTCAGGGAAAGCCCTGCAATCTTCTCCCCGAGGGCCTTGGCATCCTCCAATGCCTTGAGGGCCTTGTGGGACTGTTGGCGGATGGTCTCGGCGACCACCTTGCGGGCACTTTCCGTGGCCGCCACTGCGAACCCTTGAGGAATCAAGTAGTTGCGGGCGTATCCATTCTTGACGTTGACAATGTCGTTCTTGGAACCGAGTCGGTCGACGTCCTGCTTGAGAATCACATCCATTTCGCGTGGTGTTGGGCTGCTCAGTGCAGCTGGTCAGCGAGGTAGGGAAGCAACGCGAGGTGGCGGGCCTTCTTGATGGCCTTGCCCACACGGCGCTGATACTTGAGGCTGGTTCCGGTCAGACGGCGGGGCAGGATCTTGCCCTGCTCATTGACCAGCATCAGCAGAAAATCGGGGTCCTTGTAGTCGATGTACTTGAAGCCCTTCTCGCGGAAACGGCAGTACCGCTCGCTTTTGGTGTCGATGGCGATCGGGTTCAGGTAACGGACGTTCTTGTTGTCGGCCATGATCGTTGAATCTGGGGCGTTCAGGCGTGGGTCTCAGCGCCGGCAGCGGTCTGCTTCGGCTTCTCGCGGCGATCGGCCTCACGGTCGCGGCGGCTCTCCGCATATTCGATGTGGAACTTGTCCATGCGCGTCGTCAGGAAACGGATCACGCGCTCATCGCGACGGAACTCCGTCTCGAAGGGCAGGACGACCGATGGATCGGCCTCGAATTCCATGAGGTAATAGAAGCCGGTGGACTTCTTCTGAATGGGGTAAGCCAATTTCCGCATTCCCCAGTTCTCTTCATGGGTAATGCTGGCTCCCTTGTCAGTCAGGAGATCTTTGAACTTCTTGATCACGTCCTTCGTCTGCTCATCGGAGAGGACGGGAGTGATGATGAAGACGGTTTCGTATCGATTCCGGGTCATATGCTTGGCGCAAAGGGGGCGCAAATCTACGCCAAATGCCGTGGTATCGCAATAGGGCGTGGGAGGATTCTTCAAGTCGCCCCTGACAGTCACAAAATGTGGGGCTCCTGTGCAAAATTGGGGAGACGGGATTCGGCCCTGAATGCCCACCTTTGATCCATGGCTGAGGGCAATACCTTCCTCGTTTCAGCGCGTAAATATCGGCCGACCACCTGGGAAACGGTGGTGGGTCAGAAGAGCATCACCGATACGTTGCGCCACAGCATCGAGTCAGGTCAGATTGCACAGGCTTACCTGTTCTGTGGTCCCCGGGGCGTGGGCAAGACGACCTGCGCCCGGATCTTCGCCAATGCCATCAATGGATTCACCGCCGAGCAGGCCGAACGGAGTTTCAATGTCTTCGAACTCGATGCGGCATCCAACAACGGGGTCGAGCACATCCGGAGCATCATCGATCAGGTGCGCATCCCGCCCCAGGACGGAGACTATAAGGTCTATGTCATCGATGAGGTACACATGTTGTCCAAGGATGCATTCAATGCCTTCCTGAAGACATTGGAGGAACCTCCCAAACATGCGGTCTTCATTCTGGCCACGACGGAAAAGCACAAGATCCTGCCGACCATCCTGTCGCGGTGTCAGATTTACGACTTCCGTCGGATTACCACCCGCGACATTGCGGAGCACCTGGCTTTCGTTGCGGGGCAGGAGGGGGTCAACGCCGAGCCGGAAGCGCTCAATGTGATTGCCCAAAGGGCAGACGGCGCCATGCGGGATGCGCTCAGCATCTTCGACCAGATGGTGGCGTCCAGCGGAGAAGGCGTGTCCTACGAAGCGGTGACCAGACACTTGAACGTATTGGGTCACGATGTCTACTTCGGTGTCGTGGACGCGGCATTGGATGGCCGGATCGGCGACATGCTCCTGCAATTGGAGGAGGTCGTGGCCGCCGGTTTCGATGCCCATCATTTCGTAACCGGATTGGGGCAGCACCTGCGCAACCTCATGGTCTGCAAGGACGAGTCCACGCTGGCCCTGATGGAGGCCGGCGAATCGGTGGTCGGGAGGTTCAGCGACCAGGCCAAGCGCTGCGGATTGCACTTCCTGGTCGGGGCCATCGGGCATGCGAACGAGGCAGACCAGCAGTACCGAACGTCTCGACATCCTCGATTGCTGGTCGAACTGATGCTCATGCGCATCGGCTCCCTCGAAGCGGTCAGCGCTGAGGGGGCAAAAAAAAAATGAGCTGATTCCCATCACCGGTTGGGGCATCCCACTGGAGGGCGGGAGCAGGGTGGTATCCGTCCGGAAAGCAGAAGAACCTGCCGATCGGCCAGTCGTGGTGTCCTCAACGGAAGGCGACGGGCCGCCCCGAAGTCCGGCGTCGGATGGTGCCGAGGTGCCACCGCCGGAAACCACCGCGCCATTGGTGGAAATGCCGTTGCAGGTGGAACCAGATCCGAACGGGTCCATTGATGCGGATTTGGCGGCCACGCTTGGAAAACCGAAACAGACCGCGGTTCCGGCGGGAAAATTGGGCTCCCTCATGGCGGGCAAGAGCATGTTCGCCACCCGGATGGAGGAAAAGGAAGCCATGGAGGAGGGCGAGGTGGACCTTGATCACACCACCACACTGAAATCCGGTTATGATGAGGCCTTGGTCAGGTCAGCCTGGGAGTCGCTCGTGGAGGAGATGCGGAAGCGCAACAAGATGGGATTGGCCGCCACCCTCTCAACAGGGGAGCTGGATTTCGACGATCCCATTTTGCGGCTGACCGTGGCGAATCAGGTGCAGTTCAACGAGCTCAAGGAATGCGCCACGGAGCTGTTGCACTTCATCAGGGTCAAGGTGGGCAATGGCACCATCGGTCTGGAGGTGGAAGTGGCCGAGGATGCCCCAGCACCTGAATTCCTGACGCCAAAGGACCGCTACATGCGCTGGGCTGGTGAACGTCCTTCTTTGGAGACCCTCAGGAAGCGGCTTGACCTCGACATCGGTTGAGTTGCATTGAACCTCCCTTCGTGGTGGGGTGTTGCTCTCCCATGCCAGAATATTTCCCATTCGTGCCCATGCGGTGGATGTTCCGAGCCTGGTCCTTCCGGACAGTGGCTGTGGGCATCGCGTTGGCATTCGTCGGTATGCTTGATGCCCAAACCGCCAGCGTCCGTGGCGTGGTCACCGATGAAGTGACCGGAGCACCGCTGCCCTTCGTTTCAGTGGTTGTCCAGGGAACCGCCAACGGTGTTTCCACGGATTTGGACGGAGCTTTCGAACTGGAGGGTTTGAATCCAGGATTGGTCAACCTCGCATTCAGTTCAATCGGATACAAGCCCACAACGAGGTTCGAAATCGAAATCACCCCTGCGCGGCCGGCTTTCGTCAATGTGGACATGGCGCCCTTGTCGGTGGCCATCGAAGCCGCAGAAGTCGAGGCGGTTACCGCCAAGGGCGAGGAGGAGGCCCCGGTTTCACTGAGGCGCATTGGAACCAACGAGATCAAACGGAATCCCGGAAGCGGCAGGGACATCAGCAAGGCCATCCGCAGCCTGCCCGGCGTGGCCGCGATTCCCAGTTTCAGGAACGACGTCGTGATTCGGGGAGGTGCCCCCAATGAGAACCGCTTCTATATAGACGGTGTGGAGATTCCCAACATCAACCACTTTGCCACCCAGGGGGCCAGCGGTGGACCCGTAGGGATGATCAATGTGGACCTCGTCGAGGAGGTCGAGTTCTATTCCGGCGCCTTTCCGGCCACCCGCGGCAATGCCCTGTCGAGCGTCATGGAGTTCGGGTTCAAGACAGCCCGGACCGACGAATGGACCTCGAATGCGGTGGTGGGAACAAGCGATCTCGGGTTGACCTTCGAAGGGCCTACGGGTGAGCACAGCTCCCTGATCCTGAGCGCACGCCGGAGCTACCTGCAGTTCCTGTTCGAAGCGCTGGGGCTTCCATTCCTGCCCATCTACAATGATTTCCAGTTCAAGTGGGTGCACCAGCCTTCCCCCAATGAACGCCTGACCGTCCTCGGCATTGGCGCCTACGATGATTTCCAGTTGAACCTCTCAGCGGCGGAGGATACCGCGGCAGAGGACTACCTCGACCGGGTGGCCATCCTGGACGCCCTTCAGGTGAACAAGCAATGGAACTATACCGTGGGCGCCACTTATGATCGCTTCACGGAGGATGGGCGTTGGACCTGGGTGGCCAGCCGGAACATGTTGAGCAACCGCGCCTACAAGCACTTGGACAACGACGAGGCCCTGCCCTTGACCCTCGACTATCTCTCACAGGAGATGGAAAACAAACTCCGCATGGAGCGCAGGCGCTACGGCTCGGAAGGCTTGAAGGTGACCTGGGGGGCTCAATATGAATTCGCCCGGTTCAGCAACCGCACCTTCAGTGAGCGCTACTTCTTTCTGCAGGACACGCTCATCACAGTGGACTTCGAGAGTGCGTTCGACCTGCACAAGTATGGGGCGTTCCTGCAGGCATCCAAGCCTATGGCCGACGGACGGATCACACTGAGCGGAGGGCTTCGGGTCGATGGCAACGAGGTCAATGCCGACATGTCGAATCCGCTGAAGCAGCTCAGTCCGAGGGTCGCCATGCGTTGGAGTTTCGCTCCGAGGTTGAGCCTGAATGCGAACCTGGGACGTTACTTCCAGTTGCCCAGCTATCTCATCCTGGGCTTCGAGGAGGGTGGAAACCGGGTGAACAGGGCAGGGGCCCGATATCAACGATGCGACCAGGCGGTCCTCGGTCTGCGTTACGATTGGTCCGAGCGCAACACAACGCTCGGCTTGGAGGGCTTCGTGAAGGAATATGACGGCTCGCCCATCAGCTTGGCATCAGGGATAGCCTTGGCCAACCTCGGTGCTGATTTCGGTGTTGTGGGCAATGAAGCCGTGCGCTTCGATGGCAAGGGCAGGGCGAGGGGAGTCGAGTTCCTGGCCCAGCGCAAATTGTACAAGGGCGTCTATGGATTGCTCGCCTATACCTATGTAAGGAGCGAATACAGTTTCCTGGACGACTACAGCCCAAGTGCTTGGGACAGCAGACACATCATCTCCTTGACTGGGGGCGCCAAGTTGAAGCGGGATTGGGAAATCGGCATCCGGTGGTTGTACAGCGGAGGATTGCCCTACACACCATATGACCTTGATGTGAGCTTGGATCGGGTCTATTGGGACAGCAACAGCGTGCCCCAGCTGGATTACACGCAATTGAACTCGATGCGCAATGCGGCCTTCAGCCAGTTGGACATGAGGATTGACAAGAAGTGGTTCTTCGACCGGTGGAGCCTGGACGTCTTCATGGATGTGCAGAATGTGTTCAGCCAGGTGCCCGATGCGCCCCCTGTATTGGATGTGGTGCGCGATCCCAATACGGGGATTCCTGTTCCGGATGCCATGGATCCATCCCGCTACCAGGCGCGTTATATCCCGCTGAACTCGGGAACGGTTGTGCCGGCAATCGGGTTGATTGTCGAACTTTGATGCATGCGCATCGACAAGTTCCTTTGGGCTGTGCGGCTCTTCAAGACGCGCACACTGGCAACCGAGAGGATCCGCGATGGAAAAGTGGAATTGGCGGGCGATCCGGTCAAGCCCAGCCGGGAGGTGAAACCGGACGATGAGGTGGTCATCCGTCAAGGGGCGGTGTTCTCCGCCTATCGGGTCAAAGCCCTTCCGAAGAGCAGGGTGGGGCCAAAGTTGGTCGACGATTATATAATTGATATAACACCCGAAGAGGAGAGGCAAAAAGCCCTCGTCATCCGTGAGTCCCGAAAGAACAACAGGTTTTTTCAGGGCAGACCGACAAAAAAGACCCGCCGGGATTGGAACAAGCTCATCGGATGAAGCAGGGTGATTACTCCATTGGTCGGATTTTACCTCAAGAGACTTGGGCGCTGAGGGCAGCTGTGCTCTGGCCGGAGAAAAAGGAAGGGCCTGAATGTGCCCTGCCCATGGACGGTGATTCCGGGGTCTTCCACGTCGGAGCGCGGATTGCCGGTCAAGTGGTGTGCACATCCACTTTCATGCCGGAACGGCACCCCGGGCTGCCGGAGGAGATATCCTATCGATTGAGGGCCATGGCCACCCATCCCGATCATCGAAATCAAGGCCTGGGCAGGGTGGTCCTGGAGCATGCCTTGTTGGATTTGGAGGAGATGGGATGCGGAGGGGTCTGGGCGGATGCCAGACACATTGCGTTGGGCTTCTATGCCTGCCTCGGATGGGACGTTTCGGGTCCCTCTTACGAGGTCACTTTGCGGGGGCTTCACCGCCTAGTTTGGCGGCGAACAGGCGTTGCTATAAATCGTTAGTCGATTAAAATCGAGCGGTCAAAATATTATACACGTATAATACCCCACTTTCGAAAATTTCGGCGCGCCATAAAATATTGTGAAACAAAAGATTAAGCGTCTGCAAAGCCGTGGAAATTAGCTGTGTAATAATTTCATTTTGGCGAGAAGGCTTCTCACTTTCCGATAGCCAAAAGTATCGCCATGTCTTACCAGAAGTCTGTCGCGCTTCTCAGCTGCCTCTTCACTTTCTCGGTCATCTCGTTGACCGGAGCAGCACATCCGGAAATTCTTCCCTCGAAAACAGGGACTGAATCCACCTCCAAGGTGGAATCCACTCATCCGGAAGCGGACAATTCCGCAAGCCTTGTCTTCAACGCCCTCCTAGTGGCGCCTCCGGACACTACGGGTCCCACCATCACCTTCACGCCTCCGGCTGATGTGAACCTTGTGGGCTGTTTTGCCGATTTCACTTATGCAGAAGCTGCCATGGGCAAGCCGCAATACTCAGCTTACGATGAGTGCGGCCAAGCCACGGTGACCAAGACCTTCTCGGACAGCTATGAATATTGCGCTGAGGCCGACGGAACGCCTGAAGGTGGATTGATCATTTCCCGAACCTTCACCCTGGTTGGTGTGGACTGCTTTGGCAATACCACGACTGTCACTCTGGTGCAGACGATCACTGTGACCGACAATGTTGCCCCGGAATTCGTCGAAGCACTGCCGTCTGATACTACGGTGGATTGTGGCGCGATTCCTACGGCTCCCACGCTCACGGCCACCGACGATTGCGATACCGAGGTGACCGT
>CAXQGL010000034.1:0-36465 GCA_964223495.1 Candidatus Nitrosopumilus sp. | reverse complement strand
CTCATGGTGTCGTGTAGGTATTCAGTTTCAGTGTTGCTTCACCACCCGCTCGGTGGCCACCTGCAAACCGGAGGTGACGCGGACGACGTAGAATCCGTCGGCCTCGTTGTTCAGGTCGATGCGGAGCTGGGTCATGCCCGCTCCGAGGTTGCTGTTGCGGACCATGCGGCCGCCCATGTCGAGGACCTCGATCTCAGCACCCTCCGCCAGCGGAGAGGGGAAGGCCACGGTCACGATGCCGTCCGTCACACTCGGGAAGACTCGGAATGAGAGGGCCTCGATGCCATCCACTCCGGCCGGAGCGCAAGCGTCGCAGGACTCATAGCAATGGACCGGGAGATCCATGGCCTCCTCTGAGGAGATGACGAGCAGGCGGTTCGTGAATCCACCGGTCGTGATGGTGCAGGCTGAATCCTCCACGGCGTCGAGCGCCTCATTGATGTCCCAGCTGCCAATCATGTACTTGTACTCGTGGTTGCCTTGCGGCAACTCGAGGGTGACGGAGTACACATTGTCGCCATCGGGGTCGGTCAGCTCAATCTGTGAGCCGGCCCATCCGTCGAGGGTTCCACCGGAGATGTACACGGCGCCACTCACGGTCTGCTCACTCATGTCCACGTTGAAGGTGACCTCTGTGTCGGGCACCTCGACCTCTTCGCATTCGTCGCAGCTGTTGAAGCAGACGGCGTCGAGCACCACGTCGGATGAACCCGGAATCAGGGTGAACAGTCGGTTGATGTAGGTGTTGCCACCGTCAATGGTGGTCAGCGTGCACAGGCTGTCCGCCTCGTTGAATTCCTCTGCATTGGCCCAATCGTCGCCGTTCTTGAACTTGTATTCGTGGTCTCCGGCATCGATTTCAAGGGTTGCCTCATAGATGTCGTCACCGTCGTCGTCGGACATGGCGACTGAGTTTCCGGACCATCCGTCAATGCTGCTACCCGTGATGTAGACTGTGCCGAGGTCATCCTGCTCGCTCATGTCGACGCGGAAGGTGACCATGGCGCTGGTTGAGCACGGTCCATCCGTGAAGTCGGATACACCTCCGTAGTTGAAGGCCTCGCAACCGTTGTTGTAGGTGACACCGTCACATCCACAGACCGGGGAGTAGATGCCCGGGCAAATGGCGGTGGAGTCGATCTGGGCCGGGTCCACACATGGGGTTTCGCTGCACGGGCTGCAGGTGTTGAAGCAGAAGGGATCGAGCACCATGGCGTTCGGTCCTTCGATTATGACGAAGCGGTTGGTGAATTCACCTGTGGTGAGGGTGCACTCCGCATCGAGTTCGGGATCGAAAATCTCGGCGCCGTCCCAGCTTCCGTTGAGGAACTTCCACTCGAAGCCGCCTGGCTGTGCACTCAAGGTGTAGGTGTAGATGCCATCGCCGTCGTCGTCCGTCATCGGGGTGCAGCCGCACCATCCGTCGAAAGACCCGCTCATGAAAACGTCACCGCCGACAGATTCGTTGTTCATGTCGACTTGGAAGGTGACGTTGACTGCTCCGCCGGGATCCTGACAGCTCCCGTCGGTGGTGCACTGGCCGAAGCAGGTGTTGATCTCCGTATTCTCGGTGATGTTCTCCAACTGGCGGTCGTTGTAGTTCTCGGGGTGGGCACAATCCAGTCCCGCGATGTTCTCCTTGCAGGACCAGTCCGCACATGCACCGTTGGTGAAGGTGTAGTACCCGGTGTAGCCGGACTCCACCTCTATGGTGATCGTCCAGATGCCGTCACCGTCGTCGTCGGTCATGGGGTTGTCCCCGGGAATGCCGAAGTCAGCGCCACCGGCGAGGTGGGGGCCTTCCGCGGAGACGGTCTCATTGGCCATGTTCAGGTTGAAGGTCACAGTGACCATCTGGGCCTGGAGGCCCGCAACGGCCAGGAAGGCCGCAAGGAAGAGGTAAAGGTGTTTCATGGTGTTTAGGGGTGTTGTGAAGTGCAATATTCTATTGAATAAGTTCAAAATCAATGGATTGATTTTTCACGCGCAACCCGAATGTGCCGGGCTCTATGATATAGGTGTTGTTCCGGCCAATGAAGCCCAAAGTCTCCGTGAGGACGTCGAGGGTGACGGTGGTGGTTGCACCTGCAGGTATGACCACCTGTTTGTAGGCCGCGAGTTCATCTACGGAGGGGGTGATGCTCGCCACCCGGTCCTGACTGTACAGGATGATGGTTTCCGTGCTGCTGCGGTTCCCGGTGTTTTCCAAGGTTACCTCCACCGTGACGGTTTCGCCCACCCTTGCGGTATCGTCGCCCGGTATGGTCAGGTCCGTCGTGTTGACCGTGGAGTAGGATAGGCCATCCCCGAAAGCAAAGAGCGGCTTGAATCCGTCGCCTTCCAGTTCGGTGTGCTTGAGGTCGTGTGTCAGGTGTGAGGAAGGGTGGCACGGCCAAGTGAAGGGAAGGCGGCCGGAAGGATTGAAGGCGCCACTGAGCACGTCGGCGATGGCCCGCGCGCCGTAATCGCCAGGCAGATATGCCATGACGAAGGCGTCGAACATGGCCTCGATATCATACAAAGTGCGCGGGCGACCGCCAACGTAGACGCCGATGACGGGCACGCCTTGGGCATGGATGGCATGGACGAGGTCCTGCTGGTTGTCGAACAGTTCAATGTCCTCGACGTTCCCTACGAATTCCGTGTAGGGCATTTCGCCGAGGAAGACCACGGCGCACTGCGTGTTGCGGGGACTGAGGTTACGGGTGATGGCGTCGATGTCCGTCTGATCGAAGTCCATTTCCAACCCGGAGAAGGCAATCCTTTCATCTCCAAAGACTTCCCGCATGGACTCCACGGCAGTCGGTGCGCCCGGGGTATTGTACGTGGGGTCAGTTCCCTGCCAGGTGCCGGTCCATCCACCATTGAGTGCGTTGAGGCTGTTGGCGGTGGGGCCGGTCACGAGGATGCGTCCTGTGCCACCGATGGGCAGGATGGGCTGTTCCGGGTAAATGGCGTGCCGGCCTTCGTTCTTCAGGAGGGTAATGCTCTCGAGTGCGGCGCGGGCGGCCGTGCCTTCCAAGGAAGCTTTCTCGGGGTAATCTTCCATTGATGGTGGCATGCCGCCGGTCTCGAACAGGCCGCGGTCGTATTTCACACCGAGGATGCGGCGTACACTCATGTCGAGCCGGGACTCCGGTATGCGGCCCTCATGTACGAGTTCGGCGAGCAGGCGGGGGAAGAGCGTGTCGGTCGGGACCATGCTCATGTCGATGCCCGCCATGATGGACATCTCGATGGCGTCCTTGTAATTCTCGGCAACCTTGTGCCGCTTGAACAGGTAGCGGATGTCCTCCCAGTCGGAAACGACCAGTCCCTCGAACCCGAGTTCGTCCCTCAGGATCTCGGTGAGGATGTGGTGGTCACTGTGCACGGGGATGCCATTGGTCTCTCCGCTGTTGACCATGACGGTGGCTGCTCCGGCGTCAATGGCCGCAGCGAAAGGAGGGAGGAAGATTTCGCGCAGTTGGCGCTCGGGAACCCAGGCCGGTGTGCGGTCCTTGCCGCTCAGTGGGCGGCTGTAGCCCATATAGTGCTTGAGGCACGCGGCAATGGGCGAGGGGCCCTCTTGATACCCTTTGACCATGGCCACCCCCATGTCGGAGACGAGCCGGGGGGATTCGCCGAAAGTCTCCCAGAACCGGGGCCAGCGGGGGTCACGCGCCACGTCCAGCACGGGCGAAAAGTTCCATGGGATGCCCGAAGCCAACACCTCCTTTGCCGCGTTTTCCGCGAACCTCCGTACCAAGGCCGTGTCCCAAGTGGCTGCAAGCCCAATCTGCTGGGGACCGAGGACGCCTCCCGTGGTGTAGGTCGTGCCGTGGATGGCGTCAATGCCATAGAGGACGGGGATGCCTGAAGGCTTCCGGGCAGCGGCCTCTTGTATGTTCCCGATGAGCGCATGCCATTTCTCGGGGTGATAAGCGTGACCTCCACAGTTCAGGATGCTGCCCACTTTCAGGTCGACCAGTACGTGCTCCAGCTTCTCGGGGTCGATCCGGTGGGGCTCTTCCAGTTTGTATGGTTTACCCACGCAGACCATGTCCAGGGTCAGTTGGGTCATCTCTCCGGCCTTGTCCTCAATGGTCAGGGTACTCAGGACACTGTCGATGAAGGCCGAACGGGGGTCAGAACCAAGGGAGGATGAGTTGCCTTGACACCCTGTGAATGTGATCATTCCAAGGGCCATCAAACCTGTGAAAGGGTGATGGAAAAGGCGCATCGGGTCGTTTCAGGAGTGCAAGTGTACGAAATACACTTACCAAAAACACACCCTTGGGCTTGAATGCGGGCATGTGGTCTGCCGTGCTTTTTGAATCCTTGTTTGAGGCGTTGTTCCTTAGTTTTCCGACTGCAATTGCATACCCATGAAAATCCCCTCCATCATTGCCCTGATTGCCACTTTCTCATTGGCCATCGGCTGCGCCGGTCCATCGAACCCAGAAGCTGTTCAAGGCGGCGATGATGGGCGCATGTATTATGGCAGTGTGATCGAACTGGACGGCGCACTCGATGCCGCAGGTCTGCGTGAGCGTTTGGCCGAGGAGGGCAGGGCGGAAGTCCGCTTTGAAGGTGACATTACCGCGACCTGTCCCAAGAAGGGATGCTGGATGGATGTGGCTTCCGGGGAGGATACGGTTTTCGTGCGCTTTTTGGATTATGGCTTTTTCGTGCCCACGGAAGGGGCGGAGGGCAAGCGGGCGATCATGCAGGGGGAAGCTTTTTTTGACACCCTGACCGTCGACGCCCGCCGGCATTACGCGGAAGACGCCGGTGCTACCGAAGAAGAGATTGCGGCGATCACCGAGCCCGAACTCCGACTGGCCTTTACGGCCACCGGGGTCATGATCGAGGACTGAGGGATGGAGGTTCGAGCGGATGCCGGTCGTCTTTCGGCAGTGCTGTTGATGACGGCCATTGCCATTGGCCTCGCCCGTTGCGGCGGGGGTGAATCCTGTGAAGGAGGTGGTGCAAAACTGGCCCCCCTTCAACCCAACCAGTCTTCAGCCTTGGCGGAGGCGATGCGTCACCTCGATCAGGAATTGGTCAGCTTCAGGGAGGACCATATGGAAGGAGTTGATTGGAATGGCAAGGCCTTCACGGAGTATGACCTCAACGCCTTGGAGCCGACGGATTCGAGCATGTTCGTGGAGGGGTATACTGCCTTCGCCATGGCCTTCCACAAACAGGTCGCGGCGTTCAATGCTGCCCCGGGGGCGGACACGTACACCGGGGTGGTCAATGGATGCGCTTCCTGCCACCAGCGGGCCTGCCCCGGTCCGCTGGACCGCATTGCCAAGCGTGCATTGTCCGAGGAATGAGTGATTCAGGAAGATTCAGGGTCATGCTGTCCTGTCCGGATCGACGGGGCATCGTCGCTGAGGTGAGCCGTCATCTGGCGGACCTCGGTGCAACGGTGGTGGCGGCCGCACAGTTCACTGCACCGTTGTCCGGTCATTTCTTCATGCGCTATGAGGTGATGGCCGATGGTGTTGACCTGACCGAGGTTGATTTGGATGCGGGACTCCGTGCGGGTATGGCTGAACTGCTCGGTCAGGCAGGGTCCTTGCTGGTGGTGCGCAGTGCTGAACACCGTCCCCGTGTCGCGCTGCTGGCTTCCAAGGCCAGCCATTGCGTGGTGGATGTCCTTCAGCGTTGGCGCACGGGAGAACTCGACTGCGATATCGTCTGCGTCATTGCCAATCATGCGCACATCGCGGAGAATGCGGGATGGTTCAAGGTGCCGTTCCACCATGTGGATTTCACCGGTGACAAGGCCTCAGCCTTTACGGAAGTGGATTCCCTGTTGGACGAATACGCTGTGGACCTCACGGTCCTTGCGCGGTTCATGCAGGTCTTTCCCAATCACATCGTGGAGGCCCGGGCTGGCCGCATGATCAACATCCACCACAGTTTCCTGCCCTCATTCGCAGGGGCCCGACCTTATGAGCAAGCCCATGCACGGGGGGTGAAACTGGTGGGGGCGACCTGTCACTATGTGACTGCCGATCTGGATGAGGGGCCGATCATCGACCAGGAAGTCCTGAGGATTTCACACCGCGACACACCCGCTGATTTGAGACGAAAGGGCCGTTTGTGCGAGCGCGAGGCACTGGCACGTGGCCTCAGGTTGCACATCGAGGACCGGGTTTTCGTGCGGGGAAACCGGACCGTGATTTTCGACTGAGCCTCGCATTTCTTGAGCCTGGAAGAAAAACGGGGCAAAAAAGAAATCCGCACCTTCCACGTCGGGTCGAAACCCTCTGCTTCTGATGCGGATTCTTCCGGGCACGGCCCACCCGAGGGTGTCCTGCTCGTGGAGTAACGGGGGGTTCTCCACGCTTCGCCTTCTGAGGGGCGATCCGGACCTCCGAGCGTCGGAACTGGCGTGGTCTTGCGACCGTCTACTTCTCCTGGGTGCACCCGGCCCTCCTTGCGGATGGCTCGGTCCGTGACGCGGGCGTCGCGGGTCGGCCTTCAGAGTTGCCTCCTCTGGCCCCAGCACCCCGGGGTACACTGCCTTGCGGCGCGCCTATCCCTGGGCTCTTCGGCTCACCGTGCCACTTGCGTGGTCCGGCGTCGGTCCTTTGGCGTTGCAGCCGCAGGCCCTTCCTCAGTGTCATCGGACGAATCCGACTCCACCCACCGCGCTTCCTCCGAGGAGTTGGCCTCGACTCGCGTCTTGGCCCCCGCTGCCGAAGCAGTTCCGGTAAACCGGTCGGGTGCGGTGCCTCCTTGGGTCCGGTCCGGGATCGCTCCCGGGTGAGCTGGGCTCCGTCCATTCTCAGGACGCCTTTCTGCCGGAGGTCGGCCTCACCAGCGCCTTCGCGCCGGCCGTCAACAGAACCTGAGTTCTTCCTGCGTCATCGGCCGAAGCCGTTTCCTCAGGGGTCCGACAGAAGGCGAGCCTTCTCCCCCGGGGGGGACGCCTCGCCGAAGCGCTGCGTTGCCGTTGCTGACAGGACAATGATGGGGCAGAAAAACGAAGTGGGCCCCATCTGGAGGCCCACTCTCGTTCACAATGTGGCAACAACGGTTATCCACAATTGTTGATACTGCTCAGCGTATCTGGCGCGAAGGTATTTCAGGGATTGAACCAGCCCACATTCCAGTGCACAGAGTTTGTAGATGTCGATGGCATCAGTGCGATACGAGGATCTTGCCCGAGGCCACCTTGTCTCCTTGAATGCCTTCAGCCGTGTAGATGCCGGCAGGCCAATCCCGGACGGAGAAGATCCAGCCGGCCGGACCATCAGCAGGCACCACAGTCCGCTCTTCCACGAGCTTGCCCATCATGTCCTTGATGCGGACGACCACCGGGGATTCATTGTCGAAGCCCTCGCCGAGGACGTTGACGATTTCACCGGTCGGCGTCGGGTAGATGCTGAAATCCACGGTGTCGTCCCAACCGCTCATTCCGGCGTTCGTTGTTCCACCCGATGCGCCAGGATCGTCCGAGCAATCGGTTCCGAATCCGATGGTCATGGTGTTCGTGCCGTCCACCGCATAGGATGTGGCCGTCACCATTTCTCCATCAACCCAGATTTCCAGCCATCCATCATTCCATCCGTCTCCACCGGTATCGTGCAGGGTCATCTCATAGCAGCCTTCGGCCATGCACATGGTGTGGGTGTTGATGGAGAAGTCAGCCATCGTGCCGGATTCGACGGACATCGGCTCGCCGGTGTCGGCATCGGTGCCGCTCACGGTCCAGGAGACTTCCGCTCCATCCGTGAGGATGTAGGTCAGGAAGGTCACCTCGATGAGGGGGCAGAATGCATAATCACAGGAGCCGTCATCCGCATTGGCATCGGGGTCGAAGTTGGAGGCACCAGGATCGGTGCAGCCCCAGATGGTCAAGGGTGAGCCACCACATCCGGCGCCAAGCTCAAGCGGGAAGGATGCGAATTCTCCTTCTTCCAATGTGAAGGTCAGCGCGATGTCTCCAGCGGTCAGTACGAGCAGGCCGCCACCCCAACCATCTCCAAAACTGTCGTAGACCTCTACGGTATAGCAGCCGTCCGGCAGACATCCCTGGGTTACACCGCCGATGGTGCCATTGGTCGTGCTTCCGCCATCACCGGCGATCATCACGTTGCCCAACGTGTCCAGGATGGCCCAGCCCACCTCGTCGACAAAGGGGTCTCCAGGGAAGTAGATGCCGGCCACGAAATTGTCATCGCCGCAATCGGAGGAGTCCGTGCCGTCATAAATGCAGGAGCCGTCGTTAATGGTGGCGCTGGGATTGTAGTTCAATGCGGTCGGGTCCGTACATCCCCACACGTCATTTCCGCCGATGTCGTCACCGCAGTCATCCGCCATGCCGAATTCGATGGTGTCTGTGGTGGCGCCGTACAATGCGCCATTGACCCACTCCGTCCATTGGGCCTGGATCCAGAAGTATCCGCCATTCCAGGAATCCCCGCCCGCGTTGTTGCTCATGATGGCGGTGTAGCATTCCTCCGGGTCGAGGCACACATCTATATAGTCTATGGTGAGGTCCGGGAATCCGTCCTGGCTGTACAGCACATCTCCCTGGCTGTCCACGATGGTCAGCGACACTTCGTTGCCCGCGGAGAAGGTGCACACATACAGTTGCCCGGCGATCAGGCTGTCAGGACAGAAGAAGGGGTAGTCGCAGGAGCCGTCATCCTCCGTCGCTGACGGATTGTAGTTGAGGGCTTCGGGATCCGTGCAGCCGAGAATGAAGACCTCACAATCGTCGACCCCGGCGCCGAATGGGAAGACCGCTTCATATTGATTGTCGTCCAGCGTGAAGGTGACCGCATCGCCACCATCGAGGGAGACATCGATGCTGCCGCCGAAGGTCCAGGTGTTGGAGTAGACGTGGAAGTTGTAGCATCCTTCCTGAAGACAGCCGATCTGGATGTAGTTGCCATCCTCATCCGAGTACCCGATGAAATCGTTCGCGTAACCGTCCAGTCCGGAGAAATAGCCCGTTACCGAGCCTCCCCAGATCCCCCCGAAGAGGGAGTCGATTGAAGCCCCGCTCGATGTGGTCACCATGTAGTCGTCGCCACAATCCGGCATGTAGACACACCAACCGCTGTCGGCCGTTGCGTCGGCATCGTAGTTCAGGGCATCCGGATCGAGGCAACCGTATACGGGCGGGTTCGCGCAGTCGCCTTCCCATTGGATGTAGGCACCTGCGCACTCGAGTTCGCACAGGTTGTCGAAGGTCACTGTCTGTCCGGTGAAGTAGTCATAACCGCAGACGGGCTCATAGACCTCGGGACAATCGCAGGGCTCAAGGCAGGAACCGTCATCCTGATTGGCGTCGGGGTTGTAGTTGGGTGCTTCCGGATCGGTGCAGCCCATGACCATGAACTCACAGTCGGTCACATTGATGCCGAGTGCGGTCTCATAGACGTACTGGTCCGCAGGTATGGTGATGGTCTCCTGGAGTATGCCGTTGACTTCAATGAGAATGGTCGAAGCCAGCCCGAAGAAATTGTTGCTCCAGATGGAGAGGTTGTAGCAGCCATCCGGGAGACATCCTTCCAGGATCCAATTCCCACTGTCGTCAAGTCCATTGAATGCCGGGTACCAGGGGAACCCGTCGGCCCCGATGACCGTGAATTGCGCAAAGGGCCCCCATACGAGGGAGTCCCCGGCCGCAGGTTGTATGATGGTCAGGGTATTGCTCGTACTGCAGTCCACCGGGTATTGGCAACAGCAGTTCACCGTGGCGTTGCTGTCGTAATTGAGTGCCGTGGGATCCATGCAGCCGTAGGCCTCGTTGGTGCCGTTGCCACCTCCACCGGTGCCGTCGATCGGACTGCCGTTGCACTCGGTTCCCGAGCCCACCGAGTATGCCGCGTAGTCGCCCTGGTCCATGGTCAGGGGGCCCAGCATGATGCCGAGGTCTGCAAAATTCACCGATATGGAAGCCCCGTTCCATCCATCTCCGAACGAGTCCAGGAGTTCCAATGTGTAGCATGAATCCTCGAGGCACACGGTGGTGACATACTCGCTGTTGTTTTCGTATCCGGCGCCAGAGGCGATCAGGTCTCCGTCATCCCCGTATAGATTCCAACTGATTTCGTCCGCCCAGATTTCGGTGCTGACCACAATGTCAGCTTCGAGCAGGCAGTCGGTTTGGGCGGTTCCGAGCGTGGCGAGGCCGGTCAGGAAGAGGAGAGGAGTGAGGCGGGACATGCAGGGTCTGTTGGTGGAAGAACCAAGTTCGTTGAACAAAGTTGCACCGGTTTGTACATGCATACCGGTCCCGTTCGTGTATTGTGACAACAGAATGAGGATCGTTCCACCAAGGTTGGGGGTCGGCTACCGTCTTTCAGCGCAGTCCAGGATTCGACGCAGGTAATTTGCTTGGCCCGTGTGTCGAGAGAGGTGGCAGCTCAGTTGGAACAGGAAGAACCGAATGTTCCTGCCCACGTGGTGGGGGGGAGGATTCGGCATCGGGTCATCGAGTCGGGTAGGGGCCAGATTGGACAGAACCCCATCCACGACTTCCATGGTCAGGTTGATTTCATCCAGTACCCGGGCCTTGGGTCTGGGCATTCCCGAGAATTCCGCGTTGCGGTCCCGGATGTATCCATTGCCGCCTATTTCGTGGCCGATGAAATGTTGCAGGTTTCCACAGAGGTGAACGGCAATGGTGCCCACGGCATTGTGTATGCCTTCTGTGCCTTTCCAAAGGAGGTCATCCGGTGTCAGTTCCACTTCTCGTGCCAGCGCCTGGAGGTCGCGCAGGATGATGTGTTGGATGTCGGAGAGTTCCGGGGCTTTGCTTGTCGGGCTCATGCCGCCAAGTTCGCCATTGACATGCTCGCTTTTTGGCCCTTGGGTGCCGCGGCTCCGTGACTGCCCCACTTCTTGGCCGTTTTGGCGTTGATGGATTCCACATCGGCTGCGTCCAATTGATCCTTCCAATCCTCGGTCTTGCCGGACCTGAAGAACCTGTCGGGGTTGAAGTGGAAGCTGCCCGGGTTTTTCCGGATGCCCTCCTTCATGGTGTTGAACTCGGTGCTCGCCGCCACGGACTTGACGGTCTGTTCATCGATATGCTGGAAGGGCAGCAGAAAAGCTGCGAGTTTCCTGACGGAGGTCAACTTGTCCTCCACGAGGTCCTCGAAGCGAACGATGCACAACTGGTCTTGGTTGATGCCGTAGCGCTCGGCATTGAAGTACCGGGTGACATGGTCGTGGTAGTCACCGAAGTAGAGGTCGCCCTCGATGAAGAGGTCCACGAATTGGGACATCGTCAAGTCATCGGAAACGCCCAGTACCGGATGGCTCTTGTAGAAGTGGTATTGGGATACGGCGGCGCCCTTGGGGTCACGATAGGTCATGACCACCTTGGTCTTGGGATGCAGGCTGCGAACAGGCAGTTCATCCGCATTGGCGTGGGTGTAGAAAACACGGGTCTGGCCCTCGGTTTGTTCGAGGAACCGTGAGAAGGCCTCATAACCGTGCTGTGAGACCATGACTTCCGGCCAAGGCACGGCAGACTTGCCGATGTCGCCGTCTGCTGCGGGATGTCCTTCCGCGAGGATGCCTGCGGCGCGCAGGATTTCCACCACGTACTTCTTGGTGAGGTGGGTTCCGACTTTCTGGTGTGTGCAGATGATGATGTCGTGCTCGGTCGTGTCCCAGTTGTCGCGCAGGGCTTGCGTGGCCTCTGGATGAATGAATGCCGGGATCATGCGGCCGTTTTGCCTGGTGTGCAGGAATCCCAAGGTTTGGCACTTCGCGATGGCGGGAACGACGGGGAGGATGGCTTGACTCATGACGTTGGGCTATTGGTTCCTTGGCCTTACAAGAATCCGATGGATGTGGGCGCTGTGGGATGACGATCGTCATGGCGTGAAATGACATTTGCATTCACCTTGATTCTGAGTCGCCATGGCCGCCATGTCGCGGGTTTTGTTGAGTTTTGATTCATGATCAGAATGAACCGGCGGTGGCCTGCTATGGTGTGGGTCTGTGCATTTTCCGTCCCGGCTGTTTTCGCCCAGGACGGGGATGGGGCGTGTGCCCCTGGTTGGGAGGCTGTGGTGCAAGGGTTTCTTTCGGCTGAATTGGATCGCAACGTGTCCGAGGCAGCGATGTTCGTCACCGATGCGGAAAGGGAACCTTGGGCCTCATGGAAAACCTGGGAATGGGCGCGTCGGGACCGGCGGATTGCGGAGATGCCTGAAGCTGTTCAGGAGCGTGCCGTAAAGGAATCGGAGCAGGCCAGGAAACGCTTGGAAGTGTCCATATTGAACTGCATGTCCCATCCCGATGGAAACGGGTTCTTTGCCCGGGTCGATCCCGATGGCCGTTCCTATCAGACCGTGGATCTGATCCATGCGGATGGTGGTTGGTCGATCGCGACCGGCATGCGCCGCTTGGATGCGGAGCAAATTCGGGTCGTCACGGCCTATTTCAAGGCTGCGGATGAGGAGCGTTGGGACGAGGCTGAAGCCTGGGTGGCGCGATCCGCCTTGCCGAGGTTCACGCAATACCGGGCCGAGGTGGCACTGTTCCTCTCCGGCAGCGAGGCCATTGCGCAGGCGCGGAGGGACAGGGCTGCAGAGCGTGCGGCTGAATGGGAGGAGATGTTCCTGCGGGCAACGCGGGAGGATGACGACATCCTCATTGTGCATGCCGAATTTCCCACAGCCCAATCCCTTTCGGTGGAAATGCTGGCGGTGGATGGGACCTGGCGGGTCTTGCTCAGGTGATGGATTCCGATCGAGCGCGAGTCGTCCAGTCCCTCAAGGATGCCTTGGATCAGGGTGTCGTCGAGGCGCGCGGTGCATTCGAGGAATTGCAGGGAAGCCTTGAAGGTGAGTCCAAGAGCACGGCAGGGGACAAGCACGAGACGGGCCGCGCAATGGTGCAGTTGGAAATGGAGCAGGCGGCGGGCCGGCTGCACCGGATGGAGTCCATGGTGCGTCAATGGGTGGCGCTTGATCCATTCAGCGGACGCAGCGATGTGCGCCCTGGAGCGGTCGTCCGGACCGACATGGGGGGCTTCGTGATCGGGGTGGCCCTCGGGGTTTTCAAGGGTCCGGATGGCGAGGAATGGCGGGCGATTTCATCGGATGCGCCTCTGGCGCAAGCGATGCGTGGGAGCCGTGCCGGAGGCACAGTGGAATTCAGGGGGCGGCAGTGGTCCATTGAGGCCGTCGGTTGAGCACTTCGCTTCGGATTGGATGCCCCTGTTCAGGTCGGGATTCGTGGAAAACAGTTCGTGAGCGGGTGCCCTGTTGGGGATTGGGGGGCTACCTTCGCGCCAAAATCAACGATTTGGGACGATCTCAGGAAACATTCGGCAAGCGCGAAAGGGAAGCGAAACGCGCCAAGAAGAAGAAGGAAAAGGAACTCAAGAAGCAGGAGGCGAAGAACAACAAGCGCTCGTTGGACAGCCCCGAGATGTTCGCCTACGTCGATGAGTTCGGACGCATTGTGGATACGCCGCCGGATCCAGCTGAGCGCGAGGAAATCAACCTCGAAGACATCCAGATCAGTGTTCCCAAGGATGAGGATATCGAGCCGGAGGACGCCACGCGTCGCGGTGTCGTGACCATGTTCAATCCGGACAAGGGTTTCGGGTTCATTCGCGATACGGAGACGAGGGAGAGCATCTTCGCCCACATCACCAACATGAAGGAGGAGGTGTCCGAAGGGGACAAGGTCCAGTTCGAGGTGGAGCAGAGCCACAAGGGGCCTTCCGCCCTCAAGGTGACCATCGTCAAGTAAGTCCGAAAGGACTCAACATTGCGCACTTTCCTGGAGCAGCCTGCGCCTTGCGATGGGCAGAAGGGTGTGTTCCACAGGGATGTTCCATTCCATGTGGGCGTGGAATGTGGCGGGCTGCGGTAATTCCCGGAATTTCTTGATCAAGGCCCATTTGACGGCCTCTGCAGTTTCGGCGAGGGTCAGTGTTCTCGATTCCACGCATTGGAGTGAGAGTTCGAGGAAGGCGTCGCCGCCGTGTTCGATCCTTGATTTGGTGTACCTGTATGCCATGAGTTCCCTGCGTCCCGAGGGGCCATGGGTCACGAGGAGGTATCCCTCACCGATATGGAGCGGCTGTACTCCGATGGGCGTGAATTCGATCCTCGAGTCGATGAGGTCATAGAGTGACTTTCCTTCCTCCATGGTGGAAGACAGGTGGGGAAGGGACCTTGAGATCAAGTCCTGCAGGTACTCTTCGACCAAGGAAGGCGAGTCCAACCTCTTGCGCAGCAGCTGGAGTCTGGCAAAATCGATTCCAGTGACCGTACCCTTCGATGCGCCGCATTCGAGGCTGTTCTGGATCATGGTCAGTTCCCTGTGCTTGCGGATGACATTGGCGAGGGCTGGATACAGTTTCGTGTTCCGCAGCTCTGCTCTGATTTTTTGAAGCCAAGCGAGGAGCATGTATTCCTTGTATTCTGCGTCAAGGACCCCCTCGGTCAACCAGCCTCCTTGTGGGATGGGCTTCGGGCTCAAGGCCCCTGAATCCTGTAGATTCGTCGACATAACTATAAATATAACCCATAAACTTGTATAAACTTACTTTGAACAATTGGGTCTTTGAATTTGATTCAGGATTTGGTAACATTAGGTTAACATTGTCCGTAACATCGCGTCATGTTCATCCGTTCCCTCATCTGCATCGTGCTGCTGGGCTCTTCCTTTTTGGGCGAGGCGCAGGATGTGCGCTGGTCCGTGGGGACGGATCCTTCCCTTTGGCTTTCGGGTTGGCGCAATGCCCAAGTCGGTGTCCAATGTGTTCCTGAATTGAGCCTCTTGGGAGGTGTGGGTTGGATTTCCGGAAGCCAGGCCGGGGCGGGAGCCACATGGAGGCTTCGTCCGGTGGAATACGACCAGGCCTTGATGGCCAACATCGGTCTGCGTCTTCACCCTGGAGCGGAGGAGGGCCGGAAGTTTCAAGGTTTGGTGGGGATGGAGTACAGCCAGGAATGGTATTCCGGTGGTGGTGCTTCCACGACGGATCTTGACTTCGGGCAAGTCCCCCTCAAACGGCAGTTCTCCCGCAGCGATTTGCGGTTGCTCGCAGGAGGGAGGGTCCTGCTTTCGCCATCGTTTACCCTCTCCGCCCATGCGGGGGTGGGCTATGCGTTCAGATCAGGTGCCGATTGGATTGGTGCCGGTCCGGTTACCGGGCACCCCGCCATGGCCCGACTGGTCGGGATGGAGCTGATGTGGTGGCTATGAGGGCATGGGCGGTCATGCCGCCGTGAAAGGGCTCAGGCCCTTCCCAATTCCTTCAATTGTTGCAGGTGCAGTCCGATGGCGCCAAGGAAAGAGGTGTCCGCTCGGTACGGCAGTCCGAATTCCTCTGCGGTCCGCTTGACGATGGGGGCCAATTGCGAATAGTGCACGTGGCAGATGTGCGGGAAGAGGTGGTGCTCGATCTGATGGTTGAGTCCACCGCTGTACCAGGTGAGCAACTTCGAGTTGGTTCCGAAGTTGCAGGTGGTCTTCAATTGATGGCTCATCGGATCATCCTCGATGAGGTTGCCTTTCTCGGCCAGGAGGTAGTCGTGGTCCTCCATGACGTGGGCGGGTTGGAACACCAATGCGAGCACAAGACCTCCAATGAAGTGCATCAACAGCCAGCCGGCGATGATCTGTCCGACCCCCAATCCACTGAACATGAGGGGCAAGCCCAGCACGATGGGGTAGTAGGCCACCTTGGCCAGGGTGATTCTCATGAAGAGGTTGTTGTAGGACTTGCCCATGCGCTTCAGCAGGCCGAGCTTCCTGTACCGATTCAGCGCCACGTAGTCCTTGAAAGTGACCCAGATGAGGGTCATCAGGCCGTAGAAGAACCACGCGTAAAGGTGCTGGAACCGGTGCCAGGGTTTCAAGGGCTTCAGGGGGCTGAACCTGAGAATCGGACCCGGATTGATGTCCTCGTCCAAGCCGTCGATGTTCGTGAAGGTGTGGTGCAGGACATTGTGCTGGATCTGCCACATCTCGCTGTTGCCGCCCACGACTTCGAGGACACCGCCGATGAGCCGATTGATCCACTTCTTCTCACTGTAGGCTCCGTGATTGCCGTCGTGCATGACCGCCATACCGATGCCGGCCAAGGCCAGGCCCATGATGACCTCAACGGTCCAGAACATCCAACCGCCCCCGGTCACTCCTGTTGAAATCAGGGCGACCGGAGCGAAATACAGGGAAATGAGCAACACGGTCTTGAAGACCATGGCCGCATTGGCTTTCCGGTGGATGCCATTCTCTTTGAAATAGGCGTCCACGCGCTGTCGTAGCGTCTTGGCGAATCCTGTCGTATCCCGGCCGAAGCGGACGGTGGGCAGTTCGAGGGGAGCTTGCGTCATGAAAGGCGAAGGTAGTCCGGTAAGGCTGCGTTTTCAGGAAAACCACGCAAAACGTCCACTCGGGGGTGTGGATGGTTCAAGCGGGAATCTTTCGGACGCGGAGTGCTCCGGGGGTCACTTCGACGTACTCATTGTCCGCCACCCATTCGAGGTACTCCTCCAAGGAGAGCTTTCTGGCAGGCGCAATGCGCAGTCCCTTGTCGCTCCCGGAGGCGCGCATGTTGGTCAGCTTTTTGCCCTTGATGAGGTTGAGCTCCATGTCCTGATCCCGGGCGCATTCGCCTACGACCTGGCCCTTGTAGATGTCTTCGCCCGGATCGATGAAGAAGATGCCGCGATCCTGCAGCCGATCGATCTCGAAGGCGCGGGCCTGTCCCGTTTCGAGGCTGACCAGAGATCCGCTTTGCCGGGTCTCGAGGTCTCCGGCATAGGGGGCGTATTCCTCGAAACGGTGGGTCATGACGGCCTCACCCTGCGTGGCGGTCAGGACCTGATTGCGCAATCCGATGAGGCCCCTTGAAGGGATGCGGAATTCCATGTGCTGGATGTCGCCCTTGGCTTCCATCACCTGGAGCATGCCCTTGCGCATCATGACCAGTTCGGTCGCTTTTCCGGCATTGGCTTCCGGTACATCGATCACCAGGTGCTCGAAGGGTTCGTGCCGGACCCCGTCGACTTCCTTGAAGATGACCTGGGGTTTGCCCACCTGCAATTCGTAGCCCTCACGGCGCATCGTTTCGATGAGCACGGAAAGGTGCAGGATGCCACGACCGAAGACGGTCCATTTGTCTTCGCTGTCGGTCGGCTTGACGCGCAGTGCGAGGTTTTTCTGGAGCTCCTTGTCGAGGCGCTCCCGGATGTGCCGGCTTGTGAGGTACTCCCCGTCCTTGCCCAGGAAAGGGGAGGTGTTGATGGTGAACAGCAGGCTCATCGTCGGCTCGTCCACGGCAATGCGCTCCATGGCTTCGGGATGCTCGAGGTCGGACAGGGTATCGCCGATCTCGAAGTCCTCTATGCCCATGATGGCGCAGAGGTCGCCCGCCCTGATGTGGTCCACCTTCTCCTTGCCCAGGCCGCTGAAAACGTACAGTTCCTTGGCGCGCACCTTTCGGTTCCCATCTGCGGTACACAGCATGTAGTCCCGGTTGGTGTGCAATTCCCCACGGAACAGCCGTCCGATCGCGATGCGTCCGGTGAACCGGCTGAAGTCGAGCGAGGTGATCTGCAGCTGGGGCGTGCCCTCCACGAATGGCGCTTCCGGCACGCATGTGAGGATGGTATCCAGAAGATGGGCCATGTCGTCCGTCGGGTGTTCCCAATCCGGCCCCATCCAGCCCATCTTGGCCGAGCCGTAAACGGTGGTGAAATCCAATTGCTCCTCCGTCGCGCCGAGGTTGAACATCAGGTCGAATACCTGTTCCTGCACGATGTCCGGGGTGCAGTTCTCCTTGTCGACCTTGTTGACCACCACGATGGGGATGAGCCCCAGCTCCAATGCCTTTCCCAGGACGAATCGGGTCTGGGGCATCGGACCTTCAAAGGCGTCCACAAGCAGGAGCACAGCGTCGGCCATTTTGAGGACGCGTTCGACTTCGCCACCGAAATCCGCGTGGCCGGGGGTGTCGATGAGGTTGATCTTCACGTCCTTGTAGTTGGCGGCCACGTTCTTGGACAGGATGGTGATGCCGCGCTCCCGTTCGAGGTCATTGTTGTCCAGGATCAGCTCACCGGACTCTTTGCGGGGGTCGATCACATTGCAGTGGTGGATGATCTTGTCGACGAGGGTCGTTTTGCCGTGGTCGACGTGCGCGATGATGGCGACGTTGCGGATTCCGCTCATGGGAGGGGTCGGATTTGACGGCGCGAAAGAACACCGGAATCTGCGCCCGGTCACCACCGGTGTTCGGAATTCTGCGCCGAACCTTGTGGATGGTGGGTCCAAGGGGCCATAAAATGTGTTGTCAAGAGGTCAATGCAGTGGATCCCATTATATTTTCGCGGCCAATGCGTTTGACACGAATCATGGGGGCTTGGTGCTGTATCCTGCTGTTTGCGGGCGTGCACGCCATGCAATTGGAGCATGTGCTCCTCCATCATCTGTCGGGCGACCATCACGCTACAGCATGCCTGCACCACGGCCATCATCACGATGTTGATGCCATCGCGGGGCTTGCCGCTGATCCGCATCTTCCGGGCATTACCGGAGACGAGACCTGTGCGGTATGCGATTGGACGGCGGTTCCAGCCTGTTCACCTCCACTGCTGAGCCTCGCTGAGGAGGCAGGAGCCTGGTGGGTCCGTGCCGTTTTGGGCACTTGCAGCGACGGATGGCATGAAGTGGCCATCGGCATGGGCATCGGGTGGCGCGGTCCGCCGGGGACGGACATTGTCTGATTTCCGTTTCACCCTTCATTTCCCTTCATGTTCCCGCTCCATCGAGCGTGGGGCATGGCCGAACCCGGGTCGGAGTGGTTCGTGAATGGCTGCAGACCACTTGTCGCAGCCTGTGCCTTGCTGGTCGGAATGTGCATTCCGTTCGGCGCTGCGACCGCGCAATCCCCGACTTCCATTGATGGCCATGTGTTCCACGCAGAAGGCCATACTCCGTGCGGCGATGCCTTGATCCAGGCTTGGCCCTGTGGCACCACGTTTTCAGCTGATCTCGACGGTCGTTTCGAGGCCACCTGTCAGCAAGGCATCGATTCGGTGACCGTGCTCGCGCATGGCCACGCGGTCGTGACGGCCTTGGTGGACGGTCGGACCCACATCGACATCGCGTTGGAATCGCTGGCGGTGGCGCTGGAGGATGCGGCGGTCAATGCGCGTTCAAGTGATGACCTGGAGGAGGCACGTTCCATGGAAGAGGCGGGTGACCTGATGACCACCCTGGATCGGGCGGCGGGCATCCGCAGCCTGGACCTCGGTGCAGGCATGATCCAGCCTGTACTGCGTGGACTGGTCGGGTCGAGGGTGGCCGTCCTGGAGGACGGCGTGCCCCAAGCCGGCGGTCGTTGGGGGGCGGATCACGGCGTGCTGCTGGACCCGGTGCTGTATGACGGTACCGATTGGGTGCCGGGAGGAGGTCAGGTGTGGCTCAGCCCTGAAGCCATGGGAGGTGGCGTCCGCCTCCGGGGCTTGGGTATGCTCGTCCATCCGGGAAGCCGCATCCAGACGGGCCTTGGCCATCGGGCGGGTGATGGCCGGAGTCGATTGTACTTCCTTCACCGCGAGCGGACGGAGGAATTCCAATGGCATGCGGGTGTATCGTTGGCGCGGTTCGGTGACCGGAATGTGCCGCAGCGGACCTTCCGATATCTCGGGCGCGTGCTCGAATTGGAGCAAGGCTTTCTGCCCAACACGGGAGGTCGGGCCGCACATGGGGTGTTCGGAACACGGTGGAATCCGGAGGCGGGGGGGCAGGTTGCCCTCGACGTTCGGTTCTCGGATGTGCTGCAAGGTCTTTTCCCGGGCATCATCGGGGTGCCCAGCCAATCGGATCTCATCGGCGATGGCGACCGTTTTACCGTGGAATTGCCCCGTCAACAGGCGCAGCGACTGCAGTTGGCCGGAAAGTGGATTCGCCCCGGCGTGATCGACCGGACCGTCCGATGGTCGCTGTCCCGCAACCTCCGGGTGGAATCCGCGCCGGCGCATGCCCATGGATTCGGACCCGAACCGGATTCGGACCTCAGCCTTCAACTTGAGGAGGTGCATGCCTTCCTCGAGGGTCGATGGGAGGGGGTTCACGGCGCTTTCGGCCTCCAATTGGAACACCTCGACGGACAAACCTCCGGTTGGGAATTCCTGTTGCCGGAACACCAGAGGACGCGCCTTTCGGCCATTGCTGACTGGAAGTGGCGGGCTGGGCGTCTCGGTCTCCGGCTGGATGGCTTGAAGGTGAGCCACGAGGCACATGTGGAGCCGCTCTACGCCGCGGACGGTTCGGTCGTAGGCGATGACGTGCGGACCCTGGCGATGGACCGCATGCTCATGGGTTGGGCCCTGAATGCCCACCAGCCTTTCGAGGCCGGTGAACGTGTCACGGGCCATTGGACGGCCACGGTGTACTCGCGTGTGCCGGACAGCTATGCCTTGGCCGCCAACGGCATCCACCATGGGACTTTCCGATTTGAACAGGGCAATGCAGACTTGCGTCCCGAGCGGACGGCAGAGGTGCGGCTCCATATTGGCTCCACAGCCGGCCTGCCAAGTCGGTTCTCCTGGTCGGTCTCGGGATTTGCCGCCCTGCACGACGGCTTCATCCACTTGACGCCGACGGCCCAATTCGCTCCCATCGCCCACGCCGGACAGATCTATGCCTTCCAAGCATTGGACGCCTTCCGCACCGGTGGCGAAATCGAGGCGGAATGGTCCGTGGGCCAAGGAAGCCTGTCCACCAGCGTGGCCATGTTGGGCCAGTGGGCTTTGGAAACCGGCCTCGGTCTGCCGTTCACGGCACCGACCGAAATCGGAACGGTCTTGCATTGGCCTCTTGGACAGCGGGCGCGCATCCGGTTGCGACACCGGGCCATCGGTGCGGCCAATCTGACCGCGCGCAACGAATTGCCGACCCCCGGTGCCAGCCTGTGGGGTCTTGAATGTCAGATCGAGGGAGAGCGGATGACGCTGGCCCTGGATGCGGACAACCTGTTGAATGTGGCGTGGCTCGACCACGTCAGTGCGTACCGCACCCTGGGGTTGGTCACCCAGGGTCGATGGGCATCCCTGCGGCTCACATTCGATGTGACGCGAGAGGATGACCACCCTTGACCGACAGAAACACTACATCAACATTGAAATCCATCATCATGAAATACAACACCATCATGGCCGCCATCGTGGCCACTGCAGCCTTTACTTCCTGTGGCACCACGGATACCGAATTGCCCACGATCTGCGATTCCGACGACCTGACCGGCCTCCCGAGTGTCAGGAATGACGAAATCGAGGTCGAGGCGGGGAGTACCGTGGTCGTCCATGACGCTTTCTGTGACAATGAGGGCCTCGGTGAAATCCGCTGGGACCTGCATTCCGCGGAGGACCATGAGCATGAGGAAGGTGAGGAGGAGGAATTCGTGCTCGCTTCGGGGACGGATTGGGAAGCGCTGGAGATGCGTTCCGTGAGTGGCACCAAGGCTGAAGAGCAGTTCAGCTTCGAGGTGCCCCTGACATCACGCGGCATTTGGGACCTCGTGGTATCCGTCGTGGATGCCGAGGGCAATGCGGCGAACGATGTGATCACGACGGTCCACGTGGAAAATGACCACATCCCCGAGTTCAACGTGTTTACGGTGGACGGCGCGGACCCCGCCGAATGGGAAGGTGAGCCTGTATGGGCCCCGGGCAGCACGGTTGTGCTCAGCGGATCCGTGGCCGATTCAGATGGCGTAGCCGAAGCCGAAGTCCTGTTGATCCGCGAGAGCGATGAGACCGTGGTGTGGTCCGCCGAAATCGAGGCGACCGGGGATACGCTCATCCTGTTCAATGTGGACGTCGCCGTGCCGGCCGATGCCGCTGAGGGCGAATACCACCTGGAGATGGAGGCCACCGATGGCACCGGTGTGGAGATGCACACCGGCTTCCATTTGGAAGTGGAGTAAATCCCCATTTCCATGTTGTGGATCCCCTGCTTCGTGGCGAGTGTCGCGGGGTGGGGGATTCACGTTTCAAGGATGCTTGGCCACCATCATTGCGATTGATGCACGTCAACGGTCGTTTTGTCAACGAATCGCGGTGGTGGCGGCAAAGGGCATCTAATTTTGAATCCTACTTCAGCATCATGCGCGATACCGTCATTTCCGAGCTCATTCAACAGGAACACGACCGCCAGACCCATGGCGTGGAGCTCATTGCCTCCGAGAACTATGCGAGCGACCAGGTCATGGCGGCGCAGGGTTCCGTCCTGACCAACAAGTATGCCGAGGGCTTGCCCGGCAAGCGCTACTATGGTGGATGTGGCGTTGTGGACCAGGTCGAGGACATCGCCCGTCAGCGCTTGTGTCAGTTGTTCGGAGCGGAATGGGCCAATGTGCAGCCGCACAGTGGGGCCAGCGCGAACAGTGCCGTGATGTTGGCCTGCCTCAAGCCCGGCGACAAGATCATGGGCTTCGATCTTGCCCACGGGGGACACCTGACGCATGGTTCGCCCGTGAATTACAGTGGCAAGCTCTACAATCCGGTGTTCTATGGCGTGGAAGAGGAGACCGGGATCATCGACATGGACAAGGTGGCGGAGACTGCAGCCCGCGAGCAGCCCAAGCTGTTGATCTGTGGGGCGTCGGCCTACAGCCGTGACTGGGACTACAAGCGCTTCCGTGAAATTGCCGACAGCGTGGGAGCCCTGCTGCTGGCCGACATCAGCCATCCGGCAGGCCTCATTGCCGCCGGACTGCTCAACGATCCACTTCCATACTGCCACATCGTGACCTCCACCACACACAAGACCCTGCGCGGTCCGCGTGGAGGCATCATCATGGTGGGCCACGACATGGAGAATCCCTGGGGCCTGACCACGCCGAAGGGCGTCGTGCGCAAGCTGTCCTCCCTGCTCGACAGTGCGGTGTTCCCGGGCATGCAAGGTGGTCCGCTGGAACACGTCATCGCCGGGAAGGCAGTGGCCTTCGGAGAGGCCCTCGAGCCGGCCTACAAGGCCTACACACAACAGGTCGTCAAGAATGCCCAAGCCATGGCCAAGGCTTTCGTGGATCGGGGATATCACCTGATCAGCGGTGGAACCGACAACCACCTCATGTTGATCGACCTCCGCAACAAGGACATCACCGGCAAGGCGGCCGATGCGGCCCTCGGGGCGGCGCACATTACCGTCAACAAGAACATGGTGCCGTTCGATACGCGCAGTCCGTTCGTCACTTCCGGCATCCGTGTCGGTACCCCGGCCGTCACGACACGCGGCATGGTCGAGTCCGACATGGAGCAGCTCGTGGCGTGGATGGACGAGGTCATCATGAATGCTGAGGACGAGGCGGTGATTGCCAAGGTCGGTGATGCCGTCAAGGCCCGCATGTCCCAGCTTCCGCTTTTCGCCGAGTCCGTATCCGTCTGACATGGCAGACTGCCGTGTCGAGGTGGTCGCTTCCAGCGTGGAAGACGTCCTCGCTGCTGCGGCAGGGGGTGCCGACCGCGTGGAATTCTGTGTGCACCTCGATTCCGGGGGGCTGACTCCGGGTCGCGCACTGGCTGCTGATGCGCTCGAGGCGGCGCGTTCAGAGGGCCTTGGCTTCAGGGTCCTCGTGCGTCCGAGGGAGGGCTCCTTTGTCTATTCCCCAGAGGAAAAACGGGCCATGCTTCATGAGGCTGAAGCCCTGATGTCCATGGGTGTGGACAAAGTCGTGACCGGAGCACTGACTGGGAAAGGGGCCATCGATGCGGATTTCATTGGAGGACTCGAAGGCACTGTCGGATTGGAATGTGTGGTCTTCCATCGCGCATTCGATGAACTCGGCGGAGCGCCTGCGCACCGTCGCCAGTTGTTGGATTCCGGGGTGTGCAGCCTGCTCACCAGTGGCGGTGCGGTTCGCGCTGTCGAGGGGGTGGAGGTCATCCAGGCTGCCGTGGCGGAAGGGTTGACCGTCATTGCGGGCGCCGGTGTCCAACCCGGACATGTGCAGGCCCTGGTGGATGCAGGAGTGGAGGCGGTACATGCCAGTTGTCGTGTCCAGGCGGTTCCCGCGACTGCTGGCCGATTGTTCGACTTGGGGTATCAAAAGGTGGACCCGATCAGGGTTCGGGCGCTGGTCGAGGCCGTTCGCGAAGCGTGAACGACCTTGAGCGCATGAAGCCTGCACCCCTTGTCCCCTTCGTTCTGCTGTATTGCCTTTTCTGCGTGGTGTCGTGCAGCATGCCGCATGTGCCGGAAGGAGGCACCGGAGGGCTGGTTCCGCATCCCGCCTCCGTTGAATTGACCGGGAAAACCCATGTTTTCGAGGGAAGGTTTGCCGCGTCGAGGCCCGAATCGTGGAATGCGGAATGGGACGTTGTGGAGGCTTGGTTGAGGAAGGCCGGAATGGACATGGTGGATTCGGCCCAATCGGTTGGATCGCCGATGGGGCTGGCCTTCATCCTGGATCCGGAAGTGGAAGGCGGTGAAGCCTATGTGTTGGAGGTCAATCGGCAGGGTGCGGAAATCAAGGCCTCTTCGCCGGCGGGCCTGTTCAGGGGTTGGACGACGTTGAGGAAGCTGATGCCTGTGGCGTGTGAAACGGGCGGATGTGGGGAAGGAATGGCCTTGCCCGGTTGTGTCATTCGGGATGAGCCCATGTTGGAGCATCGGGGCTTGCTGCTCGATGGATGCCGGCATTTTCAGGATGTGGAATTCGTGAAGCGGCAGATTGATCTTCTCGCGCTGCACGGGATGAACGTGTTGCATTGGCACTTGACCGAAGACCAGGGTTGGCGCCTCGAAATTTCATCCCGGCCTGAATTGACGCGTGTGGGGGCGTGGCGCAAGGAAGCGGATGGAACTCGCCATGGTGGATTCTACACGGCGGAGCAGGTGCGGGACGTGGTGGCCTATGCGTCGGCACGGCACATTGAGGTCATTCCCGAAATCGAAATGCCCGGGCACAGCTCCGCGGCATTGGCGGCTTACCCTGAATTGGGATGCACGGGCGACAGCCTTGAGGTGCCCCACCGCTGGGGCGTGTTCAAGGACATTTATTGCGCGGGAAACGAGGAGACCTTCCGTTTTCTCGAGGAAGTGGTGGACGAGGTGGTGGAGATGTTTCCCGGTCCGCGGGTCCACATCGGTGGAGATGAAGCACCGAAGGTGCGTTGGGCGGCGTGCCCGAAATGCCAGCGGCGGATGAAGGACGAAGGACTGGCGGATGAGGAGGAGTTGCAGCGTTGGTTCATCGGTCGGATGGGCCGGTACCTCGCGTCCAAGGACAAGACCATCATCGGATGGGATGAGATCCTCGAAGGAGGTTTGCCGGAGGGTGCTGCGGTGCAGAGTTGGCGCGGCATGGGGGGCGCGGCGGAGGCGGTCCATCTCGGTGCTGATGTGGTGGTATCCCCAACGAGCCATTGTTATCTGGACTACCCCTTGCGGAGCACGGATTTGGAAGAAGCCTATGGGTTCGACCCCATGCCTGACTCCTTGGCGTATGGCCCCGGTAGGATCATCGGTGGGGAGGGCAATATGTGGACCGAGCACGCGCCGCAGGAGCTCGTCGAATCCAAGGTGTATCCACGCTTGACCGCTTTGGCCGAAGTGTATTGGAGTGGGCGGGATCGGACAGGTGGTGAGGGAGCCTATGACGCGTTTCTCGGGCGGTTGGATGGTTTCTATCGGCGTCTCGATGCATTGGAGGTCGGGTATGGATTGGAGTCGCCTCCTTTTGCCATGGAGACCCGACCAGCGGAGGGTGTGGGTATCGAAGTCGAGGTGGTCCCCTTGGGACGTGGTGTGCAAGGGCGCGGCATCTGGCGCCCTGAGGATGGCGTCGGGGCCGACTCGATTGTGGCAGGGGTGCCTCTGGTGGTCAACCGGTCGGGTACCTTGGCGATGGAGGTCGGTCGTCGGGGACAGTGGACCGGTCAGACCATCGAATTCACGGTGGATGGTCATGACGCGGCTTATCATCCCCTGCAGCTCGACTACACCCCCAGTCCCTGGTATACCGGAGGTGGGGACTTTGCCCTGGTCGACGGCAAGCGGGGATCGTCCGATTTCAGGGATGGGGCGTGGCAGGCCAAGCAAGGCGCCGACATGGTGGCCACCGTGGACCTCGGGGCCCGAAAACCGGTGGAGGTCTTGTCGGTGGGGGTGTACCTGTATCAGGATGCGTGGATTTTCCTGCCGGAATCCGTCTTGTGGGAGGGATCCCCTGATGGCACGGAGTGGAGCACCCTCGCGTTCATGGCGCCCGGCCTTGTCCTGAACCGGGACGACCGCCAAGAGCGGATGGAACTCAAGGCGACCGTCAGGACCGGTGCTCCTGAGGTACGGTATGTGCGCATGACGGCCAAGAATGGAGGGGCCTGTCCGGAATGGCACGCAGCAGCAGGATCGGCCAGCTGGTTGTTCCTGGACGAAATGGTGGTCAGGGAAGCCGACATGAGCCCATCATGATTTGGTCCTTCACTTTCGTGGTGTTCTTCGGCTTGGCGGATGTGCTCTGGAAGGGCGTCATGCAGCGCATGGACATGTGGTGGGGACTGGTCTTCCGTTCGGTGATGAGCACGGTTCTGCTCGTCATCGTGTCCCTCTTGTTGGAAAGTCCTCTGGAGGGCATCAGGGGGGCGTTCGGCAGTGGATTGGCTTGGAATTGGACGTTGGCCCTGGTTGCAGGTGTGGTGGCCTATGTGTTGTTCTCACAGGCGCTGAAGGAGGCGCCGATCCACGTCGTCATTCCATTGGTCAACCTCAATGGATTGTCCATCTGGTGTTGGGACATGGTGCTTTCCGATGCACCCATGGTGGTCACCCCGAGGCATTGGGTTGCGGTCCTGCTCGCTGCTGTGGGTGCGGCCTATCTGGGCTGGGGGAGTGCGGATGAAGAGGTGCGCCGGAGGAATGGTCGGGGAGTCCTGCTGGGCCTGGGGGCAGTGGTGGCCTGGGGGCGGGGTTATGCCGAATACCCGGTCTGCCTCGAGGCGATGGGCCCCATGACGCTGGGCTGGAATGTGGAGTTGGCCATCCTGTTGGGGGCCTTGGTGGTCCTGGCCCTCAACGGCTCGCGACACCGTTCCGTTGAATTGAATGGGTTCGGGCGTCCCATGGTGGTTGGGGTATTGATTGCCCTGGCCGTGGCGAGCATGAATGTGGCGTTCACCGAGCTGCCCGCGACGAGCGTGGCGATGTGGAGCATGTTCACCCCCGTCATGGCCATCCTGATTGCCGCCGTCCTGCATGGACAGCGGATTTCCCTGGGGGAGGCATGTGCCGTGGTGGCTGTGGGAATGGCCCAATGGCTCTATTTCTCAACGGCATAACATTTCCTTCACGAGGAGATTGATTCCCCTTCATGCCCAGCACGAAAGCCTGTGGTTATTTCGGCACATCAAAACGAAACCATGCGAAACCCAACTCTCCTTTTTCTGGTGCTTCTCGCCTCCATTTCTCTACGGGCCCAATGTGATTGTCCGCCCTTGGCAGATCGTCCCATCGTGAACATACCGTCTGGAGGAACCGGCACGACGACCTGGACCTGTGCCAACACCTATGTTCTGGACGGTTACGTTTTTGTGCAGGGTGGGCAGGTGTTGACCGTGGAGGCCGGTACCGTCATCAAGGGCGCTGCCGGTTCCGGTGTGGATGCCGCCGCACTCATCGTTTCCAGGGATGGACAGATTTTTGCCGAAGGCAACGCAGAATGTCCCATCATCATGACCTACGAGGCCGATCCGCTGGACGGTTCCGTAGCATACAATACGCGCGGCCAATGGGGTGGCTTGATCATCTTGGGCAATGCCACGACCAATTTTGGCGGGCCCGCCCAGGTGGAGGGCATTCCCTCCGACAATGACCAGGCTACGTATGGCGGTGAGGATGACGCCGACAACAGTGGTACCCTCCGCTATGTCTCCGTCCGTCACGGTGGTGCAGAGCTCGGTGCTGCCAATGAGATCAACGGCATCACCTTCGCCGGAGTCGGCAGCGGTACGACGGTCGAATTCATCGAAGTGGTCTCCAACCTCGATGATGGCATTGAGTTCTTCGGAGGGGCCGTGTCGGTGAAGAACGCCGTCGTGGCTTTCTGCGGTGACGACAGCTTTGACTGGGACCAGGGTTGGCACGGTTCGGAAAACGAGCACTGGCTGGCCATCCAAGATGCCCCGGGAGAAGTGGGTGACCGCGGTGGCGAGCTCGATGGCGATGACTCCGACGACGGAAACGTCTCTGCCGACGAGATGCCCTTCGCCATCCCGACGGTGGTCGGTTGGACCATTGTCGGCGTGGGTGGCGGTCAGGGGCTGCTCTTCCGCAACGGATCCGGTGGCCACATCTCCAATGGTGTCATCGTGAACGTCGCGGAGGGCATCGAGATCGAGGACAAGGAGACTCCGGAGGATGCCTTCGATCACTGGGTGGCAGGCGATCTGACGCTCATGGACATCACGGTGGTCGGCGACGATGCCCTCGACTACGACGGCAATGAGGTGGAGGATGGCGATGCCCAGCTCGACGCCTATGCGGCCGACAACAACGTGGTGGTCAACAATGGCCTCGCCATCGACTACACGTTCGCCTTCGACGCGAGCGGTGCCACGGCGACGGATACGCTCAACCTCGAGTGCGGTTCCGGATCGGGACACCTGTGGGCCCTCGGCTGGACATTTGTGGATGCCATCAACCTCTTCGGAGGCCAAGGCACGGTGAACAGCGTTTCGAACCCGGTGTTGCAAGCGGTTGCCCTGTGGCCGAATCCCGCCCGCGGTGCCCTGCGGGTGGACGGGCTTGCGGAAGGAACCGATCTCGCTGTGGTGGACATGTCAGGATCCCTCGTGTGGGAAGGCCGGGTGACGGCAGGACGGATGATCATCTCCACTGCAGCCATGAAGGCGGGAGCGTACGTCCTCTCCTGGAAGGCTGAAGGCGTGACGGGACGCCAGCGTTTCATCGTCCAATAAGAAGGGAAAGCCGGCGGCGGGGTATCTTCCCGGCATGCCACGATTCTCCTTCGCACTGCTGCTGATGGCGGCCCTGAGCGGGCCCGTTTTTCCCCAGGGAGACGGGCCCGTTCTGCGTTTGACCACCCCGCGTGACCTGAGCCATAACGGCTGCCGACATGCGCATCTGCCCCTGCAGGCATTGGCGGCTGCGCGGGGAGGAGGGGCTACCGAGAATTTCGACATGTCGGGATCGCTCGGACGGAGCGACTCCTTTGATGTGGTCCACTACGGACTCGAGCTCGATGTGACGACCGCCTCGTCCCTGCAGGTGTCGGGCAGCGCAGCCATCACCTTTGCGACCCTGGCGTCCGGGGCGTCCAATCTGTGGTTCGACCTGCACGGTGGCCTCACGGTGGATTCCGTGACGCTGGACGGCATGGATTGGGGCTTCGATCAGGTCGGTGACAGCGTATTCATTGCTGCACCGGATGGAAACTGGCAACCCGCCGGACCCCAGGTGGTGGCCTTGCATTACCAAGGTCAGCCCGGCAAGGACCCTTATTGGGGTGGGATGAGCCTGACAGGGGATTACATCTACAGCCTCGGCATCGGATTGACCACCATTCCCCCGAATCACGGCAAGGCATGGTATCCCTGCTTCGACCAGTTCCGCGAACGGGCAGCCTACACCTATGGCATCACCAGTACAGGGGGCAAGCGCTTTCACGGACAGGGCCAGCTCGTTCTGGTGGACAGCCTCGGGGGGGATACGTTGCGTCGGGTGTACGACATGCCGCAGCCCATTCCCACGTATCTCAGTGCCATTGCAGTGGCCAACTACGAGGATTGGGACACCACACACACCGGCGCTTTTGGCGAGGTGCCCATCCGCCTGACGGCCAAACCGGGGAACCTCCAGCAGATGAAGAACCGCTTCGTCGACCTCGGTGTCTGCATCGACGCCATGGAGGACTGGTGGGGTCCCCATGCCTGGGATCGGGTGGGATACGTGATCACCCCGCAGGGCGCCATGGAGCATCCGACCAACATCGCTTATCCACTGTCGATGCTGGAGCAGTCCAACTTTCAGAACGAGGGCCTGTACGGGCACGAGTTGGGCCACCACTGGTGGGGCAATATGGTCTCGCCGCTGGTGCACAACCACATGTGGATCAAGGAGGGCTTTGCAGAGTACTCGAGCCACCTGTTCGAGGAGGAGCTGAGCGGCCGTGCGGCCTTCGTGGAGATGGTCAAGGACAACCAGCAGTTCGTGCTGGAACAGGCCCACATCGACGACGGGGGTTTCTTTGCCCTGTCGCCGATTCCCGATGCGAACATCTACGGGAGGCACAGCTACAACAAGGGCGCTTCGGTGGTCCACAACCTGCGCAACTTCCTGGGTGACGAGCTCTTCCGTTCCGGGGGGCAGGCCTTGCTCGCCACGAACTATGGCGGTGCCATGGATGACGTGATGCTGGAGGCGGCCTGGGAGGAGGCGACCGGGGTGGATGTCACACCGTGGTTCGACGCCCACATCCGCCAGCCCGGTTTTTCGACGTGGGTGCTGGACAGTACATCCACCATGGGGCTGGGGGCACCCACCGGGCACCTGACAACGCTGCATCTCCAGCAGAAGCTGCGGATGTGCGATGGTTTTCATGAGGGCGAGCCGCTTGACGTCACCGTCTGGGACGCCGAGGGCAACCGGGAAGTGGCCCAGATTGTCGTGGGGGGGCAATACGCGACGGCGGATGTCGTCACGGCCCTCGATCCGGTCATGGTGGCCCTCAATGCCGAGGGGCGGCTCAACCAAGGGCGCATGGACCTCGACTACTGGATTTCGGAGACGTCATCCTTGCAGAATCTGCCCTGGGTGGACATGCGTATCGGCTGCGATGAGATTGCCGAGGGCGACAGTGCCCTCATCCGCGTGGAGCACCATTGGGCGGGACCCGATGGCGCCCCGGGGGAGACGCCCGCGGAGATGGCACCCTACGTGGAGCAGATCAGCAGCACCCACTTCTGGACGGTTGATGGGATCTGGCCGGACGATGGCTTGCTCCTCGATGCCCGCTTCACCTACCGTGGTGGCGATGAGGATGAGCTGGACTTCGACTTGTATGGCCAGACCGAGGCGGCTGCTTTCCTGGCATGGCGCGCCACACCTGCCGATCCGTGGGTCCAATATCCCGACTATGAACTCCAGATGGGCTCGGCCTTCAATGGAGGGGGGGTCTTCAAGGTGAGCCGGCTGCGTCGCGGCCAATACGCCTTTGCCAATGGCGATGTGTCGGTGGGAATGGCTTCACCGGAAACGCACGATGGATCGGGGCAACGGGTCTTCCCCAATCCCGCCCGGGATGAGGTGCGTGTGGTCTGGCCAGAAGAGGCGCAGCGCCTGACCGTTCAGGATGCTTCGGGTCGGGAAATCCAGCAGGTGAGCGGATCCCGGCCGGTTACCGGCACGCTGAATGTCGCGGGTTGGCCCCGTGGTGCCGTCGTCTTGGTCTGGATGGATGCCGAAGGCAGGGTATGTGGAACGGCGCGCCTGATGTTGGAATGAGTATGGGGCCGGATCAGACCCGGAGCAGACGAGGGAAGCGGCTTCAGAACTTGCGCTTCCCTTCGTGGTCCCAGAGGCCCCAGAAGGCGCCGACGCTGCCTTCGGTGCCCACCTTCCAGCCCTCGTCGAAGGCGGAGAAGTAGAACATCTCGATGCCTTCCTCCATCGTCCATTTCTGGGCGTTGATGAAGTACTTCAGGGCATTCTCGTAGCCGGGTTCGGCGACGCCGAGCGGGTCGCCCTCGCTCGGCCAGCCGGTCTCGGTAATGATGACCTTCTTGCCCCCGCCGGCCTGCTTGGCCTGGTAGTACATCTGCTTCATGTAGAGCAGGGAGTAGTCGATGTGGCACCCTTCCCAGTAGGGGTAACAATTGGCGAGGATGACATCGCAGGCCTCCATCAATGCGGGCCGGTCGGCGAACTCGTAGTACGCGTCCACATAGCCGACCGGGATGTCCGGCAGGGCATGGCGCACGCGGTCGATGCAGGCGATGAGGTCGCCTTCCGGCAATTCTTCCCGGTACAGCACCTCGTTGCCGACTGCAGCGATGTCGACGAATCCGGCCTGCGCCAACTCGATGAGGCGCGTCATCTCCTCCTCGTTCTTGACCTGGTCCTTGCCGAGCCAGGCGCCCACGAGCGTCTTGAATCCGTATTCCCGGGCCAGTTGCGGGATGAGGTCGTTGCCGTCCGTGCAAGAGAAAATCCGGATCCACTCCGTGTGCGGCTGGAGCAATTCGAGCTTGCGCCGAACCTGTGCCTCGGTAAATGGATCTCCGGGCTGCTGGTCCCCTTCGTACGGGCTGAAGCAGAGGCCGTGCAGCTTGTCTTCGAGCAACAAGGCACACTGCTTCTGAAGTGCACTTCGGTCCAGACCGGCAGGGCCGTCACCCGCGAGCGACAGGATCTTGTCCTCGCGGTAGGACATGTTCATCAGTTTCATGGTCAGGCTTCTGGGGTGAGTTCTGCGCGCCTTTGGATCAGCTCTTCCTTCAATTGGCCTGCGCGCTCCTCAGTGATGTCATAGCTCTTCATGATCAGGATGGCGCCGATCACGCCGGCGATGGGGAAGAACGTGTAGAACAGGCGCATGCCCGTGAGGGCGGATGAGGTCACATTCTCGGCATCGAAGCCCACGATCCACAGGATGGTTCCGCTCAGCAAGGCGGCCAGGCCGATGCCCAGCTTGACAATCCACCAATAGACCGCGCCGAGGACGCCTTCCCGCCGCTGGCCCGTCTGGAGTTCATCCAGGTCGCAGACATCGGCGGTCATGCTCATCATGATGGTGAACAGGCTTCCGATCCCGAAGGAGTGGAAGGGCAGGGCGAACAGGAACAGGTACGGCTTGCCCGGGACGAACAGGAACCAGAACAGGATGTACCCCACGATGGAGATGAGCTGGCACACGATGAAGGCCTTCTTCTTTCCCCAGGTCTTCGACATCTGGGTCACCAGGGGAATCACGAGAAAGGTGGTGATCAGGGCGCCCACGGAGCCGTGCAGTGCCGGCCAGGTTCCTGCACTGGCGGGGTCACTGTCGAACATGTAGTGGACGATGATGAACCAGGTGTACGATGCGATGACCTGGAAGGAGGCGAAGATCAACAGGGTCGCTGCGGTCATCTGGCGGAACTGCTTGATGCCGAAAGCCGCGAATGCCGAAACGAAGATCTTTCCCACGCTGCCGAGGATGGCCGAGGCGTTGATCGGCGCGAAGTCGGTTCGGTCCACCGTGGACTTGCTCTTCATGAAAATGGCGGGCAGGAGCGCGAAGAGGGTGCAGGGGATGGCCACCCAGATGGACAACTCCCGGACGCCCTGGTCCGGCGCGGGGAACCAGCTGGGGTCGTAGAGGATGACCCACAGCCAGGGGGCGATGACCCAGGCCCATTGGCTGATGGACTGGCCGATGGCCATGATCTGCGTCCGCTCGTGGAAGTCATCGCTGATTTCGTAGCCCATGGCCACGAAGGGGACGCTGAAGATGGTCAGTCCGAGATAGAAGACGAGGGACCAGCTCAGGAAGTAGATGAAGTTGTAGGTGATGCCGTCTTCCTTGTACAACTGCCACATGGCGACGTAGGCGAGTCCCATCAGGATGGCGCCGACGAAGATGTACTGCTTTCTCCGTCCCCATTTCGAACGGGTGTTGTCGGAGATGAACCCCATGATGGGGTCGGTGATGGCGTCGAAAATCCGGGGCAGGAATTGAATGATCCCCCACAGGAGGGCGGCAAACCCCAGGTCCTGGACCAGCACGATGATGAACACACCAAGGGCGGCGGGGAACATCTGCTGGGCCAGCATGCCGAAGCCGAAGGCCATTTTCTGCCCCAAGGTGATGCTGGAGGCGGTTGGCGTTGCCGGTTCTTTCATGGTGATGGTGGTGTTCAATGACCTGGAGTCAGGACAATCGTTTGAATGGCTTGGGCGTCGAGGACGATGCGGATGTCTTCCGACAGGCCTTCAATGCGCGCGGTGCGGGGGGAATCCCCGGGGTTGAAACAGACAAGAACGTGGCCACCGTCGGGTGATTCGACGGCGACGGCCATGAGTTCGGAATCCGTGCACTCGGAGGCCAGAACGGTGGCCCCGGGCCGGATGAACTTGCTGAAGTGGCACATCACGTCGTAGAGTGGCGTGAAGTACACTTCGTCTTGTTCCGGATCGACGATAACGGGCGCGATGCACCAGTTCTTGAACCAATTGGGACCGCCTTGGCGGTCGAGGACCATGTTCCAATCGACCCAGCCGTTGACCCAATGATTCAGGCAGCCGATGATGTCCCGCGCGTAGCGGTGGACCGGGGCGTACTTCGGGTGCAGGTATTTCTTCTCCTCTTCGCGCCAAGTGAAGCCCCAGTCGGTGGCTTCCTTTTGCCAGTACCAGTCGTCGTCCTGCCAGACGGGGACTTCGGCGTCGATGCACCCTTCGGTTTCGATGAGTAGCTTTTCCGGGGCCGCTTCGTGGGCACGGTCCAAGTCGTCGGGGAAGACCTCGTAGGTGCTCTCGTACCAATGGATCGCCGTCCCGGCGAAGTACTTCGCGCTGGCGGAATCGCGGTACATCGAGGACGTCCACTCGTCCAGGCCGGCCCGGTTCTGGTCGTAGCCGAGGACGTTGAGGTGTCCGAGGCCGTTCGCTTCGAGGGCGGGGCCGAGGTGATCCCGCACGAATTCGGTCATCTCGTCGGGAGAGTAGTGCATGCTCTCCCAGTTGTTGCCGTTGCCGTGAGGTTCGTTCTCCACGGTGAAGCCCCACAGGGGAATGCCCTCCGCCTCGGAGGCCTGGGCGTACTTCACGAAGAACTGCGCCCACGTGGGCTGCATCTCCGGCAGCAGCTTGCCGCCGACCCAGTCGTGGTTGTCCTTCATCCACGGCGGGGCGGTCCAAGGGGAGGCAATGACCTGGAACCCGTCCTTGGAGATGGCCTGGGCCGACCGGATCATGGGGAAGAGGAACTCTAAATCCTGCGCAATGCTGAAATGCTCCAATGCCATGTCGCCTTCCACTTCCGCATAGCTGTAGTGGAACCGCGAGAAATCGCATGAATTCATGTGCGTGCGGGTGAGGCTGTAGTTGGCGCCCGCGGGAGCGAAGTAAGCCTCGAGGATGCGCTGGCGCTGCTCCGGACTCATCTGGTGGACGAGGTAGGCCGCGGCGTCGGTGAAAGATCCGCCGAACCCCTCGATTCTCTGCTTCCGCTGATCGGCGTGCACAAGGACGCGCACGTCTTCCGCTCCTGCAGCGTTCCATTGGGCAAGCGTGTCCTGCGGAATGGCGTGGAAGCGTCCACCGCGGCGGGAGGTCTCGGACACCGCTTTCTTGCGTTTTCCGTCCGTCATGCGTGTGGGGGTATTGCCATTGAACAGGGATTGGACCACGGCATAGGCTTCCTTCGGATTCCGGTGGATGTCCACCAACCCCCAGTACTCTTCATTGGGGGCGCCATCGTATGGCACGCCGCTGCTGGCCGGGGCCCAGCCACCGATGTCCTGCCGGTCGGGATGCCCGGCCTTCCACCAGCCGTCGGTGAAGGAAAAGACCGCCACGCCGGCAGAGGGGACAGAATCGGAGAAGATGGGGGCCAGCAGGGCTTGCGTGGCGTCGGCTTGGGCGCCTTGGTTTTCGCCTTCGTCGTAGCCCGGAGCCGCGGTCTTCATGTAGCTGTCCGAACCGAGCTCGGAGAAATACATGGCTTTGTTGCTCCGCTGGGCGAAGTCCAATGCGGCCGTGTACGACACATCCCAGCGGTAGGTGTTGATTCCCCAGAGGTCGATGTCCGTCATCTCGGAGAGCAGGGCGTCTTCGGGCACTTCACCGTGGGCCGTGGAGACGGGGTGGTGGGGGTCTTCCGCCTGAATGGCTGCGGACGCGGTCTTCAGCGTTTCGTACCAGACATCCACGGCCCCCCCGAACCACTCCGGGTGGTAGTTGTACTCGTTCCCGAGTTCCCAGCACAGGATGGCGGGGTGGGACTTGAATTCCCTGATGTAGTCGAGGTAGGTGCCGGATTTCAGGTCATGGACGCCTCCTTGATCATATCCGAAACCCATGATGACCGAGATGCCGGCGGCGTGGATCTCGTCGAGCACGGCAGCGGAGGCGATGGGTTCGTAGACGCGGACCGTGTTGACGCCGAGGTCCTGCATGATGGCGAGGTCCCGGGTCAGCGACTCAAAGCTGCGGGATTCCTGCCCGACCGGTACGGGATGGTAGCAGACGGCTTGGATGAAGTACGGGCCTTCTTCCGTAAAGAGCCGACCATCGTCCGTCCATACCCCGGTTCTTGGTTCGCTGCAGGAGGACAGGGTGAGGCCAAGCAACAGGGCGGTCGATGCGACGGGGAAGGGGAGCTTGGGCATGGTCAAGGCGTCGGGTCCAACACGTGGCGGTCCAGCATGTCACGCTGTCCGGCATAGGTGCGGGTGATGGCATGGCCGTCCCGCGTCAGGCCGTCGAAGACGCCGTCCTCCACCAATGGCCAGAGGGCATGCT
>CAXQGL010000033.1:0-9347 GCA_964223495.1 Candidatus Nitrosopumilus sp. | reverse complement strand
TCAATGCCTCCATCGTGGCCGGCGGTATTAAAGTCGCCCTCATCACGACGGTCTCCGGTCTCGTCGTCGCCATCATCCTGCAGATCTTCTACAACTACATCCTCTCCAAGATCGACGGCATCGTCTTTGACATGGAGGAGGCGTCCATGGACCTCGTGGACCTCGTGTACCGGAACAAGTTGAACGGCTGATCGGGTCTGCGGTCGCAATACAGCAGCACCATGAAAGCCATCAACGTACGCACGGCCCTCATCGCCACCCGGATCCTGATCATCGCATTGGGATGCCTCTGGGTGGTGTCGGCCATCAGCAGCGAGGACCCCAATGGTCCCGTTGAACTCCTCGTGGACCTGAACCTCGTCACCGGCGCCATCTGCGTCGTGGCCATCCTCGGTTTCGGCATTTACCACTTTGCGCAGAAGCTGGCCACCCAGCCCAAGCGGGCGATGGGAGCCCTCATCGGCTTCGTCGTTTTCTTCCTGGTGGGACTGATTTCTTGGAGCATCGGGGACACCACCGTCACATCCGCCATGACGGCGAGCGGGCTGCCTGTCACCGAGCAGGACGTCCGGGTCGCCGATGCGAGCATCACCTTCATCTACATCCTGAGCCTGCTGGCATTCGTCTCCATCTTCGTGGTGGAGGGCAAGGCCATGCTCAAGAACTGGCTGTAAGCATCCATGGCACGCAGAGAACTACAGGAAATCAATGCGGGATCGATGGCGGACATCGCCTTCCTGCTGTTGATTTTCTGGCTTGTCACCACGACCATCGACAGCGATGAAGGGGTGAAGCGCCAGCTGCCGCCTCCGGTGCCGCCGGACATGGAGCAGCAGGAGGTCAAGGACGGCGACGTCTACAACGTCCGGACCAACTTCCGCGATGAACTCCTCGTCGAGAAGGAGGTCATGTCCATCGGTCAACTCAAGGATGGGGCAAAGGACTTTCTCATCGCCACGGGAACGGGCCTGTTGCACCCGGAGCGCCCCAATGTGACGCTCGGGGATGACAACATGAAATATCCGGAACGGCAATGGGTGCGCAAGGTGGACCTCGTGGCGTTGGAGCAGAGCTATATCGCCGCAGGTCAGGAAAAGGCCGCTGAGAAGGTGAGGGAGAAGCTGACGGCCATCGAGCTGTTCGGCGGTGACTATCGCGAGCTGCCCGGGTCTGCCCTGATCAGTTTGCAGACGGACCGCAACACATCCTACAACCTGTATCTGCAGGTGCAGAATGAATTGGAGGCTGCAGTCAACGAGCTGAGGGATGAACTCTCACTCGCCAAGTTCAATGAGTCCTATGCTTCCCTCGAGGAGCGCTACGGCCGGACCAAGGAAGAGAGCCTGCTCGACAAGATAAAGGCCATCCGTCTCGTTTACCCGCAGCGCATCTCCGAGGCGGAGCCGCGCGATGCAAGCCAAGGTTACTACTGATGGGCAAGTTCAAGAAAAAGAAGCGCGACATGGGGGCAATCTCGACGGCGTCCCTTCCGGACATCGTCTTCATGCTCCTGTTCTTCTTCATGGTCGCCACGGTATTGCGGACGGAAGAGGAAATGGTGCGGGTCATCCGCCCCGAGGCCTCTGAGATCTACAAGATCGAGAAGAAGCACCTGATCCGTTACATCAACATCGGTCCCCCTCAGGACAAGCGCTATGGAACCGAGCCGGTCATCCAGCTGAATGACCAGTTCGCCGATGTGGCCCAGATCCGCGATTGGGTGGAGAATGAGCGCCTGACCCTGGCCGAGGCCGAGCAGACCAAGATGTGGGTCTCCATGAAGGTCGACCAGGACACCAAGATGGGGGTGGTGACGGATGTCAAGCAGGAACTCAGGAAAGCTTCCGCCTTGAAGGTTCTGTACTCGGCGAATTCCCGCGAGCGCACGAACTGATCAACCGCCGAAATCGGCCAGCACTTTGTCGGCCAGCGTGGACGACAGCTTCACATAACTTTCTTCGGTCCAGCCCGCCACGTGCGGGCTGACCTGTACCCGGGGGTGGGCCATGAGCCGCATCCACACAGGGTCGCCCTCATTGGCGACCGTCTCGAAGCTGCTCGTTTCCCTTTCGAACACATCGAGCCCCGCAGCGATGACCTGACCGCTTTGCAGTGCGTCCAGCAGGTCGGCGGTCCTCATGATGGCACCCCGGGCCGTGTTGATGAGGATGATCGGTTTTGCGAAGCGCCCCAGGAAGCCGCGGTCCACCATACCCCGGGTTTCAGGGGTGAGGTTGCAGTGCAGGCTGAGCACATCGGCTTCGCGCTGCAGCGTGGCGAGGTCTACAGCCCTCACCGTGTCATTGTGGTCCCCGTCAATGCCCCTGCGGTAGGGATCGCATGCAATGACTTTGCAGCCGATGCCCGACAGTTTGCCTGCAAAGGCACTCCCCATGTTTCCATATCCCAGGATGCCCACCGTACGGCCGGCCAGTTCCATGCCCCTGTGCCCCTCTCTGTCCCAATGTCCTTCGCGCATGGACCGGTCGGCTTCCCGCAGCAGATTCAATAGGGACAACAGCATGCCGAGCGCGTGTTCCCCAACGGCATCCCGGTTGCCCTCCGGACTGTTGTAGACTTTGATGTCCCTGAATTGGGCAGAGGCCACGTCAATGTTTTCCAGACCGGCTCCAGAGCGACAGATGAACTTCAGGTCGGGCAGCCTGTCCAACAGAGTGGCATCGACACGGATGCGGCTGCGTAGCACGATGCCTTGCACATCGGGATGTGCCTGAACGGCCTCCAGGGGTTCGGTCCCGGATGCGTCAATGCAGGCCATTCCATGTTCGCTCAAGCGCTCCGACAACACCGGGTGCACGGTATCCAGAAAGAGGACCTTCATGGGGTCAGGCGGCCATCAGGACCCCGATGCCGAAATAGATGATGAGACCGATGATGTCATTGGCCGTGGTGATGAAAGGCCCTGTGGCGAGGGCGGGGTCGATCTTGAACCGGTCCAGTGTCAGGGGCACGAAGGTGCCGAAGAGTGCGGCAAAGATGATCACGGCAATCAGGGCCAGACTCACGGTCACACTCAGGTTCCATCCATATCCGAGGGCCAGGCTGGCGCCGAGGATGACCCCTGAGCAGATGGACCCGTTCAGCAGGGCCACCGAGAACTCCTTGAACAGCCGCGGCAGGAGCCTCGCATCCCTCGGACTGCGTCCCGCGGCGAGTCCCTGCACCACGATGGCCGCCGATTGCACCCCCACGTTGCCTCCCATGGCCGCGATGAGCGGAATGAAGAGCGCCATGGATGGGAATCGCTCGATGTCGAAAGCCCCGATGACATAGGCCCCGGCAAGACCGCCGAACAGGCCGATGAGCAGCCAGGGCAATCGGGCCCGGGTGAGGTCCCACAGGGAGTCGTCACTTTCCACATCATCACTGAGGCCGCTGGCCAGCTGATAGTCCTTTTCGGCCTCCTCCTCCATGAGGTCGACCACGTCGTCGATGGTGATCCGACCGAGCAGCCTGTTGTGGTCATCCACGACGGGAAGGGCCACGAGGTCATACTTCTTCATCATCTGCACCACTTTCTCGTCGGGCTCGTCGACCTTGACCGTCCGGGTGTCGTCCTCCTTGAACAGGTCGCCGATGGTGCTGCGGGTACTGGTCGCGGTCAGGAGCAGGCGTTTGAGGGACAGTCGGCCGAGCAGCTGTCCGGCCGCATTGACGACATAGACGCTGTGCACTGTTTCCACATCCTCCGCCTGTCTGCGCATTTCGCGGATGGCGTGGGAAACGGTCCAATCCAACTCCACCCGGATCAGCTCGGTACCCATGAGCGCACCCGCTGTACCCTCCGGGTGGCGCAGCAAGGTCAACAGGTCCTCCCGGTCCTCATTGTCCAATTGCTCGATGACCTTTTCGGCCCGCTCTTCAGACAGTTCGGCCACCAAATCCGCAGCATCGTCCGAGTCGATGTGCTCCAGGACCTCCTCCGCAATCTCCCGGTTGGTCAGGTTGGCCAGCAGCGCTTCACGGACATCCTCTTCGAGCTCGACCAGAACATCACCGCGCTCCTCCTTCTCGATGAGCTTCCACAGATAGCGGACCTCCTCGTCGCCGAGCCGATCCAGGATTTCCGCGATGTCGGCCGGGTGCAACTCGCTGAACCGCGAGCGCAGGAGGTGGTCCTTGCGTCCTGCGATTTCCTCGCTGAGCACTTCCATGTATTCGCGGTTCAGGTCCTCCACAGGTCAAAATTAGGCGGGTCCTCCTCAGGATTTCCGGCGTTGAGAGAAGAAGGTGCGCAGGAGTTCCGCACATTCGGCCTCGAGCACACCCCCGACCAGTTCCGTCCGGGGATGCAACAGACCCTCATCCCGCTTCCCGGTGAAATCCAGTCCCCCCCGTTTGTCGTCACGGGCGCCGAATACGATGCGTCCGATGCGGGTCCAGAAGGCCGCACCGGCGCACATGGGGCAAGGTTCGAGGGTAACGTAGAGGGTGCACTGGTCCAGGAATTTCCCACCCAGATATTCGCTTGCAGCCGTGAAAGCCTGCATTTCGGCATGGGCCGTGAAGTCGTGCAGCCGTTCGCAAAGGTTGTGTGCGCGGGCGATGGTGCGGCCGCCGGCTACGATGACGGCGCCGACGGGCACCTCACCGATCTCCGCAGCCCTGTGGGCCTGGTCCAGCGCCTGCTTCATGAAATCCTCGTCAGTCATGGGTGCACGTGGGTTGTGGTGATGGGCGCGGGATGTCGAGCCAGGTTTCCATGGTGGATGCGGGGCTGGCCATCGCCACCTCCACCGTGGAGCCCTTCATGGGTCCAGGGCTAAAGTCGGCGATATTCTTCGATTGCAACCGGGTCCAGCCGAACCGACGTTCCCAGTCCAAGGCGAGCTTTTCCTGCTCAGGTTGACCCACGGTGGGCACCAGGACCCCACGTCTTCCGAGTACCGTAAGGTCCATGAGTGTGCTGTAACCGCTCCTGCAGATGATGCACTCCGCAGCCAGCAATGCGGCACGGAATGTGCGGTCGTCCGCATCGTGTACGGTGAGGACGTTCCGGTCCCGATGTTCTCCGCCGCCGGGTTTTCCCGCCAGGATCATGGCGGGCCGGCCATCTTTCAGGAAGCACGTTCGAAGGTCTTCCTCCATGGTGGAGCGCTGGGGCTCCGGTCCGCTGACGAGTCCGAGGAGCACCGGATCGGCATACGTTGACGGGGATGCGCCGGCAAGGCTGTCCACCTGGAATCGGCTGAGCGGCCCTACGAAATGGGTGGGGGAGGAAACCGGGGCCGACAACAGTCCTGCAAGGTCACGCCCCGGGGTGTCCGGGACCCAGACTGCATCGAAGGCCCGGGCGAGTCTTCGGACCTGTGCGCGGGCCAATGTTCGGGCTGCGGCTGGAACCGGCGGCTGCAGTTGATGGGTCATCAGGACATTCGAGACCCCGTCCAGCTCAGCACGTGCGCCATAGCAGTTGTCGCTCAGGACATGCGTGACACCCTCGTTCCTCGAGAACTCAGTGGTCCAGCGACGTTCCCTGCGGAAACTGCCCATGAACCGAGGCATCTGCAGCGCGATGCGCGGCAACGTGGCCCGTCCGTGGGCATACCGTATGGTGACACCGGGTTTCTCCACCCTGCACCAAGGTGACGGCGCAGGCGTATCCGAGGTGGCGTCCCATTCAGCCATCCGCGCATCCAGCCACCGTCCTGCCGATCCGCGGGAAGCGACGGTCACGCGGGCACCCATGCTGCGCGCCGCCACAATCAGGGGCCAGGTCCGCGTGGCGTGACCGAGGCCCCAATCGAGAATGGCGAACAGGACGTGGGGGAAGGAATCCTGCGCGGCGGCACCGTTCATGCGGCGTAATTTCGCCCCGTCATGGGCAAGGACAAGCTCCGTAAATGGAAGGAGAATGCGGGATTTTCCCACGTTTTCGAGCCGGATATCAAGTCCATCGTAGGTGGGGAGGGCCTCCATCGGGGCGAATGGGCATCGCGCGTGTTCGGCAACGCAAATCCCATTACGCTCGAATTGGGTTGCGGCAAGGGGGAATACACCGTGGGGCTGGCGCGGCGTCATCCCGAACGGAATTTCATCGGCATCGACATCAAGGGACACCGATTCTGGAGGGGTGCCAAGACAAGCGAGGAGGAGGGCCTGGCCAATGTCGCCTTCCTGCGCACCAAGATTGAATTCGTGCAGCACTTCTTTGCTCCGGGCGAGGTCAGTGAGGTCTGGTTGACCTTTTCCGACCCCCAGCCCAAGGATGAGAAAGGAACGAAGCGCATCACATCCGAGGTTTTCCTGCAGCGGTACCGTGGATTCATGGTGCCCAAGGGCATCGTGCACGTCAAGAGCGACAGCCCGCTCCTGTATGCCCTGTCCAAGGAGGGTTGGCTCGAAGCGGGGTTTCCGATTCTGGAGGATTCGGCCGATGTCTATGGTGACCTCGTCCACAGGGTCGGGCCCGATTTCGCCGAGGTGCTCAACATCCGGACGTTCTACGAACAGCGTTGGTTGGAGGAGGGCAAGAAGATCCACTATCTCAGGACACACGTATGAGGTCGAAAAAGGCTGAGAACCGGGCTCCAATCCCGACATCGACACCGGGGTCCGGAGATTTCGAGCGGGATGTCCACGCTGTGGCACGGTTGATCCCGAAAGGACGGGTGACCAGCTACGGGGCCATCGCGCGGTATCTCGGTGCTGCCCGATCGAGCCGGATGGTGGGGTGGGCGATGAACCGCGCACTGGATGGCGCGGATGGCGGAACCGAGGTGCCTGCGCACCGCGTGGTCAACCGCACGGGCATGCTGACCGGAAGGCTGCATTTTCCGACGCCAACCAGCATGGCGGAACGGCTTGCTGCCGAGGGCGTCGACATCCGGGATGATCAGGTGGTGGACTTCAATCGGCATTTCTGGGACCCTTCAACCGAACTTTGAACCATGGGAACATTGACCACGGAACGCATTCTTGAAGCCCTCGGCGGGGTGGTCGAGCCCGAGCTGGGCAAGGATGTGGTGAGCCTGGAATTGGCCGAGGTCCTCTCTGTGGAGGGGGAGGGTGACGCCTGGAAAGTCCGTATCCGGGTCAAGTCCTCGAGCCCGGCCATGCATGCCCGACAGCGCATGCGCGAGGCTGTGGAGTTCGCCATGGAGAAATTGTCGGCCCAGGACGGTCTGTCCATCGCCGTGGATGTGGAGGTCGTACCGCTCGGAAGCAACGAGCGGACCTTGGAGACGCGGAAGGTCCTGCCGGGCGTCCGGCATGTCATCGCCGTGGCCAGTGGAAAGGGCGGTGTCGGAAAGAGCACGGTCACGGCCAATCTGGCTGTGGAATTGGCCCGTCGCGGTCACAGTGTTGGACTCGTGGATGCCGATATCCACGGCCCCAGCATGCCGACAATGTTCGATGTGGTCCGGGAAAAGCCCCAACCGGTCGAAAAGGCTGGGAAACCCATGATCGGTCCGGTGGAGGCCCATGGCGTGAAGGTGCTGAGCATCGGCTTCTTTGCCGATCCGGACCAGGCCATTGTGTGGAGAGGCCCCATGGCGTCCAAGGCGCTGGGTCAGCTGTTCACGGATGCGGACTGGGGCGCGCTCGATTTCATGTTGATCGACCTCCCACCGGGAACGGGCGACGTCCACCTGTCCCTGGTGCAGCTGGTCCCGCTGTCCGGGGTGGTGGTGGTCAGCACGCCGCAGGACATTGCGCTGGCTGACGCGCGCAAGGGGGTTTCGATGTTCCAATTGGACAGCATCAATGTGCCGGTGCTCGGGCTCGTGGAGAACATGGCCTATTTCACGCCACCTGATCTGCCGGACCGCAAATACCACCTCTTCGGGAGGGATGGGGTCAAGCGGTATGCCGAGGCATCCGGCACCCCATTCCTCGGCGAGCTGCCCCTGGTACAGGCCATACGGGAGGCGGGCGATGCCGGGCGACCGGCGGCCTTGCAGGAGGGAACGGAGGCTGCCCGTGCCATAGCCGCCATGACGGATCGCATGCTGGAAGTCCTCGCGGAGCAGCCTGCCCGTGAGGCCACCGCGCCCGACACGCCGTAATTTGTACCCATGTCCGACACGCCGGATCCAGCCACACTGAAGGAGCGCATAGACCGTGCGCTCGATGAGTTGCGCCCGTTCCTCCGCTCCGATGGTGGGGACATCACCGTGGTCGATGTCCGTGATGACCTCGTCGTCGAGGTGGAATTGCAGGGCGCATGTGCGCACTGTGCCCAGGCCGCGATGACCATGCGGGCCGGGGTGGAGGAGGCGGTACGCCGTGTGGTGCCCGAAGTCAAGGAGGTGGTGGCGGTGAACATGCCGGCCTCCTCCTTGCGTTGAACACCATCGCTTTACCGTTGTTGCACGGACAGCGGGCGTGGAAACTACCTTCGCCGCGCAATTGACCATGATCCAGACGGACATCCTCATCATCGGTGCGGGCCCCTGCGGTCTCTTCACCGTGTTCGAAGCAGGGCTGCTCAAGCTGCGCTGCCACCTCATCGACGCCCTGCCGCAGGCGGGGGGACAATGTGCGGAGATCTATCCCAAGAAGCCGATCTATGACATCCCGGCCTATCCGGAGATCCTCGCGGGCGACCTGGTGGACCAGTTGATGGCACAGGCTGCACCATTCAAGCCCGGGTTCACCTTGGGAGAGCGGGCAGAGACCATCGTCAAGGACGAGGAGGACCAATTCATCGTGACCACCAACCGGGGAACCGTCCACCGGGCACCCATCATCGCCATCGCGGGAGGCCTCGGCTGCTTCGAACCGCGCAAGCCGCCTGTGGAGCGTCTGGATGAATACGAGGACCGCGGCGTGGAGTACATCATCAAGGATCCTGAATTCTACCGCGGCAAGAAGGTGGTCATCAGCGGTGGTGGAGACAGCGCCCTCGATTGGACCAATTTCCTTGCCGACGGAGTGGCTTCCGAAGTGACGCTCGTACACCGGCGCGAGGGTTTCCGAGGGCACCCCGACAGTGTTCAAAAGGTCCTTGACCTTGCTGCCGAGGGCCGCATCCGGCTGTTGACCAACGGCGAGGTTGTCGGTGTGGACGGGGAGGAGCACCTCGCAGGCGTCACCGTGAAGCACAAGACCGAGGGTGACATCAGGCTGGAGACGGACCACTGGGTGCCGCTGTTCGGCCTCAGCCCCAAGCTGGGCCCGATTGCCGATTGGAACCTCAACATCTCCAAGAACGCCATCGAGGTCGACACCTTCGACTACAGCACCAACGTCGACGGCATCTACGCCATCGGAGACATCAATACCTACCCAGGCAAGCTCAAGCTCATCCTGTGCGGCTTCCACGAGGCCACCCTGATGGTGCAGAGTGCCTTCAAGCGCATCTACCCCGATAAGAACCTCGT
>CAXQGL010000032.1:0-27551 GCA_964223495.1 Candidatus Nitrosopumilus sp. | reverse complement strand
TGGTCAGGATGTGCGACTTGAACGCGTGCTTGCGCTTCAGCTTGCCCGTGCCGGTCACGGTGAAACGCTTCTTCGCGCTGCTCTTGGTCTTCATCTTCGGCATGTCGTCCGTATGTGTCGGTTCGGGAGACCCCTCACCAGGTTTTACTTCTTTGGTCTGAGCGTGATGAACATCCGCTTCCCCTCCAACTTCGGCATCAGTTCGACCGTACCGACGTCCTCCAGCTCCTGCGCGAAACGCAGCAACAGGATCTCTCCCCTCTCCTTGAAGACGATGCTCCTTCCGCGGAAGAACACGTGTGCCTTCAACTTGTTGCCCTCCTCCAGGAACTTGCGGGCGTGCTTCACCTTGAAGTTGAAATCATGGTCATCCGTGTTCGGACCGAACCTGATTTCCTTCTGGGTGACCTTGGCCTGGTTGGCCTTGATCTCCTTCTGCTTCTTCTTCTGGTCGTACAGGAACTTCTGGTAGTTCAGAATCCTGCAGACCGGAGGATCCGCTTTCGGGGAAATCTCCACAAGGTCCAATTCCTGCTCCTCCGCCATCCTGATGGCCTCATCCACATCCACAACGTCGGCATCGCCTACATTGTCTCCGACCAAACGCACCTTGGGAACACGGATTTCCCGGTTCGTTCGGTGCGGGTTCTTTTTGATCACCCGGGCTGGGCCCCTGGATCGTCTGCGTCGAATAGCGATGGTGCTATCAGTTTGGTTGTTCAATCATCTCTTCTCCACCGAGCATTTCCGCGACCTCACTGTCGATTTGGTCGGCAAATGCTGCCGTGGTCATGCCTCCTACGTCACCCTTGCCCTGCTTGCGCACGGCCACAGTTCCGTTCTCGGCCTCGTCTCCTCCCACAATCAGCATGTACGGGACTTTATCGAGTTCCGCTTCGCGGATCTTCTTCCCGACCTTCTCACTGCGGTCGTCAACGAGGGCGCGAATATCGCGATTTTCAAGGGATTTTGAAACCTCTTGTGCATAGTCGTTGAACTTGTCGCTGACCGGCAGGATCCGCGCCTGTTCCGGAGTAAGCCACAGCGGGAATTTTCCGGCGCAATGCTCGATGAGAATGGCCACGAAACGCTCCATGGAGCCGAAAGGCGCACGGTGGATCATCACGGGACGGTGCTTCTGGTTGTCGGCCCCAACGTATTCGAGTTCGAACCGCTCCGGAAGGTTGTAGTCGATCTGGACCGTACCCAGTTGCCATTTGCGGCCGATGGCATCGCGCACCATGAAGTCGAGCTTGGGGCCGTAGAACGCCGCCTCACCGAGTTCGGTGATGGTCTTCAGCCCCTTTTCGACCGCGACCTCCGCAATCGCCTTTTCCGCCTTGTCCCAGTTCTCATCGCTTCCGATGTACTTGCTTGGATTCTCGGGATCCCGCAGGCTGACCTGGGCGATGAAATCCTGGAAATCCAACGTCTTGAAGATGTAGAGCACGAGGTCGATGACCTTGCCGACCTCCTCCTTGACCTGGTCCACGGTGCAGAAAATGTGGGCGTCATCCTGCGTGAATCCGCGCACGCGCGTCAATCCGTGAAGCTCTCCGCTCTGCTCGTAACGGTAGACCGTTCCGAACTCGGCGAAGCGCACGGGCAGGTCCCGGTAACTGCGGGGCCGTGACTTGAACACCTCACAGTGGTGTGGGCAGTTCATCGGCTTGAGCAGATACTCCTCTCCTTCCGCGGGTGTCTTGATGGGTTGGAAGCTGTCCTCCCCATATTTCTCGTAGTGACCGCTGCAGACGTAGAGTTCCTTGTTTCCGATGTGGGGTGTGATGACGGCTTCGTAGCCCATCTTGCGTTGGGCTTCCTTCAGAAATGACTCGAGCCGCATACGCAGGTCAGCACCCTTGGGCAGCCACAGGGGCAACCCCTGCCCCACCTTCTCGCTGAAGGTGAACAGGTCGAGTTCCTTTCCGAGCTTCCGATGGTCCCTCTGTCGGGCCTGCTCGAGCAGCTCGAGGTGTTCGGTCAACTGGGCCTTCTTCGGGAATGCGATGCCATAGATGCGGGTCAACTGCTTTTTTGTCTCGTCCCCCTTCCAGTAGGCCCCGGCTACAGCCAGCAGCTTGACCGCCTTGATGTGCCCGGTATGGGGAATGTGCGGTCCACGGCACAGGTCAGTAAAGCCACCCTGCGTGTAGAAGGTGATGGTGCCATCCTCGAGGTTCTCCAGCAGATCGAGCTTGTACTCGTCCCCCTTGTCCTTGAAATATGCAATGGCCTCCGATTTCGGCATCTCCCTGCGCACGTACTCGGACTTGCCCTTGGCCAACTCGAGCATCTTCTGCTCCACCTTCGGGAAGTCCTTGTCGCTGAACACATGGTCACCGAAGTCGACGTCGTAATAAAAGCCGCCCTCCACTGCAGGACCGACCCAGAACTTGACCCCGGGATACAAGGTCTCCAATGCTTCCGCCATGAGGTGGGCACCACTGTGCCACATGGTGCTCTGTGCATCGTCATCCCCCCAGGTCAGGAGCTTCAGGTCCACATCCCCACCCAGGGGGCGCTGGGCGTCGCGTACCTCGCCATCCACTTTCGCAGCGAGCACGTTGCGTGCCAATCCCTCACTGATGTCGCGGGCAACGTCCAGTGCGGTGGCGTCATCCGGCGCCTGTCTGACCGAACCGTCGGGAAGGGTGATGTTGATCATGGAGTTCCGATTGGCGGCAAAGATAATCCCGCCCTTCCGGGCAATGGAAGTTGCAATGAATGTCAAACTCCAACCCCGACGGTGGATTCCGGATACCAAATCCTGCCAGTTCTGCCTTAGGTCTGAGCGGCGGGGAAAGTCCCCGTTGATTCAACCCCATTCATTCCACCCCATGTCCCACACATCCATTTCCATTCCCATCGAGCATGCCGCCCGCATTCTCCTGCTCATTGTCTCCGGCATCGGTACCATCTGGACCTTGTCCGCAGCTCCACAGGATCTCCGTCATTTCGATGATTTCATCCACCATGTCCGGAAAGAGGCCAGTTCAGGGGAGGCCGACAGGATCCTCGATTGCTTCACTCCCATGATGACCGACCATGATGGATGTATGGCCGGGGCAACCGCCGACCTTCTGGGCACAGAGGCCCAACGCTTCGGCTGGAAGGCCATCGGCAGGGATGTGGCGCGCTATGCCGATGGCTTCGTCCTCATCGACCCGGACGGCACGATGTGCAATCTCCATGCACGGGCCAACGGCCAGCAGCAATTGCTCGAAATCCTCGGGAATCGCGTGAAATTCCGCCGGTCACCCGGTGCTGCTGGCGAGGTCATGGCCCTGCTGGATCGCGGTTTCATTCCAGGGCGCACCGATGAAAGTCAATGGGTGGTCGAGCGGGACGGAATCGAATGGACCCCCGTGGCCATGGACCATCCCGACCTCGGAAAAGTCCGCGGCTACATCAGCAGTGATTATGTGCGTACCGCTCCTGGATACGGAGACCTCAAACTCACCGCACGTTTCGATGGTCAGCGCTGGGCCCTGACGGGATATGAGCGGTCGCGGAAGGAACTGGAGGTCACTTGCTGCGGTCCCACGCCTTGAGGTGCCAGTGGACCAGGGCCTGGGCGCAATGTTCGCCCCGGGCGTCGTAAAGGGCGGCGCCCAATTGCACCCTGGCCACACCCTCTTGCTTCAGCACGCCGGAAAGTCCCGAGACTTCCGGCGTGTCCCTTTTGGCTTTGGCCATGCAATCACCCTGAGGCTTTGCGAGATAGTCCACCTCCAGCCGTGACATGATGATCCGGTAATCCCGCATGCCCACTTCCAGCAGGACGGCTGCCCCCGAAGAGAATTCAAGGGCCGTGGCTATGGCACCCGCATGCATGCCTCCCAGGTGATTTCGGTTGGACCGGCGGTCAGGCAGTCTGATGCCCACATGCCCGGGACCCACTTCCACGATGCGGATGCGGTGGGGGCGATTGAAGGGCAAGGCAAGCCGCATGAGCCGATCCATCGAACGCGGATTTCCCGCCCTTGCCTCCTCGAGCGCCTTGATCGCCCTCTTGGCCAATGCCGGGTTCATTCGGCAGCCGGTTCAACGTCCGAAGTGACCCCTGCGCGCTCCAGCACCCCGGCGATGTCCGGCCGGAAATAATCGGGACCTTTCATCACCTTGCCGTCTTCCCTGTAGATGGGGTTGCCATCCGGACCGAGCTTGGACATGTTGGAGGCTTGGATCGTCGTGAATACGTCACCGATGATGTCCTGCATGCCATGGCTGACGATGGTGCCGCAAAGGATGTAGAGCATGTCGCCAAGTGCATCGGCAATCTCCACCATGTCGCCCTGGCGGGCTGCTTCGAGATATTCCTCATTCTCTTCCGCCATCAACCGGTGACGCAGCGTGATGAGGTTTTCACTCAACCGGGCCGTGGGGCTCGTTTCCATGGGTAATCCGAAAGTGCGCTGGAAGTGCGCGACGTCGGAGATGCAGTCTTTCAAGGTCATGGGTACAAGTTGGGTCAACATCTTTTAACCGGCACCCTTTCCATCACCCTAGGACCCATTTCTACTTTTGGGAATTCCGTCCGGAACGCCGTCCATCATGCCCCGAGCATTCCGGAACTTACCGAACAACCGCCATGGAAAGCACGCCACTCACGTCCGAAGCAACAGCAGCCAGCAATGGCAGCCCGGACATACAGGCCCTCACCGACAGGATCCGCTCAGCCAGTGGATTCGTGGATCAACTCCGCCACGAGGTAGGCAAGGCCGTGGTCGGACAGCGCAACATGCTGGACACCCTCATTACCGGACTGCTGGCGGACGGCCATGTCCTCCTCGAGGGCGTCCCAGGACTGGCAAAGACCCTGGCCATCCAGAGCCTGAGTCAGGCGGTGGCGGTGGACTTCAACCGAATCCAATTCACCCCGGACCTCCTCCCAGCCGACGTGGTCGGCACCATGATCTACAACCAGAAACAGGAGCAATTCACGGTCAGCAAGGGGCCCATCTTCGCCCACTTCGTCCTGGCCGACGAAATCAACCGCGCTCCAGCAAAGGTGCAAAGTGCCCTGCTGGAAGCGATGCAGGAACGGCAGGTCACGATCGGAACGGAGACTTTTGCCCTGCCTCAGCCCTTCCTCGTCCTGGCCACCCAGAACCCGGTGGAGCAAGAAGGCACCTATCCCCTGCCGGAAGCACAGGTCGACCGATTCCTCCTCAAAGCCGTCATTGACTATCCCACCTCCGACGAAGAGCAGATGATCCTGCGGGGTCAGGTTTCCGCGGGCAGCAAGGTCGAAATCCAACCGGTGGTCAAGCCCGGAGACATCGTGGAGGCCCGCAAGCTGGTCCGGGAAGTCTATCTCGACGAGAAGATCGAGCGCTACATCGTCACCCTCGTTCAGGCCACCCGGAAACCTGAGAACCACGGATTGGGCCACCTCGGACCACTCATCGGTTTCGGAGCATCTCCGCGGGCCACCATCGGGCTCGCAATGGCCGGCAAGGCCAGGGCCTTCATGGCCCACCGCGGCTACGTGATTCCCGAGGACATCCGCGCGGTCGCCATGGACGTGATGCGGCACCGCATCGGCCTCACTTTCGAGGCGGAGGCCGAGGAGATCCAACAGGAACAAATCGTCACCGAAATCCTCGATCAGGTCCAGGTCCCCTGACATGGAAGCAACCGAGCTGATCCGAAGGGTCCGGCGCGTGGAACTGCGCGCCAGGGGATTGAGCAACCAGATATTTTCTGGCGAATACCACAGTGCCTTCAAGGGTCGTGGCATGGCGTTCAGTGAGAACCGCGCCTACCAGCACGGAGATGAAATCCGCACCATCGATTGGAATGTCACCGCGCGCATGCGCTCGCCCTACGTCAAGGTTTTCGAGGAGGAACGCGAACTGACCGCCATGCTGTTGATTGATGTGAGTGCGTCCGGCACCCTCGGCAGCCGACAGAAATCCAAGCGGGAGCTGGCTGCAGAATTGGCCGCCGTCCTCGCCTTTTCCGCCGGTCAGAACAACGACAAGATTGGCGCCGTCCTCTTCAGCGATCGGATCGAGCGGTTCATTCCTCCCAAGAAGGGCAGAAGTCACATCCTGCGCATCGTGCGGGAAATCATCGACCTCGAGCCCGAAGGTCGGGGGACGGATGTCACACACGCCCTCGAACATTTCGGGCGGGTCATGAAAAAGCGGACCATTGCCTTCCTGATCAGCGACCTCCAAGACGATGGATTCGGGGATGTTCTCAAGCGCACGGCGAGAAAGCACGACCTCGTGGCCCTTCAGCTCATCGATGACGTGGAGACCAAGGCGGCCCGCCTCGGATGGCTCACGGCAACGGATCCCGAAACAGGCGGCACTGCATTCATCGACAGTTCGGCTCTGCGCTGGAGAAAGCGGTTTGACGCCGCATCCCGCCGGCATCAATCCGAAGTCGAAATGCTGATGAAGCGTTCCGGCGTGGACCACACAGTGCTGAATACGGGGAAACCCTATGTCCAACCCCTGATGCAGTTGTTTGACCGCCGTGGCTGAACTCCGCACCCTCCTCCTCTTGTGCTGCTGCGGCCTCGCACTGCCACTGTCCGCCCAGGATGGTCCCGTGTTGCGCCTTTCCGTCGCAGAGGACAGTGTGGGCGTGGGTCAACCCCTGTCCCTCCAATTGACTTCCGACGAACCGCTTTCCGGGGGAAGGCGTTGGAACTGGCCCGTATTGCAAGCCGGCGACTCCCTGGCCCAAGGTTGGGAGGTGATCCGCGTGGGGGCCATCGACAGCAGTGCTTCACCGGAACTCGACGCCGGCCTGAGGCGCAGCCAGCACATCGTGATCATGGCGTGGGACTCAGGAATGAAGGTGATTGAACCCCTGTCCCTGACCGACTCGGCAGGGGTGGCGGCCAGCACCGATGCCCGCCTCATGGAGGTCGGCCTCGTGCCCTTGGAGGCCGATGCCGTGCCCAAACCCATGCAGGGTTTCCGCGCATTCGGTTGGACATGGTGGGAAAGGGTCTTGGCTTGGCTTCCCTACCTGTTGGGGGCTTTGGCCTTGGCTTGGCTCGTCCGGTGGGGCATCCGGCGTTGGCAGGACCGTGAGCCCTCCACAGAAGTGGAGACCGTCGCGCCCGAACCCCTGGTCCCTGCCCACGAAACGGCCCTCGCCATGTTGCGGGAACTCGAGAATGGGAAGCCTTGGCTGCAGGGCCAAGGCAAGGAAACGCAGGTCATCGTCTCCCATGCCATCCGACTGCACCTGCAAGGCAGTTTCGGGGTGAAGGCACTCGAACGGACAACGGATGAAGTGGCGCAATCCCTTCGTCAAGCGCCGGTTCGCGGATTGGAGGGAAACGATGGGTCCTGGGTCGTCGACATTCTCCAGCGCTCGGACCTCGTGAAATTCGCCAAGCAGTCCATGGATGGAGACGCCCACCTTCGGGTCGTTCAGGAATCCATCGCCTGGGTGGAGCGCAGCACCCCCTTCTCCCCACCATCGGCCGATGCATCCAACGACCTCGCGGAGGACCAGCACCATGGATGATGCCGTGAAACAGGCCTGGTGGGTCAGGGGAAGACAAGCATTGTCACAACTGGCCGGTTGGGGCTTGCTCCTCACCGTCCTCTCCATTGTGGAAAGCCGATACGAATGGGGACAACCTGAATGGCTTTGGTTGCTCTTGACACTGGCAGGCTGGAGCCTGTGGCGCGTCTTCAGGCCGATCCAAGCGCCCGTATTCAGGATCAACCTCCAACACCTCGGATTGACCCCTCCGAGGCGGGACCAGTGGATTCCCCTGCTCCCAGATGCCATGAGGACGGCCGGCCTCGGCCTCATGATCGCGGTCATCGCCCAGCCCCAAAGTTCCTCGAGCATCGAGAACATGACGCGGGAGGGCATTGACATCGTGATGGCCATGGACGTCTCGGCCAGCATGCTCAGCAAGGATTTTCGTCCCAACAGATTGGAAGCCGCCAAGGAGGTGGCCCGGGAGTTCGTCACGGACCGTCCCCACGACCGTGTGGGTGTGGTCGTATACGAGGGTGAGAGTTTCACCCGCGTTCCGCTGACCACGGACCACAGGGTGGTGATCGATGGCCTCGAAAGCTTGGAGACGGGCATGGTCGAGGGTGGGACCGCCATCGGCATGGGGCTTGCCACAGCCGTCAACAGGCTGCGCAGGAGCGATGCGAAAAGCAAGGTGGTCATCCTCATCACGGACGGTGAGAACAATGCCGGCCAGATCGAACCTTTGGATGCCGCGCAGCTCGCCGCCCTCGAATCCATCCGGGTCTACACGGTGGGTGTCGGCACGGTGGGAAAGGCGAAAAGCCCGGTTCGCAAGCGTCAGGACGGCAGTTTCATCTATGATTGGGTGGAGGTGAACATCGACGAGGGCACCCTTCGCAAGATTGCCGATGCCACGGGTGGGCGCTATTTCCGCGCCACGAGCGGGGCCAAGCTCCGGGAAGTGTACGAGGAGATCGACATCCTGGAGAAGACGCGTTTCAATGTCTTCCGCTACAACAAGAGGACGGAGGAATTCCCTTCCATCGGCTGGCTTGCCCTGCTCCTGATCGGTGCCGAAGCCTTCATGCGACATGCCGTTTTGAGAAGCCTGCCATGAGTGACAAGCACACATACAAGGTGTTCACACACGTGACGGGACTCGTGCTCTTCGAGCTGGTGTTCTGGGCCATGGTGGGCAGCCTGTATCTGCTCATCCGCACGGCCGCACCCCAATTCGAATTGCATCTGCCTCAGTACTGGCCGGCTTTGCTCATCGCTCCGGTGGCCCTGCTCCTGTTTGCGCGCCACTACCGTTGGAAACAGCGCCGCATGACCCAGACCATCGATCTGTCCCTTTCAGAAACGCTGTGGCCCTCTGCCCGTCCGCGACGCAGTGTCTGGAAGTTCGCCCTGTGGAGGACAGCCGTGGCTTTCATGGCCATGGGCATGCTCGCTCCCAAGATGGGGACCCGGCTGAAAGAGGTTGAGGCACAGGGTGTCGACATCATGATTGCGCTGGACGTCAGCCGCTCGATGTTGGCGGAGGACCTCGGCATGTCACGGCTCGATCTCGCCAAGAGGACCATCGAACGGATTGTGGCCAAGCTCGACGGGGACCGCGCAGGATTGGTCGTGTTTGCCGGCGATGCTTATGTGCAGGCCCCTTTGACGCTTGACCTCACCGCGGTCAAGTTGTTTCTGGACGCCATCGGACCCGAAGCCATCCCGGTGCAGGGAACCGCAATCGGCACAGCCATCGAACAATGCGTGCAATCATTCGATCCGGAGAGTCAGGCCAGCAAGGTTGTCCTGGTGTTGACCGATGGGGAAAATCACGAGGATGATGCGCTCGCGAGGGCAGATGAGGCCGCAGCTGCAGGCATCATGGTGCACGCGGCGGGCATGGCGAGCGAATCGGGCGGGCCGATTCCCCAATTCGACCGTTACGGCAGACAGGCGGGATACAAGGAGGACAAAAGCGGCCAACCTGTGGTCTCCACCCTCGACGAGAGGATGCTCGTGGCGATGGTCGAGGCCGGTGGTGGCACATATGTGCGCGCCAGACCGGGCTTCGTGGACCTTGACCCCTTCCTCAACAGCTTGGGCGATCTCGAAACGGGCAGTACCAATACGGTAGCCTATACAGACTATGTGCACCAATACCCCTGGTTCTTTTTCATTGCCCTGGTCCTGCTCTTGGCCGAGGGCATCTGGCCCATGACCTCCGGACGCATGGCCCAAGTGGGTTCCCTGGGTTCCATTCTGGCCGCCTGTGCGATGACCGGCACGCTCCAGGCCCAACAGTGGCCTTCGAACCCCGGCAGCAAGCAGGAGGCCGTGGCCGGGACGGAGGCCATGCTCCGGCGCGATTACGCTGCTGCCGACAGCCTCTTTGCCGCGGCCGAAGGATGGAACGGCGCCGAAGCCGGACAACTCAACCTCAATCGGGGCCTGGCACTGGCCGGCGAAGGCAAGGCTGACGACGCCATGAAGGCGTTCCAGCGGGCTGCAGCCCAAGCGGACGCTCCTTCTCTCAAGTCCGACGCGTGGAACAATGTCGGCAACCTGCTCTTATCAGGACAGGACGTGGAGGGAGCCATCGGAGCATACAAGGAAGCCCTGCGATTGGACCCTACGGACGATGACACCCGATACAACCTGAACCTTGCCTTGGCCATGCGTCAGCAGCAGGAGCAGCAGCAGGACGGCGAAGAGCAGCAGGACGGCGAAGAGCAGCAGGACGGAGAAGAGCAGCAGGACGGCGAGCAGCAGCAGGACGGCGAGCAGCAGCAGGACGGCGAGCAGCAGCAGGACGGTGAGCAGCAGCAGGACGGCGAGCAGCAACAGGACGGCGAGCAACAGCAGGACGGCGAGCAGGAAGCGAACACCGGATCGGCCGGTGATGGACAGGAACAGCAGCCTGAAGAAGGACAGATCCAACCGGCCGATGCCCAGCGCATCCTGGATATGCTGGAGCGGAATGAAGCGGCACTTCGTGCCAAATTGCAGGCGCAGGAAAACGCCAAGCGCAAGAAGGGAAAGAAGACCACAATCGAGAAGGACTGGTGATGACTGCCCAATTCAACGTATTGAGCGCTGTGCGCATGAGGGACGGAATGCACGGATGCCATTTCAGGGCATCATGGTCATTGCTGCTGCTCCTGCTCAGTTTCGGACTGCAATCCCGTGGCCAGGGAAATGCCCTTGTGACGGTGGACCGGAATCCGGTCATCGCCGGTGAGGCCTTCCGCATCACGTTCGAGTTCAGGGATGCCAATGTGGCATTCGAGAACCCACCCAACATCGAGGGGGTGCGTTATCTGAACGGTCCTTCCTCCTCCACAAGCACACAGATCACCAATGGGCAGGTGACTTCCAAAAGGGGGTATACCTATACGGCAGTGGCGGCAAAGCCGGGTCTGATCCGGATACCCAGCTTCAATTTCAACTCGAACAAGGGCCGACTGCAGACCGAACCGATCAACCTGCGTGTGGCCAGCAAAGGGAGTGGAAACAACCGCCAGCCTGCCCAATTCGAAGCGGTCATCGAAGTGGACAAGAAAAAGGCCCATCTGGGAGAAGCCGTGCGGGTGCAATACCGGATCTACAATCGACTCGATGCCGTGGATGTCCGCAATTACACCTTCCCTGAACTGGCTGGCGCCTGGAAGGAGACCGTGGAGGGAGAGGATCCCCGCTGGGAAACCACCATTCTCGACGGCAAGCGCGTCCAGGTGGCCACGGTCAGAACCGACATTCTCTATCCTACCCGAACTGGCCCGCTGGAGATTGAGGGATTCGATGTGGAGGCGCAGATGCGCATCTCCTTCTTCAATACGCGCCCCATCGCCTCAAGTGCACGGCCCGTCAGCATCGAGGTCCTTCCCCTGCCCACCACCGGGGCAGAAGGCGCTCTTGGCACCTTCCAGCAATTGACCATGACTTGGAAGGCCGAAAACAATTCCTCACCCAAAACCAATGAGGCGGTCAATGTCATTCTTGAATTCAAGGGCAAGGGCAACCTCCCCCTGATCGGGGCCCCCGAGATCAATTGGCCGGAAGACCTCGAGGTATTCGACCCGGACATCGAGGACCGGGTGACGACGGATCTGCAGGGACAACGGGGCCGTCGCACCTTCACCTATCTGGTCATACCCCGATCCGAAGGCCGATACGAGATCAGCCTCCCCGCCATGTCCTACTTTGATCATGCATTGGACCGTTTCGTGCGGTTGGATGCACCGGCCATCGCCCTCGATGTGACGGGACAGGCCGGAGAAGAGGGGCCCTCATTCGGCTTCAACAGCAAGACCGATGTCACCATCCTCACCCGCGACATGCGGTTCATCCGCACGGAGACCGAACTCAAACCGCGGTCCCGCCCATTCTTCGGAGGCCCGATTCACATGGGCCTTTGGGGCTTGCCGCCGCTGATGCTGATGTTCGGCGCCCTGGCCATGAGGAGGAAGGAAAGGGAATCGAAAGACCCAGTGCTCGCCCGAAGAAGGGCGGCAAGGACCAAACTCAATGCGGCACTGAAACAGGCCCGTTTGGGTGGGGGCTCACTGGATGCTCTCGGGCAATCGGCCCAGGAGTTCCTCCAAGCACAACTGGACATCCCGCGCAGCGAAGCTTCCATGGAGCGTTACGGAGAAGCGCTGAATGCCAGTGCTCCGAACATCGCCAGCGAGTGGCTGGATGTAATCGAGACGCTTGATCGCGGCCGATTTGCACCGGGTGCGCCTGCCCCAGCGGACATGGCAACGCGGTTGGAGCGGGCTGCCAAGACGCTCGAACTATCGAAAGGCCAACGAAAGAAGCGGACATCCGGAAACAGTGTCCTCGTCGCCATGTTGGTCCTCGCCTCCGGAACAGCCTGGTCAGCGCCGGACACCGAAGCCGCCCAAGCCGAATTCTATGCTGGAAATTCAGCCTATCTCGAAGGTGATTTCGAAGCAGCGATCGGGCACTACGAGACCGTGGCCAAGGCTTGGACCTCATTTGAGCTCGAATACAATTTGGGCGTCGCCCACTACAAATCCGGACGCATCGGCCCGAGCATCCTCCATTTCGAGCGCGCACGGCGCATCCGGCCCAGCGATGACGACCTGCAGGCCAACCTGCTGCTTGCACGGGCTGCAGTCGTGGACCGCATCGAACCCATGCCGGAAATCGCATTGGGTCCCTTGTGGCGCGAATTGACAGCTGAGCACCGTTTGGCAGGTTGGACGTGGTCTTCTCTCGCCCTTTGGCTCCTCGCCTTCGTGTCGTACTTCCTCAGAATGCGATCGGATGAATTGGCCACGAGACGCACCCTCACCATCGTGGCACCGACCTTGGCCCTGCTTGCCCTGATGCTGGGTTTCATGAGCCGTTCCACCTATCAGAGGAGCAAATCGGACGACGGGGCGGTCATCATGTCGCCCCGCGTCGAAGTCATGAGCAGTCCAGCGGGACAAGGAGATGCCAGCAAATTGTTCGTCCTCCATGAAGGCACCGTGGTGGAAGTACTGAGGACGGAGGGCGATTGGCTGCAAATCAAGTTGGTGAACGGCAACGCCGGATGGGTCCCAAGCCCCTCAATTGCAGCAATTTGATGTTTGAGTGAACATCAACGCCCACAAAAGGTTTCCAACACAAGCAACCTGCTGGCTTCATGCGGGTTTTCTTTGCACCCTGAAATGATCAGATTCATTGTCCTTTCTACTCTGTGGTTCGCGGCCACTCCTTTTATGCTCGGTCAGAATGAGCACTTTGTCTGGCTCGGTCTGAATGAGGAGCCACTGGCTACCGACAGCATTGATCCTGTCCCCTACAGTGGTGAATTGAATGAATTCGAAGGCGGCTATGCCTTGGGCGATACGGTGGGTGATTTCCACCTTTGGTCGCTCGATGGTGAGGAGTTCTTGCTCTCCAACGAAGTGGACCCCACGAAGCCTACGATCATCTTCAATGGGTCGGCAACCTGCATCCGATTCCAGAACGATTGGGACCCGGCTCTGTCTCCCGTTCAACTTGAGTGGGTGAATCAGCACATCGACGATTTCAATTGGGTCCCCGTTTACGTGGCGGAGGCCCACGCCTTGGATATCGAGAATTGTCCGAGCAATTGTCCGGCCTTTCCCATTGCCGGACCGGATGGGCAATACCTGAATCAGCACCGGGTCGTACAGGACCGCATGGACGCTGCTCAAATGGTCATTGACTTCATGGGGCCGGGGTCGGACAACCAGTGGCAGTTTCCCTGGGATGATTTCCTGATAGACTCCCCGAACAACCTCATCTATTCCAACTTCTTCCTGCGACCCGCTGGGATGGTGGTCATCAATTGCGATGGCATCGTAGTGGTGCGTGCAGATTGGATGGGTACGCATCTGCAGGAGGATGCCAACAGGATTTTCCTTGAATCCCTGCTGGACACGCCGACCAACTCGGAGAGCAATTGTCTGCTCGTCGCCAATTCGGAAGCGCCTTGTTCGGAGGATGCACCCGATTCCGATGGAGATGGAACATGTGACCAGGCAGAGCTGGACATGGGCACCGACCCTTTCAACCCCTGCGACCTCGGGACGGAAGGCTTGGACGACACCGATGGAGACGGCGCGTGCGATGCACTCGAGGTCTACCTCGAAACAGACCCGAACAACCCTTGCGAGCCCTACAATACGGATACCGACAATGACGGTTATTGCGACATCGAGGAGGAATTGATGGGATGGAACCCTTTCAATCCCTGTTCCCCTGCTGCATTCGACACCGATGGTGACGGCTACTGTGATTCAGAGGAGGCCGCCCTCGGGTCCGATCCCAACGATGCCTGCAGTCCCGATGTGCTCGATTCCGATATGGACGGTATCTGCAACAGCGCCGAACTCGCCAACGGTACGGATCCGAACAACACCTGTGACCCCTATGGTGAAGACTCCGATGGAGACGGGTTGTGCGACCAGATCGAATCGGTCATCGGTTCCGGCGTCAGCGACCCCTGCGACCCGTATGGCTCGGACTCCGATGGTGATGGCTTTTGCGATTTGCAGGAAGCATTGGAAGGATGGGATATGAACGACGCCTGCGTCCCGAACGATTTGGATCTGGATGGAGACGGTTGGTGCAGCGGCATGGAAACGGCTTCAGGTTGGTCGGACATGGACCCCTGCAATCCGATCAGCACTGATTCGGACGGCGATGGTCTGTGCGACATGGAGGAGCTGCTGTCGGGAAGCGATCCCGAAAATCCGTGCTCTCCTTTCATGGTGGATACGGATGGTGATGGCTGGTGCGACATGGAGGAAATCCTGAATGGAACCTCCCCCACCACCGCGGAGAGTGTCACCGCCATCGGCATCCTCCACGGGCAGGATGTGGTGCTGACAACTGCTGCCCAAGGCTTCGGAACAGCCTGTACGGATTGTCTCGGAAGTCCGTGGTTCCTTTTGGACGCCACCGGACGTACGGTCCAATCCGGTCGACTTGAAGGCTGGAACGGATGGGCTGCGGGGCCGGGAATTCACATCCTGAGTCTGCCCGACCTCGGTCTGTACGAGCGTGTGGTCATTCCCCAGTGACCGAAATGCCGATGGTTTGATCGGCGCCAGAAAGGGCCCGGGCACCCTGTCGACAGAAAGGACAAGACGGGACTGAATCCCGCTGGGGAAATCAGTGCTGGTGGAGGTAGTCCCCCGCCATGTCCAACCGCTGTTCGACTGCCGGCAGCACCTCGACCAGAAGGAACTCGTGCTGATGTTCAGCTCCGGACGCGGTTTCTCCATCATGGCCGTGGTCATGTTCCTCGTGCCCGTACGCCTCGAAATGCACCTCCACACGCACCTCCTGCAGGTGAAGGTTGCCATCCACATAATATTCGAGCCGAAGCACGCCCTTCTGACGCTCATCCGAGCGCAGGACCATGTAGCTGCCTGCCGTCCAGGCATCCTCATACATGAATCCGAAACGGCCGTCCTCGTAAAACCGGAGGCGCTTCTGCTCCTTTCCCTTCGCATCTCCGAACACCCATTGTCCAGACAATTGCTCCAGAAAGGAAGCACCGTGATCGGGATGGCCCATGGCGGGGCCATCCTCTGTAATCCCGATTGAAGGAACCGCTGGCGCAATGCTCAGAAGCAAAGCCATCGTAACGTTCATAACCATGGCACGAAGCTACATCAGCCGCCGGTCGTAACTTGCCGTTCGAGTCGGCCGCGTGCGGCCTCAACTTCGATGCATCGATGAACTCATCCTTTTCCATTCTTGGACGGACAGCCCTGATGTCCGCTGTGGTCCTGACGGCCTTTTCCGGGCATGCCCAATTGGAGGGCAACACCAATGACAACCCGTTCAGGCAACTCTACGACGTGCTGCCCACGCCGAACAGTGTGCGCACCGCCAGCGGAGCTCCGGGGCACGCATATTGGCAACAGCAGGTGGACTATGTCATGGACATCCAGCTGAACGATGACACCCAGCGCATCGACGGCAAGGAGACCATCACCTACATCAACAATTCCCCGGACGAACTCCGCTACCTCTGGTTGCAACTTGACCAGAACGTGCGTGACCTCGACAGCGACAGCCACATGATCCGTGAAGGGTTCATGGATGACCGGATGTCCTTTGACGAGGTGGCAGAGATGGAACCGGATTTCGATGGTGGCTTCAAAATCGAGGCCGTCAAGGATGCGGGTGGAAAGGCCCTTGTCCACACCATCAACCAAACGATGATGCGGGTCGACCTGCCCAAACCGCTCGCACCCGGAGGAAAGTTCACCTTTCAGGTCGACTGGTGGTACAACATCAACGACCGGCTCAGGGACGGGGGCAGAAGCGGCTTCGAGTATTTCGAAGAGGACGACAATTACCTCTACACCATTGCCCAGTTCTTTCCTCGCCTCTGTGCCTACTACGACCGGATGGGCTGGCAGAACAAGCAGTTCCTCGGCAGCGGCGAATTCACCCTCGAGTTTGGCGACTATGACGTGAGCATCACGGTACCGAGTGACCACATCGTGGGCTCCACCGGTGTTCTGCAGAACCCGAAGGAGGTCTTGACGGCAGCGCAACGCAACCGGCTCGAGGAGGCGAAAACCGCCGACCGCCCCGTCCTCATCGTGACCGAGGAGGAGGCCATCGAAAACGAGCAGACCAAGGAAAAAGGATTGGCCACATGGCGATTCAAGGCCGAGAATGTCCGTGACTTTGCCTTTGCGACAAGCCGAAAGTTCATCTGGGACGCCATGGCGGTTCCGCTCGACAACAACACGCCGATGGCGATGAGCTTCTATCCCAAGGAGGGCAATCCCCTCTGGGAGCAGTACAGCACGGAGGCCGTCGCCCAGACGCTCATCACTTACTCGGAATTCGCCTGCGAGTACCCATACCCCGTCGCCATCAGCGTCCATACCAAGTGGATCGGGATGGAATACCCGATGATCTGCTTCAATGGCGGACGCCCCGAGCCCGATGGCACCTACAGCGCCAGGACCAAGCACGGCATGATCTCGGTCATCATCCATGAGGTCGGACACAATTTCTACCCGATGATCATCAACTCCGATGAGCGGCAGTGGACCTGGATGGACGAGGGATTGAACACCTTCGTGCAATACCTGACGGAAAAGGAGTTCGACCGCAACTATCCGACCCGTCGCGGTCCTGCCCGGAAGATCACCAACTACATGGGGGGCGATCCCAAGCGCATTTCCCCCATCATGACCAATTCGGAGAGCATTTTCCAGTTTGGACCCAACGCCTATGGCAAGCCCGCCACGGCACTGAATATTCTGCGGGAGACCGTCATGGGGCGCGAACTGTTCGATTTCGCCTTCAAGGAGTACGGACGCCGCTGGGCCTTCAAGCGCCCGACGCCTGCAGACTTGTTCCGCACCATGGAGGATGCCTCGAGCGTGGATCTGGATTGGTTCTGGCGTGGTTGGTTCTACACCAATGACCATGTGGACCTCGCCCTCAATGACATCCAATGGTACCAGATCTCAACCGGGGACCCCGATGTGGAGAAGGCGCTGGACAAGGCTGCCGAGGAAGCGGAGCCTCAGGACATTTCAAAGGTCCGGGACATGGAGTACATCCCGGAGAGTCGGCTGGAGGCCAGGCCTGAACTCCATGACCACTACACCACGGTCGACCCGCATGAGGTGATGGAAATCGAACGGTCCGAGTACAGGGACTACGTTGCGAAACTCGATGAGGACGAACTGGCCCTGCTCTCCTCCGGCAAGCATTTCTATCAGCTGACCTTCGAGAACATCGGTGGCTTGGTGATGCCATTGATTGTCGGATTCGAGTACGCGGACGGCACCATGGATGTGCGCCGCGTCCCCGTTGAAATCTGGCGGAAGGGTGGAAAGGAGGTCACGAAGGTGTTCGTCACACCGGAGGAGGCCGTCTCCATCACGCTGGACCCTTATCTGGAAACTGCGGATACCGATCTGCGGAACAACGCCTGGCCGCGCAATGTCCGTCCGCAGCGTATCGATCTGTTCAATGACGCCACCAGAAGCTATGGGCGGGCCTCAGGCAATCCCATGCAACGCGTTCAGGACAACCAGGACTACATCGAGTCCATCGAGGATTGAGGCCTCAACGGATCACGACGGTCTTGCTTACCGTTGCGCCTTCCTGCACCAGACTGAACAGATAGCGGCCTGAAGGCATGGCGCTCACATCGATGCTCAAGCCTTGCCCTTGATCTCCGGTCCTTGCGACGCGGCCCATGGCGTCCACGAGGGTCCAGCTGAAAGCCCCTTCGGCCCCTTCGATGTACAGCACTTCTGAAGCCGGGGTCGGATAGACATTGATGGAATGGACCCATTGGTTCTCCACATCCACCACAAGTGAAATGGTATCGATGTCGCCCAGGTCGATGACGTACTCCGCCCCTATCTGACGCAAGGCCCCATATACCCGATAGACATCTCCGGGTGTCGGCCCATCGGCGTCCTCGTTGTTGCCCGGGTCATCCGTGTCCACTCCGACGACCGTCGCCGTGCCCGTGGCATCGGAAATCGTCCACACGCCATCCCCATCCGGAGCCGTCTCTACGGTAACAGGGTCAAGGCGGACCCGCGTTCCCTCGAGGCTCTCATCCTGCAATTCCTCCACCGTCACCTGGATCCCTGCCGCTGTCGCATTCCAGAAATCGATGAAGACGAATCCCGTGATGTCCATCAGCTGCGTATTGCCGTCCACCTCTGCGATGGTGCCCGTCAATTCCAGCACATCGCCCACCTCCGGTTGGCGGGGCGCATTCCACCATGGTGGATTGGCGTCGATGACCACATCGGGGCCGACACAGTACACCCCATTCCATGCGCCGAATCCATCCTGCAGGTACCACATGTCCCCGTAAAATTCCGTCACCTTTCCCTGCACGGTCACTTCCTGACCCTCGTAAGGGCTGACGTCGGCCTGCCCTTGGATCTCCGAGCAAGAGAGGGTCTGGGCATGGGTGATTCCATTGAAATGGGCCAACATCACCAGCAACGGCAATCCGGCAAGGAAGATTCTATCCAGGCAAGTTCCAATCATGCCCGAAAGAAATGAAATCTTGTTCAACTCAAGGACTGCATGCGGCACCGAATACCGAGAGCAACAGCAGTATATCCCCTACCCCAATCTGACCATCGCCATTGATGTCCTCCACGCAAGCCGGATCGGGCATGCACAATCCGAAGGCATCGAGCACGGTTCCGGGACCACAGACTCCGGAGGCCTGGATGCAGGAGCCATCGTCGATGGTGGCGACCGGCAGATAGTTCAGCGCTTGAGAGTCCGTGCAACCTGCGTAGTGGCACGAGCCATCATCGAAGACGGCGGCGGCATCATAATTCACTGCGCCCGGATAGGTACATCCTCCTTGGGCGCTGCAAGGCAGGCATGTGGAGAAGCAGGGGACCGTGGAATCCACAAAGTCCGCACTGACCAGGTGCTGTCGCCATCCAGCCGGGGCTCCACCACACCCGAAGGGAAGCTGTTCTGCCTCAGCTCCGTTCCGGAAGCGGAATTGGACCGCCTCGCCTTCGAGGGGTTGGGCCACCGCGGTCCAGACTCCATTCGATCCGTAATCCATGGAAACCCAGCTGCTGTCGGGGTGGTTCCACTCCAGGTACAGCCCATCGGGATGTTCCGTGTCCAACGACATGTCCACGCTCAAGGTGGTCAGGATGTGGTTCGGAGGAGCCTCGCAAGGTGCGCATTGCTCGAAACACACCGCGGGCAGGATTCCCAAGCCCGGGGTGATGGTCAATTGCCTGTTCCACCCACCGATGCCGTTCGGGATACCGCAGGCTTCGAGGTCGACTTCTTCCAAACCTCCCCATGCCGCACCGTTGATGAATTTGTACAGGATCGTCTCCCCGACATCGAGGGTGAGGGTATGGCTGAATATCCCTCCACCCTCGGGCAGCATGACCGTAGCGGCGGGGTCCCACCCTTGGAAGTCCCCTGCGACGTGCACCCCATCCGGATGGGGCAGTTGCCCATCGAGGTCCACACGCAATGTGACTTGCTGGGGAGGATAAGTGCATTCCGAGCATCCCCCGAAACAGACCCTGGGCACCGCGACGGGAATGGCACCCATCGCCACCTGACGCTCCAGGAAACCCAGGCCCAGATCCAATCCGCATTCCGCAGGAACATCCTCGACACCGGATGCCTCCTCACCATGACGGAATCGCCAGGAGACCGAGGCCCCTTCCGGCACGTTCACCGAGACATCCCACCAATTCGGTACTCCATGAGGTTCCATCGGTATGGCCACTTCCGGACCCCCGTTGACCCTGTACAGCAAATGGACCTCCTCCGGTGTGGTTGGAACCGGATGGACATCCACGGTCAAGTTCAATGGGATGGTGCAGTCTCCGGCCTCATTCAACGCCGTCAACCTCAGGATGGCGGTTCCATGCGCCGTCAAATCCACCGGCAAACTCCACGCCGCACCGGTCACGAGGTTCACCTCTCCCAAATCCAATCCGGTCCTGACATCCGTGACGCCATAGGCGCCTTGGCATATGGATGGGGGAAGCACCTGCGGTCCGACCATTTCCGTTTCGCTGAAATTGTGCACCACGAGCAACCGGTCGCCGTCCAAGGTGCGGAGGCTGGCAGCCACCTCCGGTGTGGTCGTCTCCCACGTCATGGTCTCTCCCCGCTGCAACGTGGCCTCGCCGTTTCTGAGGTGAATGAACTCCCGGTATGTGGACAGCAGGGATCCGGGATCATCGCTCTGGATGGCCACATTCACCTCATCGACATCGGGTTGCACAGAACTCCACGGCGTCCCGGAGGTGAACCCGGCCTGGCTTCCCGGCGCCCACTGCATCGGGGTCCGCACCGCAGGATGCGACCCTGCACCGGTCATGCCGATTTCTTCACCGTAATAGATGAAAGGGGTTCCCGGTAGGGTCATGAGTACGGCCACTGCCAGCTTCGCCTTTGCGGCATCGCCACCGAGGACACTCATGATCCGATCCTGGTCGTGATTGGTCAGGAATGGGGCATACGCCCCGGGCTGATGAAGTTCGAGGACATCATCCAATGCCGCCTTGAAGCCCACCCCATTGCCGCCATTGAGCGAGGAAATGATGCCGCCGGCAAGCCCGAATTCAAAGCACATGTCGAGGTAGGGCGGTCCGTACTGTGCGATGACGTCCGTTCCCGCCCAGGCCTCTCCCACGCAGATGGCATCAGGGTTCACGGATTGATAATGTTCCCGGAAGGCCTCGAGGTAGTCGAATGTGCCGGGATGATGCTCATAGACGTTCCCTTCATTGACCAGGTGTTTGACCGCATCATATCGGAACCCGTCCACGCCCAAGGCCAACCAGTGGTCCACGATAGCGTAATGATGGTCCACAACGGGCTGGTGCTGCACATTCCAATCGGGCATTCCGCTCCAGAAAAGGCCATAGTACCAACCGCTGGAGGCGCCATGCCAACCGGACCCAAGGTCCTGGTCCGACCACACGAACCAATCCCGGAAAGGGCTCGCCGCGGACGAGGCCGACTGCACGAAGTAGGGATGATCACTGGAACTGTGGTTGCCCACGAAATCCATGATGACCCGGATGCCCCGGGCATGGCATGCATCCAGTACATCCTGGAAATCGTCCATCGTACCGTAGTCAGGGTTGATCGAAAAGTAATCGGTGACATCGTAGCCGTGATAGGACGGAGACGGGTTCACCGGCATCAGCCAGATGCCCGTGATGCCCAGGTCACTCGACGTGGTCGAATCTCCATCATTGAGGTAATCCAGCTGGGAAAGAAGGCCTTGCAAATCCCCGATGCCGTCTCCGTCACTGTCCTTGAAGGAGCGGACGAAAATCTCGTAGAACGTGGTGCCGGATGTCCAAGATTCGCTGCTGGGCTGTCCGGAAAGCAGACTGGTCATGGTACATAGGGCAAACAGCCATCCTGATTTCAGCACGGCTGAATGCCTGCATTTCCTGCCATCCTCCATACCCCAAATTTAAATGCTCGGCCAGCGCTAACTTGGTGCCTATGCTGCGGTCCCTTTTCATCATTTGCGCCTGCTCCTGCTCGGGGATGCTCCAATCCCAGAGTGCCATCATGTGGGATGACCCTGTGGGCTCCGTCCCCGCCGACTTCGGCTATCTGAATCTCCGGATGGAGCTTGACGTTGCCGGCCATCCGATCATCCTGCACGGCAAATCGGGAACGGAGGGCGGCTTGTATTGCACCCGTGTCGTGGATGGAGTCCTCACTACCCCTGTTCAGGTGACCGACGAGACCGGACTGTTCATCAATGATGCCGAGGGGCCCAGAATGGCCGTGTCCGGAAACCGGGTGGCCGTGGCCTATCAGATTTCAGGAGAATGGGCGGATGGCGGCCGCGTCGTCATTTCAGAAGATGGGGGCATCACATGGGGAGCACCCATTCCCATCGCGCCGGAAGCCACGGAAGATCATTTCATGCCCATTCCCGCTTTCGATGAGGAAGCCCAACCTTGGGTCGCCGTGAAGTGGGGGGTGAATCCCGTGCTGGAAGGCGTCCAATTCTGGGACCCGGCTGCCGAAGCCTTCCTGCCACCGGTCGATGCGGGAGCCCCAATGGATGGCGCGGCAGTCTGTGAATGCTGTGCTTCCATGCCGTTCAGTCACGATGGACGGCATTATGACATCGTACGGAACAATGACGACAACCTCCGCGACTTCTGGGTGGTGCGGACGGATGAGGAAGGCCAATGGACCGAAGCACTGGATGTCGACCCCACCAACTGGACCATCAATTCCTGTCCGGCCTCAGAAGCCGAATCCTGCATCCTGGGGGACGGAACACTGGCCATCGTCTACATGTCCGCGGCAGAAGGCGGCACCCGCGTCTATTGGTCAACCGTTGACCTGAATGGATGGTCGCTCACGGGTTCTGACCGCATCCAATCCGCCGTGGACATCACGGAGAACAACCCTTCCATCGATGCCGATGGCACCTCGAGCGTCGTGGCATGGGAGCGAAGTCAAGGGGGCTACAACATTTTCGTCGGCCACGGCGATGGAACTGCTTCGGCACCCGAACAATGGGAAAGCTCCACCACCGGTCTCACGGAGGACCTTTCAGGACACAGCCGCCGACCTGTCATCCGCATGGACGGCTCCACCGTCCACCTCGTCTACCAAAGGCCGTCTGAAGGCACCTTCCACTACATGCGAGGCACATTGACCGGCACCAGCGCATTGGACCATCCCACTCCAGACGTCTTGTCCCCCAAGAGACTGCGTCAAGGATGGCTGCTGCCCATCGCGGATGGGGCGTTTGCCTGGACCATCCTCGACATGCAGGGCAGAAGCGTAGCCTCGGGGGTCGGCACATCAGGCCTGGTCCCCTTCACGGAGTCAGGGAGCCATGTACTCCAGATCTCTGCGCCCGGCGGCGAGCGGCGATTCCGGCTCATCCGGTGAGCCCGCCCCCCTATCAGTCAATCCAGGCGACCTCACCGGTCGCAACGTCGTAGACGCCGCCCACAATGGCAATCTTGCCCTCGGACTCCAGGCCCGAGAGTATGGCGCTTTCCGCGCGCAGCGCAGCGATGGTCTTTTCCACGTTCACCGTGCTGCAGCGGTCGAGGTTCGACCCGCTGTCCTCCTCACCCACTTCCGCCTTGGTGGCGGCTACGGCGGGCTGGATGCGGCCGAGCAAACCGGTGAGGTGACCGTCCTCCAGTCCGGCCCATGCACCCTTTACGGCACCGCATTTGGTGTGGCCGAGGACGAGGACGGCCTTGCTTCCGGCATACTTCGTAGCATACTCGAGGCTGGCGATGAGATCGGGAGAGGCCACGTTTCCGGCGACGCGGGCGACGAAGAGGTCACCGGAGGCCGCGTCGAAGATCTGTTCCACCGGGGCCCGGCTGTCGATGCAGGACAGGACCGCGGCGTAGGGATACTGCCCGGCGGCGGCGCCTTCAAGCAGGGCACCGCGGTTACGCGAGGAGGCATCCCCAGAGGTCGAGCGGCGGACACCATCCTTGAGAAGGGCCACGGCGTCAGCCGGGGAGAGGGATTGTTGCAATTCGGCGCCAAGGGCACCATCCAATGAGAGATAGCGTTCAATCATGCGGCAAAAATGTGATGCAATTCAATATGGTGCTTGATGAAGGGAAGCCGCTCATTCCAAGATTTCAAAATTCGAGGGTGTCAACTTCCATGGGGCTTGACAAAAGTCATGCCCGGCATTGACCAGTGTCATGACCAACCCAAGGCCTCTCGTCCACCTTACAGGAACCTATTGCCGCCCGCTGACTTAATACTTGTTGAGATGACATCCTTGCCCCCGAGTCATACTGCCCTTCTGGCCCAAGCCCGTGCCTTCCTGTCGGACATGGCCGCTGATTCACGCTTCCGCATGGATGAAGCCGCCACTGAAGAACGGATGGCCCAGATTTCCGAGGAAATCGACTCGACCGGGACTTATGTGCACACCCCGGCCGAATTGCAATTCGGTGTGCAATGGGCATGGCGCAGCAGCAACCGCTGCATAGGCCGTCACATGTGGCGCACGCTCAAAGTGCAGGACTCCAGAAATGTGTGCAGTCGGGATGGCGTTGTCGGTGCCCTGCACGAGCACCTCGACATGGCTTGGCAGGATGGGGCGATCCAGAGTGTCATCACCGTCTTTGCGCCGAGGACTCCGGGAGACATCGGAAAGCCCGATCCCGTGCGCATCGCCAACCACCAGCTTCTTCGCTATGCCGGATTCGAGCAGGCCGATGGTACTGTGCTCGGAGATCCGCATTCGGTGGAATTCACCCGCAGGATGCGCGCGTTGGGGTGGAACCCGAAAGAGCAGACGGCCCATACACCGCTGCCATGGTCCATCTGGATCGAAGATGAGGAGCAGGCCCCTGTCGATCATTTCTCAGTTCATCCCCACCTTTTCCCGGAAGTGGACATCACCCACCCCGAGCACCCCGCCATAGACGCACTCGGTTTGCGCTGGTACGCCATTCCCGTAATCAGTGAAATGGCGTTGGTCATCGGCGGCATCACTTATCCCTGTGCCCCATTCAATGGATGGTACATGGGAACCGAAATTGCCGCCCGCAACTTTTGTGATCCCCAACGGTACGATTTGCTCGAGCGCATCGGAAAGGCGCTGGGGCTCGACACTTCCTCCCCCCGAACCCTCTGGAAGGACCAGGCCCTCATCACCATCAACCAGGCCGTTTTGCACAGCTTCGACCGTGCGGGTATCCGGATGGGCGACCACCACGAGCTGGGGGCCCAGTTTGAGCGATTCTGTCAAATCGAGGACAAGGCCGGCCGGAAGCTGAACGGGGACTGGAGTTGGCTGACCTCTCCCATTTCAGGCTCCATCACGCCCCAATTCCACAGGACGTTTGACAACACCGTGGAAACCCATACCAATTTCTTTTACCAGGACAACCCGGCCCAGGAAGCGGCTGCGCGGCGTGAATCGGGGCCGAAGTTGGACGCCCACGCGAGGAATGAGGACCCTTTCCACTTGGAGCACCAACACGAGACACCCCGCTGCCCCTTCGGATTCGACCGACTGTCCAAAGTGTTGCCTTTACGCCGTCCCTCCGCTTTGCGAAGGGTGGGCAATCAGAGCTGAAAACGGTCTCCTTGGCGGGCGACATGGCAGCCCGCATCCCGCACTGCGCGGCTCTCTTTCGATTCGGGATCGAGCAGCCGATTGGTATGGTTGAGGTGAATGAAGTGCACCTTGTCCCGTTCGGCCTCGCTCCAAGCCTCCATGAGGGCCAGACTCTCCACGATGAAGGGGTGCGGCACCTCCGCCATATTCCGGTGTCCCAGCTCCTCCCCATCGTGGAAGGTCCCGTCGAGGAATGCGAAGTCCACTTGAGCGACCTCATCGGCCAGGGAGCGGTCCCATTTGGCCCACTTGTCGATGTCGGGAATGAACAGTGCGCTCCGCTCCGGCCCCTGGATCCGGAATCCGACCGTCTCCGAGAATTCGTCACGGTGCGGCACGAGGATGGGCGTGACATTCAGTCGGGGTCCGGCTTGCACGGCGACGTCAGGCTCCAGTGTCTTCAAGGTGATGTTGCCGAGTGCAACCAATTGGCTCCAGGGACCATTCTCCTCCAGAAATGCCTTGAGCTTCGGCATCGCATGGACGGGCACCCCTTGTGCTCCTTTGGCCTCCCTTCCCAGCAAGCCCAGACCGGTGTAATGTCCCCAATTGGCATGGGTCACGAAAATGCCATCCGGCATCCCGGCATGTGCCCCGGGCAAATGGGCCAATTGGTATGCCTGCCTTGCCGCATCCGGGGTGGCCTCTAACAGGAATTGCTGCTCCGCCTCCGCGTCGACCACGCCGAGACAGACCACTTGATGCAGGCCCGCGGGGCGCAGGAAGAGGTTGCGACAATCCGGACGCTCACAGCCAATATGCGGATAACCGCCATCCTGCACGTTGCCCAGGACGGTCAGGGTGACACCACCGCCATCAGCCGTATGCGGTGCATCTCCATCCGAACCGGTGAACCCCAACCAAAACAGTCCGGTAACGGATAGAGACAGGAAATACGGGAAGGCGTTGCGCATGGTCCAATTTATAGAAGCGTCCTTTCGATAGGAATCATTGATTTTCAAGCCAATATGTAACCCCACTGAAAAATAGGCGTATTCCCACCATGGCTTTTCCGTTTTCCATCCTGACTCCGGCAATTCAGGTGTTCCGAAAAGGGCGTGAACGCCGCTTTGAACGCACCGAGGCGCTTCGAGGCATCATGTGCCGTTTCCGAGCAGCCTACGAGGATACCCGTTACTCCAGGAATACCGGCATCCCGACTGAAATCCGAAAGGACCGGTCCTTGGTGTTCATTGAACGATTCAATGACGAATTGCAGGGCATGAACGCCAATTTGCTATCCCCGGACCTCTCCCGGGAATTCGTCAAGCTCAAGAATCTGGTGTTCCAGACTTGGCGCAAGCATCAGCAAGGTCTCCTCGATATGGAACTGTGGCAGATCCAGCATATGGCCATTGGCCGTCAGCTCGGATTGGTCATGCGGACACTCGGTCCGGCACCGAGCAAGATTCCTCTGCTTTGATGCATTGATGTGCTCTGCCAATGCGCCATCATGACCGACTGGGCTGCGCATGGGTGATCCTGATGCGCTCCGGATACTCCAGGTCGGACATGGTGCGTGAAAGATCCGCCATTGCGACATCACGTCGCGCCTGCACTTCCGCCGCCAGTTTCATGACGATCGTCCTGACCTCCGCCAGACCTTTGAGATCACGATCCGCTTCTTTTATGATTGATTCAAGTCGTTGCTTCTCATCCATCGTGCTTCGATTCATTCACTGAAGACTTCGGCCTGCAGGAAGTCCACTGCGATTATTCGAACCCAATATTTGGGCGGGATGTCATGGATGTCCGTCGGATGTTTCCGAAGCCCCTGTCTCCATTCTTCCCGTACGAGATTAAACATCCTGAAACGAAAATCCAAGTGACTGAGGGACAGTTCACTTGGATTCGAGGGTGGTAGCTCCGACAGGAATCGAACCTGTATCTAGGGTACCGGAAACCCTCATTCTATCCATTGAACTACGGAGCCGTA
>CAXQGL010000031.1:0-5510 GCA_964223495.1 Candidatus Nitrosopumilus sp. | reverse complement strand
ATGCAGCGCATCGTCGTCCAGATGAAGGACGAGCTCGAGAAGGTCAAGGAACAGGTGCTCAACATATTGTGATCGACAACCCCATCAAGCAGGAAGCAGTGTCCGAAGCGGAACATGCAGCGCACGAAATGAGGGCCATGGCCTTTTCGGCACCATCCGGTGCAGGAAAGACGACCCTGGTTCGGCGGCTCATGGAGCAGCGGGATGACCTGGCGTTCAGCATTTCCGCAACCAACCGCCCCATCCGGGGCTCAGAGGTCGATGGCGAGGACTACCACTTCTTCTCCACCGAGGCCTTCCAGACCAAGGTCGAGGCGGGTGATTTCCTCGAGTGGGAGGAGGTCTATCCGGGCCGATTCTACGGAACGCTCAAATCCGAAGTGGAACGCCATTGGAAGGCCGGTCGCCATATCCTGTTCGACGTCGATGTGGAAGGTGGCCTGAGGCTCAAGGACCTGTTGGGCGACCATCTGCTCGCCGTTTTCGTCCGCCCGCCTTCGCTCGAAGTGTTGGCATCCCGCCTGCGGGCCCGGGGCACGGATTCCGAGGCGGACATTGCCCGCCGTTTGGCCAAGGCCGAGTCCGAAATGCAGCGCGCTTCGGGGTTCGACATCGAGCTGGTCAACGACAACCTGGACCGGGCGACCACTGAATTGATCGATCGCGCCGCGTCCTTCCTCGGGGGGTCAACCACTTCCGAATGACCGTCGGGCTCTATTTCGGCTCGTTCAACCCCATCCATACGGGCCACCTAATCATCGGCCAGCACATGCTCACCCACCATGGCCTCGATGAGGTCTGGTTTGTCGTGACCCCCCACAACCCCATGAAGTCGACCGAGGCGTTGGCTCCGGAGGCGGACAGGTTGGAGATGGTCAAGCGGGTGGTGGCCGACAACGACGGGCTCAGGGCGGAAGACGTCGAATTCGGCCTGCCCCGCCCCAACTATACCGCACACACGATGGACTTCCTGCGCAGGCGCCACCCGGACACGGAAGTCCGCATCATCATCGGTCAGGACAACCTCCGCACCCTCCAGCAGTGGGCGCGGTGGCGGGAGCTGGTCGACGGGTATGGATTCCTCGTCTACCCCCGTGCTCCGGAGGACGGCAGCCCGGACAATCCTGAAGGCACCGTGGCCCCGGATGGCGACCGCATCGTCATGAGTCCGGCCCCCATCATCAGCATCAGCAGCACCTACCTGCGGACGGCATTGTCCAAAGGTCACAGCGCACGCTACCTGTTACCCGATGCTGCCGCGGACTACATCAGGGAAAAAGGCCTCTACGCCTTCGCTCCCCAGGACTGACGGCCCGGGCGGGCAGAATCACGTGTTGTTGAACGCATTCATGGTGCGCTGAAGCCCCACGAAGGCGAACGACCGCGCCAGCGCGACCGTCTTGTCTAGGCGTTCCACCAAGGCTTCCTCCTCCGCCTCCGAGAATTTCCCGAGCACGTGGTCAACCTGCCGTCCCGGTCCGAAATCGGCGCCGACACCGAACCGCAGGCGGGGATAGGCTGCCGTTCCCAGCACGGCCTGTATGTCCTTGAGTCCATTGTGGCCCCCGTCACTGCCCTTTGCCCGGATCCGCAAGGTGCCGAAGGGCAGGTTGATGTCGTCGGTCAGCACCATCACCCGGTCGAGGGGCACTTTCTCGGTGTCCATCCAATAGCGCACGGCCTTCCCACTCAGGTTCATGAACGTGGTCGGCTTGACGAGCACCAGTTGGCGCCCCTTGTGCTTGCAGCACGCGACGTCGCCCAGCCGGTCCGGAGCGAAGGACGCTCCGGACGCGGCGGCGATCGCGTCGAGGATCATGAAGCCAATGTTGTGGCGCGTCCGGACGTAATCGGATCCCGGATTGCCGAGTCCGACCAACAGGAATTTCATCCGAGATGGTAGACGGCGGGATTATTCCTCGCCGCCGGCTGCTGCCTCTTCGCCTTCTGCGACTTCAGCACCTTCCTCGCCCTCGCCCTCACCTGCAGCAGCAGACATGGCAGCACGGGTACGGCGCACGCCGAGCACAACAGCGGATTCGTTCAACGGCACGGAGAAACCTTCGAAGCTCAGGCCACCCACGCGGAGGGAGTCACCAATGTCAAGGCTGCTGATGTCCACAGACACGTCCTCCGGAATCTGGTCGGCGAGGCCGACGACCGGCAGGCGGCGGTAAACGATGTGCAAGCGGCCACCGTTCCGGACACCAACGCTGGTTCCCGTCGTGCGCACGGGCAGCTTCACCCGGATGGCCTTGTCCGCGAAGACCTGCAGGAGGTCGATGTGCACGATGTGGTCGGTGACCGGGTGGAACTGGATGTCCTGCACGACGCAGTCGTACGTGGTACCACCGACTTCGAAGTTCAGTCGGTAAGTTTCGGGGGTAAAGACCAGCTTGTTCAGCTGGACCTCGTTCACGTGGAAGTGAACCTGCTCGGAGCCGCCATACAGCACGCCGGGAACCTGTCCCTTGGCACGCAGTTCGGCTGCATCCTTCTTCCCTACGCCCTCTCTCGGAGAGCCGCTCAATGAAGCAGTTTTCATGGTGTTGTATTAGGTGATGAGAAAATGCGAACTGATGGATTCGTTCTGGACCAGGCAACGGATGACCGTTGCAAACAGGTCGGAACAATCGAGTACGGTGATCTTGTCGGTGGGCTTGTCGCCGCGCAGCGGAATGCTGTCGGTGACGACGAGCTCGGTCAGGGCGCTGGCTTCGATGCGCTCGTAGGCCGGCCCGGAAAGGACGGCATGGGTGCAGACGGCACGCACGCTGTTGGCGCCGTGCTCCTTCATCATGTCGGCTGCCTTGGTCAGGGTGCCGCCCGTATCGCAGATGTCGTCCACGAGCACCACGTCCTTGCCCTCCACGTCACCGATGACGCGCATGCTGGCGACCTGGTTGGCCACTTTGCGCTGCTTGTAGCAGATGGCCATGTCCACGCCGAGGTATTTGGCAAAGGCGTTGGCGCGCTTCGTTCCCCCCGTGTCGGGCGTGGCGATGAGCAGGTTGTCGAGCCCGAGGCCTTCGAGGTAGGGCAGGAAGATGGCCGAGCCATAGATGTGGTCCACCGGCACCTCGAAGAAGCCCTGGATCTGGTCGGCGTGGAGGTCCATCGTGATGACCCTGTCCACCCCTGCCGCCGTCAGCATGTTGGCGATGAGCTTGGCGCCGATGGCCACCAGCGGGGCGTCCTTGCGGTCCTGCCGGGCAAACCCGAAATAGGGGATGACCGCCACGATGCGCTTGGCGGAAGCCCGCTTGGCCGCGTCGATGAGCATCAGCAGCTCCATCAGGTTGTCGGACGGCGGGAACGTGCTTTGCACGATGACCACCTCCTTGCCGCGGACCGTCTCCTCGATGCTCACGCGGAACTCACCGTCACTGAAGACAGTGTGCTTGGTGGAGCACAGGGGAATGCCATATCCCATGGCGATGCGGGCACCGAGTTCCTTGGACGCCGAGCCGGCGAGGATGCGCATGGGATGGTCTTGCATGGCGTGATTCAAGGGCGCAAAGATAGTTCGGAGGCCGATGCGCCTGACACACCTGTAATTTTGGCGCATGCGTTCACGAAGAACGGTCATCCTGGTTTTGGGCATGGGCTCCCTCCTGATGGGGCTCCTTGCCTTGCAGTTCGGCTGGATGCGGGCCTTGGTTGAAGCGCGCAGCGCCCTCTTTGATGAGCAGGCCCGGACGGCGCTTGTGGAGGTGCAGTCCATCCTCGCTCTGGCCAACGCGACGTTTCCACCGCCGCCCGAGGCGGGATTTGCGCCCACGTCCGGGCCGGCGGCCGACAGCCTGGCTGTCCTCCGTGCTGAGAACGCGCTGCAGCGGGAGTCCGCCATGGCCGTGGCCGACAGCTTGTTGACCATTGTCCTGCGCGACCGAGGCATCGATTTCGAATTCCGTTCCGCACTGTTGGACCGGTATGGCCGGCCCATCCAGCTGCAGGACGAGGATATGGACAGGCTGGAGCGCTTCCAGGAGGACGGGTACCGCATTCCGGCCGGAGATGCCGAGCGACTGGAAGATGTTCAATTGTATACCGTGTATTTCCCGCGGAAGCGACTGGCATTGGCCGGCGACATGTGGGTGGAGCTGACGGCCAACCTGCTCCTGATAATCGTGCTCGTCGTCTTTACGGTATACGCCGCCAATGGTCTGCGCAAGGCCGAGCGACTGAACCGCCTGAAGAGCGACCTGATCAACAACATGACCCACGAGCTCAAGACCCCCATCTCGACCATCGGTCTGGCGGGCGAAGCCCTGCTCGACGAGGAAATGTCAGCGGATCCGGAGAACCTGCGGTACTACGTGCAGCTGATTCGCTCCGAGAACAAGCGCCTCGGTTTGCTGGTGGAGAACGTCCTGCGTGCCGCCATGCTCGACCAGGGCGAACTCGAGCTGTTCCGGCAACCGATCAACTTCCACGACCTGTTGAAGGAGGTACTGCGGAACCAGGCCATCCACATCAAAAAGCAAGGCGGAAGCACATCGAACGAACTCACGGCGTCCAATCCCATCGTCGAGGGCGACAGGACCCACCTCACCAATGTGGTCTTCAACCTCGTGGACAACGCCATCAAGTACGGCGGGAGTGATCCTCACCTCACGGTCAGGTCATGGAATGAGGGCGGCGAGTTGCACGTTGCCTTCCAGGACGATGGCATCGGAATCCCCCGGGAGCATTTAGGCAAGGTTTTTGATAAACTCTATCGCGTACCTACCGGAAACGTGCACGACGTGAAGGGATTCGGACTCGGTTTGAGCTATGTCCAGGCGGTCATGCAGCAACATGGCGCCGAAATAAACGTTGTGAGTACAGCCGGCAAGGGCAGCACGTTCACATTGGTTTTCCCCCAACAAGACACAACGTCATGAAACAACAGCTCGATATTCTCCTCTGCGAAGACGACCCCAACCTGGGCAAGCTGCTCAGTGATTTCCTCAATCGGAAGGGCTACAATACGACCTGGGCACAGGACGGTGCGGATGGCGTCAGGAAGTTCAGGGTCGGTTCCTATGACTTTGTCATCCTCGACGTCATGATGCCCGTGAAGGACGGCTACCAGGTGGCCGAGGAAATCAGAGGGCTGAACAGGCATGTGCCCATCCTTTTCCTGACCGCCAAGAGCCAGCGTGAGGACACCCTGCAGGGCTTCAAGGTCGGAGCGGACGACTACATGACGAAGCCCTTCTCCATGGATGAGCTCGAAGCGCGCATCGAAGCCATCCTGCGCCGGTCCTCTGCTCTGCCTGAAGACACGGAGGAGGTGGGCGAGATGACCATCGGCCGCTACACCTACGATTACAACCGACAGGAACTGAGGCTGGGAGAGGATGCCCAGCGCCTGACGACCAAGGAGAACGAATTGCTTTTCCTGTTGGCCAAGGCCAAGAACGCCCTGTTGGAACGGGAGTATGCGCTCAATGCCATCTGGGGTGACGCGAACTACTTCAACGGACGCAGCATGGACGTCTACATTGCCAAGCTTCGGAAGCACC
>CAXQGL010000030.1:0-26316 GCA_964223495.1 Candidatus Nitrosopumilus sp. | reverse complement strand
CCTGTCCAAGGTGGACATGGATGAACTCATCACCAGCCAGGCGACCCTGGTGTTCGGACAGATGAATGAGCCTCCCGGTGCCCGTGCCCGTGTGGCGCTGAGTGGTCTTTCCGTGGCTGAGTACTTCCGCGATGGCGGAGGGGAAGGCGCCGGTCGTGACATCCTGTTCTTCATCGACAACATTTTCCGCTTCACGCAGGCAGGATCGGAGGTATCCGCCTTGCTTGGACGTATGCCTTCCGCTGTGGGATATCAGCCGACGCTGGCCACCGAGATGGGCGCCATGCAGGAGCGCATCACTTCCACCAAAAAGGGATCCATCACCTCGGTGCAGGCGGTTTATGTCCCTGCGGATGACCTCACCGACCCTGCTCCGGCCACGACGTTCGCCCACCTTGACGCGACGACGGTATTGTCCCGGAAAATCGCATCGCTCGGTATCTATCCCGCTGTGGACCCGCTCGACTCGACATCCCGGATCCTCACCCCGGAGATTGTGGGTGACGAGCACTACCGCACGGCAGAGCGCGTAAAGGAGACCCTCCAGCGCTACGTCGAGCTGCAGGACATCATCGCCATCCTCGGTATGGACGAGCTCAGCGAGGAGGACAAGCAGGTGGTACACCGTGCCCGCCGCGTTCAGCGTTTCCTCTCCCAGCCGTTCCACGTGGCCGAGCAGTTCACCGGAATCCCGGGTGTGCTCGTGTCCATCGAGGACACCATCAAGGGCTTCAACATGATCCTCAACGGGGAACTCGACCAGTACCCGGAGGCGGCCTTCAACCTGAAGGGCAACATCGACGAGGTGATCGAGGCCGGTGAGAAGATGCTCGCTGAAAGCGCTGCTTGATGAAAGTGGAAATCCTCACCCCCGACGCGGTCCTTTTCGAAGGGGAAGCCCGTCACGTGTTCCTTCCGGGTTCGGATGGTGCGCTCGGGGTGCTCGACAACCACGCCGCCATGATCACCACGCTCGCCAAGGGTACGGTGAAGGTGGACACCAAGGACGGAGAGCAGGCCTTTGACCTGAACGGCGGTACGGTGGAGGTCCTGGACAACAAGGTCCTCATCCTCGCCAGCTGATCATTCGTGGTGATACGGTTCGCCGCGCAAGATGGTCTGCGCGCGATAGAGCTGTTCAACGGCGAGGAGCCGAATCATCTGATGGCTGAAGGTGAGTGCGCTCAAGGCGAGCTTTTCATGGGCGGCCTTTTTGACCGCATCGTCGAATCCGTATGCCCCCCCGATGACCAGAGCCAAGTGTCGGATTCCTCGGTGGTGTCTTTCCTCCAACCAGCGGGCGAGTTCCACGCTGCGCGGTTGTTTGCCCCGTTCGTCGAGGAGGACCACATGGTCGGCATCCTCGAGGGCCTTCAATAGCACCGGAGCTTCGGCGGACTTGAGCTGATCGTGGCTGATCTTGGCGCTGCGCACCTTGACGTCGGGCAATTCAACGTATCGGAACGGCGCATACCGTGAAAGTCGCCCGACGTATTCGTCAATGCCCTGACGGAGCCAAGGCGTCGAAGTCTTGCCGATGACGATGAGGGAAATGCGCATGCCCGAAGTTCTGTCGAATTAACTTGCCGACCATGTCCAATGATGGCCTCCATGCGGGAGCGATGAAGAGTGCGGATGAGCGGATGCTCGAAGTGATTGCCGCCGCGTGGCATGAGGATGTGGGCCCCGGCGACGTGACGTCTGCAGCCTGCATCCCCGAGGGTGCGGAAGAACGGGCTGGATTCCTGGTCAAAGGCCATGGCATCATTGCCGGATTGGAGGTGGCCCGGATGGTTTTTGCCTGTGGTGCTCCTGACGTGACCTTCCAGAAGGAGGCCGATGAGGGTGAGGCAGTGGAACCGGGGAGGATTGTCGCTTGGGTCTCGGGTCCGGCACGCCAGATCTTGGCGGCCGAACGGCTCGCCTTGAATTTCATGCAGCGCATGAGCGGCATCGCCACCGGCACCCGTCGGGTGGTCGACTTGCTGTCGGGCACGGGTACGCGGGTATTGGACACCCGCAAGACCACACCGGGCATCCGGGTCTTCGAGAAGGCCGCGGTGTTGATTGGTGGAGGGGTGAACCATCGAATGGGACTCTACGACCAGATTCTCATCAAGGACAACCATGTGGATTACGCCGGCAGCATGGCAGCCGCGGTTGGAAACGCACGGTCGTACCTGGCGTCTTCCGGCAGGGAGGTGCCCGTTGTGGTGGAAGTACGGGATGTCCAGGAGATTCGGGATGCCCTCCTGGCCGGAGGGGTCGATCGGCTGTTGCTTGACAATTTCAGCCCGACCGAAGCGGCTGAAGCGGTAGCGCTGGTGGGCGGCGTATTGCCGGTCGAGGCCAGTGGAGGATTGACCCCGGACAACGTGAGGGCCTACGGTGAAGCCGGTGTCGATTTCGTGTCGCTTGGTTGGTTGACACACAGTCCGCTGCCCCTCGACATCAGTTTGAAGAGTGCTGCGGCACTGGAATCCTCGGGCCATGGGTGAACAGCCATGGGAGGATTGGATGCGCCGGACCTTCCTGCGCCGCCTGTTGATCGCGCCGCTCGAGCAGCTGCACCCTTGGGGGTTCCAGGGCATGAGCGCCTGGGATGTCTTCCGCTTCTTCGTGGTCGGGGTTGCCGAAGGCGCACTGGGCATTCGGGCTGCCGCCATCGCGTTCCAGGTGTTCGTGGCCATCTTTCCGGTGATCCTCGTGCTCCTCAGCCTGTTGCCGCTTGTCCCGGTGGAGGACTTCCAAGGCAATCTCTTCGACGCACTGCGCGTGTATTTTCCGGGAGACACTTTCCGACTGGTGGAAACCACGGTGGAGGACCTGCTGGCCACGGGGGTGCACCCTGAGATTGCCAGCCTCGGTTTTCTTCTGATGCTGTTCTACGCTTCGAGTTCCATCAACGGCATCCTATCGGGACTGAATGAGGCGCACCACCTGGAACGCAGGGGAAACTGGCTGTTGATGCGGGCGATGTCCATGTTGCTCATGGTCGTCTTTTCCCTGTTCCTCATCGTGGCGGTTCTGCTCATCGTGTTCAGTGGATCGCTGCTCGATTGGTTGATGGCCAATGGATTCGTGGCCTTGGAGGACCTGCCGCTCATCCAAGCCATCCGGTGGCTGACGACCCTCATTCTCCTGTACACCACGATGACCGCCCTGTACAACGCGGCAGACTTCACGAAGGACCGCTGGAAGTTCTTTACGCCGGGGGCCATTGCGACCACCTGCCTCATCGTGTTGACCTCCATTGCCTTTGCCTGGTTCGCCAACACCCTGTCGAGTTACAACCGGCTCTATGGTTCGCTGGGAACCTTGCTGCTGCTGCTCGTCTGGCTCAATGTGAATTGTTTCCTGCTCATCATCGGGTTCGACCTCAATACGGCATTGAACAAGGCGCGCAAGGGCGCGGTGAATGCGACGAAGTGAGTGGTCCATTCACAGAAGGCGCTTATTTTGGAACCATGATGCAAAGATTCGCCGCGGCACTCGCCCTGACCTGTGCCTTGACCTCCGTTTCCGCCCAGTCCATCACGGGCCGTTGGAAGACCATTGATGACGAGATCGAAGGCCGAGTGAAGAGCATCGTGGAGATCACGGAAAAGGACGGCAAGTTCCATGGCACCGTCGTGGAGCTGTTCAGGCTGCCCGATGAGGACCAGGATCCCCATTGCACGAAGTGTGACGATGACCGGAAGGATCAGCGGGTCCTCGGCATGCAGATTGTCCGCGAGATGGAGGCCGCTTGTGGCGAATGGAATGAGGGCACCATATGTGACCCCAAGAATGGCCGCGTCTACGACTGCAAGATGTGGTTCGAAGAGGGGGAGCCCGATGTGCTCAAGGTGCGGGGCTACTGGGGTTTCCTGTTCCGCACCCAGGAGTGGATCCGCCAGTAAGCGCAGGTCTCAGCTCCACCTTGCCAATCGGGGCCAACGTTTGGCCAGCGGTTTGACGGCCTCGGGCAGGAGCCTGAGGAAGAACGCGGTCGTACCCACCCAAAGGGAGAGGATGGCCCCTTTCGTTGTCAATGCCAGTAGAGGGGAGATGTCGGGTTTCCAATCCCGGATGAGCAGACAGGGGGAGACCAGGATGAGCAGGATGAGGATGCTCCTGCCCTCTGGAATCCAGCGTTTCCAGACATGCCATACGACCCACTGACGCAGCAGGACCGAGATCATGATGGCCGCGAATGTGGCCAATGCGGCCCCCAAGAGGCCCAAATTCAGGCCACGCTCGGGGATGAACAGGAGGTTGAGCGGCACTGCGATGAAGACCATCGTCCAATTCAGCCCGATGAGCTTCTTGTATTGGTCAGATTGCGCGATGAGCACCTGTGTTCCCACGGAGCTGCCCTGCAACACCTTGTGTATCCCGATGGCCAGGATGACCCATTCGAGCCCCTTGAACTCCTCGGGCAGCATGGCATCGATTTCCGGTGTGGTCACCCAGATGGATGCGAGGATCCAGCCTCCACCGAGGAGCATGGCGCGGTGGCTCAGACCCGCCAACCTCCAGACTTCATCCATGTCTTCCCGGTCCAATGCCTTTGCGATCAGCGGTGTCAACAGCCGTTGGAATGAACGCTGGGGAACCTGGACGATCGTGGCGATGAAGAGGGCAATCGTGAATACCGGTAGAATGGCGAGCGAGACGAGCTGTCCCACCATGATGATGTCGATCTGGTTGAGGATGAGCCATGCGCTGTTCCCGAAAATCAAGGTGCCGCCGTACACCAGGATTTCTTTTCGTGCCCTGTTGTCGGATAGACCGCGCAACCGGATCCTGAACCCATTGGCGAGGGCCTGGGCGAGCAGCAAAACCAGAATGACGCCATACAGCGCAACGAATGCAGGCAGGAATTGGGAGGGCGCCATCCAACCCATGCCGAGGGACAGCGCGAGCAGGAGATATCCGGTCTTGAAGACCGTTTCCCGGATGAAGGTGGCGAGCGCGGTTTTCAATCGGGTGGAAAGAAAACCGGCCGTGTACAGCTGCAGTGACTGGATGATGGTCAGGATGGCGATGGGCCCGACCGCCCTCCGGTTGGTTCCCTCAAGATCCAACAGATCCGCGAGTGTCTCGGGGAAGCACCATGCCGGCAGGGCGACGAGCAGGGTGAAAGTCGCGATGGTGGGATGCAGGAGCGAACCGTACAATTCCGGCAGTTCTTCCGACCGTCCGAAACGACCCGAGAATCGGTTCATGGCTGGTTGTGCTCCGAACGCCATGATGGGCCCGATCAATGCTGCCCAGGCGGCTGCCACCCGGATCAATCCCCAGTCTTCGAGGTTGCCCTCGAAGGCCCATGGCAGCACGATGAGGTTGTTGACGCCTCCGAGTATGAAGCCCAGAATGATGCTCAGGAAATTCCGAGCCGCTTGTTCCGAGATGCCATAGCGCGCCATTCAGTGGGTTGTTGAAGGAATGATGCCATGCAGGACCCGGCCCATTTCGGTGGTCAGGGCAGGACGGGAATAACGCGCTGCAAGGCCGGTCTCGGGTCCTTTGCCGTTGCACAGCTTTTCGAGCATGTTCGTGGCGCCGACTTCGTCCTGGTGGTGGCAAGGGCTGAGCTTCCATTGATCGGCGAGCTCGGCCAGATCACTCGGGACCGGTGCAATCACGCCCATCGGCCGTCCCGCGGCCAGGTATTCGAATGCTTTTCCTGGAATCGCCCGCTGTCCAGTGGCATTGTCGTTCTGGATGAGGAGCAGTGCATCCATCCGTTGCATCATGTCCACGGCCGCTCCATGGGAGACATAGCCATGATCGGTCCACTCCTCGGGTGACATCAGGGCTTCAATGCTGTCGCGTACCGGCGGACTGATGCTGCCCACCAGGTCCAGGTGGACCTTGATCCGTCCATTCGCAGTCCCTGCATTCCACTGTCGTATCGCCCGCCAGAGCCCCGGCGCGTCCCGCGTCGGGAACAGGGATCCGAAGTGACCGAGGTGCAGGACCCCGTCGTCGGGAAGTCCCCCGGTTGCACGCTCCTCGGATCGGTTGGCCAGATCGGCGGGGTCCCATCCATTGTAGACCAGGTGGAAACGCTCCTCCGTGACCTCGGGGGCATTCTGCATCAGGGAAGCCTTCGTGCCGGGACTCGTGTAGGTGATGGCGTCCGCACCGGCCACCACTGCCCTTTCGAGTTGGGCGTGCTTCCTGCGCGTCCGGTTGGTGGGAAGAAAATCTTCGAGATAGTCCATTTCCCGCCACAGGTCCCTGAAATCAGCGAGCCAGGGCAATCCGATCCTGCGCTTGAGGTCCAGTCCGATGAGGTGGATGCTGTGTGGCGGTCCGGTCGTGACCACGGCATCGAAAGGATGGCCATCGAGGGCCGCTTTGCGGATCAGATTCAATGCCTTGCGTCCTGCCTTGCGGCGCCACAGTACCCTTGGATCGGGCAGGAGAAGGTTGCCGCGACACCAGAGCATCAGCCGTTTTGTGAAACCCTGGCCACCGTCATTGGATTTCGATGAGCCCAGCCGTTCCGCCCCGCCTTTGCTGGAAAACACCTTCATGGCCAATTCGTAGGGCTCGAGGATGGGCACCCGGCGAACTTCGAGGTGCTCGGGAACGTCTTTCTCGAGGGAAGGGTCCAGGACGGGATACGCGGCATCCTGGGGCACCAGGAGGGTGGGGGCCCAGCCATTGTCCGGAAGGTATTTGCTGAATTTCAGCCAGCGTTGGACACCTGGACCTCCGGCAGGGGGCCAATAGTAGGCGATGATGAGGACGCGTTTGTCCTTGGCTTCGCCTCGCTGGGGCCCATCCTCCATGTCCGAAATCTACTCCAAGGTCAGGCAATAGGAGCACCAATCACTGTCCGGGTTGTGCTCTACGGTCTCCTGACCTTCCCCGGGGAGCAGGGATGCGACCACTGCCCCCAGCCACTCCTTGAGCAGGTCGTCGTGAGTGGGGTCGAGCCGGGTTTGTCCGTCCCATTTCAAGGTGAGGAGACTGCTCGCCTCGCCGGGGCCCTTGCGTCCTGCCCGGATGGCGGATTGGATCAAGTCGGCTTCCGGATGTCGCGAACGCAGCATGGCCGCATACAGCAGGAGCTGCAGTGCCTTGCCCCGCTTGCCCTTTCGCAGGGTCTCCTGCCAATCGCCCTTCAACACCAGGTCCTTGCCCTCGACCTTCCCGGTCTTGTAATCGATGACCTGCCACACCTCGCCTTGGGGACCGGAGGTTCGTTGGACCCGGTCCGCCACACCGCGGAAGGTGATGGACCGGCCATCCTCCAATTGGAAGGTGCGGGTGAGTTTCTCCTCAAGTCCCGTAATGGTGACCTCCCCCTGCCATTCATTGATCTCATCCCGGACCCAGCGTGACACCATGGCCGCAGCCATCCGCAGCACCAACACGTTGGCTCCGGTATTCACCTGGGCACCCGGCTTCTCCTTGAGCAGGGCAGCCACGAGTCGGGACTGGACCTCCTTGGAGAGTGCGGACAGGTCGTTTTTGGTGAGGACCCTGCCGATGCTGGGCTTCAGGCCTTCTTCCACGGCGGCATGGATGACCGTACCGATCGTGCTGGCTTCGAGGTGTTCCTCCACGGCATCCGTCTCGCCCAATCCGAGGATGTAGCGGTAATGGAACTGGCGTTCGCATGTCAGGGCCTGGTTGAGTGCGGATGGGCTCATGCCGCGCTGCAGCATGTGCTCCATGGAATCGAGGGCCGTCGAACTCCATCCAAGGTCGGGTATGTCGGGTGCCGAATCCGGCAGGGGCGTCGACAACAGGCCTTTGTGCATCCTGACACCGGACAGGGATTCACTCGCCCACGCTTCGATCTGCCCCAGGAACCGGCTCGGCTCGGTCCCATTGTCGCCCTGTTCGGCGCCCACGCAGAGCATGTGCACCCGTCGTGCCCGGTGGAGCAGTCGGTGCAGGTACACCGAGAACAGATCGTCCCGTTGCGGACGACCGGGCAACCCCAATGAGCGCTGAAGGTCCAATGGCATGAAGGTCGGTGGGGAGGTACTGTTCGGCAGGGTGCCCTCATTGATGTCGAGGATGAAGACTTCATCGAAATCCAGTGCCCGGCTTTCGAGCAATCCCATGACCTGCAGGCCTTCGAGTGGTTCGCCTGCGAGGTCGACGGTGTGCAGGCCGAGCCATCGTTGGATGCGTGCCCTCGTCTCCTGAAGACCGGGCGGCACGCCCAGCCGTTCCACGCTGCGCTCGTGCAAGGCGACCACATCGCGGAATCCCATCCAGGCGGCGGCGAGCCAAGGGTCCTTGGGCATATGGGCTCCATGCTCCTCCACCCAGCGCGCGACGCCGGAGAGCACGGCAGTGGTGCCTTCATCCTGCGCGGCCGTTTCCAGACCGACCCACCACGGCCGGAGCATGGCATTGGTGGCGGGGAATTCGGCCAATTCTTTCTGAGTGAGGCGAATGTGGGATTGTTTGATGCACGTCCGGGTCAATGGGTCCAGCTCCTTCGAGGCCGAGGGCTGCATGGCGCGCGTGATCGGATGGGCCAGCAATGCGCGCAGCCGACTGTGGTGAAGCCTCCCCTGGTCTCCATGCAGTCCGAACAACAGGTGGAGGAAGCTGCGCAGTGGAGTGCGGTCCAAGGGCACGCCCATGGTCAGATTGACCTTTCCGATGTCCGGGGGCAAAGCGTTGAGCAGGAGGGGTGCGATGTCCGCTGCAGGGAGGATGACCGCGGTCCGGTCCAAAGTCTCCCGGGTCCTTTGGGACAGTTGCTGCCGGACGTATTGGGTCTGCATCGTCCTCGAGCTGCAGGTGATGAAATGCCAATCCCGTGTCTTCTCCTTGTCTGTTCCGGCAACATCTGCCAGGGGTCGGGGCAGTGCATCGATGGCCTTGGATGCGATGTTCTCCCGCACGAATCGACCGGTCTCCCTGCCATCCATCACGAGGGAGCGGTCGGTGTCCCAGATCCACTGACCATGGCCGGATTGGATGAGGCGATCCATGGTCTTGCGTTCCGCCGGGGTCAGGGCATTGGCCCCGGCCATCCAGACCGGTCCATGGACTTGGTCGAGGGCGTGTTCCTCAGTAGCCATCATCCGGGCGAGGAGCCCGGAAGTTGCCAGCCCCATGGAGAGGAGTTGCTGTCTGAATGCTTCGTACAATGGGTGAAGCGTGTTCCATTGCCTCAGAAAGGCTTGTTGCCCGGCTGTCAGCTCCGGGCTGTTGAAGCTCCATGCTTCTATTTCCTTGATGTTCCGGAGGTCGCGGAACACCTGGCGGGGGTCCAGGAGGTGATGGTCCGCCGCATTGAAGTCGGCCAATGCGGCCATGCCCCAGGGCTGGAACCGATCGAATGAACCCCATTCCGGCAGCGGATGCGCTGATCGCATCTGCTCTGCCACCTGCTGCAATTCCACGAGCAACTCCACCTTGCCCGGAACGTGAAGTCCCAATTGGGCGCCGCTCCATTCGCCAAGCGTGCTGATGAGGGGGAGCCAATGGCCCTGTCCCGCTTCCTGTGCCAATGCCTCGGCGAGCATCCTGCCGGGCCTCCTTCCGGGCAGCAGGATGGTGATGTCACCCCATTGCTCGGAAGGAATCCCGCGCAACCGATTCACGATGTCGTCCAGGAAGTCTCCCTTGTGGATCATCTGCGAAGGCCCTTTCGTATGAAGTCGATGAATTCACGGCGCCGCTCTCCGCTCGTGAAGACTGCACCCATCTCCTTCCATATCGAACCTTCCGCATTGTCCGTTCCTCTGGATGAGCCGTCAACGGACGGCTTGGATCCGCCTTGCTCCGTCGGAGGGTCCACCCCGGCATCCTGGAGGATGCCCATCAGGGTGTCCGCTCGGCGAAAGCGCTCCTGTGCGGATTTGCGCATGCCATACTGTTCTTCGAGCAGGCCCAGATTGTTCAGGGAGATGGCATCGTCCGGATCGAGTTCGAGGGCCTTGCGGTAGTCGGCAATGGCGCCGTCGACGTCCTTCATGGCAGCCCGGATCCAGGCCCTGGACGCATAACGGTATGCATGATCGGGTTCGAGTGCCACAGCGCGGTCAAACTCTTGGAGCGCCTCCTTGTGACGGCCGAGCTGGAATATGCAGACGGCGTGATCGTGGATGAGGTTTCCATCGGGTTCGCATTCCGCGCGCAGGGCTTCGAACAACTGGGCGGCCCCGCTCCAATCCTGCTCCGCGTAGCGCCTCTCGGCCTCTTTTCTCCTGAGGTTGAAATCGTCAGTCATTCCTGGTCTTCGAGCAATTTTCCGACTGCGGCGATCATGGCCTCGAATTCGGTTTCATCGAACAACCTTGTGAGAAAGGCAATGTTCCCTTCGCGGTCCACCACCACATTGCGCGTCACTCCTGCTTTGGGCACCGTAATCCTGGAGAAGAGTTCGCCCCCCTCATCAAGGCATACCGGATAGCTGATGCCCGTATCCTCCACAAGTTCGGCCACTTTCGCCGCCGGTTCGTCGAGGTCCACTCCGAGCATTTGGAATCCGGTTCCCTTGAAGCGTTGCCAGACCCGCTCCTCCAAATGTGGCATCTCCTTGCGGCAGACGCCGCACCACGATGCCGTGAATTGGAGGATGTAAATGGAACCGAGCAGGTCCTGTCTGCTCCAGGATGCACCTTCGAGGTCCAACAGCGAGAAATCCGGCACCGGATCGCCCACCCTCACCTTGTAACCGCGATCGTCCTGTGCTTGAACGGTGCGCATGACCGGGCTGAGCATGACGGCCAGCAGCAGGGCGGCCATGCAGAAAGGAGCAAGAAATCGATCGGGTCTGCGCATGGCATGAAGTTCTGAAAAACCGGGCCATCCGCCGTGCTAATTTTCACTCATGGAATTTCCCGCGACCCCGCTTTGGTTTGCCACACCGGATGGAGGATCGCTTTATGCCCTCGTCAGTCCGGATCGCCTGGTGGAACATCAGCGGTTGGGGGAGCGGTATCTGCATCATGTGCTCGAGGTCAACACCTATGCCGACCGGTTGCATGTGGTGGACTTGCTGGAGCGCCTGAAGCAGGGATTGCTCGCGGGATTGACGAGGGAAGAATATGACAGGCGGATAAGGAACATCGAGCGGTTGGAACGCTTGGGTCCCGGAGGCGAATAGGGCCGCCTCTGCACCGTTTATTCGCAAAGTGCACATTGAGTTTGAGCGTTCCCTGGCGGAGCTGACCACCTTTGGATTGCCTGCCATGGCCGAGCGGTTCGTATCGTGCAATTCCCTTGAGGATGTGCGCGAGGCGCTCGAGTGGTCGCGCGAAACACCGGCCCTGCTGCATGTGCTGGGGGGCGGAAGCAACGTGCTGTTGACCGGCAACCTTTCGGGACTGGTGCTCCATATGGGCATTTCCGGAATCAAGGAGGTAGGAAGGGATGGCTCGGCCGTGTTGGTCGAAGTCGGGGCCGGTGTGGTATGGCATGATTTCGTCATGGCGACGCTCGAACGCGGTTGGTTCGGACTCGAGAACCTGTCGCTCATCCCCGGTAGTGTCGGGGCGGGCCCCATGCAGAACATCGGCGCCTACGGGGTGGAGCTGGAGGAGCGGTTCCATTCCCTGCAGGCGGTTGAGGTGGCCACGGGCGACCTGCACACCTTTCATCATGCGGATTGTGCCTTTGGTTATCGGGAGAGTGTGTTCAAACGTGCACTGAAGGGGCGCTTCGTAATAGTTGGTGTGACTTTCCGTCTGGAGACTGAACCTGCACTCCGTCTGGGGTACGGGGCGATCCGATCAGAGCTCGATGCCGCGGGAATACAGGAACCCACGCCCCAGTCCGTTTCGGATGCCGTCATCCGCATCCGACGCAGCAAACTGCCTGACCCGGCCGTTTTGGGCAATGCGGGCAGTTTCTTCAAGAATCCTGTGGTTTCCCAGGATCTGCAGGCTGCACTGTTGGAGCGCCACCCGGAGATGCCGCATTATCCTGCGCAAGGAGGGGTCAAGCTCGCGGCGGGGTGGCTCATTGAACAGGCCGGTTGGAAGGGGCACGATCGGGATACGCACGGAGTGCATGACCGTCAGGCGCTCGTACTCGTGAACAGGGGCGGTGCGTCAGGGGCTGACATTCTGCAATTGTCCTGCGACATCCAGAACGACATCGAGGCGCGCTTCGGCGTCAGGCTTGAGCGGGAAGTCAATGTGCTCCCGCAGCAGGATGGAGGCTGAGGCCTCGAAATACCGTCAGAATTCGGCGCAGGGCAGGATGCGGTGCGGACGTGTCCTCAGGTGGCTGGGGGTCCTCCAGACGTAGCTCAGGGTGATTTCATGGGCACCATCGGAGATGCCCCACCCGAGTGTGGATACCGTGATGTCATAGCTGTAGCCGACGCGGAAGTTCTCCTCGGTCAGGCCCAGCAGCAGCGAGATGGCATCGTGGTTGGGGGCGCCATCGGGTGCACTTTTCATCAGGATCTGTCGGTAGGAGATTCCGTAGGTCAGGAAGGGACTGTCGATGCTGAAGCCGAAGTCCATCTGGTCAAAGGTGCCCTGGGACCGGTAGGACGCAGCCACCAGAACATCCTGATTCGACCCGGTGGGACCGCCCTGATAGGGAATGCGGACACCGCCATGGGCACTGAACCAGATGGGCATGGGCGCGGTGGTGGCATCGGTCAGGCTCTCGGATGGGCTGTTGAGGTGGCGGCTGCTCATGCCCAACCAGAAGTGTTTGCTGTAGACCACCCCTCCCGCTGCGACATCGAAGTAGTTCCGGACGAGCTGGAAATTCTGGAGCCCTTCGAGTGAGGCGGTAGCGCCTCCTCCCGCGGTACCGCGGTTCAATTGGTCTCCGAACACGAGGTCCTGCCAATTCAGCAGCCCCCTGCTTCCCCAACCGAGCTGCAGGCCCGGACGGAAGGACAGCCGTTCACCGAGGGGAACCTCATAGCTGTACTGGAATGCGAAAGCGCTCGAACCGAGTGCTCCCGTGCCGGCCTCGTCCGAGGAGAAGATGACGCCGATTCCGCTGTTGATCTTCGGGATGAACACGTCATAGGAAGCCCCGTAACTCACGAAGCGACCCGGGATGCCCGGCCACTGGTTCCGGTAATGGAAGGTCACCCGGTTCTCGAGGGTGCCCCCGGCGAATGCGGGATTGAGGTGGGGTGCCACCGCATAGAACTGCGTGAGCTGTGGATCCTGGGCGCGTAAGGTCCCAAGCCCCAGCGTCAGAAGGAGCATCAAGCAGAGAAAAGGTGCTGCCTTGGGGGAAGTTGAATGGAAGCTCATCGTCTGATCAGGGTCACGTCACCGGCCTGCTCCACGGATGTGCCGTCCAGGAAAACAGCCGCCACGCGCCAGACGTATACGTCCTGCTTGCAGAGCTTGCCCTGGAAATGGCCATTCCACCCGATGGTCGGGTCGGAGGTGCTGAAAATCTGTTCGCCCCAGCGGTTGTAGACTGTGAAGCTGTACGCGATGGGGGTGCCTTGGAGTTGGGGGAAGAACACATCGTTGTCCCGGAAATCATCGTCACCATACGCCTGTGATCCCGTACCGTCCCCGCCGAAGGTCGGTGTGAAAGCGGAGGGAACGCCCACTGTACCGCCCTGGAATTCGATGACGCATGTGCTCCGCATCGTGCTGTCCGCGCAGAGCGCATTCTCGATGGTCAGGCTGATGGAGGGGTCGCCGGATTCCGTGTAGGTATGGGTGATGATGCTTCCCTCGGGCACCGAGGTGCTGGATCCATCACCGAAGCTCCATGTGTAGACCGCGTCCGGATAGTTGAAATTGGGTGTGAGCTCGAGCACGTCGCCCACCTCCACACATTCGTCGGGGAACATGGTGAAGCCGGCATTGACCTGTTCGAGCACGACGACGGTGTGGGTTTCTGAAACGGCGATACCTCCCGGACCATGTGCGGTCACCCAGACTTCGTAGGTGCCGGGTTCGTAATAGTTGAAGCCGACGGGCTCTTCGAGTAGCTCGGTCACCGTGCGGGATGTACCCTGACCGAAATTCCAGATGAGGCTGTCCACCGCACTTTCCGGAAACGCGTGGAATACGGCTTGCAGCGGTGCGCAACTCATGGTGTCTCCTTCAAAGCTGACCGCGGGGGCAGGGGGTACCAACGTGACGGCCGTGGCATAGGTGTCCGAGCAACCATTGTTGTCGAGGGTGACTTCGACCACGTGTGTCCCGTAACCGTTGTCGGGCCAGGATACCGTGCCGCCGTTGAAGTCGATGTTGCCATCGCCCTCCACATTCCACGAAGCCGTGGTTCCCGCAGGTCCCTGATTCATGTCGATGATGTTCGTGATGTAAGGCGCTTCGAACACCACATCCGGGGTGAGGATGAAGCTGGCCTGCGGCAGGCCAAGGATGACGATCTGGCCTGATGTCTGGTCCGTACATCCGTTCTCCGGATGGATGACATTCAGACTGATGGGCAGGATTCCATTGGACAACGGGTCCGTGCCCACGAGGGTCGTGTCGGCGAATGGGGCGATGGGCTCGAATCCGACGATGGTATCCGTACCCAGGATCCAGGTCCATGCGCCCCCCGCTGTACCGATGTCCAACGGAATGCCGGAAGAGAGGTTTTCGAGGGTGACTTGCTCTCCCAGGCAGAGGGTGTCCGGGATGGCGAAATCGGCCGTGGGGACCGCCGGGATGTTGAGGATGACCTCGTCATAATCGGCGCAGCCCTCAGAAATAGCCGTAACGGAGGCCACGGTGGGATAGCCCGTACCCAATGGGTTGGGATAGGCGTGTGCCGCGGTGGTGGAAGTGGTCACCTCCGTGCCGGGGGTGAAGGGATTGCCGAAGTCCCAGATCAGGGAGTCGGCATTGCCGGAGTAGCTGAAGTTGGCGATCACATCGCAACCGCTGAGCCCTTCGATGATGAGGTTGCCGACGGGTTGGGGTTGGACGGTGATGGACGCGGTATCCTCCGCGGCGCAACCGGTCAGGGGGTCCACCACATTCAGGTGTACGGCATATGTGGCCGTCGTGCCCGGCATTCCCGGGGCGCCCGGAGTGGCGGTCCAGTTGGGTGCCGCTGGGCCGTTGCCGAACACGGTGTCGGTACCGAAGGGGGTCTCGATGATCCACGTGGCCAAGGCTCCGGTAGGAATGTCCACGTCCTCCAATTCGAAGGGAATGGGCTCGCAGCCACCATCCGGCAAGGTGAACCCTGCGGTCACTTCCTGCTGGACCAGGACCGATGTTGTCGCTTCTGCTGTGCACCCCTCGTCATTCGTGGCGATGACGGTCAGAATGTGGTTGCCCGGTGCGAGCTGGATGAGGGTGTCGGTTCCACCATTCCAGGGATAGGTGGTGGAAAGGTCGACCTGGAGGCTCCAGGATGAGGCACCATCCGTATCCGTGTCGGAGCGCTGTGGCTGAACCGGCTCGGGCGCACAGAAGGCGTCAAGTGCTTCAATGGTCGGGGTGGGTCGAGGATGGACTTCGATGTCGGCGGATGCGCTGCCGGTGCATCCGAACAGGCTCGTTCCGGTGGCGTTGATCGTGTAGATGCCGGCTTCGGTGTAGACGTGTCCCGTAGCGCCTTCGGGATCCGGGTTCATGGGATCACCGAAGTCCCAATCCATGATCAGTGCGGCCTGGATGGGCGTTGTCACCGGGAGGGGTGCGCACCCGGCGGCGCTGTCGATCTGCGGTGTGAAGGCCGGTCTGACGAGCAGTGATGCGGCGCTGGTTGCCGTGCACCCATTCGGGCGGGCTACAGAGAGCTCGATGGACACGGTATCCGTCAATTGGTCGGGATTGACGAAAGTGTAGGAGAACCCTTCGAAGTTGCTGGTGATGGTGCCGTACTCCTGCACGGCATCGGACCAGACATTGTCCACTTCCCAATCCCAGCTCCCATCCTCGTCCAGATTGAACGCACTGCCCGCAAAAGAGAATTCCTCTCCACTGCAGACCTCTCCTCCGTTCGTTTGGACGAAGGGTGCGGGCGCCACCGAAACGGTAATGGATTCCGTATCACTGCACGTTCCGATGCCGGCCTCCACGAAGACCGCGTAATGCAGGGTGTCATCTCCGTTGTTCGGTGGCCAGGTGTGCGTACCATCGGGGTCGAGCTGGCTCGAGGAACCGTGACCGAAGTACCAGTTCAGTTGACTGTCCGCCACACCGCCGGTGGTGTCGGTCGCATAAAGGGGAATGGTGAAGGGGCTGCACCCGATGGTGTCGCTGGTGGCAAATTCAACCTCGGGGCGCGGCAGCACCTCCACCGTGCCGGATGTGGTGTCGGTGCATCCCGTTGCGGTCGTGACCACGAGGCTGACCGGTAGGGTGCCCGCCTCATCCGAAGTGAAGGAGGCGGTTTCACCCGTGAGGGTGGTGCCGTCCACAGTCCAGCTGTAGTCTGTGATGGGCCCTCCCTGCGACGCATCGGTCGCGGACGCGCTGCCGTCGAAGGTCACCGGGTTGCCGAGGCAGGCGGATTCCGTTGAGAACGAGGCCTGTGGAATGCCGGCCATCACGTAGGTCTGGTCGTGGGTGTCGGAGCATCCATTGGCAGAGGTCACCTCCAATTGGAAAGTGAAGGCGCCCGGACCTTCGAGGTTGATTGTGGGAGGGGTGGGGCCGGTGCCGATGATCCCCGTGCCCACCAGCGACCAGCTGTAGTCGATGGCGCCTGAGGAAATGTCGGTCGGCTGAACGTCGGCCTCGCTTGCACAGGTGTCGTCAGGGAGTGTGAAATCTGCCGTCGGGGGTGTGAGCACCGTGACGGGGATGGATGCGGACCCAAGACAGCTGGGTGCGAGGGAAGGAAAGACCTGCACCATGGCGTTGTAGATGCCTGCGGCACCGTACACATGGCCGGGCTGGGAGGGAATTCCATCGAATGGGATGAGGCCGTCCACCATGAAGATGGTCATCGAGAAAGCACCATCGCCGTAGGTGAAATTGAAGCTCAGATCCTCTGCGGTCAGGGGGGGATCCGTTGACCAGCCCACGGTTTCGAATTGGAACGGTTCACCGGGACACAACGTGGTGACGCTCGCCGTGGCGTCCACGGAGGGCGGTGGGGTCACCATGATTTCCCGTGTGGTGGTGTCGATGCCGCAGTGGTTCTGCGTGAACAGGGTGACGGTATAGAGCCCGGGCCCCGGGAAGGACAGCAAGTGGTCGTGTTCGCTGGCACAGTCGCCGCCCCATTCGATCCAATCCGTGGGGTCGGGTCCGGGGCCGATGTACGTGCCGGCACCGAAGTCCCACTTTTCCATCCGGTTGGTGCCATTGCCGGCAATGTTGTTTCCTTCCGAGGCTGCGCAGCAGTTCGGGCAGGATCCGTTGTTGACCGTGGTCTCATTCTCCGGCCAGCACAGTACCGGATCCGCGACGCCGATTTCGGCCTGGTCCACATCCCATGTCAGGAAGGCATTGCCGAGCGAGGCTTCCTTGTAGCCGGTGCCCACGATGGTGCCACCGGGCACGTAAGGCGTACTGGCTCCGCGGACAGAACAGAAATTCGAATAGGTCAGCGTGAGGGTATGGTCGCATGCCCCGGAGCCGCAGTTCTCGGCGTCATAGGTGTGCATCGCCCCCAGGATCCGGTAGATCTCATCGCCGGCTCCAGAAGTGAATTTCAGGGTGTCGTATGCCGGGTCGGTGAGCACCTCTTCCATCGTGAACTCATCCGGAGGCGTGCCGTCTCCCCAATCGAGACTGAAGCTCCAAGTGGGGCTGAAAGCGAGGTTGATGTCCACCTTGGGATAGGCGTCGAAGGGGGCACACCCCGCATTGTTGTCTCCATAGACCAGCACGGCGCCGGGGTTCTCGGGCTCGTAGACGAGGATGCCTTGGGTGCCGCCGGGACAGGCACTCGTGGTCACGGTGATCGTGTAGGTCCGCCATTTGTCCGCGACATAGTTGTGCACGATTCCGGTGGTACCATCCCAATTCCCGATGTTCTCAGGTGCCGATCCGTCGCCCCAATCCACGACCACGCCGGTGTGGGTGGCCGGTTCCGCCGCCAGTTCGAAGTCGAAGGGTCCCGGGTCGGCGGTGACGCTGCCGATGCATTGGAACCAGTGCGGGGTGGCTTGTGTGGCGGGAAGGGCCTCGATCTCCTCGGTGCCCGTGAAGTTGGGACACTGCGCTCCAGCGGGGACCTGCACCCAGAGGAGGGAGATCAGGACCAACGGTAACAAGAGCTGGTGATGGAAGGCCATGTTGCTCCATACGGGCATTCCGGCATCGGGGTTACAGCAGCGTAGTCGCACCCCATGAAATTACCGTGGTGGGTCAGGCTATATTCTTGACTATCGGCAATTTGTTCACCAGAATGTGGTCACTACTCGGGAATGGAACGCGCCCTTGCCACTCACTGCAGGAGACTGTTGAGGAACAGCACGGTAAGCCCCGTGAGAAACGCCAGTCCGAGGTACGCCGTCCACCGCAACCAGGCCCGGGGACGGGCTTCTTCAGGAAATCGGCGCCGGGTGACCAGGATGAGCATCGCCAAGGCCGAGGGAGGGGCGATGCAGAAGCTGAGGATGTTGCCCAGATCGAGCAGGGTGCGGATGTCATTCGGAAACCCGATGATCAGCAGCAGGGCACCCAGTGAGATGAGGACGAGGCTGATGCGTTCATGCCGTGGATCGACCGGGGCATCCCGAAGTGCTGCGATGCCGTGCCCGAAACTCCTGCTGAATCCATCCAGACAGGCAATGCATGTGCCGAGCATGGCGGTGAAGGCCGCTGAGCCGACGAAGGGGGCGCTCCACTTGCCGAGCACCTCGGTGTACAGCCCGATGACGCCCGCCGCGAAGGCGGCCGTACCGCTGGGCAATGGCATCCGGGTGGTCCTCAGGAGCAGGGCGCCCAGAAGCAGAAAGCACAGTGCGAGCAGGATGCAGAAGAAGTAGCCCAGGTTGAACTCGCGAATTGCCGCCCTCAGCCGTGGCTTGTATCCGGTCTGGCGGTACCGCTCGAGGGTCCAGATGCTGACCCAGGGGCTGAGGTCGACCGCGGAAGGCATCCAGCCGAGCAGGGCGATGAGAAAGGTGAATTCCACTCCGCGCCAGGGATTGAAGTCCGCAGGTGCCGGGGGAACGGCGCTGATGGGGGTGTGCAACAGGGCGCCCAATGTGGCGCTGACCGTGCCGATGAGCAGTACGATGCTGATGGCCTTGATGACCTTGTCCAATGCGGCGTATTTCCCGAACAGAAGGATGCCGACACAGGTTGAGAAAGTCAGGACCGCCACATGGGGTGTGGCGTTCATTCTCAAGCTGACCGAGGCCCCGAACAGGTGGTCCAGAAATGCCGCGGTCACGATGCCGACCCCGCCCATGACGAACAGGCAGGTCAGGGCCGTGATGGCGAGGTAGGTCCAGGAGGCCCATTTTCCGAAGGTTCTGTAACCGGCAATGAGCGAGGTGCCCGTGGCATTGGCATAGCGTGTGCCGAATTCGAAGAAGGGATATTTCGCCACATTGGCCGCGAGGATGGCCCACAGCAGGGCGAATCCGTAGTCGGCGCCTGCCCGGGTGCTCTGGACCAGATGACTGGTGCCGATGGCAGTGGAGGCGAAAAGGATGCCGGGTCCGAGCGTGAGCAGGAAGCGGCGCAGGTTCATGGGGTCAATGCGGATCCGCGAAGGCCGGATTGTTGGCGAAAGCGGTGTCCGTCAAGGTATGAAGGAAGGCGATCAGCGCCTCCTTTTGTTGAGGCTGCAACATGAGGCCGCCCGTGCTGTATTTCATGAAGGGATCGATGGTCGCGGAGGCCTGCCCTCCTGAATCGTAGTGTTCGATGACCTCCTCGAGGGTTTGGAACCGACCATCGTGCATGTAGGGAGGGGACAATTCAACATTGCGGAGGGTGGGGGTGCGGAACCGCCCGCTGTCCAGGGCCTGTCCGGAAATGCCTGCAAGCCCGGGATCGGCTGAGAATGTGCTGTCCAGACCGTTGTTGTGGAAGAGGTAATCGGTGAATTGCAGGCCTGCCTCACCGTGGCAGTGGAAGCAATCCCCACCGAACTGGCCGCCCGTGACGACTTCGGGGTCTCCTCCCTCTCGGTTGAAGATTTCGTAGCCTTGGAATTCGAGTTCGGTCAACTCTGTCTCGCCCCGGCGCCAGCGGTCGAATTTGCTGTCGGCCGAAATCATGGTCCGCAGGAATTGGGCGATGGCCTTTGTCACTTTGTCGGCGTTGACCCCCTCTTCTCCGAATGCCGTCCTGAACCGGTCCGCATAATCGGTGTCCGCGGCCAATCGCGCCGAAGCTTCCGACCACGGCAGGTTCATTTCGTCCGGATGGGGCACCGGATCCAGAATCTGCTCCTCCAATGTCGCGGCGCGGCCATCCCAGAAGAAGTGCTGGGCCCAACCCATGTTGACCAGGGCCATGGCATTCCGCGTACCCTGTGCGCCGTTCACGCCGGTGGACACCGGATTGGGATCGGAAAACCCGAATGATGGGAGGTGGCAGCTTCCACAACTCACGGTGCTGTCCGAACTCAAGCCTTTTTCCCAGAACAACAGGCGCCCCAATTCCACCCCTTCCACCGTCATCGGATTGTCCGGTGGGATGTCCATCGGGGGGAAGAAAGGGGGAATGTCCACGGTGTACGGCGTTGCACCGGGAGGTGTCGTGCACCCGTTGGGCTCATCGGGCCGGCATCCCATACAGCACAGCACGACCGTCAAAACCAACAGGCCCCATGTTGGAAGCAGCACGTGGAAGGATGGACCCCTGAACATATGTTCAAGATAAGCGGATGGCCGGGGTCATTGTTTTTCGAGGGTCACGGCGGCCCGCTGTGCAGTTACGTACCGCACCGCGAGTTCGGGGTTGTCCGTGGTGTGGGTGATGTAGTCATCCCGGATGTCGATGGTGTCCGTGCCATTGACCAGGAAATCCATCAGCTCCCCGCGCAGGTCGAATCGGTGTTCGCTGCATTCCGCGACTTCCCATGGATTGCTGTAGCGGATCTCCACGAGGTAGTCGTCACCGCCGATGTGGAATGCGAAGGGGTGGGTGAAGCCCTCGGCGCCTGTCGTGTCCGCCTTGCCGTCGAATTTGCTGAAGATGTATCCTGTGTTCCAGCTCCAGAACATGCCTGCGCTGCCATTCACGCCAAGCGGGTGGTCGTTCGGCCAGATGGTGGGGTCGGTGTCCGTGTTGTATTCTGCCGGCACACCGAGGTGGACCCTGAAGCCATCGTAGGTGCCCGGTTCCACGGTCCATTCCCATGAATTCGGAGCGCCGGCATCCCAACGCTCGGCATCGGATAGCCGCACGGCTCCCGTGTCGTTGAGCAGTTCGATGGCACCGAGGTAGATCGAAAATGTCTCAAGGCGCAGGTTGTTCCCGGCCGGATCGATGGCGGTCCGACCGATGGACACGGAGTCGCCGGCGAAGCTGAACTCGGCGTTCAAGGTCAGGGTGCCCGGGCCTCCGTGCATGGGATCCGGTTTGCATCCGGCCAGCACCATGCCGGCACCGAGGGTGGCGGTCATCAAAATGCGTCCGAGGGGTCGAGACAGGTTCATGTTGTGAATTTCCTACCCTTCCAACGTCGGAGACACGGCGGAGGTTGCAATTCTTGCACGATACGCCGTGGGTGGGGCTTGGGTCGCGTGGAACCTTGCGCGAACTTGGAGCACCATGGGGAAGGTGGATTTGGAACCGGAAAATGCGCAGGTGATGCAGGGGGGCTTTCGCGTCATGCGGGCTTCCGCGGGCAGCGGCAAGACATTCCGTCTGGTTGAAGCCTATCTCGCGTGCAGCCTGGCCACCCCTGAGGTGTTGCGCTTCCGCCGCATCCTCGCTTTGACTTTCACGAACAAGGCGGCCCAGGAAATGAAGGACCGGGTGGTGGGCGAACTCAACACCCTTGCATCCGATGTGCAGGCCAGTCCGCACCTCCCGGGACTCATCGCATCCACAGGGTTGTCCGAGGATGTGCTCGCACAGCGCGCGAAGGTGCTCAGGCGCACGCTGCAGCGTCACTACGGTGAATTGTCCATCATGACTTTGGACAAATTCGTCGGCGGGCTCGTCCGCGGTTTTGCCACGGACCTGCAGCTCGAGCACGATTTTTCCATTGAACTCGACACCCATCGGTTGCTGGAGCGTGCAGTGGACCGGGTGCTGGACAGAATGGGCCTGGACCGCGAATTGACTGAGTTGCTTGGACGGTTCGTCGAACAGGCGGTCGAGGACGACAGGGATGCCAAGGTGAGGGGCCAGCTGATCAATCTTGGAAAGGCCATTGAGCAGGAGCAGATGCAAGGGCTGCTGAGGGCATACGGGGCTTGGTCACCCGGCAGGTTCCTCGAGGTCCAGGATGCGATGAGGAAGCAAGTGTTCGCGGAGCGACGGGCATTGCGACATGCGGCGGGTGCCCTTCTTTCCGACCTCGAGTCAGCAGGACTCTCTGAGAAGTTCACTCGGAAGTGGGTGACGAAGAATTGGTTGCCCAGCATCGTCGCGGGCAAGGTGGAAGTCCGGGGTTCCACGCTCACCAAGGGATTGGAGGAGGGGGTCTGGGCCAAAAAGGACGACCGCGAAGGTGCCGCGGCCATCGCGCCGTTCCACGATCGGCTGGAATCGGTCGCCAAGTTGGAATTGGGGCAGGCCAAGTGCGAGGAGGGAAGGGATTTCAGGACCCGGGCCATGCTGGCGGACCGGTTGCCGTTGATCGGGACATTGACGGCCCTGCGGCAGGCGAGTCTCGAGGTTCAGGCCGAGGAGAATGTCCGAACGTTGGGGGGGCTGAACGCCATGATAGCGGATGTCGTCGCAGAGAACCCGGCACCTTTCATCTTTGAAAGGACCGGTGAGCGTTTCGACCACATTTTCATCGATGAGTTCCAGGATACTTCCGTCACCCAGTGGCACAACCTGGCGGTGGCGGTAGGGGATTCACTCGCACAGGGCCACCTTTCATTGGTGGTGGGGGATGCCAAACAGGCCATCTACCGCTGGCGCAATGGCGACCACAGACAACTGCTCTCCCTCCCTGACCTCGTTGGGGATGGGCCGGACGGGCTTCCGCCTGCGCTTTTGGACGCTGCGGTCCAGATGGATTCCGCTTTTGAGGACGAGCCCATTCTGGACAATTGGCGCAGCGCTCCGGAGATCGTGGGATTCAACAACGCACTCTACGAAAGGCTCGGGGCGGATCTGGGGGCGGGGCTGGATGCCGTCTATTCCGGGCAGGCGCAAACGGCCCGGAAGGCGTTTCCGGGTGCAGTGGAGGTGGAGGTCGTGCAGGGGGACAAGGCCGACGAGCGCTTCGATGCGGTGAGCCGTTGGATGGAACAGCGGATCCGGAAGGCCTTGGAAGATGGGTTCGCACCCGGTGACATTGCCCTTCTCGTCAGGACGAACAAGGAAGCCAAGATGATGGCGGAATATCTCCTTGGATGTTCGCCGCGCATCGTGCCCTTTACGGACGAGAGTTTGGCCCTCGGTCGGCATCCGGCGGCATTGGCGGTGGTGAGCCTCATGGAACTCATGGTGACGCCGGATGCCACGGAGCACCTTGTTCAGTTCCTGCAGGCCTGGGGGGCACTTGAAGTGCGGTCGGGGCGTCCTTGGGATGAAGCCCAATGGTTGGAACAGCATCATGCCTGGATGGAATATGACCGTACCGATGGTTCCAAGGGGCGGTTCGGCAAGGTCGACATGGAAGCGTTGTTGCAAAGACTGGTCCCTGGAATCGATCCGCTGAGATGGTCGGCCCTGCCTCTGGCAGAGTGCATGGGGCGCATTCTCCGGGTACTCGATGTCGATCGGCGTTATCCTGCGCATGCCGAGGCACTCATGGAGTTGACCAATGAGCGGACCGCCTTGGATCAGGGGTTGGCGGGATTCCTGTCCCATTGGCACCGCAAGGGCTCGGACCAATCCATCCGGGTCCTGCCCGGTCCCGATGCGGTGCGGATTCTGACGGTGCACAAGAGCAAGGGGTTGCAGTATCCTGTGGTCATCACCCGTTTCGGTGAGTCGGACATCCACAAGTCGGATACCCTCATACCGGCCTGGTTGGATGTCGGTTCATATGGTGTGCCCGGCGTGGTGGTGCGCCAATCCGACCTGAAGGAGACGGCGGCACACGGGACCTGGGAATTGGAGCATGCGAGGCAACGGTTCGATTCGACCAATGTGGCCTATGTCTGCACGACCCGTGCCGAGGTGAGGTTGCATGTGATCATCGATGTCGAGAAGGCGGAGTGGCGCAAGGAGGAAGCACCGGGTCAAGACGGGCGCATGATGGCCAAGGGCATCGAGGATGCCTTCGGCTGTAATCTTCAGGCTGGGCCTTGGTTTCAAGGTGATTTCGACTTGGCGCTTCCAAGGGAGGATGATGTGGTCGAGAACGTGCAGGAAGCCCTGACGATTGACGGGTTTGAATTTCATGGCATTCCCGATGAGGTACTGGCCGGTCGACGTGAAGAACGGGCACTGCCCGTGCTGGGCAGCATGGATCGGAGGACCTTCGGGAATGCCGTGCACGAGGTGTTGTCCCGGATCCGTACCGTTGAAGAGGCGAACCGGATCCTCGACCGTCCCTGGCCCTGGCTCCGTTGTTCGGAGTTGGATTGGAATGAGGTGATCAAAGCTGTTCGCGCTGTGATGGACGCTCCGGATTTGGCGCCGTGGTTTGATGGTACCGGGAGGGTGTATGCCGAGCGGGACATTGCCGGACCGGATGGAAAGCGGCTGCGTCCCGATCGCGTGGTGGAATTCGCCGACCGCATCGAAGTGGTCGATTTCAAGACTTCCATCGAGGCTGATCCGGTCAAACGGGGCGAACATGCGGCCCAGGTGCGTGGCTACATGAGGGCCTTGCAGCGGGTGGGTGGACCGCCGGTCAAAGGATGGGTTTATTACGTTGAGGAAGACAACCTCACGGAGATTGAACCCGTTTGATCCGGAGGGTCAGGCTTCGTGCTGGTTCAGGATGTCGTGCCCGCCATCGAGCAGGTACTTGTCGCGCTTGAAGAGCGCCACATCGGACGCCACCATCTCGGCGCACAGCTGTTCGAGGCTGTGGGTGGGTTCCCAACCGAGTGCGGCCTTGGCCTTGCTGGCATCGCCCACCAGCAAGTCGACCTCGGTTGGTCGGAAGTAGCGCGGATCCACGGCCACCAGCGTCTTGCCGGTTGCCTTGTCAATGCCTTTCTCCTCAACGCCCTCACCTTTCCATTCGAGGTTGATGCCGACCTCCGCAAAGGCCATGTCCACGAAGGTGCGGATGGCCACGGTGCGTCCTGTGGCCAGCACGTAGTCGTCCGCGTGGTCCTGCTGCAGCATGCGCCACATGCCCTCCACGTAGTCCTTGGCGTGGCCCCAGTCGCGCTGGGCGTCCAAGTTGCCGAGGTGCAGGTTCTCTTGCAGCCCCAAGGAAATCTTGGCCACGGCCCGCGTGATCTTGCGGGTGACGAAGGTTTCGCCGCGGAGTGGGCTTTCGTGGTTGAACAGGATGCCATTGGAAGCATGCATGCCGTAAGCCTCCCGGTAATTCTTGACGATCCAGAAACTGTAGAGTTTGGCCACGCCGTAGGGGCTGCGCGGGTAGAAGGGGGTCGTTTCAGACTGTGGGACTTCCTGGACGAGTCCGTAAAGCTCAGAGGTTGAAGCCTGATAGAAGCGGACGTCCTGTTCCATGCCAAGGATGCGGATGGCCTCCAGCAGCCGCAGTGTTCCGACGCCGTCGGCGTTCGCCGTGTATTCCGGTGTGTCGAAACTCACCTTCACATGGCTCATGGCTGCCAGATTGTAGATCTCCTGCGGCTTGACCTCCTGGACGATGCGGATGAGGTTGGTCGAGTCGGTCAGGTCCCCATAGTGGAGCTTGAGCTTGATGTTCGGATCGTGGGGGTCCTGATAGAGGTGGTCGATCCGGTCCGTATTGAACAGGGAAGCCCGGCGCTTGATGCCGTGGACCTCATAGCCTTTGGACAGCAGCAGTTCGGTCAGGTAGGCGCCGTCTTGGCCGGTGATACCGGTGATGAGCGCGCGTCGGGGTGAGGCCATGTCCAAATTTACAACTGCCCGTCCGGAGTGACCGGGTCCGATGTGCTGCCGTTGTCAAGCTGGTGTTCTACGAGTTCGCGGTAGCGCCCGCCTGCGGCCATGAGGGCATCGTGGGTTCCGATTTCGGCGATGCGGCCGGTCTCGAGGACCGCGATGCGGTCTGCTGACCGGACGGTGGACAGGCGGTGGGCGATGACGAGGGAGGTGCGGCCTTGCATCAGGCGGTCGAGGGCCTCCTGTATGGCCTTTTCGCTGGCGGCGTCGAGCGCGCTCGTGGCCTCGTCGAGGATGAGGAGGTCGGGGTCACGGAGGAAGGCGCGGGCGAGGGCCACGCGTTGGCGTTGTCCGCCCGAGAGCTGGACGCCGCGCTCGC
>CAXQGL010000029.1:0-85742 GCA_964223495.1 Candidatus Nitrosopumilus sp. | reverse complement strand
CATCAGGCAGGCAGCGGCAAGGATTGTTGGAATGCGCATGGCTGCAAGTTAGTCAGTACACAGAGTTGCCAGGGTTTACCACCTCGATGAGGTGGCCGGGGCAGCTTCGCCCCATGAAGCTGGAGATCCTCAAAGAGAACAAGACGACCAAGGCCAAGCCCGGCACCATCATGCTCGAGCAAAGGGAGCTTTCTCCGTTTTGAAAATGATTTAGGCTGGCATGTAAGCACTCTGGTAAGCACAGGCGGGAAGCAAAAGTCCCCCAGCCGTTGGGGCTGAGGGACTCTCGATTTGTGTTGGCGGTCTGGACGAGACTCGAACTCGCGACCCCATGCGTGACAGGCATGTATTCTAACCAACTGAACTACCAGACCTGGTCTTTCGACCTTCACAAACGGCTTCCCGTCTGTGGGGGCGCAAATATACGTCTGCGCCTACATATGGTTGCAAGTGGCATCTCATTTTTTTCGCGGCAAATGCCTCCGCTGTGATCGGAAGCTCAACGTGTGAAATCGAGCTTCATCAGGTCCTGTTTCGTCAGGACACTGAGTTCCAATGTGCCGGATGGCCATTCCTTGGCATCCAGCACCAATTCGTTTTTTCCGGGAGCCAGCAGCCAAGATCCGCTGCGCAGCACCCTTCCATCAGGTGTGCCTACCTGATACAGCACAAAACTCTCCTGCTCCATCTCCACGCGAAGGACCACACGTTGCAGGTCCTCGGTGACGATTTCCATCCGCTCAAGCAAGTGCTTTTTTCCAATGGGGTCCTTCACACACATGCGGTAAGACGGCAACGACCAGATCGCATCATGGGCAGTGGCCAGGGAAAAGGTGGACACTGGTGCCAGGATGGCGGCTGAAGCGGCTGCGGCACGTGCGGCGCGGCGAATGAGGAAGTGTCTTGGCATGGCGTGCCCGAGGGCGTGTTGTGAAGGGCGGGCAAGAAAGCACGCTATTCACAATTGCGCAAGAAATCACACTGTAGAAATGTTGATAACCCATTTAACCTGTTGATTTACAGACTAAAGATATCAACATTATCTGCTCATCGCATGCGCTGTCGCTTGAGCAAGTAGGCCGTCAGTACCGGATTGACGCCTTGCTGGATGTCCACCTCGACCCAGTCGATTCCCGCAGATCCACAGCGCACATTGAGATCCTTCCTGAGCTCAGCCATGCGGGCCACATAGGCCTCACGGACCTCTGCCGGATTGGCCCTCACCTCCTCTCCACTTTCCAGGTCGATGAACGTCGTGGGGCGGTCGGCGAAATCGAAGCGCTGCTCCGTCTTCTCGTCCAGCACGTGGAACACCACGACCTCATGCTTCGCGTGGCGCAAGTGCGCCATTGCGGCGAAGACGGCATCCAGGTCCTGGGTGCGGTCCAACAGGTCAGAGAACAGGACGATCAGAGACCGTTTGGGTGTGGCCTCGGCGATCGTGTGGAGCGCCTCGACGGCTGCCGTCTCACCCCCGCCTTTTCCAACACCGGCGAGCACGCGTTCCAACTCCGCATACATGAGGTGCTGGTGGGCCTGGGTGGACCGGGCCTTGTGGTGCGCGTGCAACGTGCTGTCAAACAGGCTGAGTCCAACGGCGTCCCGCTGACGCTTGAACAGCTCGATGAGCGTGGCGGCGGCGTGGGTGGCGAACTTGATCTTGTTCATCCCTTGCTCCGGGCTCACGTCGGCAGGGTAATACATGGAGCCGCTGGTATCGATCACGATCTGGCAACGGAGGTTCGTCTCCTCCTCGTAGCGCTTGACGTAGTAGCGATCCGATCGGGCGTACAGCTTCCAATCCACGTGCCGCATACTCTCGCCCGGATTGTACAGGCGGTGCTCGGCGAACTCCACACTGAAACCGTGATAGGGACTGCGGTGCAAGCCAGTGATGAAGCCCTCCACCGCTTGTTTGGCGAGGAATTCGAGCGATCCGAGCTGGCGGAATTGGTGGGGTTGCAGGTCGATGGGCACGGCTGTTTCAAAGATACATCCAAGCAAACGCCCCGCTCGGAGGCGGGGCGTTTGAAAAGGTGTTGGGTGCGGACGGCAGTTAGGCCATCAACTTCTCCAATTTTTCGGTCAGCACGTTCTCAGGAACGGCTCCGACGGACTTGTCCACCACTTCTCCGTTTTTGAGAAAGACGATGGTCGGAATGGAGCGCACTCCGAATTTCATGCTGATTTCCTGGTTGGTGTCGACGTCGACCGTGCCGACGACGGCCTTGCCTTCATAGTCGCCGGCGATTTTCTCGACGACGGGGCCGACCATGCGGCAGGGGCCGCACCATTCCGCCCAGAAGTCGATCATCACGGGCTTGTCCGTGTTCATCACGACCTCCTCGAAGTTTGCTTCGTTGATTTCAGTTGCCATGGGGCTAGCGTTGTATGCAGGCCAAAGTTAAACGGCTCTCCCAAGCGCAGCAGAACCGGGATCGCCAAAGGGTGTCAACTTATCCACCGGAACCCATGACCTTGTAGGCGACGCCGTCGATGGACTCAAGTTCCTCGAGCAATTCCTGCGACAGCGCCACACGTTTGCGCCGTGAAGGCATTTCCAACACCGCCTCCGGATGGTGAAGCTCCACGGTGACCCCCACCCCACCCTCATGGGACTCGATGAGCGCACAGATCTGTTCCACCATGGCCTCATCCACTTTTTCGAGGTCGAGCTGCACCCGCAGTCGGCCGGCCATCTTCTCGAGCACATCCGACAGGAGCTCAATCCGCTGGACCTTGAATTCCATCTCCTCCGCTCCGCGAAACTGCTTCATCTGGACCTTGCCCTTCACGAAGAGGAACCACCCCTCGACCATGAAGTCCTTGAATTTCACGTAATCGTCTCCCCAGAACGGAAACCGCCGGCTGCCCACATAGTCTTCCATGGTCATACCGCCCCAAGGCCTCCCGTTCTTGCCGATCCTGTGCTCGGCCTCCGTGACCATCCCTCCGAACGAAATCGTCCGGCCCCGGGCAGCCTCGAGGTCCTCCAGATTGGCCAATCCACCCTTTGTGCAGAACTGCTCCATCTGCACCTTGAATTGATCGAGCGGGTGGCCTGACAGGTACACACCCACCACTTCCTTCTCGCGGGCGAGTTTGTCGAAGGGCGCCCACTCCTCGCAGATGGGCACCGGCGGCTCCGGAATCTCCATGGCGCCACTGTCGCCCCCGAACAGGGAAGCCTGGGCCGAATTCGCACTCTCCTGCGTCGCCTGACCATAGCGGATGGCCAGCTCGATGGTCGTGCGTCCCTTCACATCTTCCGCGAAGCATTGGGCCCGGAAAATGGCGTTGGGCAGATCATCGAATCCGCCCCCCCTCGCCAGCGCCTCGAAGACCCGCTTGTTGCAGTCCTTAAGGTTCACCTTGGTGGCGAAATCAAAGATGCTGGAATACGGCTCCTCCTTGCGGCTCTCCACGATGGAGGCCACGGCGCCTTCACCCACACCGCTCATGGCGCCCAGACCGAAGCGGATGGCCCCCTCCGCATTCACCGCGAACTTGAATTCGGATTCATTGACGTCGGGCCCCAGGACCGGCACGCCCATGCGACGACACTCCTCCATGAAGAAGGTGACCTTCTTGATGTCCGACATGTTGTTGGACAGGACCGCCGCCATGAATTCCGCCGGATGGTTTGCCTTGAGATAGGCCGTTTGGTAGGCCACCCATGCATAGCAGGTGGAGTGCGACTTGTTGAAGGCGTAACTCGCAAATGCCTCCCAGTCCTTCCAGATCTTCTCGAGCACCTCGGCCTCGTGCCCCCGCTCCGCACCACCCTCGAGGAACTTGGGCTTCATCTGGGCGATCAGGTCGGCCTTCTTCTTGCCCATCGCCTTCCGGAGGGTGTCTGCCTCGCCCTTGGTGAATCCCGCAAGCTTCTGGCTCAGCAGCATGACCTGCTCCTGGTAGACGGTGATGCCATAGGTTTCGGCGAGGTACTCCTCACAGGCTGCGAGGTCGTAGGTCACGGGCTCCTTGCCATGCTTCCGCCGCACGAATGCGGGGATGTATTCGAGGGGACCCGGCCGGTACAACGCATTCATGGCGATGAGGTCCGCGAACTCCGTCGGCTTGAGCTCCTTGAGGTAGCGCTGCATGCCCACCGACTCGTATTGGAAGATGCCCACGGTCTCGCCTTTCTGGAACAGGCCATAGGTCGTCGCATCGTCCAGCGGGAAAGCCTCCGGATCGAGGAGCATGCCACTGCGCTTGCGGATGTTCTCCACGGCATCCTTGATGATGGTCAGGGTCCTCAGCCCGAGAAAGTCCATCTTCAACAGGCCGGCATCCTCGGCAACGGCATTGTCGAATTGGGTGCACACCATGTCGCTGTCCTTGGCGGTCGCGACCGGGACGAAATTGGTGATGTCGTCGGGCGTGATGATCACGCCGCAAGCGTGGATGCCCGTATTCCGGACGGATCCTTCGATGATGCGGGCCTTGCGGACCACCTCCCCTTCGAGACCTTCCCGGTCGTGGATGGCCTTGATGGCGTTCGCCATGTCCAGTCCGTCCTGTCCGCGCAGCTTCTCCTTGAGTTCCTGATCGCTCAGCTTGAAGAGCTTCGCCAAGGATATCTCCGGCATCTGCTTGGCCAGGCGGTCCGCGTCGCCGAGGGGCAGCTCCATGACCCTCGCGGTATCGCGGATGGAGCTCTTGGCCGCCATGGTACCATAGGTGATGATCTGTGCGACCTGGTTGGCACCGTACTTGTCGATGACGTATTCGATCACCTTGCCGCGCCCCTCATCATCGAAGTCGATGTCAATGTCCGGCAGGGACACCCGGTCCGGGTTCAGGAAGCGCTCGAACAGCAGGTCGTATTCGATGGGGTCCATGTTGGTGATGCCCGTGCAATAGGCCACCGCGCTGCCCGCCGCGGAGCCCCTGCCGGGCCCCACGCTGACGCCCATCCTTCGGGCAGCCGAGGTGAAATCCTGAACGATCAGGAAATACCCCGGGTATCCGGTCCGCTCGATCGTCTCGAGTTCGAAATCGAGACGCTGCCGGATTTCCTCCGTGAGTTCAGGGTAGCGCTCCTCGGCACCTTTGTAGGTGATGTGTCGCAAATAGGCGTTCTCTCCCCGCTTGCCGCCATCCACAGCGTCCTCAGGGTGGACGAATTCCTGCGGAATGTCGAATGCCGGCAGGAGCACGTCCCGTTCGAGGACATAGGATTCGCAGCCATCGACGATGTCACGCACGGTCTCGAAGGCTTCCGGGACATCCGCGAACAGCTTGCGCATCTCATCGGGTGACTTGAAATAGAACTCGTCATTGGGCAAACCGAATCGGAATTCCCGACCCCGCTTTCCGACATAGCGCTTGGGCTGGCTGACATTGGCCGCGTCCTTCACGCACAGCAGAATGTCGTGGGCATCCGCCTCCTTGCGTGTGGTGTAGAAACTGCTGTTCGCCGCGATGTAGCGCACACCGTACTTGCGGCACATCTCGAGCAGGAAGTCATTGACCACCTTCTCCTCCTCGAGTCCGTGGCGGTTCAGCTCGGCATAGAAATGCGCTCCGAAGTGCTCCTTCCACCAGAGGAAGGCCTCCTCCGCCTGCCGGTCGCCCACGTTGAGCAGCAGACTCGGCACTTCGCTGAACAGCCCGCCGGTGGTCACGATCAGGTCCTCCTTGGATGCGAGGAGCAGGTCTCGGTCAATTCTGGGAACGTAGTAGAACCCGTCCGTGAAGGCCTTGGAGCTGAGCTTGGCCAATCGGTGATACCCCTTCTGATTCCGGGCGAGCAAGACGATGGGATACCCGTCGTCCTTTTTGGAGCGGTCGGTGTGGTCCCGGCACACGTTCAGCTCGGCCCCCACGATGGGCTTGATGCCCGCCCTGTTGGCGGCACGGACAAACTGGAAGGCCCCCATCATGTTGCCACGGTCGGTCAGACCGATGGCAGGCATTTCCATGGCCACTGCTGCGGAAACCAGATCCTGGACGCTCGATGTGGCCTGCAGGACGCTGAATTGGCTGTGGACATGCAAATGGCTGAATGGGACCTCCGCCAATGCCGCTGCCTCGGCCTCAGTGGGCCTTCCGGCGCCATCATCGGTGGCGGTGCGCTGTTGCTGCGCCTGTGCGAAGTTGGCCTCTTCGAGCTTCGGGGCTTCATACCGGACCGCATCACCCTGGACAAACCCCTCCCGAACAATGATGCCACGCTGGACGAGGGCGAAAAAGCACCGTGCAGTCGCGTCCACGTCGTATGCCGCATCGTGGGCGTCTCCGAACCCGGCTCCGAACAGCTTCTGGTGGAGCTCGGTCAATGTGGGCCATTTGAATTTGCCCCCCTTTCCTCCGGGAATGGCACAGAATTCCGTGGCTTCGTCCTTGGAATCGATCACCGCCTTGTCCGTCACGCGTTCGGCAGCGGCACCGAGGCGAATCCACTCCGCGCCGACAATGTTCACGTCGAATTCGACATTGTGGCCCATGACGTGATCGGCGCGATCCAGGTCAAGCCCGAACTCATCCAATACCTCTTGCAGTGGGTGCCCTTCTTCCAGAGCCCGGTCGGTCGTGATGCCATGGACCTTGGCCGCATTGAATGGAATGGTGAATCCATCCGGCCGCACGATTCGGTTTCCCCGGGACACCAGCTTGCCATCCGGTGCGTGCAACTGCCAGGCAAGCTGTACGAGGCGCGGCCAGTTCTCACCATCGGTCAGCGGTGCATTCCAATCCCTAGGCAGTCCGGTGGTCTCGGTATCGTAAACGAGAATCATGGATATGCAATTTCGCCCATGGAAGCTCCACGAAAGTGCATTGTGGACACCCCGTGGATTGAACATCCCTGCACGGCATTTGCTTAAACCTTACACCCTGTTGCCATGACCACTTCCAATCCTGTTCCCCACCACAGTATCGAAGATCAGTTCAAAGCCGACCAGATCGGCGATGAACATGTGGGCACTTCGGTCGACACCCCACTGCGGGAGGACGCCTTTGCCTTGTCGGATGAAGAGAAGATGGCCCGGATCGAGCCGCTTTTCCGCGAGATCATGGACGTGTTGGGGCTGGACCTGACCGACGACAGCCTGTCCGGTACTCCCCACCGTGTGGCGAAGATGTACGTGCAGGAGATTTTCCGCGGCCTCAATCCCGCAAACCACCCCGTCTGCCGCACCTTCAACAACACCTACGGGTATGGGGAAATGCTCGTGGAGAAGGACATCAACCTGAATTCCACCTGCGAACATCATTTCCTCCCCATCATCGGCCGCGCCCATGTGGCCTATCGGTCTTCCGGACGCGTCATCGGGCTGAGCAAGATCAACCGCCTCGTGGACCACTACGCCAGGCGCCCGCAGGTCCAGGAGCGGCTGACACGGCAGATTGCCTGTGCCCTGAAGGAAATCCTCGAAACGGAGGATGTAGCCGTCGTCATCGACGCCAAGCACCTGTGCGTATCCAGCCGCGGGATCGAGGACGAGGGCAGCGCCACCGTCACAGCGGATTACCACGGTTGTTTCAAGGATGCCTCGGTGCGGAGGGAATTCCTCGACCATATTCGCGGCTGAGGCACTTTACCGGGTCAAAGGTTGTTGGACCAAGAGCTACTGCCTATCTTCGCGCCCCATTTTCACGGAATCAACAACTGGGTTTCGGACCCTTTTAAAACGTTTTTCAAATGGCCACACGCCTCCGACTCCAACGTCACGGTAAGAAAGGCAAGCCCTTCTACCACATCGTAGCCGCAGATGCCCGCGCCAAGCGCGACGGCCGCTTCATCGAGAAGCTCGGCACCTACAATCCGAATACCAACCCCGCCACCATCGATGTGGTGCATGACCGGGCCCTCTACTGGCTGCAGGTTGGTGCGGAAATGAGCGATACGGCACGCGCCATCCTCAAGTACAAAGGGGTTGTGTACCACAATCACCTGCTCAATGGTGTGAAGAAAGGTGCCCTCACGGAAGAGCAGGCCCAGAAGAAATTCGAGGAGTGGTTGCGCGACAAGGAAGGCAAGGTTGCCCAGAAGGCCTCCAAGCTCGCCGCTGCTGCGGAAGAAGCGCGTGCCAAGGAGCTCGCCCACGAGCAGGAGGTGAATGCGGCCCGTGCCAAGAGCATTGCCGGCAAGCAAGCCGAGCTCGCTGCCGAAGCGGCAGCAGCACAGGCTGCAGCTGAAGCAGAGGCCACCACCGAAGAAGCACCGGCCGCGGACGAGGCTGCTGCCGAGGCCCCTGCCACCGAAGAAGCTGCTGCTGAAGCGCCCGCTGCCGAGGAGGCACCCGCTGAGGAGCCTGCAGCAGAAGAAGCGCCCGCTGCTGAAGAGGCACCCGCTGAGGAGCCCGCTGCCGAAGAGCCAGCAGCTGAAGATGCCCCTGCTGAGGAAGGTGACGACAAGGAAGCCTGACCCCAGTATTGCAAGACAAATCGGAAGCCACCCTCGGGTGGCTTCTTCATTTCTCGGCAAATCCGAAATTCGCGTCATGACCGAGCGCAGTGACATGTTCGAGTTGGGCAGGACCCTGAAACCCCATGGGCTGAAAGGAGAGGTCGCCATCAAACTCGATGTGGACGACGCCCGCCGGTACGAAAGCCTGGACATGGTGTGGGTGGAACGCCAGGGTACGCTGGTCCCCTATTCCATCTTGTCCATGTCCATCCGGCCCAAATCCACTGTCGTGCGGTTCGAAGGCATCGAGGATGTCGATGCTGCACAAACCATGTCGGGACATCGCCTGCTGCTGCCCGATTCGGTTCTGCCCCCCTTGGACGGCCTCAAGTTCTATTACCATGAGGTCATCGGCTTCATGCTCGAGGACGCGCAACATGGATCCTTGGGCTCCATCGTGGATGTGTTGGACCTTCCCGGCAATCCACTGTTCAAGACGGACAAGGAGGGCAAGGAAGGGCTGTTTCCAATGCAGGACCACACCCTCGTGGATGTGGACAGGAAGAACCGCATCGTTCGGGTGAACATGCCGGATGGCCTTTGCGAACTGTATTTCGGCTGATCACGTAGGCAGATTCTCCTTTGTTTGCGGGGTTGAAGGTCACGGGCCGGAAAGCCCTGTCCTTGGCGGTTTTTCGCAGCAATAAGAATCTGTCACCGTTCTGAAGTGAAGAAGTGCCGCGCAGCGCGTGCATTCCACCCTTGACCTTGGGATAGTTTGGTCAAGTCCTTCGAGACGTTCAAAGACGAAAACACAGGAACCTCTCTGCGTATCCGACCACGCTGATGTTCCGAACAGATTCGAACTTGACGACCAAGACTCCATACATCGCCCCTGAAGCCACCGCGGAAGCATCTTCCCTTTCCGATATCGCCACCGGTCTGGACGCCCCAACCAAACAGCGCGAAAAGGAAAAACGCAACGCAGAGTCTCAGCGCACCAAGGTCTTCGTCATCGACACCTCCGTGTTGTTGCACGACCACAATGCCATCCGGAGCTTCGAGGACAACCGCATTGCCATACCCATCACGGTGCTGGAGGAGCTCGACACTTTCAAGGTGGGCAACGACACCAAGAACTTCGAGGCGCGGGAGTGCATCCGCATCATAGACAGGTTGAGCAAGGAGTTCACCTTGCAGGATTGGATTCCCCTGGACAACGATGAGGACGGACTCATGCGCATCGTATTGAGTTCCGAAGGGCACCCCAGTGGCATCGATGCCGCCAGGGTATTCGACAAGAAGACCAACGATCACAAGATTCTCAGTGCGGCATTGCAGCTGCAGCACGACGAGCCGGACATGAAGGTCGTGCTGGTCTCGAAGGACATCAACCTCCGCCTCAAGGCCAAGGCCCTCAATCTTCCTGCCGAGGACTACAAGACGGGCAAGGTCAAGGACAAGCAGCATCTGTACAGCGGCAAGACCATGCTCGAGGGCGTGGATGGCGAGGTGGTCCGCAAGATGTACGTGAGTGGTCAGACAAGGAAGATCAGTGTTTTGGGCAAGGAGCGGAAGAACAACCACTTCTACATCCTGCGGAACTGTTCGTCCTCTGCACTGGGATATTTCAACGAGTCCAAACGGGTCATCGAACGGGTCGACAAGAGCTACGCTTATGGCATCAAGCCGAAGAATGCGGAACAGGCCTTCGCCCTCCATGCCATCCTCAATCCCGACATCCACCTCGTCACCGTCAGTGGGGTGGCCGGTACGGGCAAGACGCTGTTGGCGCTTGCAGGAGCCCTGGAGCAGAAGAACCGTTTCGACCAGATCATCCTGGCGCGTCCCATCGTCCCGTTGAGCAACAAGGATCTGGGTTTCCTACCGGGCGATGCGGAGGAAAAGGTCAACCCCTACATGCAGCCGCTCTGGGACAATCTGAACTTCATCAAGAGCCAATTCGGCCAGAACGAGCGGAAATACCGGGCCATCGAAGAGATGCGGGCGGAAGGCAAGATCACCATATGTCCGCTCGCCTACATCCGGGGCCGCAGTCTGTCGAATGTGATTTTCATCGTGGACGAGGCGCAGAACCTCACGCCCCATGAGGTCAAGACCATCATCACGCGTGCGGGCGAGAACTGCAAGATCATCCTGACAGGAGACGTCAGGCAGATCGACACACCGTACCTCGATGAGCAATCCAATGGCATGAGTTACGTCATCGACAGGCTCAAGGGCCGTGACCTCTTCTGCCACGTGACGTTGGACAAGGGCGAGCGGAGTGATTTGGCCAATCTGGCCAATGAATTCCTGTGATTCCGAGGGTCAATCCAACACTGACAAAGCCGGCGCGGTCGCGAATGAACCGCATGTAGGAAGTGAGGCCGGCGAACCGTGTTTCGGGGGGACAATCTCCCTGATTCATGCGATTCTCTTCCTTCCCAACACTTCCCCTTCCAGCCCTTGTTGTCCTTGTTGCAGGTTGCGGCTCGGCCGCTGCCCAGTCCGATGTCACCCCATGCCCCACCGAACTCGATGGGGACGGACTCGTCGGAATGACAGACCTGCTCATCGTGCTCGCCGATTTCGGTTCCACCTGCAGTGTTGATCCGCCTTCCACTGGATGGCCCCTCCTGCACATCAATGAGCTCCATTACAATCCATCCACCGATCAGGGCAGTGACAGTGATTTCGAATTCCTCGAACTCCACAATCCCGGCCCGGAATCCGTCAACCTCGAAGGATGGTCCCTTTCGGAGGGGCTGGACTACACCTTCACGCAGGGCACCGTCATAGACAGTGGTGGATACCTCGTCGTCACTGCCAATGCGACCACTTACGCCGGTCTCGGTTTCGCCGTCGTGGATTGGGGTTCCGGCGGACTGCACAACTCAGGCGAGTTGATCGCATTGCGGGCGCCCGATGGCACGGTGGTGGAATCGGTACTCTATTCGGATACCGGCGGATGGGATACTGCACCCGACGGTCAGGGCCCATCCTTGGAGCGGTTGTTCCTCGATGGTGACCCCCACGATCCCGTTCAGTGGTCCGCGTCCATCAGTTCAGGCGGCACACCGGGTTCCATCAACAGTCTGCTCACGGACTGAGCTTCTCGTCCTCAGGAGAGGTGGACCGTGCGGCCCTCGATGACCACATCAAGCGGTTCGCCCTCCTCGAGGACGACCTCGGTCCCTTTCGCGGAAACGGCAACCTTGAGCTGACGGTCGCGGAAATGGAGTTGGAAGGCGTAGTCCTTCCAGGCGTTCGGCAACATCGGATTGAAGTGGGGTATCCCATCACGGACGCGGAATCCGCCGAATCCCTCCACGACACTCATCCAGGTACCGGCCATGCTTGTGATATGCAGGCCTTGGTATGCTTCGTGGTTGTAGTCATCCAGGTCCAGACGCGCGGTGCGCAGATACATCTCGACCGCCTTCTCCTCCATTCCGAGCTTGGCTGCCAATACCACGTGAACACATGGACTCAGGCTGCTCTCATGTACCGTTCGGGGCTCGTAGAAATCGAAATTCTCCCGGTGGGTCTCCTCATCGAATTCATCCTCGAAGAAGTACAAACCCTGCAGGGTGTCCGCCTGCTTGATGAACACACTGCGCAGGATGCGGTCCCAACTCCAATGCTGGTTGATGGGGCGTTCGGCTTCGTCCAGATCGGAGGCCATTCGTTGCTCCTTGTCCATGAAGCCCTCCTGCTGAAGAAAAATCCGCGTCCCATCGAGCTCGGGATAGAACATCCGTTTCCGGACATCTTCCCAATGCGGTCTTTCCTGAGCCTCATCGAATGCCCATCTCCTGTTCTGGGCTTCGAGGGCGTCAGGGGCATGGGCCTTCATCCAATCCAAGGCCTCACAGGCGCGTCCCAGGCACCAGGCCGCCAGTCTGTTGGTATACCAGTTGTTGTTGACGTTGTTCTCGTACTCATTCGGCCCCGTGACACCGAGCATCACCCATGCCTGTTTCGCCCCGCTCCAATTGACCCGCTGTGCCCAGAAGCGGGCCACACCCAGGATGACTTCCCATCCTCCATCGGCCATGTAGGTGTTGTCACCGGTATATCGGATGTAGTTGTGGATGGCATACACCATGGCCCCATTCCGGTGGATTTCTTCAAAGGTGATTTCCCATTCGTTGTGGCATTCCTCACCGTTCATGGTCACCATCGGATACAGGGCAGCACCGTCCTTGAAGCCCAGCAGTGCGGCATTCTCAATGGCCTTTTCCAAGTGGTTGCGTCGGTATACGAGCAGCTGTCGTGCCACATTCCGCGGATGGGTTCCCAGATAGAACGGCAGACAGTACGCCTCCGTGTCCCAGTAGCTTGCTCCCCCGTATTTCTCACCTGTGAATCCCTTCGGGCCGATGTTCAGGCGGGGGTCGTCTCCCGTGAAGGTCTGGTTGAGGTGGAAGATGTTGAAGCGTATGGCCTGCTGGGCCGCGTCGTCTCCATTGATCGTGATGTCCGCGCGCTCCCAGATGCGTTCCCACGCCATCATGTGGTCCTGGAGCGCTGCGCTCCAGCCTTTTGCCACGGCATCCTCCACGGTGGTTGCCGCCCGAGCGACCAGCTCGTCGACTGGATGGTCCATTCCCCGCAGCAGCGCAACCGTCTTGTCCAAGACCAGACGGGATCCGGCTTCCACGGTCGAATCCACGGCAACGGCATGCCCCTCTGGAATGCTTCGGCCACGCGTATCTGCTGCGCGCGAATCCAGCCACGCGGAAACACGGACTGCATGGGCCACATCCAATGCCGTCTTCCGGGTCCGGACATGCAGGAAGCCTCCGTGATCGTCCCCACCACTGTCCACATGCTCCCAGAACCGCTCCTCCCAATTGGCGTCCTCATTGCTCACATCTCCATCAAGCAGCGCCTCCATGGAGAGTGTGCCCTCCCCGCTCAATACATCAATGGAATACCTGATGTGTGCAGTCTCGACATTCGCCATGCTGCAGAACCGCTGGGCCTTCACTGCAAGGCGCATCCCCCCGACCTCGGCCTCGAAAGTGCGCGTGAGCATCCCCCTCCGCATGTCCAGTTCCCGCTGGAATGCCTTCGGGGCATGCTGGTGAAGATCCAGCTCCCCTCCATTGGCGGACACCCTGATGGTGGTCCAATCCGGAGCATTGAGGACCTTGGCGAAGTATTCGGGATAGCCATTCTTCCACCAGCCCACCTTGGTCTTGTCGGGGTAATAGACCCCGCCGACATAACTGCCACGCAGGGAGTCTCCACCATACTGCTCCTCATGATTGGCCCGTTGGCCGAACCTGCCGTTGCCGATGCTGAAGATGGACTCCGAGCTGCGCTGGTGTTCAGGATGAAATCCAGTCTCCACAACTTTCCAGGGATGGATGTCGAGATAGCGATTCATGGTGTCGGAAGATATCAGGAAAGGCGCGCGATGAGCGCCTGCACATTGAATCCGTCGAATCCTGAAATCACGAATTCAGCACGTTCAAGGGCCGTGGCGTCGCCTACTCCCACAATACGGAATCCCCCATTCAATGCAGCCTCCACACCGGATTGGGCATCCTCGAAGACCACACACCGTTCAGGATCCACCCCGAATGCCTCCGCCCCCTTGAGGAACACTTCCGGATCGGGCTTCGAGAAAGTGATGCTGTTGCCATCCACGATGGCGTCGAAACGGTCAGAAATCCCACACCGGTCCAGGATGAGTGGCGCATTCCTGCTGCTTGATCCCAATCCTACCTTGATGCCCAGCGCGCGAAGCTCATCGATGAACTCCACCACGCCAGGGAACAATTCATCCGGCGTCATGGCGGAAACGAGGTTGAGGTACCACTCGTTCTTCCGGTCCATGAGCCGGACCTTGGTATCGTTGTCGAGATCGAGCCCCCCCTTGTGCAGGATGTACTCGAGGGATCCAACGCGGCTCACGCCCTTGAGCTGCTCGTTGTCCTCGTGGGTGAACGGGATGCCCAGCTCATCGGCCAAGCGTTGCCATCCTGTGAAATGGTACTTGGCCGTATCGACGATCACACCGTCGAGGTCGAACAGACAGGCTTGTGGATCGAACGACATGGCCGGCATCTCAATGTTGCAGCTTCGGCAGAATGTGCTTGAGGTGGTAGGAAGCCAACCCGTCGATGGGCTTCTTGATGATGCTGCCGACATCGATGCCGTCCTTGGCACATTCAGCCCTCAATTCCTCCTGGAAATGGAACGCGACGCTGCCGATGAAATGCACCGGCTGGTCCTGCCATCCACTGAAGCACTTCACGTGCACATCGATGAAGGCGCGAAACCCTTCCGACAGCCACTGCTTGAACATCGGTTGGTCCCTGTGCTTGCCGATGAACGTCATGAAGCTCGCGAGGAAGACGTTGGGGTCCTTGTCCCGGTAGACCTTGTCGATGATGTCATCCTTGGTCAATCCGTAGGTCGCATCGAAATCCCGCTCCACCTCCACTGGCAAGTGATGGTACAGCCTGGCGGCGAGCAACTTCTTGCCATGCCAACTGCCGCTCGCCTCGTCTCCGAGGATGTAGGCCAGGGCGGGCACTTCCTCGACGACGGTTTGACCATCGAACTGGCAACTGTTCGATCCCGTACCGATGATGCATGTGATACCGGGTCGACCATCATAGGTGCTGAACGCCGCCCCTTCCAGATCATGTCCGACGTGGACTGATGCCGCGTTGAACACCCGCTGCAAACCTTCCTCGATGATGGCACACAAGGGTGCCGAGCTGCTCCCTGCGCCGTAGAAGTACACGTGGGTGACCTCCTCCATGATGGTGCACACATCGGATTGGCTGCGCATCACCTCTTCAACCCTGTCCGCACTGTGGAAGTAAGGATTGAATCCCATCGTGTGGAACTCCATCAACTCCTTGCCGGAATCGTCAAGGAGCTGCCAATCACATTTGGTGGAACCACTGTCCGCTATGAGCACACGCATGGATCAGCCAATGCGTTCCACGAGGTCCGCCACGCGGCTGGAATACCCCATCTCATTATCATACCAACCGAAAAGCTTGACCATGTTCCCCATAGCCGAAGTCATTCCCGCATCGAGAATGTTGCTGTGTGGATTCCCCACGATATCCACCGATACGATGGGGTCCTCCGTGTATTCCATGATGCCATTCATCGGTCCATCTGCTGCGGTCTTCAATGCGGCATTCACTTCATCCCCGGTCACCTCACGGCTCAGCACCGCGACGAGGTCAGTCAGGGAGCCGGTGGGCGTGGGAACGCGGACGGCATGACCATCGAGCCGGCCTTTCAGTTCCGGCAGGACGAGACCCACGGCCGCAGCAGCCCCGGTGGTGGTGGGGATCATGCTCATGGCTGCGGCCCGGGCGCGACGCAGGTCACTGTGGGGGGCATCCTGGATGCACTGGTCGGAGGTGTAGGCGTGCACCGTGGTGATGTAGCCTTTTTCCAGACCGAAACTGTCATTCAACACCTTGGCCAGGGGGGCCACGCACTTCGTGGTGCAGCTGGCGTTGGACAGGATGGTATCATCATCGCTCAGGATGTCATCGTTGACACCGAGGACGACCGTCTTGATGCCTCCTTTCGCGGGAGCAGAAATGACCACCTTCCGAGCACCGGCAGCGAGGTGCTTGCCCGCACCGGCCTCGTCGCGGAACACACCCGTGCTCTCCACCACCACATCGACTCCCATGGTGGACCAGGGAAGGGCGGCAGGATCACGCTCGGCACTGACGGCAACGGTCTTGCCGTTGACCACGAGGTGTCCACCCTCCACCCGCACCTCGCCGGGGAAGCGGCCGTGGATGCTGTCGTACTTGAGCAGATGGGCCAATGTCTCCACACTGGTGAGGTCATTGATGGCACAAATCTCTACGCCGTCCTTGGCGAGGAGTTGACGGAAGGACAATCGGCCGATGCGGCCGAAACCATTGATGGCAACCTTGGTCATATTCTATTGATGTTTGGTGTTCAGATGCTGAGAATTTGGGCAACGCGGAGTTCCTCATCGAGCCCTTTTGATTTCCTGTTGATCGCTTCCAGGAAAGGCGTGTAAACGACTTCATCGTTGACCATGCCGGCCATGACGGCTGTTTTTCCCGAAATGAGCGCTTCCACCGCTCCAACCCCGAGCCGACTCGCGAGCACACGGTCAAAGCAACTGGGGTCACCCCCGCGCTGAATGTGTCCCAGAACGGTGACACGGGTATCGTATTTGTTATATCGGGCGTGCACCTTGGCCGCAATCTCCATCGCGCCTCCATTCGTGTCCCCTTCGGCAACGATGACTATGCTGCTCGTCTTGTTGGACTCTTCACCGCGGGCGAGGATGTCGATCAGGTCATCGATGTCCATGCCCGCTTCGGGCGTCATCACAGCGATGGCACCCGTCGCAATGGCTGTCTTCAACGCAATGTATCCGCTGTCCCTGCCCATGACCTCGACGAAGAACAGCCTGTTGTGGCTGCTGGCCGTATCCCTGATCTTGTCCACAGCCTCCACGACCGTATTCGTGGCGGTGTCGTACCCAATCGTGTAGTCCGTACCAGCGAGATCGTTGTCGATGGTCCCGGGGATGCCCACGACTTTCACATCATGCTCTTCCGCGAGCTTCTGGGCACCGGTGAAGGTGCCGTTTCCACCGATCACCACCAGTGCATCGACCTTGGCTTCCCTGAGCACACGGGCTGCAGACGCGCGACCTTCCTCCTCATGGAATTCCGGACAACGGGCACTCTTGAGAATGGTGCCGCCGCGACCGAGAATCTTCGCAACACTCCTCGCATGCAGGCGTTTCAAATCACCGGAAATCAAGCCGTCATAGCCTTGGAAAACACCCGATACTTCGATGCCGTGAAATACGGCACAACGGACGACAGCGCGGATTGCGGCGTTCATTCCCGGGGCGTCACCTCCGCTGGTCAGGACGCCGATACGTTCGATTCTGCTCATCAGATAAGGTGCGCGAAGATAGCGTTGGTGCGGTCACATGGAAATTGGTGTACTTTTGACACGAACCCCTTCCCGCATAGCCAAATCGGAATTCCTCATGCAAGGAGCCAACAATACGTCCATCCCTTTCGATCTCAGTATCGACAATGTGGTGTTCGGCTTTGATGGGGAGCAACTCCAAGTGCTGCTCATCCGTCGGGGATTGCCGGGACGGGACATGGAAACCGATCGTTTCCTCATGGCCGTTCCAGGAGACCTCATTCTGCCCGAGGAAGGTCTGGACGAGGCGGCTCACCGCATCCTGTCCAACCTGACCTCGTTGAACGGCATCTTCCTGAAGCAATTCTGTGCCTTCGGTGCACCGGACCGGGTATTTGCCGAAAAGGACAGGGAGTGGCTCACCAGTTTCCGCCGGTATCCGGACCGCAGGGTGGTCACCATCGGTTATTACAGCCTCGTCTCCATGGACGATTATCGGCCCAAGCCGAGCAGCTTCGCCAGCAGAGCCGAGTGGTGTCCCTTGAAGGAGATTCCAAACCTCGCCTTTGACCACAACGACATCATTGCAGCCGGACTGGAGAAACTGCGGGAAGACGTGGTCCACCACAACATCATCTTCGAGTTGCTGCCGGAGAAGTTCACCTTGGGACAGTTGCAACGGTTGCACGAGATCATCCTCGGCAAGGAGCTTGACAAGCGGAATTTCAGGAAGAACGTGAAGCGCATGACGGAGGTCGTTCCCCTCGATGAGAAGCAGGAGGGCGTTTTGCACAAGCCTGCGCAATTGTACACCTATCGCAAGCCCGATTGACGTGTAAATTCGACACTTAGTCGAACGATACAACAACGACATGTTCCAAAAGCCATGCTTGGCCCTTTCGGCCCTTGCCATTGTGTTCAACATCCCTGCCCAGGTAGTGTGGACGGACCCTCCTTTTCCGTCCGTGAATGATGAGGTCACGCTGTATTACGACGCCACCGAGGGCAACGGTGAGCTCGCGGGCATCATTCCCGTCTACATCCATACGGGGCTGATCACATCGCAGAGTTCTTCGCCTACGGATTGGCAATATGTCAACATGCCTTGGGCGAGCACGGATACGCAGTGGGTCATGGATTATGAAGGCACCAATCTGTGGAGCTACGACTTCGGAGGTCAGACCTTGGCTGATTTCTATGGCATTCCCGGCAATGTCGCCGCCGAGCAGCTCGCCATGGTTTTCCGAAATGGCCCCGGATCCCTTGTGGGCCGTGACTCGGATGGCAGCGATATTTTCCTGCCGCTGAGCGATGGCAGTTTCTCCGCTGTGTTCCAACAGCCGCAGTCACCGAGTTCGCTGGGCATCGTGGGCCAGGAAATCGCTTTGGTTGCTACCGCTTCGCAAGCGGCCGACCTGGTCATGGTCAGCGATGGGGATACCCTGGCACAGGCGGAGGATGCCGTCCAATTGAGTCACGGATTCATCCCTGCTGAAGCCGGAACCCATGTCATCGACTTCGTGGCGGACAACGGCACCAATATCGCCACCGCGACTGCGGAAATTTTCGTCCTGCCCGATGTCCCGAACATCGCTGAAGCTCCCCCCGGCACCCTGGATGGATTGAACCCTTCGGAGGACGGTACCTCATTGGTATTGCAGTTGTTCGCTCCGGACAAGAGCCATGTCTTCTTCGTGGGAGACCTCACCGATTGGCTGGTGCAGGAAGCGTTCATGATGAATGTGACACCGGAAGGCGACCGTTTCTGGATCGAGCTGAATGGGTTGAATCCAAATCAGGAATACCGATATCAGTACCATGTCATGCCCAATGATGACCGCTTTCCAGACCCTTATGCGGAGAAGCAGCTCGACTATTGGAACGATCAATGGATTCCGGAATCGACCTACCCCTTCCTGATCGACTTCCCCGTTGGCCTGACCAATCAGGCACCGGTCAGCGTCTTCAGAACCGGAGGCCCGGAATTTGAATGGACCGATGGCGACTTCGTGCGGCCCGCCCAGGAGAACCTCGTCATCTACGAATTGCTCGTCCGCGATTTCAGTGAGGAGCGGACCTTCGATTTCATCATCGACACCCTGGACTATCTGGCTTCGCTCAACATCACGGCCCTGGAGCTCATGCCGGTCAACGAATTCAACGGCAACGACAGCTGGGGCTACAACCCTTCTTTCTATTTCGCCGTCGACAAAGCCTATGGCCCCAAGGACAAGTTGAAGGAGCTCGTCAACGCCTGTCATGAGCGGGGCATCGCGGTGATCCTGGACATGGTCATGAACCACAGCGATTGGCCCAACCCGCAGATTCTCATGTGGTGGCAGAATGGCGCTCCGGCCGCGAACAATCCCTTCTTCAACACGACGCCGCCGGCCAACGGTGTCGACTTCTTCTTCGACTACGACCACCAGGCTCAGGCCACGCGCGATTTCACCAAGCGTGTCATCGATTTCTGGCGCGATGAATTCCACGTGGATGGTTACCGGTGGGACCTGTCCCAGGGATTCACCTGGAATGGCACCGGCGGAAGCTATGACCAGGACAGGATCAACCTTTGGGAGGAATACGGCGACCACATCTGGTCCCAGGACCCGGGATTCTATATGATTCTCGAGCATTGGACCGACAACAACGAGGAAAAGGTGCTCAGCGACATGGGATTCATGACCTGGGCCAACGTCACCCACGACTATCAGGAGGCCGCCATGGGATACAGCTCCAACCTATCCTGGGCCAGTTGGCAGGATCGCGGTTGGAACCACCCCCGTTCCGTCAGCTACATGGAAAGCCACGACGAGGAACGCCTCATGTACAAGAACCTCCAATACGGCAATGGCAACGGTGGTTATGTCGTGACGGATCTCGAAACGGCATTGGCGCGCATCGAACTGGGTTCCTGCTTCAACATTCCACTTCCGGGTCCCAAGATGATCTGGCAGTTCGGAGAACTCGGTTACGACTACTCCATCAATACCTGCGCCGATGGTGTGACCATCTCGGAGGACTGCAGGGTCGTGGCCAAACCCGTGAAGTGGGATTACCGCGAGGTGGCGCCGCGCTACAGGGTGTACCAGGTGATGGCCGCTTTGTCGCAGCTCAAAAGGGACCACCCGGTATTCCAGACGGACGATTTCAATTGGGACGTTTGGGGATATGGCAAACGCCTACATTTGAACGGAGCCGACATGAACGTGGTGGTGGCCGGAAACTTCCAGGTGACTCCCCTCTCCATGACGCCCGGATTCCAGCATACAGGAACCTGGTACGACTATTTCTCCGGATCGAGCATCGAGGTCTCGGACCTGTCGGCGTCCGTGGACTTTGAACCGGGAGAATACCACCTCTGGACCGATGTCCCCATGGAGACTCCTGACAACATCCTGGCCATTCACGAAGCGGAGCTGCCGGCGCCATTCGACATCATCCCCAATCCGGGAATCGAAGCCGAATTGGTGCTTCATGCGCCATTGGATGTCCCGGCCGAAATTCAACTGTTCGACCTTACCGGAAGGATGGTTTCAGCCGACCGCCTGCCCCCCGGTTCCACCCGCGTGAAGTTGCCCAGCCACACCCAGGCCGGGCCCATGCTGGTCCGACTCGTTTCTCCCCTGGGCAACAGCGCCTCATACTGGCTCAAATCCGAATAGGCACTTCGGACGTGTAACAGATACACGTATCTATTATTTTCGGCCCCCGGCCAGGCCGGCTGATCAAATCAATTCATGCACCAATTCCTATATCGCTGCATGACAGGAGTACTCCTGTTGTGTTCAGCAGCTGTTTCTGCCCAAGGACTGAACGGTTCCATCACGGACGAGAATGGACAGCCCATGCCGGGCGCGACCGTCATCGCCAATGGCGGTGCCCGCGGCGTGACTTCCGACATGGATGGACGCTATTCCTTGGAGCTTCCTTCAGGCCGACATACCGTCGAATTCAGTTTCGTGGGATATGTCAAGGTGACCCGCGAGGTGACCTTGCAGGAAGGTCAGACCAAGACGTTGGATGTTCGTCTGGAATCCGATGCCGTGCTCATGGACGATGTGGTCGTCATCGGCTATGGTGTCCAGCGCAAGAAAGAGGTCACAGGATCCATCGCACAGATCGACTCCAAGCAAATCACCGCGGTTCGAACCCCCAGTTTCGAGGCCGCGCTGCAAGGACAGGCGGCCGGCGTGCAGGTCTCGCAGAGTTCCGGTGTTGCCGGGGCTGGCAGCCTCATCCGCGTTCGGGGAGTGGCTTCCGTTTCGGCAGCCGGTGATCCCCTCTACGTCGTGGACGGGATTCCCATCACGCAGAACTACTTCCTGCGGGGCAACAGCGGGGCCATGAACAACAACCCGCTCGCCACCATCAACCCCAACGACATCGAGTCGGTGGAGATCCTCAAGGATGCGGCGGCGACCGGCATCTACGGATCGCGCGGTGCCAACGGCGTCATCCTCATCACCACCAAGCGCGGCAAGACAGGTACGAGCTATGAATTCAGCTCCAGCGCCGGCTTCTCCAACCCGGCCTCGCTGCCCAACATGCTCAACACCGAACAGTACCTGACCCTGCGCCAGGAGGCCTGGGAAAATGACGGGGGCACGGGATACGTCTGGCTGCCGGGCTTCACCTCCGCCGGGGACAGCCCCGAGGCGCGCAAGCGGGCCTTCGATGAGGCCATGATGACCGATACCGATTGGGTCAACGAAACCGTGGGTACCGGAGTCAAGCACAACTACAGCTTCGGGGTCCGCAAGGGAGGTGAGAAGCACAACGTCTATGCCGGTGTGAGCTATGACGACAACGGCAGCTACCTGATCGGCAACAGCTATGAGCGCGTCAGTGGTCGCCTGAACGCCGACTTCGAGCCGGTCGACTGGGCCAAGATCATGGTGTCATCCAGCCTGAGCCAGGGCATCAACAACCGCATCGACGCCGCCTGGTCCGGTGGCCTAGGTGACGCCATGTCCAACGCCCTGCCCTACTACCCCGTCTACCGCACGGACACCTTGTTCAATGCCGACGGCACGGTCAACGGCCTGCCCGGCGATTACTACCTCTACCAGGACGAATGGGGCGGAACCAAGAATCCCGTCGCCGTCCGCGAGAGCAAGACGTGGATCACCACGGAGAACCGCTCCATCAACAACGCCAGCATCGTGCTCAACCCGATGGACAACCTGTTCATCAAGGGTTCCGGCGGATTCGACTACATGCACGTCCGCGAGGACATCTACAACCCGCCGAGCATCTTCCTGACGAGCGACCTGGGCAATGCCAACCGCTACGCCAACTACGTCCTCAACTGGAATTACAGCCTCACGGCCGACTACAAGATGGACCTGACGGAGTTCAGCAGCCTCGGCCTGCTCGCGGGATCGGAGTTCCAGCGCACCGACAGTTATGGTTACGGCATTGGCTTCGGCGATGTCACCGGCCCCATCTTCGAGAATGACAGCCTGCTGGAGATCGCCAATGGCCAGACCACAGTCAACAACCCTTCGCAGCACAGCTTCCTTTCCTACTTCGGACGCGCCAACTACACGCTCAAGGACCGCTACTTCTTCCAGGGTACGGCTCGGGTAGACGGCTCCAGCCGTTTCGGACGGAATTACCGCTATGGATTCTTCCCGTCCTTGAGTGCCGGATGGGTCATCAGCGACGAGCCTTGGTTCGAAAGCGGAACCCTGAGCTTCATGAAGGCCCGCACCAGCTGGGGCAAGACCGGCAATGCCGCCCTGCCCGACTACGCGCGCTTCGGCACTTACAGCGCACCGGACAACGGCATCCTCTACAACGGGCAGCCCATCCTCTTCCCCCTGCAGCCCGCCAACCCGAACCTGCGCTGGGAGACGAGCCGCACCGTGGACGCCTCCATCGAGCTGGGCTTCTGGAACGACCGCGTCACTACGGAGCTCGCTTACTACAACAAGCTGTCACAAGACGTCATCATGAACGTCTCCACTCCGCCCAGCACCGGTTTCACCAACCGTTGGGACAACGTGGCGACCATCCTCAACCGGGGTGTCGAGCTCTCCATCAAGAGCCGCAACCTGATCGGAGAATTCCAGTGGACCACCGAGTTGAACTTCGCCCGGAACTACAACGAGCTGCAGGACATCGGCGACTACACGCCGGACGCCGTCAGTGGTGGCACCAACGACAGCCGTGTCATCCCGGGCAGCCCCGTCGGCAGCTTCTACCTCATGGAGTTCTCCCACGTCGACAGTGAGACGGGCCTGCCGGTCTACCTCGACCGCGCCGGCAACGAGACCTTCGACTACGACAACAACGAGCGCAAGTACGTGGGTGATGGCCTCCCTGACTTCGTGGGTGGCATGACCAACACCTTCCGCTGGAAGAATTGGGACTTGCGGGCCCTGGCCACCTTCAGCTATGGGGCCAAGATCTTCGACAGTTCGTCCAAGCGCCAGCTCGGCGTGGTGACCAGCTGGAACATGCGCACCGAGATCCTCGACCGCTGGCGCCAACCCGGCGACGAGGCCACCTTCCCGCGCCTGACGCTGGATGAGACCACCTACGGCCTGCCCAGCGGCTTCCCGTGGTGGAACACCAGCCTGTTCGTCTTCGACGCGAGCTACCTGCGTCTGCGCAACCTCTCGCTCGGATACACCATTCCCCAGATCGGCGAAGGCAAGCACGCCATCCGCAACATGCGGATCAACGCCAGCGTGACCAACCTGTTCACCATCACCAATTTTCCGGGCCTCGATCCCGAAGTCGTCCGCGACTTCGAAAACGCACAGGACCGCAACATGAGCCCGAACGTCACCTACCTGACGCCTCCGCAGGAGCGGGCCTTCACCCTCGGCATCAACATGTCCTTCTGATCCACCATGATGACGCACATGAAATCCCTTCGCTTCTTCGCCGGCATCATCGGGTGCACCGTCCTGTTCGCCGGCTGTGACAAGATGCTCGAGTTCGAGCCTGGTGATGTGATCCTCGCCGAGGACGCCATCAACACCGCGGATGACCTCCAGCGCATGTTGAACTCCAACTACGACGTGCTCGCCAACGTACTCAACGGACGCCAGCAGAGCATCGCCGAGTTGTTGACCGACAACATGGCCCGCCCCTACTCCAGCTTGGACTATACCGCGGTCTGGAACCGGGAGACCAATTTCTTCACGCCCACCACCGGCGGTCTCTACACCGACTTCTACTACGCGATCTACCGCGCCAACGTCGTCGTGGAGAGCTTCGACCTCGTTGAAGGGCTGGACGACGCCACGCGGACGCGCCTCGAGGCGGAGTCCCGGTTCGTCCGCGCCGTCTGTCACTGGTACCTCGTGAAGATGTGGGCCTATCCATACGGCTACACTGCTGACAACAGCCACCTGGGCGTGCCGCTGAGGACGGACGCCGTGGCACCGCCCAGCCCGCGCGCCACGGTGGCTGAGGTCTACGAACAGATCATCGCCGACCTCGAATTCGCCAAGGCCAACCTGCCGAATGAGAACGGCCCCTACGCCTCCAGCATGGCGGCCAGTGGTTTCCTGGCCCACATCCACTTCCTGCGCCAGGATTGGGGTGCATCCCAAGCCGAGGCCGAGCGCATCATCAACAGCGGACTGTACCAGCTCGATGACGACCTGGACCGCTATGAGGCCGGGAGCGACAGCGTGCTCGCGGGCGACATGATCAACCCGGAAACGGTCTTCGGCATCACCGGGGGCTACTTCGCCGTGGACGGGGACAGCCTGCTCAACGACCGCAGCTACGCCTTCCGCGACAACTTCCGCCAGGACAACAACCTGAACCCCCAGTTGACCTTCAGCAACGAGATCTACCAGCTGTTCCAGATCAACCAGGCGGACGACCGGGGTGGCTGGATCGAATCCAACGGTGTCACCCACAAGGTGACCCGCTTTGATGGCAAGCAGTTCTTCAATGTGCCCATCGTTCACCTCACCGGGGTCCATCTGCTCCGGGCGATGTGCATCGCCGAGAGCGGTGGCGATCTGGCCACTGCAATCGGTGACATCAACGCCATCCGTGACCGCGCCTTCGGTGAGGACCAGAATGACCTTGACGCCAGCGCCGGTGCTGCTGAGGTATTGACCGCTGCCCGCGAGGAATACCGCAAGGAGACCCTGTGCGAGGGCTGGGAACTCGACCAGATGAAGCTCCGTGGTGTCATGGGCGAAGACGAGACCGTCCGCGACGCCCCTTGGGATTGTCCCGGCTCCCTGCTGCAGTTCCCGAATTCATCCACCACCGCAGCCGGCTTCATCCTCAACGAAGAGGGCGGTTGCCTGTGAACCCCATTGATCAAAAGAACATGAAGCGATCATTCATCCTCCCCTTCCTGCTGCTGGCGCTGGCCGCAGCATGGAACGGATGCAAGCCCGAGATCGAGGGCGAGCTCGGCGATCCCATCGACAAGCGGGCCGGGTTTCTCGGAACTTGGGAGCTGGCCTCCTTCACCCAGCAGGACCTGAACAACCCCGTTCAGGAGACGCGCGACTTGAGCCACCTCTACATACAGGAGGGCGCTGCTCCGCTCCGCATGGATTTCAACAATGACGATTCCTACACCATACAGCAGGAAATCGGCCGAAACTATTTCGGTACAGGTGGCGAATGGGCGTTTGACGACCCCTCTTTCCCCACGTTTCTGATCCTGCGGGATGATACCGATACGCTGCAATACAACCTCGGCGCCACGGTCCGCCCCTATGACAACCAGATGGCCATCGAATACCGCCGCGCCTGTGGTGAGGGCGGTGCCCGCGTCGAGACTGTCATCTACACGTTCACCTTCAACCGCATTCCGCAATGAACCGTATCGTTTCCCTGCTCGGCCTGATGGCCCTCGTTGCGGCCCAGATTACGGCCCTGAGCCAGGCAGCATATGTGCTGCCCTCCCCGACTGCCGTCGATTCGGAATGCACGCTCTACATCGACCTGTCACAATGCCAGGAGCAGCGCCTCAGCGACATGGTCGATGCCTACCCTGACGAGGAGGTCTACCTGTGGATTTGGAACCCCTCTGCACCCGTGGCCGGCAATGGTGATTGGGGTGACAGCGACGATCACCAGAAAATGACGAAGGTGGCCGACAAGCTGTACAGTTACTCTTTCGTCCCGAGTGAGTATTTCGGTGTGGATGGTCCTACCTTCTTCACCCGGGGCATCTCGTGCCTGGCGAAGCTGGACAACGGATACGCCTACCAGGATGAGTTCGGAGGTGAGGCCAAGACCGAAGACCTCGCCGTCGGCATCGTGCCCCAGCTCTGCAATGGCCGGATGTGCATTTTCCCTGAGATCCGGGAGGGCGACGATTTCGTCACGTTCACCTACGACAACAACCAAGAGACGAATCCCGACCTCCAGAACCTCTCCGAGGTCTATCTCAACCTCACTGCCCGCACGGGGCCATTCACCCTCTACACCTACGGTGACGACGGGGTGGCCTCCACTCCATTCGATGCAGGCAGCGTTCCGGAGTTGCGCATGCAACCGGTTGAAGGAGAACCCGGCATGTTCACCTTCACCTTCGTCCCGGAGGATTTCTTCCTTGGCACACCAAGCAACATCGATCAGACACCGTACACGGGCGAACCGCTTGAAAACGGCGTTCGTTGGTACGTCACCAAGCCCGGGTACACGTTTACCGGACCACCTCCGGCCAACAGCCTCGGCATCCTCATTTGTGAATGACCCGGAATTGAACCCTTCTTCCTGAAAACCATGACACGCCCGGCAATTTCCGGGCGTGTCTGATATTCGGACCCCATGCGCCTCTCCTGCCTTCCCATTTTATTGTGTCTGGCCCTGCTGACCAGCTGTAATGAAGAATCCACCATTATTCCTCACTTCGAGGTCATCCCGGGTACCGCCATGCCCCTCAGACTGGATGCGGATTCGACCTGGATCCGTTTGGACGATTTCAGTCCAGGAAGCGCAGTGACGCAGGTCAACTGGATCCCCTCCTGGGGCGCGGGAGCCGAACAGGACATTGTCGAGTTTGACGGGGTACGCGGTGTGTGGATCCATGGTCAACCCAGCCAGGGATTCGGGGCCCTCGAGATTCGGGTGGCCGACCATTCGGCGCAAGTCCCGGTGTTCGCCTCGAATGCCCAGAAGGTGGTGTACACCATGCCGCCGGACTACGAAATGCACCAGGATGTCCGCATCATGGGGGCCTTCAACGGTTGGTCCCGCAACAGCCATCCGCTGGCCGAGAACCATGGGATCTGGTCGATTGAGTTGACCCTGCCCGAAGGAAAGCACCCCTACCAATTGATCGTGGACGGTGTTGAAATGCCCGACCCCGTGAATCCGGAACGGGTGGACAACGGATTCGGAGGATGGAATTCCATGCTGACGGTGGGCGGTGACCAAGGGCGGACCGGGCTCAACGCCATCGGCTTCGGGGGCAACCAGGTGCACGACATCCGGCTGGTCGGCACGCCTGGTGCCCGGGTCTGGGGATGGTGGGAAGACCACCTCTACACGAGCAGTCTGCTCGGTGAGGACGGGACCGGTCTGGTCAGAATTCCTGCGGCTGCCTATGGTGCGGGCAGGACCAACCTCCGGCTCTGGGCCACTTCGGAGGACATGCCGAGTCATGAGGTCCGGATTCCATTGATTGACGGCATTCCCGTCATGAATGCCCAGCGCCTCGACCGCTCGGATTGGGAAACCCAGGTCCTCTACTTCATGCTGGTTGACCGTTTCCGGAATGGGAACCCAAACAATGACCGACCCGTGGATGACCCGGCAATCATGCCGCAAGCCAACGACCATGGCGGCGACCTTGCCGGCATCCGCTCCGCACTGGAGGAAGGCTATTTCAAGGACCTCGGTGTGACCGCCCTCTGGATCAGCCCCATCACCCGCAATCCCGATTCGGCCTATGGATACTGGCAGGACAGCACCACGGATGTGACGAGCAGGTTCAGTGGCTATCACGGATACTGGCCCATTTCCAACACCGAGATTGACGCTCGGTTCGGAACCCGGGAGGAGTTCAACGCCTTGGTGGATGCGGCCCATGATCGGGACATGAACTTCCTGCTCGATTACGTCGCCAATCACGTTCACGAAGAGCACCCGCTCTACAAGGAGCATCCGGATTGGGCCACCAGCCTGTACCTGCCCGACGGGAGGGAAAACACGCAATTGTGGGACGATGAGCGTCTGACCACCTGGTTTGACACCTTCATGCCCACCCTTGATCTGGAGCGCGATGATGTGGTGGAGGCCATGACCGACAGCGCGGCCTGGTGGGTGAAGAACAGCGGCATCGACGGATTCCGACACGATGCCACGAAGCACATTTCCCTGAAATTCTGGCGCCGCCTGACGGAAAAGGTCAAGGGACTCACATCCGGAACCGAACGCCGCATTTATCAGATCGGCGAGACCTACGGCAGTGCCGAACTCATCGGGAGCTACCTCGGGTCGGGCCTGTTGGATGCCCAGTTCGACTTCAACCTGTACGACAAGGCCATCGTCGCCTTCGGCAAGGACAGTGCGGGGATGGGGGACCTCATCCAGGTGGCTGAGGAGGGATTGGGCCAATACGGTGCGCACCACCTGATGGGCACCATCACTGGAAACCAGGACCGTCCCCGTTTCGCTTCCCTGGCTGAAGGCACGGTGAGGTGGGAGGAAGACCACAAATTGGCGGGATGGACCCGTGATATCCGGCGTCAAGGGATGCGGGGACACCAGGCCATGCGCCTGTTGACGGCATTCAACATGTCCATGCCCGGTGTTCCCTGCATCTACCAGGGTGACGAGTATGCCGATGTGGGAGGCAACGATCCGGACAACCGTCGAATGGTGCGGTTCGATGCATTGGATCTCGAGGAAAAGCGCACCCGGGAAATGACCAAGGCGTGGATAGGCCTGCGGCGCAGCAGGATGAGCATGATGTACGGCCAGACGGCACTTTCGGAGCCTGCACCTCAGGTCTTGAAGGTCAGTAGGCAGTATCTGGAGGAATCCACCACGGTTTACCTCAATGTGAGCGGTGGATTCGTCTCCCTGCCCGAGCTGGCCGGCGCAGAATCCTTGGTCGGCAATCTGACCGGCAGGGGCATTCCACCTTATTCCGCGGTGGCCATCAACGGTGCACCTTGATGCCGCACATGCGCAGGTGAACGCCTATTCTTGCACCATGATGCGCCAATTGATGAACTCGGGATTTGCAGCTTGCCTGCTCCTTCCCCTTGTGTTGACCGCCCAGGACACCTTCACCGTGGGCAATACCACGTTGTATGCCAGCGACCTGGTCACCGACAGCCAGATTCCCTGGGAAATCCTCTGGGGAGGAGATGACATGTTGTGGTGCAGCGAACGGAAAGGGCGTGTCATCCGAATCGATCCCGGCACCGGAGCGTACACCACTGTGTTGGACCTGAACGTGACCTTCAACGGATCGGGTGAGCCGGGATTGCTCGGGATGGTGCAGCATCCGGATTTCCCGGAGGACCCCCGTGTCTGGGTGGTGTATTGTGATGGTCAGTTCAGCGTTTCGGAACACCTCAGCGTCTTCGAATGGGATGGGACCAACCTGGTGAACGAGCAGGAATTGCTCACCCTGCCCGGAGCACAAATCCACAATGGCAGCCGGCTGCTCTGGTTGCCGGACAACACCATGCTCATGACCACGGGAGATGCCGGTGCCACGGCGAACAGCCAGGACCTCGGAAGCCTGAATGGCAAGATCCTGCGCCTCAATCCCGATGGCACGGTACCTGCCGATAACCCTTGGCCGGACAGCTATGTCTACACTTGGGGCAACCGCAATCCCCAAGGACTCTGCATTGGACCGAATGGGCTCATCTACGCATCCGAGCACGGACAGAACAACGACGATGAGTTCAACCTTGTCGAAGCGGGACGCAATTACGGCTGGCCGGATGTCCAAGGGGCCTGCAACCTCGCATCCGAGCAGGCATTCTGCGAGGAATGGAATGTGGCCGAGCCCTTGGCTGCCTGGTCGCCCTGCATCGCCCTGAATGGGTTGGAATACTACACCCATGAGGCCATCCCGGAGTTCCAGGGAAAGATCATGATGGCCGTCATGAGTGGATTCAATGACCCTCTCCCCGGGCGCGTCATCGTGATGGAGATGTCGGAGGATGGCGCTGCCGTGGTGGAACAGGAGGCATATTTCGGCAGCTTCAACCAGCGCATCCGGGACATCGCCGTCAATCCCTATACGGGCGCTTTCTATCTCGCTTTCAATGGTGTCTCGTACCCCGGATCCCCGCCGAACATCATCAAGGAGTTCAGCACGTCGGACCCCGCCTCCGTGCCCAGCCCGGTGGTCAGGCCCCTGCTCGTCCATCCGGTGCCGGCTGCAGGCACCGTCGACATCAGTGTCACGGACGGTGCCCTTGGCGGTCCGCTCGTGGTGCGTGACATGACCGGTCGGATCATCTTTGAATCCACGGTGGAAGCCTTGCGGTTTTCATTGGACATCCAGGATTGGGCTGCTGGTCGGTACATGGTCTGGACCGCGGTCGGCCATGCGGACCTGATGGTCCGCTGAACCCGCCGTTCAATCCAATCCGAGCACCCGAAGGGTGGTTCGGCGGTTCTGCCGTCGGGCCTCCTCCGTCATGCCTTCCACGGCCGGTTGGGATTGACCGTACCCTTTTGAAACGAGTTGTTCCTCCCGGGCTCCGGCGGACAGCAGGACATCCCTGACGGCACGCGAGCGCGCCTCGGAAAGCAAGAGGTTGTCGGCTGCCGATCCCACGTCGTCCGTATGTCCTCCCACCTCCATGCGCACCGCAGGTTGGGCTGAGAGCCATTGACCCACCCTGCCCAATTCGGCCTGCGATTCGCCACTGAGGGCCGCACTGCCACTTTCGAAGAAGACATTCCGGAGGACCACCTCCTCTCCGACCTGCAAGGGCTGGAGCTCGAAATCCAGCGTTTTCCTTCCCGTGATGGTACCTGCCTCGATGCGCTCTGATTGGAACAGATGTCCGGGGGCCTCAGCGAGTACGGCGAAAGGCCGATCGAGGGGTACCGGAAGGTGATACGTGCCATCGGCGGCGGCGAGGGCCTCGGCGAAAGGCGCACCGGTCGACCGGTCCAACAAGGTGATCCGACCTTGGGCCAGCGGCCGGCCATCAGGGTTGGTCAACCGACCTTCCATGGCTGCTGTCGGATCTGCTGCGACCGAGACCGGCAGTGTGAGGACATGGAGATCGAGCTGGCCCTCAATTTCCCGACTGAAATAGGCGGTCACCCCGTCCGAGGCCACGACAAGGCCGGTCTCGTCATCCGGTGTGTTGATGGGCCAGCCGAGGTTGACCGGCTCTCCCCACCGTCCCTGGTCATCCAGTGTGCTGACGAACAGGTCCATGCCCCCCATTCCCGTGCGTCCATCCGAGGCGAAATACAGATGGCGTCCATCGGGGTGGATGAACGGACGCATTTCCTTGCCCTTTGAATTCACGGCTCCTCCCATCCGGAAGGGAGCACTCCAGGTCCCATCCCCGTTCCGACGCGCAGTGAACAGATCATACTTGCGGCTGCCGGGGCGGCCCGCTCCGCGGGTGAAATACAATTGCCCGGCATCAGGACTGAGGCACGGCTGGCTTTCCCATGCCGTGGAATTGACGGCTCCGAGATTTTCTGGTCGACTCCACGTGTTGTCGAAACGGTAGGCGGAGTAAAGGTCACAACTGCCCTTGTGCGCACCCTGACCCGGCCGATCGGCTTCCCTGCACATCGTGAACACGATGCTCATGCCGTCTCCGGAAAGCGAGGCAGCGCCTTCATTGTCCAGTGTATTGAGTCCATACAACGGCTGGGGTTGACCCCATCCCGTGGATGACCTCCGTGCCACGAAAAGGTCTTCCTGGCCCTGCTGCCAACGGGCGTCCAGGACCCGTCGTGTGAAGACCAATGCCTCCCCTGCAAGCCATACGCTGGGGAAATACTCGTCCTCCAATGTGGACACCGGTGCCGGCAGGGCCTCCGCTATGGCCGAAACGGGGTGCATCAGGGCTGTCCCCATGAACTCGGCATCCTTGACCACTCCGGAGATGCGCTCCAAATCCGGGCCCTCCATGACCCCCGGAATGGCCTGCATGGCGACCATGGCGCGCTTCATTCCAGCGGGGTCCAAGGCATGTCGGGCCGCCTCCGCCCAGGCGAGGTGGTCGCGGATCCAATCCCCACCCCATCTTTCCAGATAGTGCGCATAGTAGTCCCTTGCTTCCTCGAAACGCCCGGCATCGAAACGCAGTGCCGCCAAAACACGCTCTGCTTCGGCGAATTCCGGATCGAGCTCGAGGGCCTTGATCAAATGCGCTTCAACTTCCTCCCTGCTCTGCTCCCTTCCTTCTTCCTCCACCATGTAAGCGCGGCTCATGTCCATGGCGCGGCGGTACAACTTGATGGCCTTCTTGTTATCGGAGTGCAACCGCGCACCGGGTTGACCGAATGCGGACACCTGTGGAGCAAGCAACAAGGGACACAGCAGAAAGAGGATTTGAAACAGACGATTCATGTCGGGGCTGTTTGAAGAACGACAAGATGGGGCCAATCGCATGACATGGGCGAAATTGCCGACATGCACATCGGGCTGATCAGTGATACGCACGGCCACATGGATGACCGCATTCTGCATCACCTCTCCACCTGCGATGAAATCTGGCATGCCGGTGACATTGGAGATTTCAGGGTCACCGATGCATTGGCGGAATTGAAGCCCCTTGTCGCCGTCCACGGCAACATCGATGACCAGTTGATCCGCCGGGATTTTCCCGAGCACCAGCACATCGAGCGTGCGGGGTGCAGGATCTGGATGACCCATATCGGAGGGCGGCCTGGGCGATATGCCAAAGGAATCAGGCGTGGATTGAACCAACACCGGCCGGACATTTTCATTTGCGGTCATTCCCATCTGCTCACGGTCCAGCATGACAAGTCTTGGGGCGGCATCCACCTCAATCCCGGAGCGGCGGGAAAACAGGGGTTCCATAGGGTCCGGACCCTGCTGCGCTTCCATCTGGAGAACGGGACCATCCAACGCCCGGAGGTGGTGGAATTGGGGCCGCGTTGAATAATCACCGTCAACCGCGAAAGTTGTCGTAAACTTGCAGTGCATCTACTGGTGCACGGCCTTCGGGCCTCTCCTCAGGGAAAGTTTTACGCACATTCGCCCACCCAGGTGGGAACCCCACATGTACGACATCATTGATTTGAACAGCCGAAAGGTTGCCGAGCTCCGGGACATCGCCAAGGAGCTCAACATTGCCCGCACGGACAAGTTGAAGAAGCAGGAACTGGTCTATGCCATCCTCGACGAGCAGGCAGTATCCACGAGCGCCAAGGCCAAGCAGGGCGGCGATGACACGAAGAAAAAAGAAGCGTCCGGTTCCGGTCGGGGCCGCCAGCGTGCAGCTGCCAAAAAGGACAGCTCCGAAGATGGCGGCGACCAGCTGGAGAAGCCCCGCCGAAACGGCCGTGTCGAAGGAGATGGTGAACGTGGTCGGCGCAGGGAGAAGGACAAGGACCAAGTGGAAGCCAAAAAAGCAGGTGAGCAGAAGGAAGGCAACCGGGACGGGGGTCGTGGGGATGACCACAAAGGGGATCGCCGGGACCACAAGGATCGGGATGACCGGGGCGACCGCCGAGACCGCAACCGGAACAACCGCCGGGACAGGGATGACCGAGGAGACCGCAAGGATCGGGGTGATCGGGGTGACCGCCGTGATCATCGGGACCGCGACCGCGACCGCCTCGGCGAACCCGAAGAGCACGGATTCAACTTCGATGGCATCGCACAGGCCGAGGGCGTCCTCGAAATCATGCCGGAAGGATTCGGCTATCTCCGCAGTGCCGACTACAATTACCTGAACAGCCCGGACGATGTGTACGTCAGCAACCGCCAGATCAAGGCGGCCGGTCTGCAGACCGGTGACAATGTGGTGTGCTCCATCCGTCCGCCGCGCAAGGGAGACAAGTATTACCCCATGGTGGAAGTACTCAAGGTCAATGGACGGGATCCCTCTTGGGTCCGTGACCGGGTGCCCTTCAAGTACCTGACGCCCCTGTTCCCGCAGGAAGCCTTCAATCTGGCGGGAAAGAACGGCAACATGTCCACACGCGTGATGGACCTCTTCTCTCCCATCGGAAAAGGTCAACGCGGCATGATTGTCTCCCAGCCGAAGACGGGAAAGACCACCCTGCTCAAGGACGTGGCCAACGCCATCGCCGAGAACCACCCCGAAACCTATCTCATCATCCTGCTGATCGATGAGCGTCCGGAGGAGGTGACCGACATGAAGCGGAGCGTCAATGCCGAGGTCATCGCCTCCACATTCGATGAGCCGGCCGACCGCCATGTCAAGATTGCCGAGATTGTCCTGGAGAAGTCCAAGCGCATGGTCGAATGCGGGCATGACGTCTGCATCCTGCTGGACTCCATCACCCGCCTCGCGAGGGCATACAACACCGTGGCACCCGGATCCGGAAAAGTGCTTTCCGGTGGTGTGGAATCCAACGCCCTGCAGAAGCCGAAGCGCTTCTTCGGCGCGGCGCGGAACATTGAGAACGGGGGCTCCCTCAGCATCATCGCCACCGCACTGACCGAGACCGGATCCAAGATGGACGAGGTGATCTTCGAAGAGTTCAAGGGGACGGGCAACATGGAATTGCAGCTCGATCGCCGCATTTCCAACCGCCGGATTTATCCGGCCATCGACATCCTGTCTTCCGGCACACGTCGCGAAGACCTTCTGATGCACAAGGAGATGCTCCAGCGCATCTGGGTGTTGCGCAAGCACCTCTCGGACATGAACCCCATCGAGGCGATGGAATTCCTCAAGGACCGCATGAGCCGGACCGATTCCAACGAGGAGTTCCTGATCACGATGAATGGCTGAAGCCGGCGCTATGGGATCGGCCAGTTCCTACAGGCCCTTCATCCCCTGGATCGCCATCCTTCTCTGGTGGTTCATTCGCCTGGGAACCGCTTCGACCCTGCCTTTTGAGATGGGCATCACACTGGGGGTGCTCTCTCATTTCGGACTGTTGATTTCTTGTTGCTTATTCTTTGTATTTCAGCAATTTGAGGACAACTCTCTGATTTATCGCTTCAAGAGCGCCCTGCGCCCTGCCATCCTCTACGCGCTCCTTGCATCCATCAGTACGGTGGGCTTCCACCACGTGGTCTGTGCAGAGTCCACGGCATTCCGGAAAATGGAACGGGAACAATTCATCGAACGTTCCCTCGCCGATGAGGAGGAGTATGCCGCTTTACAGGAAGAGGATGAACGGTTGGCTGCCATGGACAGGGACACAGCGAAACAGCGGGCCCTGGAAGGCCTCCGATTCCAATTCGATCCCCTGTGGCACTTCACCGCCAGCCTCTTGATGTGGGTGGCCGCCGCCATGACCACCTCCCTCTTCACCGCGATGACCGGACAATGGTTGCGGGGGTGAACCCCATGATGCAATTTCGCCGGGTGGGAAGCGTTGGTTTCCCGCAAAGGCAAATGAATCGGACCTTCTCCTTCAACAGGGCTGCCATGCGTGTGATGGGTTTGGCGCTGCTCATGTCCATTGCGCTGGGAGCCCAGTCCCAAACCGCCAAGGAGAACCTCGCCAAATTCGATTACCGCGCCTATCACTTCGGATTCCTGCTCAGCGGGAACAGCAGTTCCTTCAATTTCAAGCTCAGACCAGACTTCACCTTTGCTGACAGTCTGCTCAGTGTGGAGAACAATGCGCTCTCCGGATTCAATCTGGCCTTGCTCGCGTCCCTCAATGTCAATTCCACCGTGCGCATCCGGTTCATCCCCGGATTGAGCTTTCAGGACCGCGGACTGCTGTTCAGGTTCAGGAACCCGGATGGCACCACCCAGCCCGTCAATGTCCGCACGGAGAGCGTCTACCTCGACTTCCCGCTGCTGGTCAAGCTGCGGACCGAGCGCATCGGCAATTTTGCACCCTACGCGCTCATCGGCGGCAAGTTGAGCCGCGACATGCAGAGCCAGGCGGACGTGAATCAAAGCCTGCAGGATGGGTACATCCTGAAGTTGGCCAAGGGCAATTCCAGCATCGATGTCGGTGCAGGCGCGGACTTCTTCCTTCCCTTCTTCAAGTTCACCGTGGAAATGAAAACGGAGTTCGGCATGCGCAACGTGCTCATTCAGGACGATACCCCCTTCAGTGCCGCTTTCGATCAACTCCGAACCCGGAGCTTCATCATCAGCTTCACCTTCGAAGGGTAAGCACGCGCCACTCCCCTTCGTTCCGAACTGCAGGACCGACCCAACCGCATGCTTCCGCCCTGGACTCGAGCAAGGGCACATCGGGCGCCATGAACCCACTCAGCATCAAGGTGGCTTCCGCGCGGGCCACCCGGGCATAGTGCTCCATATCCTCCAGGAGAATGTTGCGGTTGATGTTGGCGACCACCACATCGAACCGTCCTTCATCGGCACTGCCCAATACGGAGGCACCGCCCTCCCTGACCTCAAAGCGTCCATCTTGGCCAAATCCATTGAGCTCGAGATTCTCCAAGGTGTTGCGCACACTCCACGCATCGATGTCGACAAACAGCACTTCTGCTGCACCCCTCATCGCCGCGTAGATGCCCAACACGCCAGAACCGCAGCCCATGTCCAGAATGCGCTGGCCAGTCCAATCCATGCCCGCCATTTCTGCCAGAATGCCCGCCGTGGTTCCATGGTGGCCTGTTCCGAAGGCCATCCTCGGTTGGATGGTGATCTGATGGGCGAAACCGCCGGAATCGGAGCGGTGGTGGAAAGGCGCCGAAATGCGCACATCCCTGCCGACCTCCACTTCCGGGTAATCTGATTCCCATCGGGCATTCCAGTTCTCGTCCTCCACCTCGGAAATGCGCCACTCTGACAACCCCAACGGTGCGAGGTCCCGTTCTATGGTGGCGAGCAGGCCCCCATCTATTTCCTCAGCCTGTCCGTATGCCTGCAGCCCTTCCGGCGTGTCTTCGAACATGCTGCATCCCGCCTCCGCCAGCCATGCGGTGGCGATTTCATGCCCGGGTTGGTCCGGGGTGCATCTGACGTGGATGCGCTTCCATGCCATGTTCAGGAATTCGCATCGAGGGAAATCCGGCTGGATGCTACCCGACCCGCCGCCTCGATGATGGCCCTGAACGCATCGGGATCCAATGCCGCTCCTCCAATCAATCCTCCGTCCACATCGTCACAGGAAAACAGCGCATCGGCATTGCCGGGCTTGCAGCTTCCTCCATACAACAGCGGGATTCGGGATGCCGTATCTCCATCAAATGCCTCGCGCAGCCATCCGCGGATGGCTGCATGCATCTCCTGTGCCTGTTCGGCGGTGGCCGTCAGTCCGGTTCCGATGGCCCAGATGGGTTCGTATGCGACGACCACGCGGTCCATGACCTCCAATGGCAAATGAAGGATGGCCGTTTCCATCTGTCGCAGCACCTTGTCGAAATGGACGTCGGTCTGCCGGTCCTGCAGGGACTCACCACAGCAGAACACCACGCGAAGTCCCGCCTCGAGGACCCGGTTCACCTTTTCGGATACGGTTTCATCGTCATCGCCATGGCCATCACGCCGTTCACTGTGGCCGACGATCACATCCTGCACACCGCATCCCGCCAACATTTCAGCCGTGAACTCTCCCGTCTGCGCTCCGGGTCCGGTTGCCGACACGTTCTGGGCCCCCAATCTGCATGGCCAATCCGACTGTCCCAGGGCAGCGAGATATGGTGCCGGTGGCGCGACCATGACTTCCACTCCTTCCGGAATGGGGGCCATGGCGGCCATGGCGTTGGCAAATTCCTTCGCCTCATTGAATGACTTGTTGCTCTTCCAATTGCCAGCTACGAACATCTTTCGGTGGTTTGCACAGGGGCAGGTGCTCCTTGTGGGTTCGGGCCGAAAGGTAGAACCGACATCACACGCCTGCACCTTCCCAAGGCAGGAAATGGCACAGACTCCCTCAATCCGTCCCTCGCTGACCGCATTGGAAGATGTGCTGCGCGAGCATTGGGGATTTTCTTCCTTCAGGCCGCCACAGATTCCCGTGGTGACCGCTGCATCAGAAGGGAGGGATACGTTGGCCATCCTTCCCACGGGAGGCGGCAAGTCCATCTGTTATCAGGTTCCAGGCCTGCTCAAAGGCGGTGTGTGCCTCGTGGTCAGTCCACTGGTGGCCCTCATGGCCGACCAGGTGCAGGGACTGACGCGCAGAGGAATCCCGGCATCCGCATTGACTTCCGGCATGCACAAATCGGATGTGGCACGGGTCCTCGACAATGGCAGGTTCGGACCAGGTGGTTTCCTCTTCATCGCACCTGAACGGCTCGCGAATCCGGAATTCGAGGTGGCGTGCAGGAGCATGGATGTGCGCATGATTGTGGTCGACGAAGCACACTGTGTGAGTCAATGGGGCCACACCTTCCGCGCCGATTACCTCGAAATCGGCCAGTTGCGGACATGGCATCCAAAGGCCAGCTGGTTGGCCTTGACGGCCACCGCCACTGAACAGGTGGCCGATGACATTGAACGCCTGCTCGGCATGCGGGAATGTGTCCGAATCAGATCCGGCATGAGGCGAAGCAACCTGGCTTTCGCCGTGCATGAGGTCCGCGACCGGCACGCTGCCATCATTGACTGGGCACATCGGCTGACGGGCTCCGCCATCCTGTATGTGCGCACCCGACGCGATGCTGAATCCATGGCCTCCATGCTCGAGGCCCACGGTCTCAATGCGGCCCCTTACCATGCGGGAATGCCGAGGGCGATTCGGGATGCCCACCAGAAGGACTGGATCGAGGGCAGACGACAGGTTCTGGCCTGCACCACTGCTTTCGGCATGGGCATCGACAAGCCGGATGTCCGCCATGTGGCCCATGCCCATTTGCCCGAAGCACCGGAGGCATACATACAGGAAGCGGGACGAGCGGGACGGGACGGTCTCCCGGCTCGGGCTGAGATGTTCCTGGACGGAAATGCCCTGGCCGATGCAGCGCGACACGTCGCTCGCCAGTGGCCGGAACAGCAGGAAGTGCGGGAGGTTCTCCAGGCACTGGCCAATCACTTGGGCATTGCCGTGGGAGCCGTCATGGAAGATGATCGGGAGATCATGCTGACGACATTGGCGAGAAGAGCCAAGGTGCCCTTGTCGACCGTCCGGAAGTCAATGGACCTGATGTGCAGGGCGGGTTGGATGACCATGTCGCCAGCCGCATCCCAGACCATGGCACTTTGGACCGCCGCACCCGGTGATGCCCGTTTCGACGCCGCCAAGCAGGGTGTGGACGGAACATTCCTCCATGTCCTCACGGCCCATCATGACGTGCGAAAGCGGACGATGTGGCCATTGGATGGACAGGCCCTATTCGAAGCTGTAAGCTGCGATGTACATGCTGGATGGCAGCACCTTTCGAGGCTGCGCGAAATGGGTGTCGTGGATTGGGCTCATTCCCAGGACAGGGCCTTGGTCAGATTCCATGTCGGCAGGCCCGACGCATCGTCCGCAAGACTGCCCCGGAGCATTCTGGAGGATCAAGTGAAGGGCACTGAAATCCGTTGGGAACGGATGAAGGCATATGTGGGCACCGCACAATGCAGGGCGGTCGCACTCGAGCATGGGTTCGATGCCGGTGAGGAAGCCGAATGCGGCATCTGCGACCGATGCACTCCACCTCCTGCTCCTACAGAGGATGCCGTCCTGGGCTGGGTCAAAGGTGGCGTCACGGTTGCCGAACTCCAGCGCCTCGTCCCCCCCGTCCACCAGCCGGCGGTCAGGGAAGTCCTCGAACGGTGGCGGGCCGAAGGCAGGATTTCATGGTCGGAAGGTGTGGTGAAAGTCCAGCCTTGAAGCGGAAGGCCGAACGCTCAGGACTACCTTGCTCCCATGTCGGACCAGACCACGTTGCATGCGGATGTGCACCTTCACCCGGGCAAGGAAAAAGGGCTGTTGAGGGGCCACCCGTGGGTGTTTTCTGGTGCTGTCCAGCGCCTTGAGGTCGATGATCAGCCACCGGCCGCCGGCGACTGGGTTCGGGTGGTGACTTCGAAAGGAACGAGCATGGGTTGGGGCCATTGGGGAGACGGATCGATCGCCGTGCGGATCCTGACCGATGGGAAACGGACATCACCGCCGGATGGTCCGTGGTGGAGCGCGCGGTTCAGGGATTGCCTGCATGTCCGCGAAGCCATGGGATATGCGCCAGGAAATGAAGTCAACAACGCCTTCCGCCTGGTCCATGGCGAGGGTGATGGTCTGTCGGGCCTGGTGGTTGATTGGTATGACGGCATGGCCGTCGTCCAGACGCATTCCCGGGGAATGGACCGCGCCATGCCCGACATCATTTCAGGGCTGCGCGCCGCCCTCGGCTCTGGGCTGAAGGCCATCGTGAACAAAAGTGAAGCCCTGCTCGACAAGCTGCCCGATTCGATATCAGGATCCGTGGATGGTGTGGTGTGGGCTTCGGAGAATCCTGTCGACTTCCCCCATGCCATCATGGAACACGGCATCCGCTACACGATAGACCCTGTTGCGGGTCAGAAGACGGGATTCTTCCTTGACCAGCGGGACAATCGCAAGTTGCTCATGGAATGGGTCAGGGAACGGGAGGTGCTCAATGCTTTCAGTTACACCGGAGGCTTCAGCATGGCGGCACTGAAAGGTGGCAGCTCCCATGTCATCAGCCTCGATGCATCCGGTCCGGCCATCGAGGCTGCACAGGACCATGCCGGGATGAATGGCTTCGCTGACCGTCATACCGGTGTGCAGGGAGATGTGATGGCCTACCTGCGCCAAGCCGCGGAACTTCCTCCCGTCGTGATTCTGGATCCTCCTGCTTATGCCAAGAGCCGTTCCGCGCGACACAAGGCTGTGCAAGGGTACAAACGACTCAACGCGACCGCACTGCGCAAGATGCCTGCCGGTGGACTGTTGTGGACCTTCAGTTGCAGTCAGGTTGTGGACGCCAAATTGTTCGAGGACACCATCGTGGCCGCAGCGGTCGAATCAGGTCGGCAAGTCCGCATTTTGCGGAGGCTGGGACAACCTGGCGATCACCCGACACGCGCCGGACATCCGGAGGCCCGATACCTCAAGGGGCTCATCCTGCATGTCGGCTGAACCAAAGCCTCAAGGCTGAAGACGGCGGACCGACCATTTGCCGGCTTCACGTTTCGCCAAAAGGCGGTCGTGCATCCTTCCCGGTCGCCCCTGCCAGAACTCGATGCCATCCACCAGGAGCAGGAAGCCGCCCCAATGCGGTGGTCGCGGAACATCTCCGGGATACTTGGCATCAAAATGCCGCCACGATGACTCCAAGGCTGAACGGTCGTCGATGTCCCTGCTCTGATTCGAAGCCCAGGCGCCGATTCGGCTGTCCCTTGGTCGCGAAGCGAAATACCGATCGGAATCCTCAGGGGACATCCGCACCACCCTTCCCCGCACCCTCAATTGACGCTCGAGTTCGCGCCAGAAAAATGTCGCTGCCGCATGGGGATGCGCATCCAATTCCCGTCCTTTCTCGCTCTCGTAGTTCGTGTAGAATGTAATCGCTGGACCACCCGCGACTTCCTCGACCGAACGGAGCAAGACGATCCGTGCATTGGGGTGCCCGTCCAACCCCCGGGTGGACAAGGTCATGGCGTTGTAATCAGCGGGGTCTGATGCCTTGGCTTCTTCGAGCCATCCCCTCAGGAATTGTCCCACCTCCGCCACGCTGGATTCATCCAGTTGCCCTTTGGCATATTCTTTCCGATCCTCGAAATCCGTCATGATGGTTCAACCTGCGACTCCGCAAGATGTTGTCTCAACCGGGTTTTTCAACCACCAACAAGAGGTTTCCTCCGGGCTCATCGGGCTTCAGGATCTCTCCGGGCCTTTCCACGTAACCGATCCGGTGCACGGCCACCACGTGCAGTCCGCATGACTCGACAAGGGCCGTGATTCCATCCTGCCTGCAGTAATGGAGGAATGCCATGGACCGTCCATCGTGTCTCTTGTAGAACAGATCACCTGACTCATAGCCCTCCTTCTCCAGCTGCAACTCTTCGAAAAGGCGCAGGGCCTCGGGACCCCATTCGTTGGGGTTCTCCACATTGAAAACGTCGAAGTAGAACCTTCCACCCGGGCGCAAGGCCTCGAACACTTTGACCAGGCTCCTCCGCCGTTCTTCCACGTTCGGAATGTGCCCGAAAGCATACAGCAGGGAAATCGCATCATAATGGGACCTTGAAACATTGCACTCGTTCCACACGCCGATCCGCGCCTGTACCCCGCGCTCCCTCGCCTGCTCAACCATGGATGCACTGATGTCCACGCCCTCGAGGTCATAATCCAGACCGGATGCCTCGAGGATGTCCATCGCCCGACGACCCGTACCACACGCGATGTCCAGCATCCGGCCCGGCGGATGATCCATGAGGTCCCGTGCGATGATGCCGTTGATCCTGTCCGTATATGACCTCCGCTTCCGGCTCTCACCGTCGAAAGCGTCGTATTCGATGGCCTGTTCCGAATAGTAGCAATCGATACCCGCAAGAATCTCACCCGGTGAAGGTTTGGGAATGACAGGATACAACCTGTGCGTGCGATGACCGGCGACCTCACACAGTGGAATGAAGGTGAAGGCGTCCTTCTCGAGACTCCGGAAGCCACTCGGATCCTGATGGAATGAAGCCGTCGTCGCTTCTGCGTTGAGCTCTCCGCGCCAACCCTTCTCGGCATCGAACAGCACCATCCCGTCCAGCGTCTCCAATGCGGGAGCATAGAAGTGTATGGTCACCAATGGATGGACCCTGCTGGCGTTGGCGATCTTGTGTATGGTTCCATCGGGCTCGGGCAAGACCCCTCCCGTTCTGACCTGAAGGGCTCCACGTTCACGCAATTCTCTGCGCTCCGCGTCGTAGGTGTATTCCACGTTCTCGAGCTCTCCTTCCACGCAGAGCACGTATCCCCAGAATCCTTCGTGATGGTGTATGGCACTTTCAACGCCTGGAGGCCAGTGCAGGACCACCACCTCGAACGGCTCCATCAACATGATGTTCCGGGCATAATTCCCGGATGACGCCTCGTATTCCGGCACCACACCATCCAGATCCAACGATGGCAGATCGATGCCCCGAACGAACCGTCCCAGCCACTCGAAATCGAAATCTCGTGGGGTCTGGTTTCGGATGCGTTCTACAAGGGATTGCATGGCTGCAGGTTTGCCCGACAAGATAAGGCTGCACTGGGTGGTGCAGCCACGCTGCAGGCATCCTTCACATGGAATGAAACCTTTTATGGAGGCATCGAGTATCCGAAGTCGATTCCAAACTGTTGCCCCATGTCCAACCGACGCATCGTGAGCTACGAAAAGCTCGATCACTCCATCCGATCCATGATCAAGTCCCGCTATCCAGACGGATTCGAAGGCCAGACCTTCAACCTTCGTCTTCCCACGAGCCGGGAGGTGTTCAAGATGATCCGGATTGAAACCGAAGGCATCCAGTACATGGTGAAGATTGGTCCCGCCATCGAAGGCGTGGACTACACCATTGACTGAATTTCCAACATCTGCTCTTGAATGGGGGTTGGTTCCGAACTTCGGGGCCAACCCTTTTTCGTGATGCGGAATACGTCACTCGTCGTCCTCGCCATTTCCGCCATGCTGTCGACCCCGGCCATGGCGCAGATGGCATGTCAACCCATGGTGGGCCATACCGGACTGCGCGATGCCAGAATCTGGATACAGACCAAGGCGCCCTGCACGGCCACACTCGTGTGCTGGGCAGACAGCATGGGCAACGCCCCTACCATGGTCAAGGTGCTGCCCGAGCAGAAATTGGAGGACGCCACGGCCAACACTGCCACTTTTGATGTGGGCGGTCTCGAACCCGGAACCGCTTATCGGTATCAGGTCCTCGTCGACGGTGAGCGCGCGGAGACCGGATTCGATCCGGACTTGCTCCGCTTTACCACCCAGCCGCTCTGGCAATATCGGTTCGACCCTCCCCCCTTCACGATGGCTGTAGGCTCCTGCGTATTCATCAACGAGGACGCTTATGACCGTCCCGGAAAGCCCTATGGTGGTGGTTATGCCATATTCGAGACCATAGCTGCGACCCGCCCGGACCTCATGCTCTGGCTGGGAGACAATGTCTACTTCCGGGAAGTTGATTGGGGTTCTCGTTCGGGCATGCAACACCGGTACAGCCACCTGAGGGCCGTACCTGAACTGCAACAGTTGCTCGGCACCTGCCCACACTATGCCATCTGGGACGACCACGACTACGGCCCGAACGATTCGGACGGAAGCTGGGTCCACAAGGATTGGGCTGCCGCCACCTTCGGTGAATTCTGGGCCAACCCATCAGCGGGAATCCCTGACCTGCAAGGGCAAGGCGTCACAACCGCTTTCCAATTCCACGATGCTGATTTCTTTCTGCTCGACAACCGGACCTTCCGGGTCAATCATGGCAACATCACCAATGCGCCTCAAGTGCTTGGAAAAGGCCAAGTGGACTGGCTCATCCAGGCATTGAAATACAGCCGTGCGCCCTTCAAGTTCATCGCTGTAGGTGGACAGTTCCTTTCCGATTTCGCCGAATACGAGAACATGGCCCTGTATGCCGAAGAGCGGGATGAATTGTTGGACAGGATTGAACAGGAAGGCATCCACGGTGTCGTCTTTCTCTCCGGCGACCGGCACAGCACGGAATTGAGCGAGGTCACTTTTGCCGATGGGCGCAAGGTGTTGGACTTCACCTGCAGTGCACTGACGAGCAGCACTTATGACCACAACAGCGAGCCCAACTCCCGGCGGGTCGAAGGCACGATGGTGGGCGTACGGAATTATGGCACGCTCGAGATCACGGGCCCACGAAAGGAACGCATACTTACGATCCGCACCTATGATGCGGCAGGTGAAGTCCTATGGGAGCGCCAATATCCCGCGGGTGACCTTTGAGGCGGGCATCAGTCCTGCTTGACGATGCGGACCGTACTTCCACGGCCGGAGGTGTCCTCCGCTCGGAGCAGATAAATGCCTGCCGGCCATGAGTCCAGCGTGCCGGAGCAAGTCATGCCTTGAACGGGGCTGCTGTCCAATACACGACCGGTCACATCGGCCAGGCGGATTTCGCCTTGGAAATTTCGCTCGAACCGGATTTCGAACGCATTGCTGGTCGGATTCGGCCACAGCGTGAACCTCGGCCCGCCCCACTCCGCGATGCCCAACGGTATGGACACCACGAGAGAAGCGGAACAACCATCATCATCCGTCACGATGAGGGTCCACTCCCCTGCTCCCAGGTCATCGGGATCTTCCAGGCCTGATGATCCGGTGGGGCCCGTCCATTCGAAGGAATAAGGCTCAGCACCTCCGGTCACGGAAATCTCGACCTCGCCATTTTCCTGGTTCGGGTCCGCACCTTCGACGCCCTCCAGCGTGATGGTCATGCCGGGAGGATCCGCGACCGTCACCGTCACGGTATCCGTACACGTGGCTCCCGAAGGACCTACGGCTTGAACCTCCACGAAATATGGCCCTGCGGAGAGTCCGGAGAAGTTTCCATTGATGTCCACAGGGGCGCCATCCAAGGTGTAGCCCGATACATCGAATGTATCGGCCACCAATGCACTGATGCTGCCATCATCCCCTCCTGCACAGAATGGTGAGGATGCCACGGCGAACAGGGCGATGTCCGGCGCAGCCAATATGCTGAACGTGCGCACCGCACTGCAGCTTGAATCCCCATCGAACAGGGTGAACAGGTAATTGCCCGGAGCCAATCCGTCGAATCCAGCCCCGCTCCAAGGACCACTTTCTGCCACACCTGGGGCGGACAAGGTGTAGAAGGCCGAGTCGGACAACAGGGAATCGGCCGTCAGTTGGGCAGTGCCATCCCCTGCACCAAAACAACTCTCCATTCCAACAGTCACGGGTGAGAGGACAAGGTCGCAATAAGTACAACTCCCATCCTCCTGGGTCGCAGCAGGATTGTAGTTCGATGCCGCATCATCTGTACATCCCACGCAGGAAGTGAACTCACAGTCCGCTTCGAGAATGGCCTCCTCATCATAGTTGCATGCAGTTTCATCCATGCAACCTGCACAGGAGGAATACTCGCAGAGGCCACTTTCGATGGTCGCATCCGGACTGAAGTTGCAAGCCCCGGAATCCGTGCAGCCATAGCAACTGAAATCACAGAGGGTGAAGTCATTGATGAAGGCGGTGCTGTCATAGTTGCAAGCCGAGAACAGGCCGCATCCGGCACAAGTGACATAATCACATGACCCGTCATCGAACGTGCCGAATGGATTGAAGTTGCAGGCCAGCGAATCCAGGCAGGTGCCGACTTCCACACCATCGCACACCAAGACGAATTCGAATCCACCCACGGCGGGTGTCACTGCGTTCGAACCGCTCACATGCAGGAAATACTCCACGCCTTCCTCACTCTCCCAATCCACGGAAGAGGACAGGAAATTCTCGAAACAGGGGTCCGCGAAGAAGTTCACCTCGTCCTGGTCGTCGTTGCCTCCCACGCAGTTCAGGTCATCACAATCGCCCTCGTAGATGCTGAGGTAGGTGTCATAATCGGTGTCCTCGAAGCACATGGTTGCCCTCAACGTGTCTCCGGTGCCCATGATGGAATACCACAATCCGCCATGGAAATACTGCCCGATGTTGTATTGGTCGCAGTATTCACTTTCCGTGGTGTCCGCGCAGACTGTCGTCCCCTCCACGATCTGGCTGCATGCAATCGGAATTGCGAAACCACACTCGTCATTGTCGACCGGCAGGCAGAAGCCCGCGCAGTCAAAGCCGGGCTGGGCATAAAAACAACTGCCGTCCTCCTCCGTGTAGACAGGCGCATAGTTGCAGGCATCAGGGTCCGTGCAACCCGGGAATTCGAAGGGGTCACAAACCCCGTCCTCATCCTCGTCGCACAGGCAATTCCCATCGCAATCGTAGCAGAAAAATGGCAATTCACAACTTCCATCATCCAAAGTGGCCGTGGAATCAAAATTGCAGGCTGCCGGATTCGTGCAACCCAGCACTTCACAGCTGGGATACAGCACGCCTTCCAGGTTGAACGCTCCGGATGAATCAGGAAGGGCCACAACGGAAGTGGTCATGAGGTCCACCACATTGGTGTCTGCTTCATGCCACCACGTCACCATGGCCGAGTCCAGCAGGAAATCGCCGAGGTCAAACTCAATGGCCGTCTCCACTGAGTCCGTATTTACGAGCAAGGTGAACGAAATCGGGGTGGTGCCGGATGAAGGAACCGCACTGACGATGAACGCCGTATCTCCACTGATCAGGCATGCGAGGGGCAACAGCGAATCCGGTGGACAAAGAGAATCCAAGGCCACATCAAAACCCGTTGTGGCCGTGGTGTCCATGACGAGTTGGAGGTGTACGGAGTCTGCACCTTGGTGCACCAGCATCTCCACGGTCCACTCGGCCGCACAATCCTGCGCAACGGCATGATCGCTTCCCCACGACAGGAATGTGCAAAGGAAACACAGTGCCCACATCCATCGGGATGTGCCACAGGAATTTGAGATTGGAAGCATGGGGGTCATCATCGTTGTGGAAGTTCAGGAATCGCGGTGATTTCTGGAAATGAAAACGCCGACCATAGGCCGGCGTTTTCCAATCACTTGCAGGGTTCGGAGGTCAGTGGCGCACAACGATGCGTTGCGTGGCCATGGACGCATCCACGGTAATCCTCACTTGGTATACGCCATCGGACAGACCACCGAAGTCAAGCGGCAAGCGCTCACCAATGCTCATGGCCTCCTGACGGAATACCCGGCGTCCGGAAGCATCGAATACTTCGAGAATGGCGCCATTCACCGGCTGTCCCAACTCCATGATTACCTGACCATTGGTTGGGTTCGGCATGAAGGAAACGGTCAGGTCACCCATGACCTCGAGCAATCCAACGTCGGTGAGGGTGACGGTCTCGGATTCCGTACATCCATTCTCGTCCGTGACGGTCAAGGTGTAGGTTCCATCCGCAAGACCGGCAATATCCTCAGTGTCATAGGGTCCATCGGGGCCGTCCCAAGAGAAGGCCAGGTCACCGGTTCCACCTTCAACGGAGACGTTGATTTCTCCATTCGGTGCACCATCGGGATCGGTGGTGCCATCCACTGTGATGACGATGGCGGCAGGATCCGCAACTTCAGCGTCCACGGAAACCTCACATCCATTCGCGTCCGTCACGAACGCGGTGTAAGGACCGGCATCCAAACCTTCGAAGTTTCCGTCCGAATTGCTGTTGCCGCCCAATTCATAGGTCAATGCTCCGGTACCGCCTTCTGCGGTGACGAGCACGGAACCATCTTCACCACCGTTGCAGTTGGGGTCGGTCGCGAATGCCAATACAGTGATTGGAGAAGGCTCGTTCACCGAGACTTCAATGGTGTCCGCACACATCAGGGAATCCATGGCGATGATCTTGTACGATCCTCCATCCAGCTGGTCGAAAACGAGGTTGTTCTGGAATGGTTGGCCCTCCAGTGCGTAGGTCACCGAACCGATGCCCCCTGAGGAGCCCTCGATCGTGATGCTTCCGTTGGCGTCTCCTGCGCAGAGCAAATCCACCACCGTGATGGCCGTGTCGATTTCGAGCGCACAATAGAGGCAGGTCTCATCGTCAATCGTAGACGTGGGATCATAGTTGGCCGCCGTCGGATCGGTGCAACCGTAACAACTGTAATCGCACAACGTGACGTCGTAATCAGTGGCTGTGCTGTCATAGTTGCAGGCGTTCTCATCGAGGCAACCGGCAATCTCCTCCTCATTGCAAATGCCGTCGCCATCGCTGTCGTTCAGGCATGCTCCGTCGCAATCGACATAGGGAGACCCGTACAGATCCACCGGATAGAGGCAGCCTGAATCAATGGTCGCGTCCATGTCATAATTGCATGCCGTCTCGTCCATACAGCCTGCGCAGGACTCATAGTCACAGGAACCATCGTCCTCCGTGGCAGCAGGGTCATAATTGCAGGCGTCTTCGTAGATGCAGCCATCCAATTCGGCCTCATCACAGATGCCGTCCATGTCAATGTCGCTCAGACACTCTCCGAAGCAGTCCACGTAGTCCACACCGTAGAGGTCGATGGGGAACGTACAGCTCGAAGCATCGCTGAGTGTGGCCGTACTGTCGTAGTTGCACGCCAACTCATTGATGCAACCGGCACAGCTGATGTTCTCACAACTGCCGTCATCCGTGGAGGCGAGTGGATTGTAGTTGCAGGAAATCAGATTCGTACAACCTGCAATCGGTGGTACAATGACCGCGTCGATCACGTGCACCACGCCATTTTCGGCAATGAGGTCGGCTATGATGACCTCGGCATTCTCGATGAAAATACTGCCGTTGTCAAACGTAATGGTGGCGGTCTCACCGTTCAACATCTCGATGGTCATGCCATCGCTGAGCATGTCGCTGGTGACGAATCCTGAAGCCACGTGATAGGTCAGGATGCCGGCCAGTGCTTCAGGATTGTTGAGCACATAATCCACCACAGCATCTGGAAGTGCAGCGACTGCCAGATCGGTAGGAGCAAAGACTGTCCAATCACCGTCAAAGGTCAAGGCACTGTCCAGACCTGCAAGGACCACGAGGTCTTCCAGAACCGTATGTGACTCGCTGGTCGCGATGATGTCAAATACGCTGGAAGCTGGATAGGTACAGGAATCATCAGAGTCGGTGGCGTCCGGGTTGTAATTGAGGGCATCCTGGTCGGTACAACCGGCGATTTCATCCTCATCGCAAACACTGTCCATGTCGGCATCGTTCAGACAGTTGCCATCACAATCCACATAGTCGTTTCCGTATACATCCTCGGGATAGAGACAGTCGTCATCCGGGGCGATACAGGCATCTCCAATGTTGAAATTGAAGAAGAGCGCGTTGGACCCCACTCCATTCTCGAAGATCTGCACGTAGAAGTTGCCGGCGACATCGCCATCCGTGGTCAGCTGGGCAATCAGCACTTGCTGATCCGGACTGTTGGCTGCGATTCCATTGGCGTCTCCATTCAGTGCAAACCAACTTCCGCCTACCGCATCATCAATGACGATATCGTCTCCGATTGCTCCGAATCCTGGGTCGAAATTGGTCAACCAAGGATTCGCCGTGCCTTGAACCGTAGACACGTTGGCTTCACCAATGCCGGCGTCAGGAGCGGATGATAGTCCAATCGTGACCCATGAGTCGTATTGCAGGTCCGGGAATGCACCAAACAGGAAAGGCGTGATTGAATTCGGCGTGGCACCGCCGAGCTCGTTCTGATAGTAACCACCGGTGGTCGTCACGATGGTGGGGTTGTTCGCGTCACCTGAAACCGAGCTCACAAAGTCGGCCGGATTGGCACACTTGACATAGAAACGATACGTGGTCATCCCTGCCAGGACTCCCGTCGTGTGCTCGGCCACGGTATCCACAATGAGACAGTAATCGGCCTCGACAACAGCGGCACTCGGGTCGTAGTTGCATGCTTCAGGGTCGCCGCATCCCTCCTCCTCGTCGCAGAATCCGTCGTTGTCCGCATCATTGATACAGTTGCCGTCACAGTCCAAGTAGTCTGCAGCCGGGTAGGTGCAATCACCGCTGTCCACCGTCGCATCCATGTCGTAATTGCACGCCTCAGCATCCGTACAACCGATACAGCTGAAGTCACACGAACCATCGTCGATGGTAGCGTCCATGTCATAGTTGCAGGCGCCCGCGTCGGTGCACCCTGTACAACTCGTGGATTCACAGGACCCATCGTCAATCGTAGCATCCGGGTCATAGTTGCATGCAGCTGCGTCCGTACAACCCAAACAGGAAGTTGATTCGCAGCTTCCATCATCATCCGTGGCGTTTGGATTGTAGTTGCATGCAGCGGGATCCGTGCATCCCGCAGTTTCCAACTCATCGCACAACCCATCCATGTCGGAGTCATTCAGGCAATTGTCATCACAATCGAGGTATGTCTCCGAGGGATAGGTGCATGACCCGTCATCCACTCCCGCTTCTGCGTCATAATTGCATGCCGTTTCATCCGTGCAACCCTCGGTGGAGGAAGCCGGCCAGAAGTAAGTCGGGCGCGCAGCTCCGTCTTCTCCCGGGACCTCATTCAATCCATCACCGTTGATGAAGATCTGCGTGTAGAATTGAAGGCTGAGATCACCAGTGGTAACAAATTGACCGGCAAGTACTTGAAGCTCGGTTCCGGCAACACCATTGGCATCCCCGTTCAAGGCATACCAAGCACCACCAATGGGGTCATCGATGGCAACACTGGCACCTGGCAATCCACCTCCCGGATCGAATGTGGTCACCCATTGGTTATTCGATGATTGTACCGTGCTCACATTGGCTTCACCGGCCAAAGCATCAGGCACACCGTCCAGACCGATGGTCACCCATGAATCATACTCCAATTCAGGGTATACCGCGAACAGAAGGCTGTTGATGCCGTTTGGTGTGGCAGCACCCAGCGCAGCGTGATAGAAGTCGGTCGTGGTGGTGATGTAGGTCGGATTGACAGCATCACCAGAGATGGAACTGAGGAAATCATCCTCGTTTGCCATGGTGATGTAAGCCCGGTAACAGGTGTAACCAGTCAAATCGACAACTCCGAGGCCACCGACAAGAGAGCCGATGTCAGAGTTTACAACTTCCACCTCCAAACCGTACTGCGCGGTCAAGAAGGATGGTGTGAGGCACAAGGCCAAAAGGAGCTTATTCAGCTTCATAAGATTGGGGTTGGTTCAATTCGTCAGGTGCAAAATCCTTCGAGAAATGAAACGTGAGACGTAGGAATGCGCTCTCCTTTCAACATTCAATTCTGAATGAGTTGAGATTATACGATTTCACGGCACGAAAAAGGGCAGCCTTGGTGGGCTGCCCTTTTACATGTGCAATGTGATTCGACTTATTGCTTCACGATGCGAAGCACCTTGGAGGCATTGTCGACTTGGAGCCGGAGATAGTAGACGCCGGACTCCACATTGTTGAGGTTCATACGGTGTATGAATTGTCCGGTCAGGTTGCCGAGATCCTCACGGCTGACTTCGCGTCCAATGCCATCCACCAACACCGCGGTGACCGATTCTCCATTCAGACCCGACATGTTCAATTCGAATGCTCCGTTGGTCGGGTTCGGGAAGAGGGTGACATCAATGATGTTGACCATCTCATCGAGGCCATTCACCACGACGGTGATGGTCGTGCTCGTGAACGTGCAGCCGTTGGCGTCGGTGATGGTCACCGTGTAATCACCAGGCGCCATTCCGGAGGGGTCCTCATCGGTGCTTTCGAAACCGGGCCCTTCCCAACTGAATTCGAACGGAGCGGTTCCACCGGTCACGGTGATGTCCACCACCCCGTTGTTCGTGGTCTCATTCGCGCCGATGTTGGCATCCACGGTGACGTCGATGGCATCCGGTGATGAAACGGTGAATGTGGCACTTCCCTCGCATTCACTGTCATCCTGTACGGTGATGGTGTATTCGCCGGGAGCCAGATCATCGAACTCTCCATTCGGACCGAAAGCTCCGTTGTCGATGCTGTATATGTAGCCCATACCGGTGCCTCCAGTGCCTACCACGTCGATGACGCCATCCTCACTGTCACTGCACAACACATCCGTGACGGTCCCATTCGGCACGATTTCCGCCGGGCCGGCAAGGTCAACGCTCGCATCGAAGGAACAACCATTGGCATCCACGGCTTCAATCGCATAGACTCCGGCGCCGACCATATCCAATGTCGCCATGGCGACCGTGTCTCCATCAATGACGTAATCGATCATGCCGGTTCCTCCTTGGACCTCCACGGTGATGGAACCATCCATCAAGCCGAAACAGCTCGGGGAAACCAATTCCTGTTGCGCCACGAACTCTGCTGGCGTGGTCACCTCCACATCCACCAATGTGTCCTGACAACCATTGACGTCCTGTGCGTAGAAGGTATAGGTTCCCGGAGCCAGAGCGAAGGTGCTGTTCGCATCATAACTGATGCCATCCGCACTGTATGTCGTGGAATTTCCGCTGCCACCGAAGAAATTCAGGATGACCGTGCCGTCATCGGAATCGGGACAGGTCGTGGGTACTACAGCTTGGGCATAAACGTTGAACGGCTGGGGTTGGCTCACCTGGATTCCAGGGGTGTCGTCCTCACACCCATTCTCGTCCAAGGCATACACCGTGTACAGTCCAATTCCGATGTTTTCGAACAGCAGCACCTCGGACCCATTCTCGAAGTAGGGTCCACTGCCGGTATCCATCGGCATCTCGAGGCTGTAGGTCACGGAACCAGTACCACCGGAACTGGAGCCGCTCAAAACAGCATCGGACTCACCATTGCAGCTGATGGGGTCGGAAAGGCTAGCCGTCACAATGAGCGGATCCGGGGAATCCACCGTTACAGTGGTCTGCACGGAGCAACCCACATTGTCCGTGACGGTCAGGGTGAGCTCTCCAGCGATGACACCGCTGAAAAGCCCGGTTGCATTCGTCACGATGCCATTGCTGTAGCTCAGGCTGCCCTGACCGCCGCTGACCGAGACGGACGCGAAACCATCCGCAGATCCACTGCAGCTCACCCCCTCAGAGGTGGTTCCGGTGATGGACAGCTGCGTAGCCGGGTAATCGCATGCATAGACGCAAGTGCCATTGTCCTCATTGGCCCCCGCATCGAAATTTTCAGCATTGCTGTCGGTGCAACCGAATACCGCATCAGCCACACTGCTAAAAGGGAGTGTCACCAGGCTGTCGTTGGACTGGTCCCCGCCGATGAAGGTGGCGATGCTGATCACCCCATACAATGTCGTATCCGTGGTGAATTGGCCGATGAGCACAAGGCTGTCTTCCCCTGCATATGCATTGGCGTCAGGGAACAGTGGAAACCAGCTTCCGCCGGTCTGGGTGTCGATGACAATGTCCGATCCCACGGCACCCCCTCCCGGCTCGAATTGCGGAATCCAGTTCGCAACGGGATCACCCACCGTATTGATGGCGGCCTGTCCATTGTTCGGGTCGGCCGGAGCATCCATGCCGATGGTCACGAAGCTGTCATATTCGAGGTCGACAAACGCTGCGAAGAGCAACGGATTGTAGGACTCGTTGGACAGTCCACCCAAAGCTGAATTAAAGAAGTTGTTGCCTCCACGGATACGGGTTGGGGCGTTGGCATCTCCGTACACCGCCGCCAGGAAGTCCTGATCGGATGCGAACTTGACGTACACCCGGTAGGTATTGAAATCCGTGAGGTCCACCGCGCCGGCCATGCCGACATTCTCGGCATAAGTCTCGACGACAATTTCTGTGGCTTGGGAATAAGCAAGGGTGCTGCAGAAAGCTGCAAGAACACCGAGTAGCAATCGCTTCATGCGTTGGTTCTTGTTTAATGTGAATCGAAGTGCAATATATGGGGGTGCAGGTAAAGAAACAGGTCCGTTCACCTTCAATTGATGCAGGGGATTTCCACTACCCATGTAAGAAATGCGGAAGGGGGCCGGCAGCCCCCTTCCTCAAAATTCCTGACGACCTGATAATCAATGGACCGTTACACGCAATGTCGCCCTGCGCGTTGCGCCTGTGGCTTCAAGGATGTACATGCCCGGTGAGAGGTCGGACACTCCATACGTCAGCAGGGTACCCGTCTGGACCTGGATGCGATCCGTCATCATGGCTTTTCCCGTGAGGTCATAGAGGCGCACCTGAAGCAGGCCGACCATGCCCTCCACACGGATGTTGACCACATCACTTGCCGGATTCGGGAACGCCTCCAGACCGATGAAGTCCTGCAATTCCTCGATGCCGATCACCGTTCCCACTGAATCGCCATTGCAATCCAGGCAACTGCCGTAGCAGTATGCGCCGAGCTCCTCAGGCTGGCCTGAACGCACGTGGGTGCGATTGAACTCACCGAATGGATTGGCCTGACCACATCCTCCGGCCTCGAAATCACCCACCTCGGCCACGCTGTCATCCTGAACACCCCCGGGATAGGGGTCGCCGTTGCAATAACGGTACTCGAAGAATGCCGCTCCTGAAACCTCATAGGTGACCTCGTAGATGTTGTCCCCATCTCCATCGCTCATCTCCAGGGCACCGGCCTGCCACTGGGGAGAGGTGATGCCCCCGATGAACCAGACCCCGGTCTCCGAGACCGTCTCGTTGCTCATGTCGACGCGGAAAGTGATGGGTGCCGGGTCAGGGTCGGCCACGCAGCTTTCATTGCATTGGTTGTAGCAATACTGCACGGTGACGGGTTCATCCGCAACACTGAAGGTCCGGTTGCCATTGCTCGTGCAATCCCCTGGAGGATTCTCATTGTCGATGTTGCCTTCGCCGTCTCCCCCCCAGTTGTTTCCGTTGATGAATTTGAATTCGTAATCGCCCGGTGCCACATCAATGGTGGCCTCAAAAACCAAGTCGCCGTCATCATCGGTGAGGAAATCCGTCCCCGGAGTCCAACCCTGGAAGTTGCCCGCGACGCAGACGCCATTGACCGAGATGGCGGCCTGGGTGCTCATGTCCACACGGAACGTCACGGGAGTCGGAGCCACACAGCTTCCACACGTGTTGTAGCAATAAGCCTGACCCGCCGCGGCCTCATAGACCATGTCACCACCGGTCAAGGCCATGAACCGATTGCCCTGGCTGGCACACTCTCCATCGGGATTCTCATCGAAGCCCCAGGCGTTGCCATTCACGAATTTGAAGAGCAGCGTGTCCACGGGATTCAGTGCCGCACCATCCACTTGGGCAGTGTAGGTGTAGATCATGTCTCCATCGCCATCCTCCATCATGAGGAAATTGGACCCGTCCCAACCATTGAAGTTTCCATTCATATGGACGCCCACCGGATTGATGGCTTCCTCCTGGCTCATGTCGATCTTGAAGAGCACCGTCGTGATGCCGCACGCCGCGCAGGCGCCGAAGCAGACGACAGGCAGGTCCGTTGCCCCATCGATGGCTGCATAGCGGTCAGTGCTGCCAGGAAAAGCGCAGGCCTCCGGACATGCCTCATCCACTCCCCAGGCATTGCCGTTCAGGAATTTGTACTGGATGGTGCCCAGCGTGTCAGCGACATCGACCGTGACGGTGAAGATGCCGTCCATGTCGTCGTCAGACAGCATGGTGCCTGCAGGGTCCCATCCCTGAAAATTGCCTGCCACATGCACGCCCTCCGCTGCAACGGTCTCGAAGTTCATGTCGACGCTGAAAGTGACCGGCACGGTCTGCGCCTGGGTGGCCACAACCAGCGGTATGGCCATCAATAAGGTGTAGAGTTTTTTCATGAATCGTGTCTGATGTACACAGCGAATTTAGTTTGCAGCCACCATGTTGCGGCGCCCTATTTTGAACATGATTGCGTGGAGTCATTTCGCAGCTGTACCCGCCTGCATGATCTTATCGTCCGAACCGTTGATTCCCCGAGGCTTGTGGTTGACCGCATCGAATCAACCCATGGGTATAACGGGGGGAGCGCATCGCCATTCGACCTGAACCCACATGGCCCGGGACGGGCGAATTGTACCGGATTTGCATCCAGTCCGGAACCTGAATCAATGGTTGCCGGGCGGAGGAAACAAGCCGGTTTCTAACGACTTGAAAATCGATCAGGCTCCTTCAATGGTCCTGCGCCAATCCTCATGTACCCGGCAGACCTTGCCGGCTTCCGTATCCCAACTGACGAGCGTGGTGGCCGCCCGGAAGGCCAACACCGTGCTGTCTTCCCTGCCCCCCTTCATGCAGTAGCCCTCATACCTGATATGTATGCTCGAATTCCCCAAGCCGGAAGCACCCAATCGGATCACCAGCCTGTCGCCCGGCTCCACGGGTTTGAGATAGTCCATTTCATTCCGTGCCACCAACACTCCGTGCTTTCGCCAATCCCAGGGTTCGGGGACGCAGGCCTCGAACCATGCGATGCGCGCATCCTCGAGAAAGGTGAAATACCGGGCGTTGTTCACATGACCGAAAAGGTCCATGTCACTGTAGCGCATGGGGACCTCGAAATCCACGGTGGGGCCCATGGCTTCGAAGGGGATATCCATGGGTGAGGTTGGGCGGGATTCGGACATTGATTCCGTTCAAAGTTGGCCGCAAAGGTCCGTTTCATCGCAGACCCCGCATCACTGCTGGTTTTCCGGGTTTTTCCAATTCAAGGCCCACTTTATCCACAAAATGCATAAAAACGTTCTGAAAGCCGCGGTCGGCGCGGGATTTAGCCTATACATTTGAGCGGTTCACAATCTCAAAAAGAACAACATGAACAAATCAGAACTCCGTGATGCCATGGCCGAAGGTGCAGGCATCAGCAAGGCCGACGCTGGTCGCGCACTCGACGCTTTCATCGATGCCACCTCCAACGCCCTCAAGGGTGGTGAGCGTGTCGCACTCGTTGGATTCGGTTCCTTCTCCGTGACGCACCGTGAGGCGCGCAAGGGCCGCAACCCCCAAACCGGCAAGGAAATCACCATCGCAGCCAAGAACGTGGTGAAGTTCAAGCCCGGTGCTGAGTTGAACGAGAAGGTCAAGTAATCGACCCCTCCTCGGCGACAGCCAAGATTTCCCCGGCTTGCCCTCGCGGTGGGCCGGGGATTTTCTTTGTCAAGATTTTCGATGATGGACGATCGGTACGCATTGCTCTCTTCCTACCTGACCGAGGCCCGGCGGGAACGGTTCGACTCCGTCCTTCAAGAGCGCATGCGGTGGGTGACGGTCGTGACGGAAGACCTGTTCGATCCCCACAACATTTCCGCAGTACTCCGGAGCTGTGACGGTTTCGGGATTCAACAGGCCCACATCATCGAGGCAAGCAATCCCTATCGGACGTCTCCCGGTGTGTCCAAGGGCGCGTACAAGTGGCTCGACATCCGGAGACATACCGACACCACCCACGCACTGCGGAAACTCAAGAAAGCGGGATTCGCCATCTGCTGCACGACCCCGCATACGGATGACACCACTCCGGAGGAATTGTCGCTGGACCAACCGCTGGCCCTCGTATTCGGTTCCGAAGGTCCCGGAATCAGCGCGGCGGCCATGGCCGAGGCCGATTGCTTTGTCCGCATTCCCATGTTCGGGTTCACCGAGAGCTTCAACATCTCGGTTGCAGCGGCCTTGACCTTGCAGACCATCACCAGTCGGGTACGTTCCAGAAGTGACCTCGACTGGCGCATCCCTGAAAACGACCGTTTGCGCATTCTCGGAGATTGGGCTGAGCGTACGGTGAAGGATGCTCCGGGATTGCTGGAGCGGCTGCGCCATGAAGCAGCCAACCCGGGAGACGGACCGGCTGTGGATTCCGAAGCATGAGCACGCTGAGGACAGACTATGCCGCCATCCTGAAATTGGCCATTCCTGTTTCGGCAGGAACGTTCATGCAGTTCCTGGTGGTCCTGACGGATAATTTTTTCCTGAGCCGCACATCGGATGCTGCACTCAATGGTGCGGGCAATGCGGGCATCCTGTACATCACACTGGGCATGATCGGCGCTGGATTCTGCAACACCGGGCAGATCCTCATCGCCCGCAGGATGGGTGAGGGACGCCTCCGGGAAACCATGAGCATCCTCCGCTCAGGGCTCGTCATCACCGCAGTGATGGGCGCACTGCTGATCGGAACGATGCACCTCCTCCTGCAGACCGGTATGGATGCAATATTCAAGGATGCCGCGACCGGGCTGGAGTTTCGGGAATTCCTGGCCGTCCGGCGTTGGGGATTCCTTCCCGCTTTCATGATCATGATGCTCAATGCCTATTTCATGGGGACGGCAAGGTCCCGCATCCTGATGTGGGCCATGGTCACCACGGGATTGGTGAACATCGCAGGTGATGCGGCGTTGATCTCGGGTCAATGGGGCTTTCCCGCACTCGGCGCCCGAGGGGCAGCCTGGGCCAGTTTCACCGCCGAGTGCGCGGGACTTTGTGTCCTGTCCGGTCACGTTCTTTACCACCATGGCCGTGAATTGATCGCATCGGTCTGGCTTGCGACCGAAGAACTCAAGCGCTGGGTTCGATTGTCCGCGCCCATGATCCTTCAATTGACCCTCACGCTCGGCACCTGGAGCATGTTCTTCTTCCTCGTCGAGCAGGTCGGGGTCCTCGAGCTCAAGGTCAGCCACATTGCCCGCAACTTCTTCATGCTGGCCTTCGTCATCGCGCAAGGGGTGCAGCAAACCACGCGCACCTTCGTCAGTGGTCTGCTGGGAGAAGGGCGGCGCGAAGAAGTGGTTCCGGTCATCAGGCGCCTCATGCTCGTGAATTTCTGTGGAATCTTGCTGGTCGCTCATGGAGGCCTGCTCTACCCCGAATTCCTGGCAGCCCCCTTCTTCAATGATGACGGCGGTCTGGTTGCAGCAGGCAAGACGCTCCCCGTCATCTTCGTGGCCATGATGCTGTACAGCATGAGCAGTGTCCTGCTCAGCTCGGTTCAAGGCAGTGGCCATACCACACCTGCCCTCGTCATCGAGGTGAGCGCCTTGGTGCTGTACACTGTGGTCAGCGTCTGGATGACGCTCATCAACCCACAGCCCGTCTGGAGAATCTGGTGGGTCGAGTGGATTTATTTCGCGGGAATGGGCACGGGAAGTCTGATTTTCCTGACGCGCTGGGATTGGCAATCCAAGGCCGTCTAGGTGCCGAAGGTGGGCTGTACCACCGTTACCTTCGTGCCGCGTGTTGGAACCTGCAGCTACTCCCCTTCGTGTCGTCTTTTTCGGTACGCCTGACTTCGCGGAATGTGCCCTGCGCGCCATCGGCGATGGCCGGCACGAAGTGGTCGGTGTGGTCACGGCGCCTGACCGGCCCGCCGGCCGGGGCCAACACATGACCCGATCGGCGGTGAAATCTGCGGCGCAGGAGCTCCGATTGCCCTTGGCCCAACCGGACAGATTGCGCAGCCCGGAGTTTCTCGCCCAGCTCGATCGATGGAACGCGGACCTATACGTGGTGGTCGCATTTCGAATGCTGCCCGAGGTGGTATGGGCCCATCCAAGGATGGGCACCATCAACATTCACGGCAGCCTGCTGCCCGATTTCCGCGGGGCCGCGCCGATCCAGCATGCCGTGGCATCTGGAGCATTCCTGACGGGGGTCACCTCCTTCTTCATTACGCGGGAAATCGATACGGGCGCATTGCTCTTGCAACGGAGCACCCCCATCGCTCCCGATGAAACCGCCGGAGAAGTGTATTCCAAACTCATGCACGAGGGGGCAGGGCTCCTGTGCGACACATTGGATGCACTCTCCGAAGGCCACATCAAAGGCATAAGTCAGGATCGTCTGTTGACAGGAAAGGAACGGGAGGCCCCCAAGCTCTTCCGACAGGACGGGAGGATTGATTGGCGGCGTTCCTCCCGAGCGATCCATGACTTCGTCAGGGGAATGACGCCCTTTCCCGGGGCTTGGTCCACATTGAATGGCGCCACATTCAAGATTCACAGGGTTTCCCTCGAGATACCAGGCGATTCGGTCCCATCACTCACACCGGGACAATGCCATACGACGGAGGAGGAATGGTGGGTCGGCACGCGAGACCGTCCAGTCCGACTCAAGATGGCACAATTGGCTGGCAAACCCGCCATGGCCGCGGATGACATCCTCCGGGGCTACCGCTACCCCACGGCTTCCCTCGGTACGGAAGGATTCTGAACGGCCTTCAGGAATACGCTTCCAACAGCAGGTCCAGGATGCGGGTGGCGGATTGGACCACAGGCGTTCCCGGCCCGAAGATGGCGGTCACACCTGCACGGTACAGTTCCGCATAATCCTCGCGGGGAATCACCCCGCCCACAACGACCAGCATGTCCTCCCTTCCCGCCAGGGCCAGCGCCTCGACGAGGGCCGGTACCAGCGCGAGGTGGCCTGCAGCGAGCGTGGAAACGCCGACCACGTGCACATCGCTCTCCACTGCCTGCCGCGCCACCTCTTCGGGCGTCTGGAAGAGTGAGCCGAGGTCCACATCGAACCCGAGGTCCGCGAAAGCACTGGCAATCACCTTGGCCCCCCTGTCATGCCCATCCTGGCCCATCTTGGCCACGAGAATGCGCGGCTGACGGCCGACGAGTTCTGAAAATCGGGTGGCTCGCTGCACGGCGTTTCTGAATTCCTCCCTCGCTCCGAGGTGTTTCCTGAAAATACCACGAACGGGACGATTGACCGGAACGTGGCGTCCAAATTCGCGTTCAAGCGCTTCCGATATCTCCCCGAGGGTGCACCGGACCCGGGCCGCCGCAACGGAGAGTTCGAGCAGATTGCCGCCATTCCGCGCTCCCTGTTCCAGGGCAGTCAGGGCAATGGAGACCGCATCAGCATCCCGGTCCTTGCGCAACCGGTCCAACCGCGCACATTGCCCCTCCAAAACGCTGTGGTGATCGACCCTGAGCACCTCCATCGACTCCGGTGCAGCCCCTGGGAACAGGTTGAGCCCGACGATCTTGTCCATTCCGCCATCGATTCGGGATTGCTTTTCCGCGGCTGCGGTCTCGATGCCACGCATGGGCAGCCCCTGCTCTATGGCCACCGGCATGCCTCCGGCCTCCTGCATATCCCGGATGATGGCATCGGCGGCATCCACCAGCTCCGCCGTTCTTTCCGCGATGCGGGCATCGCCTCCCAAGGGATCCACCCATCGCGTCGTTCCCGCTTCGCCTTGCAGAATCAGCTGGGTATTCCGTGCCACCTTGGCCGTATCGTCCGTGGGCAGGGCAATCGCCTCATCCAGAGAATTGGTGTGCAGGCTTTGCGTCCCACCCCAAACTGCCGCCAGGGCTTCGATTGCCGTCCGCCCCACGTTGTTGAGGGGGTCCTGCTCGGTCAACGTCCATCCGCTGGTCTGACAATGGGTGCGCAACATGGAGGAACGCGGATTGCGCGGTTCGAACTGCGCCATCCAGCGTGCCCACAGAAGCCGTCCCGCCCTCAGCTTGGCCACTTCGGAAACGAGGTCCATTCCGATGCCCCAGAAGAAGCTCAATCGCGGAGCAAACTCATCCACATCGAGGCCCGCCTCCACACCCGCCTTGACATAGGACAGTCCATTGGCGATGGTGTAGGCCAATTCGAGTTCCGGTGTGGCGCCGGCCTCCTGCATGTGATATCCGGAGATGCTGATCGAATTGAACTTGGGCATGCATTGCGCGGTGTAGGCGAAAATGTCGCTGATGATGCGCATGCTCGGGGCGGGAGGATAGATGAACGTATTGCGCACCATGAACTCCTTCAGGATGTCATTCTGGATCGTGCCGGAGAGCTTTGCGGCCGCCACGCCCTGTTCCTCGGCCGCCACGATGTAGAAGGCCATCACGGGCAATACCGCCCCGTTCATCGTCATGGAAACGGACATGGCATCCAGCGGAATCCCCTCAAACAACAGCTTCATGTCCTCCACGCTGTCGATGGCCACTCCGGCCTTGCCCACATCCCCGGATACCCGAGGGTGGTCACTGTCATATCCACGGTGGGTCGCGAGGTCGAATGCCACACTCAATCCCTTCTGACCAGCAGCCAGATTGCGCCTGTAGAAGGCATTGGATTCTTCGGCGGTGCTGAATCCCGCATACTGCCGGATGGTCCAGGGCCTGCTCGTATACATGCTGGCATAGGGCCCCCGGAGATAGGGATGGACACCTGCACCATGGCCCTCCCAATGCATCGGCTCGTCCTGTGCTTCAGCGGGCTGCTCCAAGCGCACCGTCTCGATCGACCATGCCGCCGGGCCACGATCATGGACCGTGTGGGCATCCAGACCCTGCCACAATTCGAGGTAGCGGTCGGTGCCTTCCAAGATGGTTTCCGCCAGGCTGTCAATCAGGGGTGAAACGACGGAAGGACCCGTTCCCAGTCTGCATTCCTCCCGCAACATGTGAAGCACATTCCTGCCCCATTTGTCCAAGTCCTCCATGTCCACCGGAGACTTGCCCGGAACCGTGGAACGGCCTGCATCGAGTGCAGGAATCGCCGAAAGGGCGCCTCCAACCAATTGAATGGACTGCCTGACCAGATTCTCCCGTCCTTCCGCTCCACTGAACCCGTGAGGATTGCATACCGCGGTCAGCCTCGGCCAATGATCCTGTGTCCACCGCCTCGACAGCAGGCGCCTCATCGCCTCCATCGCAGCCATAGATACAATGGGGTCCGCATCCAGGGCCACATCCACTGATGCCCTTTCGAGTCCGTTCAATTGCTCAGACAATGCCGTGCACGCGTGAAACAGCAAAGCCAGTGAGGCCGCGGTCGACCAGGCCCCATCGGTGAATCTCGGATCCGCCAGGGACACTGTGCGAAGCTTTTCCGAACCCAATCTGGATACGGCTTTGGCGTGGGTCCGGATCATTTCCGAATCTGCAGTGGACCACCAATCCAACAGCACCCCTCCCCTCACGGGCATGGTGTCCGTTTCGGCCAAGGCTTCGATGTCCGTGCCGCCAATGAACTCGACCTCGACGTACTCGCGCTCCACCCCAGCCATCCATCGCTTGGGATCGTCACATCCAATGCAGCGCAGCACCTCCACCCCTCCTTCCAGCGCCGGCATCACGCCGGACGCCTTCCGCACGGATCCCCGCAGCAACCAAGCCCCATCCGTCAAGACACCCGAAGTTTCCATGGGCCGCGCCGGATGGTAGACCGGACAGACCAACTCACCCTCCAACTCAGCATGGACCGATGCCTCCCCTCCCCTGGACTGCGCCTTGACGGCCTCGACCCATTCCTTCCACGAACCCGCTGCGCGAACCGACTCTTCCATGGGGCCAAGTTAACGGGCTTGCGCCCCTATTTTTCGAGTCCCAAAAGCCGTATCCCCAATGAAACCCAAGCCCACCATAGACCCCGCTGATTTCGCTGCGTGTGATCTTCGGGTGGGCACGGTACAATCCGCAGAGCTGCTGGAAGAAGCGCGGAGACCGGCGTATGTACTCCTTGTGGATTTCGGTCCGATGGGTGTGCTCAAATCCACCGCTCAGCTTGTGGGAGACTATTCCCCGGAAGAACTCGAGGGCAAGCAAGTGGTGGCCCTCGTGAATGTGCCTCCGAAACAGGTGGGCCGCCACATGAGCTGCTGCCTCGTCCTGGGGGCTGTGCATGAAGATCACGTCAGCCTGCTCGAAGTACCCGCATCCGTCGCACCCGGTACGCCCATTGCCTGAAGCATGAAAGTGCATACCCCCACCCCTCCTCCTGTACGACGGGCTGCCATCCTGCTCGACCGGGATGGCGTCATCAACCACGACCCGGGAGACTACACGACCTGCCTCGAGGAGTTCCACATCCTGCCCACGGTCATGGATACGCTCAGGTCATGGCATTCGGCGGGATTCCTGCTCATCCTCATCACCAACCAGGGAGGGATCGCCAAGGGGCGGTATTCGCACGAAGCAGTCCATCGGATCCATGATCACCTCCGAAAGGTGGCGTCCGATTCCGGTGCGCCCTTGGCCGACATCTTTTACAGTCCACACCACCCCGACTTCGGCAATAGCCTGAGCAGAAAACCGGGTTCGCTCATGGTTGAGCGGGCCTTGGCCCGTCACGCGCTCGATCCGGACCGGTGTTGGATGTTCGGTGACAAGGCCCGGGACATCGAATGCGCCCTCGGTGCGGGGATCAGGCACGGTGTTCTGATGCGTCCGAATGCCCCCCTTTCACAATGGTTGTCGCTGCCCCTCGCAACCGGCGCTTAATTTCGCGGTGTGGCGCATCTCCTGTACAACGGCGAATTGCGGTCCTTCGGTGGTGAGGATGCTCCTGTCATTGCATTGAGCAACCGCGGATTTCTCTATGCTGACGGCATTTTTGAGACCATCAGGGTCACGCGGGGCATGCCGCTGTTTCTCGGGAGCCACTACCAACGGATGAGGGAAGGCCTCAAGGCCCACAGGATCCACCCTCCGCTCAATTTCACCCCGGGAGAAATCCGGAAGGACATCGAACGCCTTCTCGAAGCTCAGGGAATTGAAGACAGCGCCCGCATCCGGATGACGCTCAGCAGGCGCAGCCCCGGTTATTATTCACCGGAAGAAAACGACCTCGATGTGGTGATGACAGCTGAACCGCTGGCCACATCCGACTACGCGCTCAATGAAAAGGGACTGTCCGTGGACATCTATCCCGAGATGAAGTGCACGCCGAACCACTTGACCAAGTTCAAGAACATCGCCTCCAGCATCTACATCCAAAGCGGCCTTTGGGCACGGGAGAACAACCTCGACACGGCCCTGATCCAGAATGACCGCATGGGCATCATTGAAAGCACGGCGTCAAACCTGTTCCTCGTCTCGAACGGAGTACTGTACACCCCCGGTTTGGATGGGGGTGCCACCGCCGGCATCATGCGGACGGAGATCATCAACATTGCGCTGAAGGCGGGAATGAAGGTGTATGAATGCAACCTGACGCCACAGAATCTGCTCATTGCCGATGAAGTCTTCCTGTCCAATGCGGTTCAAGGCCTGCGCTGGGTGGGCAGCTACAGGACCAAGCGCTACTTCAATTCGACCACGCAACAATTGGTCAGGGCGCTAAACGACCTCGTCGCTGCCGAGCTTCACGCCTGAGCGGCTCGGGGGTCCAGCCATCGGTACGCCAGATCCGAAAGGGCGTTCACCAGAACGAAAGTGAAGCTCACCGTAAGCACGCCTCCCATCACAACCGGCAGGTCGTGGCGTTCCAGTGCTTCGAACAACAGGAACCCCAGTCCCCTCCACCCGAAGACGAACTCCACGAAGACCGCGCCTGCCAACATCTGGGCCAGCCATCCGCTGGCCGCGGTCACCACGGGATTCAGCGCATTGCGGAGGACATGATGCCGCATGACCTCGCCCTCATCGGCACCGAAGGCGCGGGCTGTCTGTACATGGGGAGCACCGAGCACATCGAGTGCCGCCCCCCTCATGAGTTGTGACAACACCGCCAGCGGCCGAAGCCCGAGCGTGAAGGCGGGCAGGATCAGGTTGCGCGCCGCGAGGACCGTTCTCCCGTCAGAGTCGAGGTCCCAGAGACTGCCCGTCAGCGGCAAACCGGTCCAACCACCCCAGCGCACCGCAAATACGTAACCGATCAGGATGGCCATGAAAAAGGAAGGTGCACTCATGCCGAGGACACTGCCTCCCACGACCACGCGATCAAACCAACCTCCGGGATGTCGCGCCGCCCACAATCCCATCGGGAGTCCGAGCAGGATGGCCATGCCCAGGGCAACCAGCGCCAACATGACCGTCGCGGGAAGGGCTTTCCACAGCAGGGAACCCACGCTTTCGGGCTGGACATAACTCATGCCCAACGACGGCGAACGCAAACCCCAGCTGCCATCCGCCCTGTGCCCCAAAGGCGAAAGCGCCTTGAGGGCGTTCCAATAGCGCACATGTGCCGGTTGGTCCAATCCGAAACGCGCCCGGATGTCCGCGATGACCTCAGGATCGGCCTGTTGACCGGCCAATTCACGGGCGGGATCGGGAACAGCAGTGAAGATCAGGAACACCAAAGTGAAGCTGCCCCACAGGACCGCCAGTCCCCGACACAATTTCCGCAGGCGACCGTACAACCCCATCCGCTCAATCCGTGGCGCCCAGCGCTTCCAGCCCGTCCGGAACATCCCGCCAGGCCCATTTATTCTCGACGACCCCATTCGAGATCAACACCACCCCCGGATTGCTCCTGACCACAATCTTGAGCTCGGTAGGGTCCGTGGAATAGAAAGGGTACTCCGCCCCGTGCTTCGCTTTGTATGCATCCGCGTCCTCCGCTGTGGCCGGAGTCAGGGCCGCGGTGCGCCAACCGGCTGCTTCCGCTGCAGCAAAAAGCGTATTGATCTCTTCTTGGGCGCGTGCTTCAGACGCTTCGAGGTCCTTGGAAATGTGGAGCAGGGTGTATCCTGCTCCCAGCAATTCGGCGAGGTGGCTCTCTCCATCGCCATCGGTCGCATCGAGGTCGAAGATCAATGGTTCATAGCCGTCCGACACCTTGAACTCCCGTGCACCATCCCAATCGGCCTCGGGGAACTTCCCCTTGAAAGCCTCATCCTGCCACAATTTGCCTTCCATGTAGGCCGACTGCAGCACGAGGGTGTCGTCTCCTGAAGTCCCGTTGAAGAAACGGACTTCCTTGTCGAATACCGGCGGATCGAGCCCCAGGTCATCAGCGGAAGCCATGTTCCGGTTGATGTCCTGCCCCACGGCATAGGGGCGATAGTCCTTGACCGGCAGATGACGCAACGTGTATGCCTGGAAGCCCACGGCCACGAGCAGTACGCCCACGGCCATGGCCCATTCCTTCCCTTCCCACTTCCATCGGCGCCTCACGCCTTCCGCGGCAAGCAGGCCCATCGCGAGAAACAGGGTCGGAAAGCTCCATTCAAGCATGGTTTCCGCGAACACCCAGGTCACCCCAAGGGCTCCCGTATACATCCAGATGGATCGGCTGCGCTCGTTGAGCCCATAGCCTGCAGTCCATCCGCTGAGCAGAATCGGCAACAGCAGAATAAGCAGGACGACATCCTTGATGAAACTCTCATGGGGTGTCAATGGAATGGCGTTTCCGAAACAGCCGCAACTGAGGACGCATTGGTTCGGAATCTCCACTTCAATGCCATTCTCCACGATGGTCTTACTCCCGAAGGGGTCGCAGTGATCGGTATACCACGTCAGCCAGGTGAAGAACAGCATCAGGACGAGGGTCAATGCGGTCGTGAGCCTGGGCAATGCACCGACGAGCAAGGCCACGCCCAGCAGCACCTCGCCGATGGAGGCGAGCATGCCGAGCTCCAATGCCCAGGGCGTCCACGCCTCGAGGTTCAAGGCACCCGGTTCGAAATACTCCTCGAGTTTGTACATGAATCCGAGGGCATCGTTGATCTTGATCAAACCCGAGACGACAAACAACGCTCCGACGAGAACGCGGCAGACATTGGCAACGGAAAGGAGGATGTGGCGCATGGCGATGGATTCCGAGTGGAAGTTCGCACGGATCGGCGCCTCCTCGGGGGGCATTAACGGTCGATTAACACGGCATGCCGTGAATTACGCAGATTCGAGATGGATGAGGGCGAACAGCGCATAATTCGCCATGTCCATATACCCGGCGTCCACCCCCTCGCTCACCCTGGCCCCGCCCTCGAGGTCCTCGAGCTGCTTGATGCGCAGGAGCTTCATCAGGATCAAGTCCGTCAGACTCGACACCCGCATGTCCCTCCAGGCCTCCCCGTAGTCGTGGTTCTTCCGGGCCATGAGCGCCCGGGTCCTGGTGAGCATGCCGTCGTAGAGGTCCGTGGCTTTCTCCTCGGGAAGTTCCATCGGGCTGTCCGCATCCAATTCAAGTTGGATCAAGGCCATCATGCAGTAGTTGACGATGCCGATGAACTCCGGCCGGATGCCCTCATCGACGAGGCGCTCCCCTCCTTCCTGCAGGGTACGGATCCGCTGTGCCTTGATGAAGAGCTGGTCGGTGAGGGAAGCGGGGCGCAGCACCCGCCAAGCTGTGCCGTAGTCGTGCATCTTGTCGAGGAACAACCTGCGGCATTCCGCCACACGGGCATCGTACTGTGCGAAAGTCCTGCCCGCTGCACCGGGAATCTCTGAAGTCGATGCGGTTTCGTTCATCCGACAGGCAAGTTGGCCCCCAATCCCCGACCTGCCAACGGGGACCGCATTGGCGCAAGGCCCACTTTCCCACAAGATGAAGGCGTGATTTCACACCCCACCGCTTCTTTTGCATCTTCCCCGCCCACCCTCGTCGCATTGAACACATCCCTGCCCCGTCCGTTCGTGCTCAAGCACGCCACCTTGGATTTCTCAGCACCGAAAATCATGGGCATCATCAATGCCACGCCGGATTCCTTCCACGTGGGCAGCAGGGTGCAAGAGGTCCGCTCGGCAACCGCCGTGGCGGAGCGCATGGTGCTGGAAGGCGCCGACATCCTCGATGTCGGAGGACAAAGCACCCGACCGGGAGCGGAGCCGCTCGATGCCGCCACTGAGTGCGACCGTATCCTGCCCATCATCCATGAGATCCGAGCGTTGATGCCCACGGTGCCCATCAGTGTGGACACCCATCGAGCGGAGGTGGCGAGCAAGGCATTGGCCGCAGGTGCCGACATCATCAATGACATTGGTGCGGCCCGTCTGGATCCCGATATGGAGGGCCTGCTTGCGGAAAGCGGTGCACCGTGCATCCTCATGCACATGCAGGGAACCCCGAAGACCATGCAGGACAATCCGGCCTATCGGGATGTGGTCGGAGACGTCCTCTCATTCCTGAAGGATCGATTGGAACAACTGCGCAGTCTCGGGGTGGACCAATTGGCCATCGATCCCGGTTTCGGCTTCGGAAAGACGATCGGACACAACTACATCCTGCTCGACCGACTCCGGGAATTTCACGCCCTGCAGACCCCCATTCTCGTCGGGATCAGCAGGAAATCCATGATCCATAAAGTCCTCGGAACCGGGGCGGAAGGGGCACTCAACGGCACTACCGTCCTGAATTCTTGGGCATTGGACAGGGGTGCTCATATCCTCCGCGTTCACGATGTCGCGGAAGCTGCCGAATGCGTGAAATTGCACCACGCCCTCAGTACCGCCCGACGGGAATCCATCCATGATTGAACAACCCGCCCTCAACCTAGGCCCTTGGCAGATCCTGGACATCCTGGCGGTCGCCATCATCCTGTATCAGTTGTACCGCCTGACACGGGGAACGGCGGCCATTCGGATCTTCCTCGGCATTCTGGCGATCTACCTCGTGTATCAGCTTGTCGATGCCTTGCAGATGCGGATGTTGGCCGAGGTGATGGGCCAGTTCATCGGGCTCGGGGTCATCGCGCTGCTCATCGTGTTCCAACAGGAGCTCCGTCAGTTCCTGTTGCTCATCGGCAACCGTCAACTCTTGCCCGGGGGTCCCTCGTGGATTCAGCGGCTGCTGGGAAGGGACGAGCCACAGACCGATGGCAATGCGGCTTGGGTTCCCTTGCACGAGGGGCTGGAGGAATGTCGGAAGCGGGGGCTCGGGGCCCTCGTGGTGCTCAGGCGCGATGCAGACCCTGCACCCGCCGTGACCGGCATGCGCGCCTTGGATGCGAAGATATCCGCCGGATTGGTCGTGGCCCTCTTCGAAAAGGCGAGTCCACTGCACGATGGTGCGGCCTGTCTCGATGGTGACCGCATCGCCTGGGCCGGCGGCATTCTGCCGGTCACCGGCAGGATCGACCTTCCGGCCCAATACGGTACGCGTCATCGTGCAGCCTTGGGCATCAGCGAACAGATTGATGCCATTGCACTCGTTCTCAGCGAAGAGACCGGAACCTACTCCATCGCCGTAGACGGCCAGCTCATCGCCAACATCCTCGGCAAGGATCTGTTGAGGCGGCTGTATGAAGTCACATCGAATCGTTGAGCAATCCCGCTCAATCCACGATGAAGCGGTGCTGGAGTCCACCGCTGCCGCGAATGACATAGACACCGGGGGACCAATCCTCCACCATCCAGGACATCGTGGTCCCGGCCATCGCCAACCATTCCGCCTGCAATCTGCCTGCAGCGTCGAACACCATCAGGTCCTCCTCGTGGTCTCCGGTACACGTGATGTGCACCACATCTCCTTCCTGGCGCACCGACATGGCCGGTTCCTCCAATGCTGCCCCTACCCCTATGGTGCCGCCTGAAGGCGCGACGATGAACAGGTGGCTCTGTGTGCTGATGGCGATGTTGCCGCTTTCGAAATAGGGGTAGACGCTCCACGCCCCTCCCGAGGTGCCCGTCTGATTGGAAAACGGATTGGTGTCAAACGATGCGACCTGTTCAAAACCGAGGCCGTCAGCATCGAGGATGTCGAGCACCTGGAGGCCGGCGTAATAATTGGCCTGATACACCTTTCCCTGATGGGTATACAGGTTGTGGTCGGTAACCGACAGGCTTCCCTCATGGTACCCGATCACCTCGGGGTTGTCGAGGTCCTGTACGTCGAATACCCACGTGCGTGTCGTTTCCGCAAGTCCCGCAGCCTCATCCATTTCGTCGTTCATGAGGACGAACCGATGGTCCTCCGTCAACCACCCCTGGTGGGGATACACGAATTCAGGATGGGCAAGACTCGAAATGGTATAGCAATCCGTCTTGTCCTCCACGTTCACGATGTGGCAACCGCTGAAACCACTGAATACGAAGGCGATCTCCCTTCCATTGTAATCGGTGTCCTCACCATCATACACCACCACCTGCGCGTCGTGGATGTACTGCTCCTCCCAGGAGCCCACCAGGTTGGGGCTTGCGGGTTCCGACACATCCACGATGTGGAGGCCACCACCAAAAGTGTCCGTCCCCACCCCGTAGATGAATTCCGTGGTCGGATTGGCCACCACATTGTGTGCACTGCCGAATTCGGTGTAGTGGGTCACGACCTCAAGCTCCGACATCGGAGCCAAGGAAGGCACAGAGGAGAGGTCCACAATCTGCAATCCATGCTCGCCCGCCTCACTGACGATGTAGGCGAAATCTCCGATGACCTTGATGTCGCGCCAAAGACTGGGCACGGATGCGGTGGGCACATTGGCGATCATCACCGGGTTCACGGGATCGGTGATCTCGACAATCGATGTGCCATCACTGCGCCCGAACAACACGAATTCCCGACCATCCTTGGCCCAACCCCAGCAGTCATTTCCGTTGCCCGGAGCAACGCCCCCCATCTCCTCGAAGGAACGGACACTCATGAGGTCAAGTCCATCACAGGGATATTGCCCGGCCAGCCCATTCTCACAGGGCGTCTGGGCCATGATGGTCATCCGGACCGACAGGAACAGGATCAATCCGCACACCTTCGCGGCTGCAGTGGCATCACCAATCGGCAGCGCGTTGCTCGAGGTCGTGAAGAGAGACGAATTCATTGTGATTCAAATCGTGTAGGGTATGACGTAACCTGTCTAGAAACCGTTGCTTGAGCACAGGTGTTCCAGAGGGACGATAACCGATGACCAATTGTCGCGCCCTGATGGACTCCTGAAGTTGGGACATGGCCGCCTCGAGTGCTGCGACATCCTCTTCACGATCCAATGGGACCAGCGCCTCGATCAGGGCCAGTTTCCTGCTTTCCAGCGCATCGACAGCCGGATGTGCATTGGCAGGTTCCATCAGTTGACTCTGGGAAGCACGCCGTACTGGGCACCGTATCCCAACATCTGCTGGGTGAAATCGTCAGGATAGGTCAACTTCACATCCACCAGTGCTCCCGTGTTGGCGTCCATCTCCGGAGTGAAATCCGGGTTGATGAATCCACCATAGGGGGCGATGCCGAGTGCCTCGGCACGGTCCAGCACCTGCTGATGGATGGCCTGGTCGACCTTCACGCCATATCCCTCAACCAGCGCCTTTGCCGCGTCGTAATCTCCCTGCGACTTGATGCGCTGTACTTCCCGGAGCAACTCACCGAACAGCTCACGCACCCGATCGTAATCCTCGATGTTGTAGAATGTCTTGCCGTCGCGTTCAATCTCGCGGATGCTGTTGTCGGCTGTGGCCCGTTCCACCACCCAATGGCTCACCCAGGCCCGGTTCCGCATGTGGGCCTCCTCGATGTCATCACCGAGCTCGAGGCGGCGCAACTGCATCAACATGCCATTGCGGATGTAGCTGTCATACTCGCAGCGGCCGGTCTCCAGGTTCTTGATGAGGCCGAGCTCGATGAGCTTCTCGTCCATCATGAAATACAGCGCCACCAGATCCGCGCGTCCCTCCTCGAGGGTGCTCGCATATTCCTTGATCGTGCTGGCAGGTTCGGCCACACCAGGCTCAAGCTGGCCACTGGCGTGTCCAATGACCTCATGGAAAGCCGTGTGGATCTTGCCTGCAAGGGTACCGTGCGTCTTGGCGCGGGCCCGCTCCACATCATCAAAGGCAAACTCATCGGTCAGACCGCCGCCGCCGGCATTGTCATATGCATCGATGATGTTGCCCAGACTGACGCTCTTGGAGCCATGAATGGTGCGGATCCAGTTCGCATTGGGCAGGTTGACTCCAATCGGAGTCGATGGGGAGGCATCCCCGGCCTCTCCGACGACATTGACCACATTGTAAGTGATTCCGACCACTTCCTTCTTCCTGTGCTCATCCATGAACGGCATGTGGTCCTCAAACCACTGGGCATTGTCCATCATCACCGCCATGCGCTGTGAAGCGTCGAAATCCTTGATCTGCACGATGGTCTCATAGCTTCCGGTGTATCCGAGGGGATCATTGTAGACCTCCACGAAACCATTGATGTAATCGATGTCCCCTTCGGTGTCGTTGACCCAGTTGATGTTGTAGAGGCTCCACTTCTCGAGGTCGCCGGTGCGATAGTAATCGACGAGGTGGCGCAGTGCAGCAGCCTGCTTGTCGTTCTCTGCGAATTCCTGTGCCTGCTCAAGCCAGTAGCAGACCTTCTCGAGTGCTGGCCCATAGAGCCCCCCCACCTTGTACACCTGCTCGGTCACATTGCCTTCCGCATCCTTGATGAGCCGGCTGTTGAGTCCTTTTTCGACAGGCTTGTTCCGGTCCAGCGAGTAGGCATCGAAATAAGCCTGAGCCTCCTCGGTGGTCACATCCGGCGCATAGAAATTCACAGCACTGGCCTCCACCAATCCCTTGGTGGCATCCAATTCCACCTTCTTCGTTTCCCGGGTCGGGTCATACAAGGCATCCAGCGCTGCTGTGAGGTCGGCATCCATGGTGACACCGCTCTCTCCCACCACGTACTCGAAATACGCGCGGCCACACTCCGGTACCAATTTGGCATTGGAGTAATGATGGTGTATCCCGTTGGAGAACCATACACGCTTCGCGAAGGTGTGGAACGCCTGCCATCCCTTGGTCCCCCGGTCCCCGGGAAAATTCCTGTGCGCTTCGTCGATCATGTAACGGACACGCAGGTTGAAGCGGTTGTTCTGGTCGTACATGATGTCCCTTCCACTCAATCCCGCCTGCGTCAGACAATAAGCGAGACAGCGCTGTTGTGATGAAAGCTTGTTCCAACCTGGAACCTGGTAGCGGATCATCTTGAGGTCCGCGAATTGTTCGGTCTTCCAGATGAATCCGTTGGCATCGGGCTCACCGACTGTAGATGCGGCCTTTTCGGCGGGCTCACCATCCACCCCGAGGTCCACAGAGGGTCCTGAGCAGGCAGTGAGGAGCAACAGGGGGAGAATGACGGCGAAAAAACGGGTGGGGAATCCACCGTGCATGTTGGAATTGTTGTGCATCGCTTTGGGCTTGTGCCGCGAAAATTAGGCAATCTTGCACCGCGGCTGGGATTTTACTTCCGCCCAGGGACTGAACCCCATTTCCAAGTGAAGCGCACCACACGGCTCCTGCTCCGGTCATTCCTGGGTCCCTTCGTGATCACTTTCCTGGTCGCCCTGTTCTTCCTGGATATGCAGTTCCTGTGGGTCTACGCGGATGAACTGATCGGCAAGGGACTGGCGATCCATGTGGTCCTGGAGCTGTTGCTCTATGCCTCCGCACGCCTCGTCAACCTGGCCCTGCCCCTCGCCATCCTCATGAGTAGCATCATGACACTCGGGGCACTGGCGGAGCACCAGGAACTGACGGCCTTGAAGTCCTCGGGCATGCGTCTTGGCCGCATCATGCGTCCACTGATCGTCGCCATGTGCTGCATTTCCATGGGCGCCCTCGTCTTCGCCAACTACGCATGGCCGGTGGCCAATCTGAAATTCCGGACACTCCTGTACAGCGTCACCCGAAAGAAGCCGACCCTCAACCTCGAGGATGGGGTCTTCTACAATGGCATCGAAGGATATGCGATACGCGCTGCCAAAGTGGATCAGGAAACCGGGCAACTCGAGGATGTGCTGATCCACCACCATGGTGGCAGCAGGGATGGTGCCGGATTGGTCATAGAAGCCGAATCTGGAACCATGCGCACCTCGCGTACCGGACGGTTTCTCGTCCTTGACCTCCAGCATGGGGCGAGCCATGAGGAACGCATGGAGCCCGGCGTGCGCCAACGGGACCGCACTTACCCTCACCTGAGGACGCGTTTCGAAGGACAGCGCATCCGAATCGACCTAAGCAGCCTGGATTTTGCAAAGGCAGATGAGGCCTTGTTCAAACGCGCCTATGAGATGATGAGTCTCGGACAATTGGATGCCGCCATCGATTCCCTGGAGGGCCAACGCACCCACTTGGCGCATTCCTTGCTCGAATTCGGCCGCAGGAGCATGAACCAACCGACCCACATCAATGGCCGCCCTTTTGGAATGGACGCCAAGACCACCCGTCAGGACTGGCTCGAGCGGCTCGGGCCATCCGCTGAACGGAGGGTCTTCGATGCCGCACGCGACATGCTCCGCAATGCCGTCCAGACTGCACAGAACCAGGCCGACGACCGCCGTGCGAAGCGGGCACTGTCCGATCGGCACGCCATCGAGTGGCACCGCAAGCTGTTCCTTGCATCGGCCTGTATCCTGCTGTTCCTCATCGGAGCACCCCTCGGCGCCATCATCCGAAAGGGCGGACTTGGACTGCCGACCGTCATGGCCATCCTGCTCTTCGTCCTGTACTACGTCATCACCATCATGGGCGAACGGATGGTCCGATCCGGTGCACTTTCTCCGGCATGGGGCATGTGGCTTGGAACCCTCATCATGGTTCCCGCCGCATTCATCCTGAACTTGCACGCCGCAAGGGAATTTTCCTGGCGTCCCCTCGCCCGATTCCGCCAACCCGGATAAGCAGAAGACATGCGCATCCTGCAGATTTGCCACAAACCGCCCCGACCCGCCATTGATGGCGGGTGTCTGGCGATTGATGCCATCACTGCGGGGTTGATGGGCAATGGCGCCGAAATCAAGGTGCTCACCGCCTTCACGCGGAAACACCCCCTGCAGCTCGAGGCCCTGGACGCAGGCTATGTCGAGGACACCCAAATCGAAGGTGTCCCCCTCGATACCGGTCTTGATGTGCGGGATGCCTATGTCTCCCTGATGAATGGTGACTCCTACAACATCAGCAGGTTCTACAGCCATCAGTTCGCCATGGTCCTCAAGAAGGTGCTTTCCAGGCAGCGCTATGATGTCGTCCATCTCGAGAGCCTCTACACCACACCCTACATCGAGACCATCCGGATGCACGCGCCCACTGCGCTCATCTCATTGCGCAGCCACAACCACGAATTCCAGATTTGGGAACAGCGCTACAAGGCGACCCGCAATCCGATCAATCGTTTGATCATCCGCCACCTGACCAAAACGCTGGAGCGCTACGAGAAATCCGTTCTCGAGCAGGTGGATGCCATCGTGGCCATCAGTTCAAATGAAGCCATGGGCTACCGGAACTGGGGATACAAAGGCCCCCTCCACGTTTCCGGCTTCGGTATCGAAAAGCGCCCTCTTCAGAATTCCACCGGACCGGAGCGCAGGCTTCCCAAACCCGGAGAACCGATCAAGCTGTTTCATCTCGGCGCCATGGATTGGGGGCCCAACAAGGAAGGTGTGGAATGGTTCATCGAATCGGTCTGGCCCATCGTGCGGGCATCCCACCCGCTGGCGGAACTCCATCTCGCGGGCAAGGGGTTGAAACGGCGCCTCTGGTCGGATGTGGATGGCGTCTTCAACCACGGTGAGGTGGAGGATGCCCGAAGCTTCTCCATTCAAAACGATCTGCTTGTGGTTCCACTGTTGCGGGGTGCGGGCATTCGCGTGAAGGTGGTGGAGGCCATGAGCATTGGTCTACCGGTGGCCTCGACATCGGTCGGCCTGCATGGCCTTGAACTGATGGATGGGGAATCCGTTGTGCAGGCCGAACCGGGGCAATTTGCCGAAGCCCTCGTTTCACTTCTGAATGAACCCCACCGCCTGGGAGCCTTGTCGGAGGCCGGCAGAAAGGCGGCCTTCGAAGGATTCGACAGGATTCGCATCGGATCTGCCCTCTTGGATTTCTATGGCAAACATGTCCTCTGAGTCCCCGAGGTTGAAATTGGCGGTTCTGACACCGAGGTTTCCGTTGCCTTTGAACAAGGGCGACCGGCTGCGCATCTATCACCAACTCGGGGTGCTCAATGAACACTTCGAAATCGACTTGCACTGCCTGTCTTTCCGGAAGATTTCGCCGGATGAGATGGTGACATTGAAATCGAGGTGTGAACAGGTCACGGTGCATCAGCTGAGTTGGACGAAGGCCCTGTTCAGGATGGGATGGTCGCTCTTTTCGAGGCGACCCTTCCAGGTGCTGCTTTTCACGGAGCGGAAGCTGGTCAGGCGCATCCGTTCGCAGATCATGGCTGGCAATCCCGATGTGCTGTTCGCACAAATGGTCCGGACGGCGGAATATGTCAAGGATCTGGACGCGGTTCCCCATATTCTGGACATCATGGACACGCTGCACGCCGGTGCGGAGCGGGAGGCCGAGCTTGCGCCATGGTGGAAACGCCCCCTGCTTGAGGAGGAGGGGCGGCGGCTCTTGCGTTACGAGCATCGCATGCCGCAGTATTTCGACGCCTGCACCATCATTTCGGAACAGGACAGACAATTGCTGCCGCATCCCGACAAGAGCCATGTCCACGTGGTGCCGAACGGGGTGGACACTGATTTTTTCAGTCCTGATTCATCTCCACCGGAGCTCGATGGACGCAAATCATACGATGCCGCCTTTTGCGGCAACCTCGGTTATGCACCCAACATCGTCGCTGCACGGTTCCTCGCGCAAGAGGTGGCGCCCGCCTTTGCCCGAATTGCCGGCAGACCCCTGTCCCTTCTGATTTGTGGTGCACAGCCTGCGGCATCCGTACTGGCGCTCCAATCCAATGAGGTGGACGTGGTCGGAGACGTTGCGGACATCCGGTCAGCCTATCTGTCATCTCCAATTTTCGTGGCTCCCATGCTGGTCAATACCGGTCTCCAGAACAAGCTCCTGGAGGCCATGGCCCTCCGCAGGGCCTGCATCACGACGCCCAGGGCACTGGCTGCCCTCGGCTCCTTCATGGAAGCCGCGGTGGCCACCGCATCGGATGCCGCTGCATTTGCGGCGGAATTGCACCGGTTGGGAGGTAATGAGGAGGCCCTGACCAGCATGGGCCATGCAGGAGCTGAACTGGTCAAGCATCACTTCACATGGCACGCCGCTTCCGTAACCTTGGTTGCATTGCTGAAATCCCACGCAAATGAAGCGGGAGGACAGTGATGATGCTACTTAAATTTGATGTATGGACAAGGCCATACCCGTTCTGGATGTTTCCGGATTTCTCGATGGTGACCAAGAAGCCATGGGTTCTTTCCCACAAGCGCTCCGCGATGCTTTCGAAACCTACGGATTCGTCACCCTCGAAGGTCACGGGCTCGACGAATCGCTGATTGGATCCACCTACGATGCCGCACAGCGGTTCTTCGCTCTTGCCGAGGACAAGAAACGGGCTGCGAGCATTTCCGGGGTCGGCGGAAACTTCGGCTACACCCCATTTGGTCAGGAACATGCCAAGGATGATGCCCGGGCGGACCTGAAGGAATTCTATCATTTCGCCCAAGTGCGTTATGACCAGCCCCAATGTCCTGACGTCCCGGAATTCGTGTCCGAGGGCCGATCACTGTATGCCACTTTGGAGGGATTGGCCGCTCGTCTGCTCGAAGCCGTGGCCATTTCCCTTGACCTCAATCGTGACTATTTCCAGGCACATGTGGATGGGGGCAACAGCATCCTCCGCGTCCTGCATTACCCACCGGCGCCCGACGCCCCGGATGATGCTCCGCGGGCAGGCAGTCACGAGGACATCAACCTCATCACCCTGCTTGTAGGCAGTTCCGCGGACGGCCTCGAGGTCCTGGACAAGGAAGGCGATTGGATACCAGTGAGGGCCCATGCCCGGAACCTCACGGTGAATGTGGGCGACATGTTGCAGAACCTATCGGGAGGTGTACTGCGGTCAACCACGCATCGCGTGGTGCTCCCTCCCGGCCCTCAGAGAAACCAATCCCGATACAGTTTGCCATTCTTCCTCCACCCCGTCGGGGAAATGCCCTTGGACCCCATCATGGGAGATTCCAGCGCTTATCCGCAGTGGACTGCTGCCGAGTTTCTCGACCACCGTTTGCGTGAAATCGGATTGAAGTAATTCCATCGTGCTCTCCATGAATCCCTGGCCCTGGTACATCACGGGGCCCCTCATCGCGGCCGTCTTGATTGCCCTGCTGTTGGCCGGAAGAAGGTTCGGCATCAGCTCCAATCTCCGGACCATGTGCAGCATGGCCGGTGCCGGTCGTGTCTCGGAGTACTTCCAATTCGATTGGAAATCGCAGCGATGGAATCTCATTTTCGTGGCGGGGACCATGGCCGGAGGTGCATTTGCCCGTTACATGATGCTTGCCCCGGGCCCTGTCCAGATCCATGCGGATACCGTCAGGATCCTCAAGGAGCGCGGAGTGGAAGATGCCGGAGCTGCCTTCAACCCCGCATTCCTGTTTGGACAGGAAATGTGGTCCAACCCCTCCGCCTTGGCCATGATGCTCGTGGGAGGCGCCTTCATCGGTTTCGGTACGCGCTGGGCCAATGGTTGTACCAGCGGTCACGCCATCAGCGGATTGAGCTCACTGCAATGGCCGAGTCTGATTGCCGTAGTCGGCTTTTTCCTCGGTGGACTGGCCATCAGCCACATCGTGCTTCCCATCCTGATTCCACTGCTCTGACATGCCCCTGATTTTCCTCCTCGGCATCCTATTCGGCATCTCCCTCACGATGGGAGAGGTCATCAGTTGGTTCCGCATCCAAGAGATGTTCCTTTTCGACTCTTTTCACATGTATGGCATCATCGGATCCGCCATGGGGCTGGGCATTGCCTTCAACCTCCTTGCAAGGGCCAGGAAATGGCGCGCATTCGGGGGGAAACCGCTGGACATCCATCGATATGAAGCCGGCTGGAAACGCTATCTCTTCGGGGGAACCCTGTTCGGTATGGGATGGGCCCTCACCGGTGCCTGCCCGGGTCCCTTGTTCATTGCCTTGGGAGCAGGATACACTCCGGTGTTGGTCGCGATCCTCGGGGCCCTTCTCGGTACCATCCTGTACGGCGTGTTCCTGCGCAAGCTTCCGCATTGAGCCCTTTCCCGGCGCGTAGGATTTCTTAAGAATGTCCGGGGCACGAAGGGCGCCTGCGGATTGTTATTTCGGAAACACAATCATGGATTCCGAATGAAGCAGCAATTCGTCCCCACCCTCGCTTCGATTTTCATTTCTGCCGCAATGGGCGGTTTGACCGCTTGGCTGGTCCTCTCGCATCAGAAGGAGCATGTCTCCGGAGAAGTGGCCTTCACGCCAGCAATTCTGAAGGGCACCTCAAGGACCTCCTTGCCCCATGTCGCTGAACATGATGTTGCCGGGAGCACCTCGGCAGCTTCCGGACCCCCCACGAGTTTCCGGATGGCGGCGAATGAAGCGTTGGACGCCGTTGTCCATGTCCGCACAGCACAACGCGTGGCGCCTTCGGGCGGTTGGTTCGGATGGTCAGGCTACTTCCAACCCGACCAACAGGGCGCGACCATACAGCAGGGATCGGGCAGCGGAGTCGTGCTCAGCGACGATGGTTACATCGTGACGAACCACCATGTGGTGGACGGCGCCGATGTCATTGAAGTCGGATTCAATGACAACCGCTCCATCGCGGCAACCCTCGTCGGATCAGACCCGACCACGGACATTGCCGTGCTCAAGGTGGATGCCCGTGCTCTGAGCAGCATGGAATGGGGGGACAGCGACGCCGTGCAGGTCGGGGATTGGGTGCTGGCCGTGGGCAACCCTTTCGACCTCACCAGCACGGTCACCGCCGGTATCGTCTCCGCAAAGGCCAGGGACATTCAATTGCTCAGGCCGGATTTTGACCGTTCACTCTTTCCCGTCGAGAGCTTCATCCAGACCGATGCCGCAATCAATCCCGGAAACAGTGGCGGTGCATTGGTCGATGTCGAGGGGAAACTGATCGGCATCAATACGGCTATCGCCTCGCGGACAGGAAGCTATGCAGGCTATGCCTTTGCCGTACCGTCCAATCTCGCGGACAAGATTGCACGGGACCTCATTGAATTCGGTTCCGTACAACGCGCCTACATGGGCGTCAACATCCGACCCGTTGACGAGGCGCTTGCCGACAGATTGGACCTCCCCGAAGTGGCGGGTGTGCTCGTGGCAGGTGTAACCGAGAACAGCGGAGCTGAAAGGGCCGGCATGCAACCGGGTGATGTCATCCTCTCCGTGGAGGGTACGCCCACATCGACCATGCCCATCCTGCTCGAAAAGGTCAGCCGTTATCGGCCGGGACAGCAGACCGAGGTCGAAATCTGGCGGGACGGGGCTACGGTGCGGCTGGACGTGGAGCTCGGTGGACGGAATGGTCTCGGCACCATGGACACGAGCGGAGATGCACATTCCAAAGGGGAAGAACGTGCGGTGGTATTCGGCTGCCTGATTGGACCAGCTCCGGACGGCGAGGAAGGGGTCATCGTCATCGAGCTCGGGCCCGGTCCCTTCCTGAATGCAGGGGTGAAGGAGGGCATGCGGTTGGTTGCGATCGACAACGCACCGGTATCGAATGTCGACGCCTTCATTTCGGCCCTCGAGGAAGCTGGTCGTTCATCGCAACGCGGCATCTTGCTCGAGGGCCTTGATGGTCAGGGAGAATCCGTCTGGTTCGGGGTCAACCCGGAGTGACCCCCCGCCAACGGCAAAACCATCCGCGAAATCTCCCGTATATTAAAGAGAGATGTCCGAGCGGTCCTTCACCCTGCCCCTTTTCCCTTTGGGAGTCTTTCTCTTCCCGGGAGAAAAAACGGGCCTGCACATCTTCGAACCCCGCTACAGGCAACTTGTGGGAGAACTCGAAACAGCATTGGCCACCGGCAAGGAAGAGGAGAACCGTTTCGGTATTCCATTCCACTATGACGACGTCACCGCCTCCACGGGCACCCTCGCCAGGCTGGTGGAGGTCAAGAAGGTCCACCCCGGTGGTCGCAAGGACATCATCGTGGAGTGTGTCGGGCATTTTGAGACCAGGCGGTTCCTTTCGGTATTCGAGCCGAAGCCTTATCCAGGTGGCGATGTGGTCGAGCGGCGCATGGATCTTGCGGAACCGTTGACCGATCACCACACGGCGAGGATCTCGGACATCAAGGATTTGCTCAAGGAAAAGGACGTCGATGTGGACGCCCTGCCCCATGGTACCATCGAGGACCTGACCGGTTGGCTTGGCCTTCCTCCGGCACACAAGCATCGGCTGCTGACCGCGAGAGGTTCCGATCGGGCCGCCTTCCTCGACAGCGTGCTGAGGTGGACCATCCTTGTCCTCCAGCAAGAAGTGCACATCAAGGGGGGGTTCTTTCCCAATTGATGCCCATGCCGCAGGGCCGCAGGACTATCTTAGCGGCCATGTTCCAGCGCCGTTTGTGCACCTTGAAATCGCGTGGCAGCAACGCCCTTCTGGTGGGCATGTTCTCTGTCTTTGCAGCCGGCCTCATCTCCTGTGGCGGAACAGGTCAAGGGGCCTACGGTACATCCGAAGCCGTTGCTGGAGACTACCAGGACTTCATGCATCCCGAATACATGTCGACCCCGACGGTCGTGCATTTTCCCGACACTGCGGAGGTTTACCTCAATGCCGAGGATTACGCCGATTTCAAGGAAGACCTGTTCGGATTCATGCGCTCGAACAATGAGGCGGAATACAGGACTCATTTCGAGAATTACTATATCCCGGAGACCTTCCCTACCGACTCCACCCTGGACCTCTACGTCAGGATGTGGCACCAGTGGGACAGCATCGGGGTGACCACGCGCTTCGACCACTGGACTCTGCTGTATGCATCACCTTTCGAAAAAGGCGAGGTTTACGATGTCTGTGTGGCTGAAATCCGACTGCGCCACCACATGGTCTTCCAGAAGCGGTGGACGGGAAACTACAAGAATTTCGGTCGCACACTGGGCCAGCGCTATCCCGGAGCCACTGTGGTCTATCGCGACACCACGTATGTCGACGCCGCCGGAGATACGGTGCTGAGGCGGCACATCACGGCAGAAGCCGACCGCTGGCTCTATGCGGTACGTGCGGCAAATCCGGATTCCATCCGCCTTGGTGGAATACGCTGGATGAACGACGGATGGCAGACCGTTCCCGAAGCCGCTGCCGTCATGGATTCCACTGCAGTGGCTGCAGTCGAGGCACATTGTGAGATGTACGGCGTGCTGCCCGAACGTCCGAAGGTCAGCGGCAGATGAGCCCGGGTTCCATGGAGCTGAACATCCCCAACGAATGGGCGCCACTGCAACGGGTGGTGATCGGACACGGACTCGAGGTCGGAGATCCACCCACGGCAGAGACCGCCATTGACCCCATTTCCCGTCAGCACCTGTTGCAGGGTACCTACCCCGCACACGATGAGGTCAAGCGACAACTGGATGCCCTTTCAGCGCTTCTGGAATCCACGGGAGTCGAAGTGCTGCGCCCCTTCAACCTCCCGAATGTGGAGCAGATCTTCACCCGGGACATCGGTATGGTCATCGACCACACCTTCATCCGATCCCGGACCATCGACCGGCGCAGCCGCGAATGGGACGGCATTGCCCCCCTCTTGGATGGCCACGACAAGGTTCAACTCCCCGAGGGTGTCCAAATGGAAGGAGGAGATGTGGTCGTCCTGGACGACGCACTGATCGTCGGTGTGACACGAAAGCGGGATTGGATCGGGCTCCAAGTGGCCAGAACGCTGCCCAATGCCGTCGATTTCCTACAGTCCCGTTTTCCCGAACGGGAGGTCCTGGGCGTCGAGCTGCACAAGGACGACCACGACCCGCTGCGAAGCGCCCTCCACCTCGATTGCGCGTACATGCCCCTCGGGGGCGGAGAGGCCATCCTTTGCCCCGAAGCATTCGTTGAGGAAAGTCAACTCATGTCATTGATTTCCAAACATTCAAAAGTTGTTGAAATCACATTGGATGAGGCTGCATTGCTACAGTCCAACCTGCTGCATATCGACCCGGAAACCCTGCTCATCGACCCCAAATTCAGTCGATTGGGCATCGAGCTTGAAGGGCTTGGCTACCGGCTCATGCCCTGCCCATACGACAAGGTGGGACGCATGGGTGGACTGTTCCGTTGTACGACCCTGCCCTTGTTGCGGAAAGTCTGATTCTCATTTTCCATGGAGTCTCCCACCCACCCTGCGCCCCAGTCCACCAATCTGGTGATGATGATTCGGCCCGCCGCATTCCGGATGAACGAGCAGACGGCCATCAACAATGCTTATCAGCAGGAGGACGGAGGATTGGCCGATGCGGTGGAAATGGCAAAGGCCGAATTCGATGGCGTCGTGAATGTGCTGCGAGCAGCCGGGGTGCAGGTCGCGGTCTATGAGGATGACGCCGACGCTGACACGCCAGACGCCCTGTTCCCCAACAACTGGGTCAGTTTCCATGGAGACGGCAGGGTCGGCTTGTATCCCATGTTTGCGCCGAATCGCCGCAAGGAACGGAGGGAATCCCTGTTGTACAGTTTGGTGGCGGATTACGGGGTGCAACTCGAATCCATTGTTGATTTCACGGAATTCGAAGACCACGATGTCTTTCTGGAAGGTACTGGCAGTCTCATTCTCGATCGACGGGAAAAAATCGCCTATGCCGCCATTGGTCCCCGCACCGATCATCAGGCCGCCGGCCATTTCTGTTCCGCCTTCGGATACGACCTGCTGTCGTTTACCGCCCACCAGACCACAGGAGACGCATCGTCCCCCATCTACCACACGAATGTCATGCTCGCCATTGGGTCGGATTGGGCCGTGGTGTGTCCGGACATCATTCCCGACCCGGCTGAAAGGCAACAAGTGTTGGATGCGCTGGGCCGCACCGGAAGGACCGTGGTGCGCATCACGCCCGAACAAGTCAACGGGTTTGCGGGCAATGTGCTGGAACTGAAAAACATATACGGAGCATGCATCATTGCCATGTCCACGGCAGCGTTCCACGCTTTTTCTCCAGGGCAACGAAAGCAGCTTGAGGCGCACGCCGAATTGGTCCATGCCCCCATCCCCACGATCGAGCGCCTCGGAGGTGGATCGGTACGGTGCATGATTGCCGAGGTATTCCTGCCCGAACAAGCCGATTGACCATGCGCCTTGATTCACAGCTCCAATCCATTGCCGCTGCCGCGTTCAGCGAAGCCTACGCCGTAGACCTGCCCGCAGGGCAATTCAGCATACAGAAGACCCGCAAGGAATTTGCCGGTGACCGGACGCTGGTCTGCTTTCCGCTCGCGCGCCACAGCAAGCAGGCGCCCGATGCCACGGGAGAGGCCCTTGGGCAAGCCATGGTGAAGGCCCATGGTCCGGTGACGGGTTTCAATGTCGTGAAGGGTTTTCTCAACCTCGAACTTTCCGCCGCCTATTGGAGCGAATGGCTGATGAAGGAAGCTGCCGCAGAAGGATACGGCCTGGCC
>CAXQGL010000028.1:0-37035 GCA_964223495.1 Candidatus Nitrosopumilus sp. | reverse complement strand
TCACTTCTGCGTCGCGTTACATAGCACCCGGTCAAGCCTTCTGGGTCAGAATGAATCACTCGACGGATACCACGGGAAATCTGTCCATTCCCACTTCTGCCATGGCAGTTGAAGCACCAGTCGATTTCATCCGAAGCGCAGACTCAGGTGCATTCGATGCAACGTTGGTCCTTGAGGTGGAGAACGCGAAGGGAAAGGACCATGTCTCACTGCATTTCGATGCGCTCGGAGCATCGGAATATCTACGGGACTTTGATTTGAGTTTTATGGGAAGTTCAAATGTGAACAAGGCCCAGATTGCTGTCATGGCAGAAGATTGGAAGTGTATTTCAAAGGTCCTGCCGCTTGAGGGGAATGCCGAATTTTATGTCAAGTCCATTCCAAATTGGGAGACTACGATGCGCGTTGTTGAGTTCTCGGAGGAGGCAGAAGTCTGCATTACGATTACGGATACTGAAACAGGTCAGGTCATGGTCAGTCGCATTGGTGATGAAATGACATTCAGTTTGCCTTCAGGTGTCGCTTCTCCAGGGCGGTTCATTTTGGAGGTCGTGCCCAGTGCTCAGTTCGCTGCCCGTCCGCCGAGCTGTCCCGAGATGCAGGATGGCCGCGTGGAGGTCAATGTGGGCGAGGAGCCGGCCAATGTGCTCTTGACGGATGGTGGAGACAATGTCTTGGATCAAATCATCGGTGCTACCGGTGCTGCTGCCTTCGAGGGCCTCTCGCCGGGAGAATATGGTCTGGTGGTGGCTGGACCAGGCATGAAGTGCGGTACGGAACACCGCTCGTTCACCGTGATGCCGGGTGAGCAGCCTGAATTGCTCGGTCTTGATTGGGAAGTGCCTTCGTGCAATGAGGGCGATGTCAGCCTGGATTTCGAGCTCTATGGCCATGGTGACTTCAATACGACCCTCCGACTCGGCAATGAGGCGGTATGGAGCAATATGGAGCAGGGGGGAGAGGTGAATCTCGAGGGCCTTGCACCGGGTACTTATGCGCTTGAGGTCGACCACGTGTGTCTCGAGGAGACCATCGTGCTGGACCTTTATGATTCGGAGGCTGTGATTGCAGAAGCCGACTACGATGCGATGGTCATCCTGGATCCGGTGGGTGGAACGGCACTGGAGGCTTTGTCAACCTGCATCGGAGAAGAGAATTACCGTTGGCTGGTCGATGGCGAGGTGATCGGAGAGAATGCACCGTTGTTCCACACCGTAGAGGCGGCAGGTGGTCATGTTGTCGAACTTGAAGCGTGGAACAGCACGTGTTTCGACATCATCGAACTTCCATTCCTCGTCATCAACTGGAACGAGTCCCGTGTGCTCGATGCCCCTGTGACGGTGCGGGAGGATGCGGCCCAATGGACCTTTGTCTTCGGACGTGATCTGGGATGGACGCAGTTGCGGATGACCGATGCAGCAGGTCGGGTCGTCTGGACCGAACAGGTTCAAGCCGAGGAAGGCTATGTGCACAGGGTGAACCGTCCCGCCACTGCGGGAACCTACCTCATGCAGGTCATAGGTGATGGCGGACAGTGGGGCCTCCCATTGCTCAATGCCGGTTTCTGATACCGAAAAAGAAAGAATCCGAAAAGGCTGCGCTCAGGCGTGGCCTTTTTCATTTGATGCGGTCAGCCTCAGATGCACTTGAAGTGATCGAAGGGTTCCGAGCAGTCATTGCATCGATAGTGGGCCTTGCATGCGGTGGAACCGAACAGGCTGACCATATCCGTATTGCTGCTCCTGCAATGGGGACAGCGTACATCGGGCAATGCACCATTCAAGGCGCGTTTGTCGGCCGTTGTGCCCGGTGGGGCGATGCCGTACCGTTCGAGTTTCTCCTTTGCGGCTTCGGTCAGCCAATCCGTGGTCCAGGCCGGGGCGTAGACGAGTTCAATGGAGAGTGATTTGCCCTCTTCCTTGGCCAACGGGGTCAAAATGGTGTGGATGTCATCGGCAATGGCGTCCATTGCCGGGCATCCCATGTAGGTCGGGGTGATCTTCACCTCCACTTGCGAGGCATCTGCATGGACACTGCGCACGATGCCCATTTCCACGACATTGAGTACCGGGATTTCCGGGTCTGGCACCATTTCCAGCAGGCGGAGCCAATCGTCAGCGGTGCGCATCACCACTTGGCATCAGGGTATGTGCGCGGCAGCACTTGCATTTCGGCCAGGAGATAGGAGAGCTGTTCCGTATGTCGGCCGATGCGTCCTCCGGTCTGCTCTGGTCCGGGTTCCGGTAGGTCCAATCCCGCTTCCGACAGGGTTTCGGCCACCACTTCCTTCCAGGATGACCTCAGCGAAGCTGGATCCACACCCCAGCCTTCGCCGACTGCCTGTTCGGAGATTCCATCCGAATGGAAGAGGTCTCCCGTATATGGCATCAGCTGGATGAGGCTTGTCTGCACCTTGTCGTGGCTTTCCTCCGTTCCATCGCCGAGCCGGACCATCCAGGCTCGGCTGTGCCGCAGGTGGTAGGCGCTTTCCTTGGCGCTTTTCCGGGCAATGGCAGCCAATTCGTCGTCTTTGGAGTCCGAAAGTCCCTTGTGCAGGGCCACTGCGTACGCGTCAAAGAGGAATTGTCGCACGATGGTGTCCCCGAAATGGCCATTTGGCCGCTCAACCAGCAGAGCGTTGCGGAATTCGTCCTGGGTCCTGAAGTAGGCCAGGCGGTCCTCATCCCGGTCGGCACCTTCGATTTTTCCCGCCAGGGACAACCAGGCCCTCGCTTGTCCAATCTGGTCCAGGCCGATGTTGGTCAATGCGATGTCCTCTTCGAGTACGGGACCATGGCCGGTCCAGAGTCCCAATTGCTGCCCCAGGATCAAGGCGTCATCGCCCAGGCGCAGCAGGTATTCGAATCGCGCATCCATCCTCTACGATCACATGTTCTTGACCTCGTCGGGGAGGTCATAGAAGGTGGGGTGGCGATAGACCTTGTCGTCTGCGGGATCGAAGAGGGCCTCTTTCTCGTCGGGCGAAGAGGCCGTGATGGCGCTGGCGGGGACTACCCAGATGCTGGCACCTTCCTGTCGACGGGTATAGACGTCGCGTGCATTCTCGATCGCCATTTCCGCGTCGGCTGCATGGAGGCTGCCCACATGGCGGTGGGACAGGCCCTGTCGGCTGCGGATGAAGACTTCCCAGAGGGGCCAATGCTTGCTTTCCACGGTCACGGGTTCAGGCTGCGGCTGTGTTGGAATCGGACTTGCGCGCTGTGCGCTTGTCGGCGTGGGCGCGGGCAGCTTCGCGCACCCAGGCGCCGTCATCCCAGGCTTTACGCCGGGCATCGAGGCGTTCCTTGTTGCAAGGGCCGTGGCCGGCAACCACGCGCTTGAATTCATCCCAATCGATGGGGCCGTGGTCGTAATGGCCGGATTCCGCATTCCATTTCAGCGCAGGATCCGGAATCTGGAGGTCCAGCAGGTCTGCCTGCGGGACGGTCAAGTCGATGAACTTCTGGCGCAGCTCGTCGTTGGAGAACCGCTTGATGTTCCACGCCATGGATTGGGCGCTGTTGGGACTGTCGGCATCCGGCGGGCCGAACATCATGATCGATGGCCACCACCACCGGTTGAGGGCATCCTGGGCCATGGCCTTCTGCTCTGCCGTCCCGCCAGCCATTGTCATCATGATCTGGAATCCTTGACGCTGGTGGAAGCTCTCCTCCTTGCATACGCGCACCATGGCGCGGGCGTAGGGTCCATAGCTGCACTTGCAGATGGGCACCTGGTTCATGATGGCGGCGCCGTCCACCAGCCAGCCGATGGCGCCGATGTCGGCCCAATTCAAAGTCGGGTAATTGAAGATGCTGCTGTATTTGGCTTTGCCGCTGTGCAGATCCTCAATGGTATCGTCCCTGCGGACACCCAATGTCTCACAGGCGCTGTACAGGTAAAGGCCATGTCCGGCTTCGTCCTGGACCTTCGCCATGAGGATGGCCTTGCGTTTGAGGCTGGGGGCCCTGCTGATCCAATTGCCCTCCGGGAGCATGCCCACGATCTCCGAATGGGCGTGCTGGCTGATCTGGCGCACCAAGGTCTTGCGGTAGGCATCGGGCATCCAATCCTTGGGCTCGATTTTCTTCTCGGCAGCCACGTAGGCCTCGAATCTCTGCAGCAGGTCCATTTCCATGAGCGCCTCAAAAATACGGTTGTTCCACATGATTGAACCGATAGGGGGCAGGAGGGGTTCTCCACGCAAGCCCATTCATTCCGAGATTCGCGTTTCATGTCCGATCGATTTCACGACCTCACCGTGACCGAAGTCCGCCGGGAAACCGCAGACTGTGTGTCCGTAGTGCTCGAAGTTCCTGCAGGAAAGGAGGAGGAGTTCGCTTTCAAACAGGGACAATACCTCACGTTTGATCAGGAAATCAATGGTGAGCAGGTGCGCAGGAGTTACAGTATTTGCGCCGGTGTGGGAGAGGAGCTGCGGGTGGCGGTCAAGGCGGTACCCGAAGGTCGTTTCAGTACCTGGGCCAATGCAGAACTCAAGCCGGGTGACGTGCTGCGCACCATGGCACCGAACGGTCGGTTCTTCACGGAGCTCGTCGAGGACCAGGCCAAGCATTATGTGGCCTTTGCCGCAGGTTCGGGCATCACGCCCATCCTTTCCCACGTGAAGACGGTCTTGGCCACCGAGCCGGGCAGTCGTTTCACCTTGTTCTACACGAACAAGGACCAGTCGAGCATCATCTTCAAGGATGAGTTGGATGACCTCAAGGACCGGCATCTGGAGCGCCTGCGGGTCTTTCACTTCTTTACCCGCGAACCTGTGGACGTGCCCTTGTACGCTGGGCGTATGGACGGGGCGAAGGTGAAGGAGGTCCAGGAGGCCCTGCTCGATGTGGAGGACATCGACGAGGTATTCGTATGTGGCCCGGAGGCCATGATCCACGCCGTGAGGGATGGTTTGTCCACCGGCGGAGTGGATGCGGAGCGGATCCATTTCGAGCTGTTCACGTCTTCGGCTTCCAAGGCGGTGGAGCCGGTTGCTGCTCCGTCTGCAGCGGCTGACGCGTCCGATGGCATGGAGGTGTTCGTGGTGATTGACGGGTCGACGCACAAATTGGATTACGACGGCAGCAAGTCCATCCTGGATACCGGGTTGGATGCCGGCATCGATCTCCCTTACAGTTGTTGCGGGGGTGTTTGCTGCACCTGCCGCGCTTTGGTGACGGAAGGAGCAGGCGAAATGGAAGTCAATTATGCGCTTGAGCCCGGAGAGGTCGAACAGGGCTTCGTCCTGACCTGCCAGACCAAACCGAAAGCCGGCACGACACGGTTCGTGGTCGATTTCGACCAGCAGTAGGAGCGCAGGGCTGTCATGCCCGCTCGTCGAGTTCGATCCAACGCTCGGTCTTCGCTTCGATTTCGGTGGCGACTTCACCGAGGCGCGTGGCCAGGCGCGTCATTTCCTCGTGATCCAGGTCCGTTGCGGCTAGGGCCGTCTCGAGCTCTGACTTCTGCTTTTCCAAACTGGCGATGACGTCTTCGAGCCCTTCGTATTCGCGCTTTTCGTTGTAGCTGAGGCGCTGGCTGTAGTCTCCTTTCGGGGCCGCGGGGCCCGCTGCGGCCCGCTGTTCGGCTTCGCGTTTCGCTGCCTCGGCATTTCGGGTGGCCCGTGCTTTCTCCTCGGCCTCGACCTGGGTGCGGTACTGGGTGTAATTCCCGGGGAAATCCCGGACCCCCCCTCGGCCGTCGAGAACGAAGACGTGGTCGACGAGTTTGTCCATGAAATATCGGTCGTGGCTGACCAGCAACAGGCAGCCCGGGAAATCGAGAAGGAATTCCTCCAGGATGCCCAGGGTGAAGACATCGAGGTCATTCGTCGGCTCGTCAAAGACGAGGAAGTTGGGATTGCCCATCAGCACGCGAAGGAGGTGCAATCTCTTCCGCTCGCCACCGCTGAGCTTGTGGATGAAGTCATGGTGGCGGGACCGTGGGAACAGGAACCGCTCCAACAACTGTCCCGCTGAGAGTTTTTTGCCCTTTTTGAGCGGCATGAACTCGGCGATCTCGTAGAGGGCCTCGATGACCTTCATGCCCTCGTCGAAGCTGGGAGGTTCCTGGCTGAAGTGACCGAACACCACGGTATCTCCGATGACCACCTTTCCGCCATCGGGCTTGTCCTCGCCGGTCAGGAGTCGGATGAGCGTGCTCTTGCCTGCGCCATTGTCTCCAACGAGTCCGACGCGCTCTCCGGGTTTGAAGTGGTAGGTCCAACCGTCAAGGATGACCTTCTCTTGGCTGTATGCCTTGCACACCTTGTGGAGTTCCAGAATCTTGCCTCCCAGGCGGGCAGGATCGAGTTCGAGGCGGACCTCGTCCTCCTCCAACCGGACCGAGGCCCGTGACTTGAGGTCCTGGAAGGCGTCCAATCGGGATTTGCTCTTGGTCGTCCTCGCCTGGGGGGTGGCGCGGACCCATTCGAGTTCCCGCCGCATGATGGAGCGGGCGCGGTCCCGTTGGGCGTGCTCATTGGCTGAACGATCGCCTTTCTTCTCCAGGAAGTAACTCCAGTTTCCCGGGTATTTGTGCAGGGTGAAATGGTCCAATTCGAGGATGGTGTCGCAGACGACTTCCAGAACGAAGCGGTCGTGGGTGACCATCAGCAGGGTGGTCTTCGCCCGTGCGAGGTAATCCTCGAGCCACTCGATCATCCCGAGGTCGAGGTGGTTGGTGGGCTCGTCAAGCAGCAACAGATCCGGTTGTTCGATGAGGCATTTGGCGAGGGCGACGCGTCGCTTCTCCCCGCCGCTCAGGCTGTCTACGAACCGGTCGGTGTCGTGGAGGCCAAGTTTACCCAGGATTTCCTTGGCCTGCGCTTCATAGCTCCATGCCTCGGCGCGGTCCATGGCATCGTATGCGGCCTGGAGTGCATCGGGGTCATCGCGTTTTGTGGCCTCTTCGTATTGCCGGATGGCGCGCATGGCATCGTTGTCTGCTACGAACAGGTTGGCGAGGATGGTCCGGTCGAGGTCCAGGCCGTGGTCCTGTGCGAGGTGGGCGATGCGGACGTGACCGGCAAATGTCACCGTGCCTTGATCGGGAGCTTCGAGGCCGAGGAGCACTTTCATGAGGGTGCTCTTGCCCGTGCCGTTGCGGGCGACGAGGGCGGCTTTCTGTCCCTGGTCCAGGCCGAAGTGGAGGTCCTCGAAAATGAGCCGCTCCCCGAACCTCTTGGTCAGTCCTTCGACCGATAGCACATTGCCGCCCGCCATGCGGCAAAAGTAGCGGGGGTGGGGCGCTATTTTGCGGCCATGGACGAATCGATGCACGAAGGCTTCAATTGGCAATGCAAGCCTTGGCAGGAAGTTGGGCGTGAGGAGCTCTATGCCTTGCTTCGGGTGCGGTCGGAGGTTTTCGTCGTGGAGCAGGACTGCGTTTACCAGGACCTTGACGACAAGGATGGACAAAGCCTGCACTTGTGGATGGAGTCCATCCGGAGGCCTGCTTCGGCCGGCGGGCCGGTATTGGCCTATACCCGATTGTTGCCGGCAGGGGTTTCTTATTCCGATGCGGTGAGCATTGGCAGGGTGGTGACGGCCCCCAGCGTACGTGGGGGTGGATGGGGCAAGTTGTTGATGCGGCGCAGTCTGGATGCCTTGCACGAGGTTTGGCCGGGCATTCCCGTCCGCATTTCCGCCCAGCAATACCTGGAGCGGTTCTATGGGGAATTCGGCTTCGTGACGCAGGGTGAATCCTATCTCGAGGATGGTATTCCTCATGTGGCCATGACGCGTCCCGCAGGTCCGGCCTGACCCCGGTTTATCTTCGCCGCCATGACAGCGCATCCATGTGCTTCGGTGGTGATTCCATGTCTCAATGAGGCTGGACATATCGGTCCCTGCCTTGATGCGCTTGCCGCCCAGGAAGGAACAGCCGTACCCATCGAGATCCTGGTCGTGGACGGAGGAAGTGACGACGGGACCTTGGATGTTCTGCGAGAGCGGGCGGATGCCGATTCAAGTCTGCGGTTGTTGCACAACCCTGACCGGGTTACGCCCGTGGCCATGAACCTTGGTGTGGATGAGGCCTTGTCGGATATCGTCATCATCCTTGGAGCGCATGCCGAGGTGGCACCGGATTTCGTGCGGAGGAATCTGGATGCGCTCCGGGCCCATCCCGAATCCGCATGTGTGGGTGGCGTGGTGGAACAGGTTCACGGAGACGACGTGTCCCGCAGGATCGGCATGGCCATGAGCTCACCGTTCGGGGTGGGCAATGCCCGTTTCAGGACGGGCGGTGTGGCCGGACATGTGGATACTGTGGCGTTTGGTGCTTACAGAAAGGCGGTCCTCGAGGAAATCGGAGGGTTCGATGCGGCGCTGGTCAGGAATCAGGACGATGAGTTGAATTTCAGGTTGACCGAGTCCGGTTGGCGAATCTGGTTCGATCCGCGAATCCGGTCGCGTTATCATGCGCGGTCGAGCTATGCGCGGCTGTTCGGTCAGTACCGACAATACGGATACTGGAAGGTCTTCGTCAACCGAAAGCATGGCACCGTGACCTCCTGGCGACAACTCGCACCGATGATGCTGGTGTTGGCCAATACAGTGCTGGCTCCGCTGGTGCTGATCGATGCGTTCGCGGATCTCATGAACGTGCCTTCAATCCAGGCCATGTTCGGATGGGCTTTGTCGATGCTGTTGGCCATCTGGTCGATGTGGAGTGTGGGAGCAGTCCTGGCGTTGGTCGCGGGTGGGGTAGCGGTTCGGGATATGCCAGGCGTGTTGAGGTCATTCTATGTGTTGCATTTCGCGTATGGTCGGGGATACCTCGAGGGAATCTGGCGTTTTCTGATGTTGCGTCGCGATCCGGCGGTAGGATTCAAGTCCTTGACGCGATGAGGGAAGTGCGTCTCGAGATGATGGAGGGTTGGTGTTGGCGCATGCTGATGCCTGCCCTGTTGGTCGGCGGAAATGCAGCCGGCATCACCCTGTTTCTGATTGGGCTGCTGCGCGTGTTGAATTGGCGCATGCACCATTCCGGTTCAACGTGGCTTTGGAAGACAGGCATCCCGTGGTGGATTGGATATTTCGTCTTGCAGATTCTGGGCGGTTTGTGGTCGGATGATCTCGAAGCCTGGGCACTGAGCCTGGAGGTCAAATCCGCATTGTGGTTCTTGCCTTTGCTCGTGGCCATGCCCGGCAGGGATGTGACCCGCGATTTCTGGTGGTCTGTGGGCTGGTCCATGACCTTCTATATCCTGTGGCGTTTGTTCCGGGCCGGATGGCATCAAATCGTGCTGGACAGTCCCCTCGAATGGAGTTACGCCAGATTCACCGGGGATGTGCACCCCACTTATTTCGGATTGCATGCGACCGTGGCGATGCTCGGATTGGGTCGGAAATGGGCTGCGGATGTGTCCCCTTCAGCGGTTTGGACATTGACCGGCCTGTTCGCCCTTGCGTTGGGATTGTCGGGATCCAAGGCGGGTATCCTTGCGGCTGCGGCCATGGTGGCATTGCAATGGGTGATCCAGGTACGGGCTTGGGGAGATGCAGGGGACGATACCGGTCGCCATCATGCCATGCTCAAAGTCCGGTTGTTGTGCTTTCTGGGATTGTTGTTCGTTGCGGGTTGGTGGATGTCTCGGGCGCGGTTTGCCGAAATGGGCACGGCCGCCGCCATCATATCGGAACAGGGTGCGCCGGTGCAGAGCAGTTCTGCCGGTCGCGTCGCGGTCTGGCAGGCTTCACTCGAACTCATCGGATCGCACCCGTTCGGTGTCGGGACCGGGGATGTGATGTCCGAATTGATGAAACTCTATGCACGGGATGGGGTGGAGTATGCCCTGGACAGGCGGTTGAACCCGCACAACCAGTGGTTGCAGGCAGGGGTGGCATTCGGTTGGACCGGCATGATCGTATGGACCATGGCCCTGTTGACCTGCATGAGGACGGCGTGGTCCCGTCGGGATGAGATGCTGATGCTGTGCTCCCTTCTGGTCATGCTGCATGCTGGTGTGGAGTCCATATTGGAGGTGCAACGGGGCGTGGTGTTCATCCTTTGGATGTTGATGGCCTTGTTGCCGGTCGCGAGGGAAAGGAAGGGGTAGTCAGGATTGGCGCTACATTGACATGCACAGTCATGTCCAATGCACCCGCTCCCCCCGGTCCTGAGGATACCGCTTCCGATGCGGTGTTCAATGCGGTCAATCCCTTGGTCATGCGCCAAGTGGCTCAGGTGACGGAAAGGGGAAGTCTGGAGGAAAAACAGGAACGGTGGTACCGTTTCGTTAGGGATGCGATCCGGTATGACCCGTTTGCCATCAACCTCGACCCCGCCGAGAATGCCGCGTCGAGGACAATCGAGAACCAAAGCGGCCATTGTGTGCACAAGTCGGTATTGCTGGTCACGGGATTCCGGGTCCTGGGCGTTCCGTCCCGACTCGGGTTGGCCCGGGTGCGCAACCATCTGGCCACTTCATCGCTTGAAGCGAGGCTGGGGACCGATGTGCTGACGCCACATGGCTATGCCGCTTTCTGGAATGGGAACCGTTGGGTGAAGTGCACCCCCGTGTTCAACCGATCCCTTTGCGAGAAGTTGGGAACGGTGCCATTGGAATGGGACCCCCGGTCCGATACGCTGTTTCAGCCGCTCGACGCATCGGGTCGGCGATTCATGGAGTACATCGAGGACTACGGCCTGTATTCCCGCATTCCCATGCAGTTCATTCGTTCCGAATTGGAGACCATGTATCCCCGGGCATTCGATGCCTCGGGCCAATGGTCCCTGCCCGAACACTGATCGGGGTCAGCCCCGGGCCTTTTCCTCCCCGGTATCGGTATGGGCTTTCCCGTCGGTCATTTCACCGGAGAATGCCATGGCGGCTTGCACGAAGGCACTGAAGAGGGGGTGCGGATCCACCACGGTGCTCTTGTATTCGGGATGGAATTGGGCACCGAGGAACCAAGGATGTCCTGGAATTTCCACGATTTCGACCAGCCCTGAATCCGGGTGCGTCCCCGTTGGAATCATGCCCGCCTCGATGAACTTCTGACGGTATGCGTCATTGAATTCATAGCGGTGACGGTGACGCTCCTCGGTTTCGTGTTTTCCATAGGCCGAAGCGGCGAGAGAATCTGCCGCTATGTCGCAGGGGTAGGCGCCAAGCCGCATGGTTCCTCCCATGTCGGCCAGGCCCTTCTGTTCTTCCATCAGATCAATGACCGGGTCTGAAGTATAGTCCTTGATTTCGGTGCTGTGGGCTTCTTCAAGTCCAAGCACGTTTCTGGCGAATTCGATGACGGCGCATTGCATGCCGAGGCAAATCCCGAAGAAGGGGACGGCGTTTTCCCTGGCATGGCGTATGGCTTCGATTTTGCCGTCGATTCCGCGCGAACCGAATCCGGGTGCCACGAGTATGCCGTGCACATCGGAAAACAGGGATGCGGCATTGTCCCGCTGAACCTGTTCCGAATGCACCCATTTCAGTTTGACTTTCACACCGCATGCGGCCCCAGCATGGGTGAAGGCCTCCACAATGCTCTTGTAGCTGTCCTGCAGCTCCACATATTTTCCGACCAGGGCGATCTGCAGGACGCCCTTCGGATTCTTGTGGCGCTCGATGAAATTCAACCAGCGGTTCAGGTCCAGGTTGCCCTTGTGCTCGACCCCCAGTTTGTCGAGGACCACTTCGTCCAGCCTTTCCTGCTGCATGAGCAGGGGGACATCGTATATGGTGTCGGCATCGATGGACTGGATGACGGCTTCCACCCCCACGTTGCAGAAGCGGGCCAATTTGTTGCGGATGCTCTTGGAGAGGTTGTGTTCGGTGCGGCACACCAGGATGTCCGGTTGCACCCCGAATTCCAGCAGTTGCTTCACGCTGTGTTGCGTCGGCTTCGTCTTGAGTTCGCCCGCGGCTTTCAGGAATGGAACGAGGGTGAGGTGGATGACGAGGGTGTCTTCAGGCTGCTCCCAACGCATCTGTCGGACGGCCTCGATATACGGGAGGGACTCGATATCTCCTACGGTTCCACCAATTTCAGTGATGACGAAATCGTAACGGTCTCCCTCACCCAGAATCTGCACACAGCGTTTGATTTCATCGGTGATGTGCGGAATGACCTGCACGGTGCGGCCGAGGTATTCACCGCGGCGTTCCTTGTCGATGACGCTTTGGTAGATTCGTCCGGTTGTGATGTTGTTGGCCTGAGAGGTGGTGACATTCAGGAAGCGCTCATAATGTCCCAGATCGAGGTCCGTTTCTGCTCCGTCATCCGTCACGTAGCATTCTCCGTGCTCATAGGGATTGAGGGTTCCGGGATCGATGTTGATGTACGGGTCCAGTTTCTGGATGGTCACCTTCATGCCACGCGCCTGCAGCAGCTTTGCCAATGAGGCACTGATGATACCCTTGCCCAGACTGGAGCTGACGCCCCCCGTCACGAAAATGTATTTGGTGGCCGTGGCCTCTCCCGTAGTCAGATGCATACGGGATTCTAAGGTACGCGTATTCCCGACCTGTGACGTCGGACTTTTCCACTCTTTTTACATCCGGGGCCTAAATGTCATCCGTAAGGGACTGGATGACTTTGAATCCGCTGAAGAACTCTTTGGCCACCACGCGCAGGAGTGAATATGCCGGAATGGCGAGCATCATGCCGGCGATGCCCGCAATGCTGCCCGCAATGGAGATGAGCAGGAAGATCTCGAGGGGGTGGGCCTTCACGCTGCCGGCGAAAATGACGGGCTGGGTGAACAGGTTGTCCACGAGCTGTGCCAACAGGAATACGATGCCCGCTTTTCCGAGAAGTCCAAGGACCTCTGGGTATTGCAGGTGGGTTGTGAGGATGATGCCGAGCCCGAGTCCAGCGCCGATCAGCGGCCCCACGTATGGAATCAGGTTGAGCAGGCCGGCCAGGAAACCGATGAGGAAGGCGTTGGGCACATCGAGGATGAGCAGTCCGCCCGTGATGATGGTCGTGATGATCGCCACCTGCGCGAGCAATCCGATGAAATAACGGGTCAACAGGTTGGTGGAGTTGGCCAAAACCCGGTTGATGCGTTCGGTGTAACGGTCCGGTGTGAGTGTCTGGATGATGCTGGGGACAAGCTGTCTATCCTTCAGGAAGAAAAAGGTCATGAAGGCGATGCTGAACGTGGCGACCACCAATCCTCCCAGTGCAGAAAAAGCACTGCCGAGCACGCCCCCGATGCCAGAAGGGCCGAGGATGGAGGAGAGTCCTTGACCGAGGGTGGCGGGATCGAGCCACAGGAAGGGGTCGGTTTCCGTGGAGGAGAGCAGGGGTTCGAACAGGGTCAGCTCCTCCTGTATGCCTTCGGCGATGCTCTGGAAGTCGAGGGATGCCAGTACCTGCGCTTCGGCAGCAACCAATGGGATGAAGAGGTTGATGAGCAGGCCGAATCCCGCAAACAGGGTGATGAGTGCCATCAATGCACCGAGTCCCGGTCCGGGTGACCATCTGCCGATTTGGATGCGGTCCACCAATTGGACGAGTGGTCTGCCCATGAAGCTCAGTGCAATGGAGATGATGAGGTAGGCGGTGAGGTCTGAGAAACGCACAAGTCCCCAAAGCAACAAGGCGATTCCAAGCAGTCCTGCAATGCGGCGTGTCGTCCAGAAATCCGCCTTCAGCGGGTGCTGTGAATGGGGGGGGTCCAATGGCTCGGATGGCTCCATGCGTCCAAATTAAGCTGTCCGTCCCGAGCGATGCAGGGTGACGGTGCCACATCGGGCTGACAATGCGCTCCAATCCTGGATATCCAGTGAAATGTGCGCCGCATCGGCCGTGGCCATGCCGAGGTATTGCCCTGTGAGCTCAGTGACCAATTCGCTGAGGCCGGGGTTGTGGCCAATGATCCAGAGCGTCTCGCACGTGTCGGGCACCATGGCGGCAAGGTCGATCCACATTTCCGCAGGAGCCAGGTAGCCTTGTTGGGTGATGTGCATTTCAGGGAGGACTTCATGGCCCATGTCGTTCCAGGTGCCCATGAGGATTTCTGCGGTTTGGCACGTGCGCAGTGCGCTGGATATCAACATGTAATCTCCGCCAAGAGGCGTGTGATGTCGTGCTTGTGCCTGCACATTGGCCATGCCTCTGGTGGCCAGGGCCCGATCGTGGTCACGTTGGCCCAATTCAGAGGGTTCCGCCTTGCCGTGACGCATCAGAATGAGCGTTTTCATCTTTCGGTTGAACTGAATTGATTTTTTGAAAAGTGCAACATCTTTTGTTGCCTCGTAAAAATAAATTTTTAGTCTAGGCTAAAAATTAAGATGGGACATTCTAAATTCGTGCCATGCCCACCACTTCCGTTGAGAATTATTTGAAGGCCATTCTGCATTTGCATGAGGATGGTATCGAGCGTGTGAGCACGACCGCCATTGCCGAGAAAGTGGAAGCCACTCCCGCCAGCGCGTCGGCCATGTTGGCCAAACTCGGGGTCCGGGGTTGGCTGGATCACGAACCCTATCACGGCGCACAACTCACTGGGAAGGGCAGGCGCATGGCCATGGAAATTCTGAGGAGACATCGGCTTTGGGAGCGCTTTCTGGTGGATCAATTGGGGTTTGAATGGGACCAGGTGCACGAAATCGCGGAGGAATTGGAGCACGTGGACAGCACTGAATTGACCAACCGGCTCGACGCCTTCCTCGGGTTTCCGAAGCGGGACCCCCATGGTGACCCCATTCCTGGGCCGAATGGCCGTTTCCGGTCAGTGGAGGCCCGCACCTTGCTGGCTGAAGCGCCCCGCAACATCGAGCTCGTTGTGGTGGGTGTCGTGGACGGGCGAGATGCCTTCCTGAGACACCTCGGGGTGCTGGGCATTGAGCTGGGTACGCGGATTGTGGTGGAGACACGCCACGCCTTCGACGGCAGTCTGAAGGTCAAGATCAACGATGCCGAAGCGGTCGAGCTTCTGGCTTCTTCGGTGGCCGAGCGCCTCTGGGTGGACCAGAGTACCACGACACCGGTCATTGTTTTCCCGGAGAATGAGGCATCAGAATCATGAAGGACACCATGTTTGACTGGTTGATGGAATTGGACCCCGTGGTCGCTGCCCTCTTGGCAACGACCTTCACTTGGCTGATGACGGCGGCTGGGGCGTCCCTCGTGTTCTTTTTCCGCACCCTCCATCGACGTCTGCTCGATGGCATGCTCGGATTTACAGGAGGTGTCATGGTTGCTGCCAGCTGCTTTGGATTGTTGATTCCGGCCATGGACATGTCTGGAGGAGAGGGGGCGGAGAGCGTGATGCCGGCTGCGATCGGTTTCATCGTAGGGGCCCTTTTCCTCTATGCGCTGGACAAACTGACGCCGCACCTCCACATCAATTTCGATCGGAATGAGGCCGAAGGGCCCAAGACGGATTGGCACAGGACGACATTGCTCGTTCTGGCCATCACGCTGCACAACATTCCCGAGGGACTGGCTGTCGGCGTTCTTTTTGGCGGTGCTGCGGCGGGATTGGAAGGGGCTACGATCGGAGGCGCCGTTGCGCTCGCCATCGGCATCGGCATCCAGAATTTTCCCGAGGGCATCGCGGTGAGCATGCCGCTTCGGAGGCAGGGCATCTCGCGTCTGCGCTCATTCTGGTTTGGCCAGTTGAGTGCCATCGTGGAACCGGTGGCCGGGGTGATCGGTGCCGTGGCCGTCCTGTCCATCCAGCCCCTGTTGCCCTATGCGTTGGCTTTCGCGGCAGGTGCGATGATCTATGTGGTGGTGGAAGAGGTGATTCCTGAAACGCAACGCGACAAATTCACCGATATCGCGACGCTGGGATTCATCGGGGGATTCACCTTGATGATGGTGCTCGATGTCGTGCTCGGCTGAAGCCGTCAGCGTGACAATGCCGCATCGATCGTGCCGATGAGGTCTGCGCCTTCGAACCTGCCCGAACTCATGAGCAGGAATACGGTGTCGGGCCCCGCTGCCGCACGCACTGCGGCCAATGCCGCCTCCGGATTTGTGCACACTCCCAGGTCTTCACGGCCGAAGGCCATGTGGACGTCCTCCGTTGAGAGTTGAGGCAGTCGCTTGTGGGTCAAGACGTCCGGGGACCAGCAGACCCACGCTTCATCCGCTGCGTCCAGGGCGCCGGCATAGGTGGGCAGGAAGTCGGGATTGAGGCTCGAGAAAGTGTGGAGCTCGAGAATTGCAATGACCTTTCTGTCAGGGAATTGTCCTTTTATTGACCGCGTCGTTGCCGCGACCTTGGATGGCGCGTGTGCGAAATCCCTGAATACGGTACATGGGCCTTCTTCAAGATGGATGTCCAGCTTGCGTTCCAGGCGGCCGGCAGCTCCGGTGAAATCGCGCACGGCCTCCAGGAAATCTTCCGTGGAGATGCCCCATTGAAGGCAGAGTGCCATGGCACCTGCCGTATTCAGTGCGTTGTGTGCGCCCACTGTTCCCAGCGGATGGCGATTCCCATTGATTTGAAGCATCAAGGTGCCATCCTCGAAGACATGTTCCGGCATGCGGTAGGGGATGGAACGGAGGTCTGGACGCTTCGGGAGTACGTCGTCCATGACCTGTGCCAGTTCAGCATCATCCGCATACCAGACCACGGCACCGGCCTCTTCCATGCGCATCAGGTATTCGATGAATTGTTGCCGGTAGATTTCCGGGGTGGGGAAGACGTTGATGTGATCCCAGGCCACACCGGTGAGGATGGTCAGGTGTGGGCGGTACCAATGGAACTTGGGGGTGAGGTCGAGCGGCGAGCTGAGGTATTCGTCTCCTTCGAGGAGGATGTCCTTGGATCCACTGAGCTGCACCATGCGGTCGAACCCCTCCAGCTGCGCGCCCACCATGAAATCCACCTTTCGACCCAAGCGATGCAGCACGTGGAGGAGCATGGCCGTGATGGTGGTCTTGCCGTGACTTCCTGCGACCACCACCCTGTGCTGTTCACGGGCCACTTCGAAGAGGTATTCAGGATAGCTCATGACCCGCAGGTTGAGGTCTCGGGCCCTGGCCAGTTCCGGGTTGTCTTCCCTCGCGTGCATGCCGAGGATCACGACATCGAGTTCAGTTCGGATGCGCTCGGGATGCCACCCCATCACATCGGGCAGCAATCCCGCGGCCTCGAGACGGGAACGGCTCGGGTCGTGGATGGCGTCATCCGATCCCGTCACGACGTGTCCGAGGTCGTGCAAGGCCAGGGCCAGGTTGTGCATGGCGGCGCCACCGATGGCGATGAAGTGGATGTTCATGGGCGGGGGGAAAAGGTCATTCGGGCGGCTGCCACCGTGCAGGGTATGGGCCCCAGGAAAGTGGCGAGGAGCACGCCAAAGCCCGGGATGGTCAGGAGGATGGAGAATACGGCACCGATGCCGAGCAGTCGGTAACGGTCCTTCCATCCCGTGCGCAGGGAGTTGCGCCAGTTCAGCCCGGCTTGCTCATAGACGGCGTCGAATACGGCCGCACCATAGAAATAGGCTCCTACCATCCAGCCTGCAATGAGCAACAGGGGTGACAGCAGGATGGCCAGCGCGCCCGTGAACATGGCGAGGACCAGGCCCGTCAGATAGAGCGCCAGGGTGAGTGCGATTTCCACGGCAAGCAAGATGGCCGCAGTCCGGATGCCTCGGATCAGGTCACGCAGCACCTGGCCCAAGGAAAACGGCATCGTGTTTCCCGTTTCCCTTTCTCGAACAGCGCTGGCGATGGCGCTCATGAAGGGTGCCATGAGTGTGAGCAGCAAGTACTTGGTGAGCTTGACCTTGAGCCACAGTACCAGCAATGCCACCCCCCATTCCAGCATCCACTCCAATCCGGAACTTGCCCAGTGAAGGGCTTCTGACCACCAAGTTTCTGAAGGAGCTTCCGGGCTTTCCGCATCGAATCCGAGGGCATTCAGGAATCCTCCGATGAAGGCCCTGAGCCGTTCGGTCAGCCAACCGGCCAAACCGAATCCAGCCCAGGTGATCAGGGCGAGTATGCCCATGCCTGAAAGGTGATAGCGGCGAAGCCCCTGACGGCTCATGTATCCGAAGGCCTGCCACCATGCCTTCAAGGCCTCGAAGAATGACTTGGCCGGAGCAGTGGCCGATGCTGTGGTGGGGGAGATGGACCGGTTCAATGGTGCCAATTTCGGAGGTGGGCGTTCAGGCCCGACCGAAGCTGGCACCAACTTCCGACAAATCGTCGAAGAATTCGGGGTAGCTCTTGGCCACGGCTTCGATCCCTGTGATTTCCATGGGGCTTCCTGCCAACCCCAATACCGCAGCCGCCATGACCATGCGGTGGTCGCCCCGGCCGTCCATGCGCGCCGATTGAATGGGGCCCGGTATCACGGTGAGGGTGTCGTCCTTCTCGTTCAGGACCACTTCAATGCCCGCCTTGCCGAATTCTTCCCGTATGGCCTGACCCCGATCGCTCTCCTTGTGGCGCAAACGATGCAGTCCCTTGATTTCCGTTGGACCCTTGCAGAAGGCCGCGTAGGCTGCAAGGGGAGGGAACAGGTCAGGGCATTGGGTGGCGTCGAAACGGAATCCCTTGCGCCGTCCACGGTCAATGCGGATGCCCGAATCCGTGCGCATCATCTTGGCCCCACTGAGCAACAATGCTCCCGTGACGGCTTGATCCGCCTGGGTGGGGGTATTGACGAGCCCGTCGATTTCCAGGAATGGATCACCGCAGAGGGCCGCCAGGATCAGCAGGAAAGCCCCTGCGCTCCAATCCCCGGAAACGGTCTGATCAAAGGGGGTGTAGTCCTGGTTGCCCGGGATGGTGAAGGTTTCGTAATCCTCGTGGTGGCTCATGACGCCGGCGGAGGCCATCACTTCCATGGTCATGTCCACGTAGGGGCGGCTTTGGAGCCCGTGGACGTGGATGATGCTCTCCTTGCTTGCCCGCGGCAGGGCCATGAGCATGCCCGTCAGAAACTGGCTCGAAAGGCTTCCGTCCATGTGGAAGGTGCCGCCCGGCAAAGGGCCGGAGATGCGGATCGGGGGGCACCCATCCGAAAGTTCCACCTCGATTCCTGCAGCGCCCATCACTTCCGCCATGGGCCCCATGGGGCGTGAGCGGAGGGAACCCTCCGCTTCCAAAATCAATGGAGACGAGCTCAAGGCAGCAATGGGGCCGAACATGCGGATTCCCAGTCCGCTTTCGCCGATGTTCAGCCGATCGGTGCGCGGTGCGAATCCGCCCTGGATGCGCAGCGCGTCCGCACCAATTTCGATGTCCGCACCGAGTCCCGCGATGACTTCGGTGGCTGCGAGGCAGTCCGCTGCATTGGAGGGATTCCTGATCCAGCTTTCCCCCTTTGACAGGAGGGCTGCAGCCAACAACCGCTGCATGTGGCTCTTGGAAGCCGGAGCCACGATGCGTCCGGACAGGGTGGATGGTTGGGCGATGAGGTTCATGCCTTGTCCACGACATAGAGGGTGGCGATGCCTCCGGTGAGCGGAAACAGCGTGCAATCGGCGAATCCGCAACCGAGCAGGATGCGCTTCATGGCTTCTCCTTCAGGAAAGGCCTTGACGGATTCGGGCAGGTAGGTATAAGCCGATGCATCCTTCGAGAACCACTTGCCCAGCGTGGGCATGACATGGCGGAAATACAACCAGAACAGCTGTTTCATGGGAAACCACTTGGGCTTGGAGAATTCCAGGATGTAGCCCTTTCCTCCCGACTTGAGGGTCCGCAGCATTTCCTTCAGGCCTGCTTCGAGGTGTTCGAAATTCCGGACGCCGAACGCGACTGTGAAAGCATCGAATCTGCCATCCTCGAATGGGAGGGCTTCACCGTCCGCGAGGACCAGGTCCACCCGTCCCTCCTGACGCGCCTTCCGCACCTTTTCGCGTCCGATATCGAGCATTCCCGCACTGATGTCGACTCCGACGACTTTGATGTTCTGGTCCACCCGGGCCGTGCCGATGGCAAAATCCGCCGTGCCGGTGGCCACATCGAGGACCTCCCGGGGTGCTTCCGCCAACATCTTCCGGATGGCCTTTCGCCTCCACAGCTTGTCGATGCCCAAGGAGAAGAAGTGGTTCAGGAAGTCGTAGCGGTGGGCGATGTTGTCGAACATCCGTGCCACTTGCGCCTTTTTTGCGGCGCTGTCCTCATAGGGTTTGATCGGGGTTCCCATTCTGTGGTGCAAGCTCGCCCTCAGCCGATCATCGTGTGGCCTTCGGGGTATTTGTAGTTCCTGCTGACGGCAGCCCGGGAGAATGCGAAGGCGACCGTCAGGGTGCCTACCCTTCCCACAATCATGCTGGCGATGAGGATTCCCCTGCCCCAAGCACTGATGTCGGCAGTAATGCCCGTGCTGAGTCCCACGGTACCGAGCGCACTGACCTGTTCGAAAAGGAGTTGTAGGAAACCGCGGTCTGAGGATGCAAGGATGTGGGGTTCGGTCAGGGTGAGGGCGAATGTGCCCAGCAGGTTGCCGACGATGAAGAACATCAGGATGCCCCAGGCCCGGCTGCGCATGGTGATGCTGATGGTGCGGCGGAAGAGCTGGGCATGTTGGCGGCCCCGAATGGTGCCGAGGACATCGGAGAGGATGACAGCGAAAGTGCTGGTCTTGATGCCGCCACCGGTGGAGGAGCTGGAGGATCCGATGAACATCAGGATGATGAGCAGGAAGAGCATGGGCGTGCCGATGGCGCCAATGTCCACGGTATTGAATCCACTTGTCCTGGTGGCACTCTGGAATACCGCCGTGGTGATGCGTCCGGTCCACCCCATTCCGTCGAGCGTTCCACCCGAACCCGATTCGAGCAGGAGGTAGCTGATGGCGCCAAACCCCACGAGGGCGATGGAATAGTAGAGGGCAATCTTGGTGGCAAAACCGATGTGCTTCCAGGGTTTGGCCATCCGTTCGCGCAGGCTGTCCCTGCCGAACAGGTCGAAGACGGCCACCATGCCGAGGGCGCCGATGAAGACCAGCAGGGTGACCGTCCAATGCACCAGCCATGCTTGGCCCACCCTGATGTCGGCCAATCCTCCCGAAAAAAGAGATATGCCCGCATTGTTGAAGGCGCTGATCGAGAGGAAGAAGCTGTTGAAGAGGCGGTCCCCGGTGCCCTCGAACAACTGTCCGGGCCAGAAAACGAAGAGCATGAGGGCACCCACCACCTCGATGCCGATGCTCCAGAGGATCACCCGGCCAAGCATGCCCCGGCTCCCGAGGATGGAACCGCGGTTGACGAAATCCTCGATCACCTCGTGTTGTCGCACACCCACCCCGAATCGCGCGAGGACGGCGATGAGCGAGCCGAAGGCGATGATGTTCAGTCCACCCAGTTTGATGAGGACCATGAGCACCACATGCCCCTTGTGGGAGAAAAATGTTTCCGCATCCTCGATCATCAGGCCCGTCACGCAGGTGGCGCTGGTCGAGGTGAAGAGCGCATCGAAAAAGGACATGCCCAGTCCATCCGCCGTCATTTCCGGAAGCATGAGCAGCCCCGTGCCGGAGAGGATGAGGAAGATGAAGGAGAAGATGAACAGGGTGGCCGGATGGAATCGGAAGCGCGGGAGGGTACGGGCCTTGTCCGAGATCTCGATGATCAGGACGACGAGGAAGTAGGCCTGCACCAACCAGACCGTCCAGTCCTCCACGGATTCGATGCCCAGGGGGGAGAGGGCCCTCCCAAGGAAGACCTTGCCGGTCATCATGTCGCTGATGCCCTCGAGGACGAGGGTGCCCATCATGAAGGCCTCGAATGCGTGGCTTCGCAGGAAGCGCAGCGGGTGGAAGTCGAAGAACCAACGGACCAGGAAGTGCAGGATGTAGAACCCGAATCCCGCCTTGATCGCGGTAATCAGGGTGTTGGCGGTCTCCGATTGCAGTGGGTATCCGTAATAGGCGACCAGGCTTCCGAAGGCGATGAGTGTGACGAATACATTGAGCGTCCGGAAGACCTTCAGAACGCCCTCACGCCTCGGATGGAGGAAGACATTGACCCGTTCCCTGAAGTCGTCGAGGGTCATGCTTGGATTGGGAGGCGGCGCACTTCGGCCATGAGGGCCTCGAGGTCGATCGGGACCACACCGGGCTTTTCACACACGAGGCCGCCCGCCAGGTTTGCGACCTGTGCCATGGACACCGGATCGAGCCCCTGGGCGAGCAGTACGGTAGCCACGGAAATCACGGTATCGCCTGCTCCCGAAACGTCCAGGATTTCCCTTGGATGCGCCGGTTGTTGGACATCGGATGTCGCGGTGCGGATGCGGACACCGAGCTCGGAAAGGGTCAGCAGGATCGCATCGGGCCGCCATTCCGATTGCAGGCGGTCCAGACCGTCCGTCAAGGCCCGTTGCATGGCTTCCACATCGCCATTTTCCCAGAGGAGTCCCAATCCGTCCTTGAGTTCCTTCAGGTTCGGTTTGAACAGGGTCACGCCCCGGTACAGTTCGAAATGACGGAATTTGGGATCGACGGTGACCGGGATGTCGCGCTCCCGGGCCATGCGGAGCAGACCGTCAATCACGGTGGGAGACAATGCTCCCTTGTCGTAGTCTTCAATCAGGATGGCATCGAAGTCCTGTGTCGCGAGCACTTTGGCGAGGGTCTCCAGGAAATGCTGGGAAGCGTCGGCGTCGAGGTCCATGTCGTCCTCTTCGTCCACGCGCAAGAGGTGTTGCCCGCCGCTCATGACCCTCGTCTTCACAGTCGTTCGCCGGTTTGCGAGGGGAAGCACACCCCGCGTGTCCATGTCGAGATGGGCGAGTTCGCCCATCAGATCGTCGCCATCCTGATCCTCTCCGATGATGCCGGCCACGGTGACTTCCACGCCCATGGCCTTGAGGTTGAGGGCGACGTTGGCTGCGCCTCCGGCCCTCCGGTCCCTCTGGTGGGCCCTGAGGATGGGCACGGGGGCTTCAGGACTGATCCGCTCCACGCGGCCGAGCAGATAGGCGTCCACCATGAGATCGCCCACCACCAAAATGCGCAGGTTTCCCGCGGTTTGGAGGGCGTTCAGGACCTGTTCGCAGTCTTCGTTGGACCAGGTGGTATGCCAGGTGCTTCCGGTGTTCATGCGGTCAATTTGCCCACGGCATCCGATATGCGGCGGATCGCTTCCTTCAATTGGGTTTCCGAGGCGGCATAGCTGATCCTGATGCAATTGGGCGAACCGAAAGCATCGCCACCAACCGTGGCCACCTCTGCTTCTTCGAGAAGGTACATCGCCAAATCCTGACCACTGCCTATGGTGTGACCGGCATGGGACTTGCCGAACAGGGAAGACACATCGGGAAAGATGTAGAAGGCACCCTTCGGCACATTGATGTCGAACCCTTCGATGGTCCGGAGCCCATCGATGACCAGGTCCCGGCGCTGCAGGAATGCCGCTTTCATCTCCGCGGCGAGTGTTGCACCACCCTGCATGGCCGCGGCCGTGGCCTTCTGCGAAATGCCGCTCGCTCCGCTGGTGAATTGTCCCTGAAGCTTGGTGCAGGCTGCCGCGATCCAATGCGGGGCTGCGATGTAGCCGATCCGCCATCCCGTCATGGCGAAGCCTTTGGACACTCCGTTGACGGTCACCGTGCGTTCCATCATACCGGGCAGGGAGGCGAAGCTGGCGTGCTGTTCGGTGAAATTGATGTACTCATAAATCTCATCCGAAATGGCGATGGCATGGGGATGGTCCCGCAACACATCCGCAATTGCGGCCAATTCTTCTTGTGTGTAGACGCTGCCGGAAGGGTTGTTCGGCGAATTGAGCATCACGATGCGCGTGCGCTCGGTCAGCGCGTCTCGCAGTTGGGCCGCCGTCATCTTGAAGTCCCGGGCGATGCCGGTCTCGACGGCCACCACTGTGCCGCCGGCCAGATTTACCATGTCCGCATAGCTCACCCAATACGGCGTGGGCAGGATGACTTCGTCCCCGGCATCGACGAGGCTCAGCACCACGTTCATGAGGCTGTGCTTGGCGCCGGTGGAGATCACGATTTGTTCTGGCGAGTATGTCAAACCGTTGTCCCTTTGCAGTTTGGCGCAGATGGCCTCTCGCACGTCCGCAAAACCGGGTACAGGAGGGTAATGGGTGTGGTTTTCTTCAATGGCCTGGATCCCGGCCGCCTTTACCGCATCCGGGGTGTCGAAGTCGGGTTCTCCCAGCGAGAGGCTGATGATGTCCCGGCCTGCAGCCTTCAGTTCTCGGGCCTTGCGGCTCATCGCAATGGTCGCGGATTCGCTCAGTCTTCCGAGCAATTGTGACGTGCGGGGTTCCATCTTGTCGTGTTGAAGGGCCAAAATTACGGTGGACCTCAGGCCTTTCCTGAGGAAAGGGCCACCAACGATGCACCGGCCCATGTCAGGAATCCGTTGACGGGGAGCAGTGCGAAGCCGAAGCTGAACCCGTTGGAGGAGGCCCATTGTTCGATTCCCCAGCCCAGCAAGGGCGCCAGAAGGGCGACGGAGAGGATTTCCCCATCCACCTCGGCATCCGGTTTGTTGCGCATGAGCGAGAAGGCAAAGAGTCCCAGCAGGGGGCCGTAGGTGTAGCTCGCGATCTTGAACAGGGCTGCAATCACCGATGTATCGTTCACGGCGTGGAAAAGCAGGATGATGAGGCCGACGGCCACCGAGACCATGAGGTGGACCCATTGCCGCTTGGGCTGGTCATGGGTGGCTTCACCCTCAGGTTCCATGCCCAGGAAATCGACGCACACTGAAGTGGTCAATGCGGTGAGGGCGGAATCTGCAGAAGACAACGCCGCAGCGACAAGTCCCAGCAGGAACAGGATGGGCAAGGCATAGCCTAGGCCACCATCCAGTGCAACCCGCGCAAAGAGGAGGTCGGCCTTTTCGATGTCCATGCCGCTCATTTCCGTGTAAATGAGCAGGAGCGCCCCAAGTCCGAGGAAAAGGAGGTTCACGAAGACCAGGACGATGGAGAATGAGGCCATGTTCAGCTGGGCTTCACGCAGGTTCCGGCAGCTCAGGTTCTTCTGCATCATGTCCTGGTCCAATCCGGTCATGCAGAGCGCGATGAAGGCTCCGGCCACAAGCTGTTTCACTCCGTGGTTCGGTGCACCCCAATCCTCCAGGAACCACCATTTGGCGTGACCGGAGGAAGCGATGGCTCCCGGAATTTCAGTCAATCCAAGACCGAGCTCCCTGCCGATGAGCAGGACGGTGGCACCGGCGGCAAGCAGCATGCACGCCGTCTGGAGGGTGTCGGTCCATACCACGGTGGAAATCCCACCTTGACGGGTGTAGGCCCAGATGGCGGCCAGCACCAGCGCGATGAGCACGGTCAGGCGCAACCAACCCATGCTGCTTCCGACCGGGGGGAGCAGGGTCTCGTTGAGCACGAGGACGACCAAGTACAACCGGAAAGCGGCCCCGATGCTCCGGGAAAGCAGGAAGAAGGCGGCTCCGGTCCTGTACGCGTGGCTCCCGATGCGGTCCCCAAGGAAACGATAGATGCTCGTCAGTTGAAGCCTGTAGTAGAGCGGCAGCAGGATTCCGGTAATGGCCGCATACCCGAACAGGTATCCGATGACCATTTGCATGTAACCGAACTGCTGGTCCCCAACCCATCCGGGGACGGAAAGGAAGGTCACGCCACTGAGGCTTGTTCCGATCATGCCAAAGGCCACGGCCCACCAAGGGCTGCGGCGGCCGCCAAGGGAGAAATCGGCCATGGAGTTCCGCCGGCCCGTGCGGTGCCCGATCCACAGCAACAGTCCGAGATAGGCGATGACGGCTCCTGCAGCCAAGATGTCCACGCGCATGCCGGCAAGCTAAGCCGCCACGGCCACAACTCTTGGCCTCATGCCCGCATCAGGACCCAGACGCCGATCAGGATGAGAAAGACGGCGAATCCGGATTTCAGGTTCCGGTCCGAGGTGGCTTCCTTCAAGTATTTGCCGATGAACAGTCCGGCTGCGATCAGAAGCAGCATCTTCATCAGGGGAACGGGGTCGACGGAGACGCCCCGCCCGAGGTAGCCCAGCAATGCGGCGGAAGACTGCAATGCTACGATGGCGAGGCTTCCCTTCACGGCGTGCTTCAGGGGGGTGCTCCAGAACAGGCTGAGCGTCGGCGCGATGAAGATGCCGCCACCCACACCGATCAAGCCGCAGATGACGCCGGTGAGGAGGGCGGAGATGCCCAATGCCAAGGGGTTCTTTCTGCTGAAGGCTGCCTTGTTGATGGGATAGATCATCAAGGTGGCCACGGTGAGGGTGAAGGCGCCGAACAACAACATGCGCAATGTGTCGGATGTCACCGGGGCCAGGAAGTTGCCGGATAGGGCAGCCGTGGGAAACGACAGGATGGAAAAAGTCAAGACGGGTTTCCAGTCAATGGCATGTCGTTCCCGGACGGTCTTGATTCCGGTGTTGATGCCGATGGTGACCAGGCTGAGCAGGACGGCTTCATCGAGCGGATAACCTGCCACCTGTGTGAGGTACGGGATGAGGATGATGGCGCCACCACCGCCGAACATGGCCAGCGCCAGTCCGACGCTGATCAGCACGGTGGCATCGAGGAGAAGCATGGGGATTTCCATGATGAGGGCCATTGGATGTTCAAGCCGCGGAATTCGCGCCCAGGGCAGAAGACCATTGGGTCAGGTGTTCGAGCTGGGCTTTGCGGGGTTCGCCCGTCGGGGCCTTGCCCTTGACGATCGGTTTGAACCCCTTTTCGGCTTCGGTCAGCTGTCTGCTTGGAAACAGGGGAGCATAGCCATAGGCCTCCATGACTTCGGCACAGGTGTTTTCGATGATGTCGATTTCTTCGCTGGGCAACTCCTGCTTCCATGCATCAATCCTGCTGTGCAGAATGGGCTTGGCGAGGTTGCCCCAGAGCCCGGGATTGGTCGATGCCGCTTTGCGCGCGTCGGCTGAGCCATGTCCCTCCAGCATGTCCTCGGAGAATGGGATGTCGAGAAAGCGGCATGCGCGCTGAAGTTCAGTCTCTGGATGGAGCATCAGCTGTTCATAGGTCAAGGTGATGATGGGGATGGTCCCTGCCAGCGCGTGAACCCGGGCGTGGTAGTCTGCCCATTTCAATGCGGCCGCATGCGGCGTCTGTGGTCCTCTGGGCGTTCCCCTGCCGCTGTTCCAGACAGCCCTAGGATCGCGGATGAGGTGGAGGTATGCAGTGTCCCTGAATTCGGCATGGTGGGCCTCGACCACCCCGAGGTTGTCCGGTGACTTGCACAGTACCCGGTAGGAGGAGAAGCCGGACGCCTTGGCGCCCAAGTGACAGAGCGCCAATGAGATGCCGAGTGCGTTCTCGGGAAGTTGACGGGCGGCGAGTTCGGACCGCACGGATGCAGGCGTGAGGGGTTTACCGCTGGTCATCAGTGGCCGGGGACTCAGGTTGGCATTGTGGACCATGGCTTCGAGCAGGTTCGAGCCGAGATGGGATTCCAACTGCTGGAATTTCTGGCGGATGACAGGAGGGTATGGGCCGAACAAGTGGGGGTTGTTTGCCGACAGCATGGATTGGGTCTTGTTGGATCCATGACGCTGGGGAGCCAGCATGAAGACTGTGGCTGTGGGGTAGATATTCATGGAAAGCATTTTTGAGGGTGGCGAAGTGCAGTGGTGACCGGGGCATCCACTGGTCGACTGCAATCAAGTCCACGGGCCGCCCTCCATTGCTGACGCTGGTCAGTTCCATGGATGACAAAAAGCAAGTGGCAAGGGATGTGTGGCGCTTGGTCCGGAGGAGGCCGCAGTGCGGGAAAAAGGAGAAGTGACCGGTTAACTTCGCTGCCGTGGAAATGCCTTCGAGACTCATCGATCGCGCTGTCGATCAAATTGCAGGTCTGCCCGGAGTAGGCCGTCGCACGGCATTGCGGCTGGCCCTGCATCTCTTGGGGAAGTCGGAGGATGAGGTGCGGCGTTTTACGGATGCCATCCAGGAGATGAAGGATGGGGTACAGTCGTGCAATACATGCGGCAACCTCGGTGAGGAGGAATTGTGCGGGATTTGCGCGGATGGCCGTCGCGACAGCAGCAGGATCGCCGTGGTGGAGGACCTTCGGGATCTCTTGGCCATCGAAGGGACAGGACACTACAAGGGTCGGTACCATGTTCTGGGAGGTGTCATCAGTCCAATGGATGGGGTGGGGCCCAGTGACCTGCGCATTGAAGGGTTGATTCAAAGGGCTGCATCTGAGGATGTTGAGGAGGTCATCTTTGCGCTTCCCACGACCATGGAGGGGGATACGACCGCGTTCTACATCGACAAGCGCCTTCGAGGAGTCGCAGTGAAAGTGACCACGCTCGCCCGGGGCGTGGCGGTCGGGGACGAACTGCAGTATGCCGATGAACTGACGTTGATCCGGTCGCTGCAACAGCGGCTGCCGTACTCTGCGCAGTCCGGGGTGAATGACACTTCCGCATGAAGCTCTCGGTCATCGTCGTCAGTTTCAATGTCAAGGGCTACATGTCTCTGTGTCTGGACAGCGCACTGAGGGCCGGTCGAACGTTGGGTGAGGATCAGTTTCAACTCATCGTTGTTGATAACGCAAGTTCTGATGGTTCAGTCGATTGGGTCCGTTCGCGTCACCCGGAGGTCGAAGTGCTGGCACTGGAGGAGAATTTGGGATTCAGTGCGGCCAACAACCTCGGTATGGCCAAGGCTGCCGGTGAATGGGTGCTGTTGCTCAATCCGGATACGATCGTGCCTGAGGATACCTTCGCCAAGGTGCTGGCCCATGTGGAAGGAGATGGGCGTATCGGCGGCCTGGGTGTGCCCATGTTTGATGGCACCGGTGCATGGCTGCCCGAGAGCAAGCGCGGCATTCCCACACCTTGGGCGAGTTTCTGCCGACTGAGCGGTCTGTGGCGGCTGGCGCCCAGGAGCAGGCGGCTGAACGGGTACTATTTCGGACATGTCGAATCCGACTCCACGGCGGATGTGGAGGTCCTGAGCGGTGCTTTCATGTGGATGCGGCGCCAGGCGCTCGATGAAGTGGGCTTGCTGGACGATACGTTCTTCATGTACGGTGAGGATATTGACTTGAGCGTTAGGCTGTTGAAAGGAGGTTGGGTGAACCGTTACTACAGCGAAGCACCGATAGTCCACTTCAAGGGTGAGAGTACCAAGAAGGGCAGCCTCTCCTACGTCCGGGTGTTCCATGATGCCATGCGCATTTTCGCCAGGAAGCACTTCGCCGGGGGCCAGGCCGTGGCGATGCGCTGGATGATCCGGCTTGGCATCCGAGCGCGGGCTGTTTCGGCGTTCATTCATGGCCTGTTGGCCCGCCATGTGGTATCCGTGATGGACCTCGTTTCGACTGCCCTGATGTCCTGGGGGGTCATCGAATTGCACGGGCATTGGGCCATGATGGTGCACCCGTGGGAGCCGAAAATGGCCCTGGTGGTGCTTTCCGTGCTGTCCATCTGGTGGTCGGGAATGTGGTTTGGGTCGGCTGATCGTCCCTTCCACCGGTTGCGGGTTCTGATGACCGGCATCGCGGCTTCCTTGGTTCTATTGATACTTTACTCATTGAATCCTGAATATTTGAGGGTCAGTAGATTGTCTGTTGCCGTCATCGCATTGTTCATGGTGGGTCTGCCCATGGTCCTTCGGGAGATTCTGGTCCTGTTGAGGCCGCTGCTTTTCCGCTGGCGTCCTGCGCGGCCCCACGTGAGCATCGTTTCGGGTGCATCCCGGAGGCAGGTTTTATCGGAATGGGTGAGGTCGGCCTATGGGAGTTCGCTGGAACTGACGGAAACGGGCCCTGCAATCCAGCAGGAGCAGCTCAAAGTTTTGGATCACTGTGACATGGTGCTGTGTGACGGGGCCAATGGGGGCGAGGCGACCCTCGATTTCATCCGTCTTGGTGCTGAACGGGGCTGGGACGTTCGAATCGTTCCGGAGGACCTGATGCTGGCGCTCGGGGGAACACACAGGGAAGGCGCACCGACTGCGCGATTGACGTGGGGTTCGGATGGATTGGGCAGGTCTGACCGTCGAAGATTGAAGCGCCGGATGGATGTGGTGGCCTCCATTGTGGTGCTTTTGATGGGGCCCGGAAGGGGGCGGTTCGGTGCCGCTTTCTCCAGGCGGAATGCGCTGCGCGTCCTCCGGGGCAAGGCGACATGGATCGGCTTCCATGCCGGCTGGAAGGGGGATGAGCGATTGCCCGGGCTGCCTGAGGGCATTCTGTATGCCGGGACAGGATACAGGATGGATGTGCCGGAAGAAGCCCGAAGGTTGGATCTGCGCTATGCATCCGATTTCGGTTGGGTGCGTGACGCGGAGCTGTTGATGAACTTGAGGATGGATTGATGGAAACGGACTGTTGCAAGGCCATCTCCTGCCTACCTTTGATTTCGTATTAAACACCCCCTCCGGGCAATACATCCATGGAGATCCTGCTACCGAAAATGGGCGAAAGTGTGGCCGAGGCGACCATCATCAAGTGGTTGGTCGAGGAGGGCCAGACGGTCAGTGCCGACGAGCCCATCATTGAAATCGCAACGGATAAAGTTGATTCGGAAGTGCCCGCCCCTGAAGATGGGGTGGTGGTCAAACACCTCGTGGCAGAGGGAGATGTGGTACAGGTTGGCCAGCCCATCGCCGCTTTCTCCGTGGACGGTGAGTCAGCCCGCCCGACGCCCCCGTCACAAGCTGCGGCCGGGTCCGTGTCCGCCCCGGAAACGCCTGCTCCGGCGCCTGCTCCGGTGCCTGCTCCGCCGACACCTGAAGCCGTTCCGGCCGAAGTGGTCGCTGAGCTCGAAGGGCCTTTGGAATTGGTGTCGGCCAACGGCGCTTCGGAGATGGGACGTCCATCCAGAATGAGCGGTGGTCGATTCTACAGCCCACTGGTGCGCAGCATTGCAGAAAAAGAGGGCATTGGACAGGTAGAATTGGATGCCGTGCCCGGCACGGGCAAGGATGGGCGGGTGACCAAGGGTGATATGCTCGCCTATCTGGGCAGCAGGTCAACCGGTTCGGCCCAGACTGTGGCTACGGCGCCCGTTTCAGTGCCCGCTCCGTTGAAGGTAGGTGCGCCCACCTCACCCCGGACGGCCGCTGTGCCGGTCAATGGTGAGGATGAAATCATCGAGATGGACCGCATGAGGAAACTCATCGCGGACCACATGGTGCGCAGTGTCCAGACCAGTCCGCATGTCACTTCCTTCGTGGAGGCCGATGTGACCCGTATCGTGGACTGGCGCAACCGGCACAAGCAAGAATTCCAGCAAAAGACCGGACAGAAGTTGACCTTCACGCCCTTCTTCATCGAAGCCGTGGCCAAGTCACTCCGGGATTTTCCTGGGGTCAATGCGTCGGTGGACGGAGACCGGATCATCCTGAAGAAGGGCATCCACATCGGGATGGCGGCTGCGACTCCCGAAGGCAACCTCATCGTGCCCGTCATCCGGAACGCCGACCGCTACAACCTGAACGGCCTCGCCACCATCGTCAATGATCTGGCTCAACGCGCTCGGCAAGGGGCGCTCAAGCCTGACGAAATCGGTGGAGGGACCTACACGGTTTCCAACGTCGGGACGTTCGGGAATGTCTTTGGCACGCCCATCATCAACCAACCACAGGTGGGCATCCTCGCCTTGGGGGCCATCCGGAAAAAGCCCGCTGTCATGGAGACGGAGGAGGGGGATGTGATTGCTGTGCGGCACATGATGTTCCTCTCCCACAGTTACGACCACCGCGTGGTCGATGGCCAGCTCGGTGGCAGCTTCGTGAGGCGGGTGGCGGATTATTTGGAGTCGTTCGATTCCAACCGGTCGCCGGTCTGAGGAAAACTTGTGGATTTGTAGGACTTTGCCGTCGGCATTATGCGCCTTTGGTTGACGTTTTTCTCGCGAGGGTGATGCTATTTTGCCGGTTCCGATGATGATGCGCTTCACCCTCCTGACAGTGGTCAGTTCCCTTTGCCTGTTGACCCAAGGGCAAATGAACTGGACGGACCGATGGCCTGATCCCCTGATGCTCGCTGATGGCATTGAAGGTGAGGTGGGGCCGTCCGGAATGAATGTGGCGGAGAAGTACACGGAAGCCAACCGTCTCATCATCGAGGAGAACTGGGATGAAGCCGAGGTCCTGATGGCTTCCTTGATGGAGGATGACCCCACGAATCGGAATTTTGCCTTCAAGCGGGCCTTGTGTCTGCGGGCCTTGCCCGGTCGCCTTGCGGAGGCGGTACCCCTCGTGCACCTGGCCGTGGATGGTCCCTTCGCAAACCGCTACAATGCTTTCGCGATTGATGAGGTATTGCCCCCGGAAGAGGCGTTGGAGTTGGGGTTGGAGGTCTTGCAGAACGCATATCATTTTGCGGAAGCGCAGGCCTTGGCCGAGGTCATCATCGAGCGCTTCCCCAAGCGTGATTACCGCCACATGCGGGCTTTGGAAGTCATTGATGAGTGTGCATTCGCCATTGACTGCGTCGGAAAGCCGCTGAACATATCGATCGAATCCGTGAATGCGCTGAACAGTCCGAAGGCGGATTATGCACCGGTCGTCACGCCAGATGGCGAAACCCTGTATTTCACCTCGCACAGGGGCCGCGATGATGAGCGGGACAATGGTGAGGGGCGCATCTACCGATCCATCAAGGTGGATGGTCATTGGTCCAAGCCCGTTCGCCTTGACGTGGGCACGCCGGGTCGTGATGTCACGACCGTGGGCATCATAGGGGATGAGGATGCCTTGCTCGCATACCAGAGCTACCGCAACGAGGGTAGTGTATGGAAGCTTTCAAAAGACGAGGTGGGCGGTTGGACGCAGGAGGAGAAATTGGGTTTCCCGATTGATTCGCGTCATTGGGAGACCTCGATGACGGAGCGGTTTGACGGCTGGGAACGGATTTTCGTTTCCAATCGTCCAGGCGGTCAAGGCGGTCGCGATCTGTACCGCACAGTGAAGCTGCCCGATGGAACCTGGTCCGAACCGCTCAACCTTGGTCGGCGCATCAACTCAGTGGGGGAGGAGGAAAGTCCGGTGTTGAGTGCAGATGGTCAAACCTTGATTTTTGCATCGACGGGGCATCCCGGAATGGGGGGATTCGACCTTTACCGCTGCAGGCGGCTTGACAATGGAAGCTGGAGTGACCCGGAGCACTTGGGACATCCCCTGAATACACCGGGCAATGAGGCCGTACTGACCTTGGATGCATCTGGAAGTGCAGGCTACATCTCCAGCACCCGCGGAGGGGGCGACGATTTGAATATTTACCGTGTGGAGTTCCGCGAGGACCCCGGTGAGGAATTGGCGGTGATGATCGGTGAGGTGCTCGCTTGGCAGGATGGTGACGTCATGGAAGTGCGTTCCGTGGATGGGGGATCGGCCATATTCAGGGTATTCCGGGCCAGGAAGGAGACCGGTAAATTCCTGGCTGCCCTTCCGCCGTGCCGTGAATACGCGTTTTCCTGGGTGCGTCGGGGTGAGACCTTGTTGAAGCGCAAGGTGACGGTGGGATGTGATGCGGCCTACGGTGCTGCCGAAGAAGTCTTGCGTCTGGCGCCGTTCCGGTGGGATGTGGACCCGGATGTTCCTGCCATCGAATCGGCACCGGATGTCCCAGCAGACGAAGAGATCGCCGAAAGCGGCTCCGGAATGGAGGAGCCTGTGGAAGTGTTGGGAGGTGTCACCACGCAGCGGGCGAACATGGATGCCCCTGTGATCATGGATGCGAAAGACGAGGTGGCTGCTCCCAGCCATTCGTTTGCCGATGACACGGATGCGGGCACTCCGAACAAGGAGACTGATTCTTCTTCGGACGAGGTCGGAAAGAACTTCGCTGAAGCCGCGGACGGCGCCGCCGTGGACTCCACCTATGTCGAGGTTCCCACAGTGGAGGCTGCAACGCCGATCGTGATGATGGAATTCGCGGCTGTGACGGAGCGGATTGAATTCGGATACGGCAAGTACTTGACCCGATCCGGATCCAGAGAGGTGGTGAGCATGGCCTTGAGCATCATGGAGCGCAACATGGCCGGTGAGGTGCCGGTTCTGCAGATTGAAGGATCGGCTTCCTTCGTTCCCGTCAAGAACAAGCGGGCTTACGAAACGAATGAGCAGCTCGCCAAAATGCGGGCGCAGAAGGCGAGGGACGCGATGATCACGGAATTGGCGATGCGGGGCCTTCAAGTTGGAGTGGACTACCAGATCGTGCTGGACTGGGGGGTGGCCGGTCCCGATTACAAGGGGGATGCGATCAAGGCCGCTTCAGAGTATCGGAACTATCAATACGCCAAATTCTCTCTGTCCCGCACGATGGTGGAGAAACGCGGCTGATCCTTCACCATCTTCGCCGGATGGAGCGATTTGACCTTCCCCTTGTTTTGGAACGTCCCCTGGTCTTCTTCGATTTGGAGACGACGGGAACGGATGTGGCCACCGACCGCATCATCGAGATGGCCTTCATCAAGGTCATGCCGGATGGACAGTGGCAGGTTCGCCCTGACCAGTCCCAGGGGCAGGGGAGGATGCTCATCAATCCGGAAATGCCCATTCCACAGGAATCCACTGCCATCCATGGCATCGGTGACGCGGATGTGAAGGACGCCCCCACTTTTGCATCACTCTCCGCCCGGTTGTACAGGTGGCTTGAAGGATGTGACCTGGCGGGATTCAATTCGAACCGGTTCGATGTGCCGCTGCTGGCTGAGGAATTTCTTCGGTGCAACATTGCATTCAAGGTGAGCGATCGGCATCTGGTCGATGTGCAGAACATCTTCCACAAGATGGAGCAGCGCACCTTGCGGGCCGCCTTGAAGTTCTATTGTGACGAGGAGTTGGCGGATGCCCACGAGGCTTTGCCCGACATCGAGGCCACGCTGAAGGTGTTTGCGGAACAGTTGAGGCGGTACAAGGACCACACGATTCTGGATTCCAAGGGCGAAACCGTGGGACCCTTGCCCCAAAATGTGCCGGACATTGCCGAGTTCGGAAGCCGAGGCCGGAATGTGGACCTCGCAGGCCGGTTCGTCCTCGATGATGAGGACAAGGTCATCTTCAATTTCGGGAAATATCGGGGCGTGCGGCTCATGGATGTGCTCGAGCGCGATCCGGGGTATTACGGCTGGATGATGAACGGAGATTTTCCGCGGTATACCAAGTTGGTGCTCAAAGAGGCCATGGATGCCATGAAGTCTGTCTGATGGACCGGGGGCGCATTGCGGTCCTCGTCTCCAATGACCTTGCATTCGACCAGCGGGTGCGCAAAACTTGTTCCACCCTGTTGGATGCGGGCTGGGAGCCGGTTCTGGTCGGCCGCCGATGGCGCTGGAAGGATGAGAAGAACATCGACAGGCCTTACCCGAATTTCCGAATATGGCTGCCCTTCAAGACAGGACCCCTGTTTTATCTGTCCCTGCAATGGGGGCTGGTTCGGGCATTGGGGAGATGCCATGGTGAATACGGTTGTTCTGCTGTATGGGCCAATGACCTCGACACGCTGTGGCCAGCAGTCAGGGCATCCCGTCGCTGGGGATGGCACATCGCATATGACAGCCACGAGTGGTTCACCGAGGCGGAAGGACTGAAGGACAATCCCATCCGAAAGGCGCTGTGGTTGTGGTGGGAACGTCGCGCATTCCGCGGCATTTCGAGGATGCTGACGGTCAATGGAAGCATTGCGGATGCGTACCGCTCCAAGTATGGCAAGCAGGTCGATGTCGTGCCCAATGTTCCCGAGCGTGCGGAGGCCGCCCTGCCCATGCCTCGTTCCTTTCTGGGTTGGCCGGAAAACGCCACGGTGATGCTGATGCAGGGGGCTTTCATGGATCGGGACCGGGGTGCACTGGATGCGGTGCGGTCATTGGCGCATCTGCCGGATCATCATCTGGCCCTGATCGGTTCAGGTCCAGAGCACGATGAGGCTGCTGCAGTCGCCCGGCGGCTGGGTGTGGAGCAGCGCCTTCACGTGCATGACCGCATGCCTTACGAGCAGTTGCGCCGTTGCACGGCTGCAGCGGACATCGGGCTGTCACTGGACCGACCCACAGTCGACAATTTCCGGTTCAGCCTGCCGAACAAACTGTTTGACTATTTGCACGCCGGCATTCCTGTCGTGTGTTCCGACCTTCCCGTCGCAGGCAAATTCGTCAGGGAAGAGGGCATTGGCGTGGTCGCTGCTGCGGCAGAAGAAAACGGGGACATTGCGCAGTGCATCGGGGAAGCCGTTCGAAGTCTCCTACAGGATGGACCGGAGCCGGAGCATCTGGCCGAAGTTGCCGAACGCCACCATTGGGGCGCCCACTCCACTGCGATCCTCGGTGCCGTTCACGCGCCCAGTTGACGCTTGAACCGTGCCTTCATCCGAATCCAGAGGGGTTGCAGGCTTCTAGCGAGTCCCGGTTTCAGGATGGCTTGCTTCATCTGCAGCTCCTCGGAATACAGCGCCGGGGTGAACCTCCTCGAGACTCCGCCGGGTGCCGCACTGATCCAGTCCTCGCCGAGGCTCCACCGGCCCTTGACTCCTTCCTGCCACAATTCGATGTTCAGGGCGTAATCGCCGAGCACCGGGTACTCGAGCGGAAAACCACCAAATGTCCGGATGAGCTGAAGGGGGTAGGCAATGCCCTGGTGGTGGGCCACATTTCTCCAGCGCAGGCCCCGGTCCCATCGAGGGGCATAGTGGCGTGGAACGCCGGGCTCTGCATTCGGAATGCGCACACCGCCCAATTCGAGGGTGTCGTCCACTGCGGTCCATCGGTCGAGGGCCCTGCCCAATCCAGTCAAGGGCACATCGCCTGCACCGAGGAACAGGATGCGCGCGCCGGTCGCCCGTTCGATCAGGCGGTTCATGGCATCATAGATCCCCCGATCCGCGCGGTATTCGCCCGAAGGTGCAGTGGGATGTCCCTGCAGCAGGGACTGGATGCGCGGTGATTCGGGTTCGGCAACCTGAACGAGGACCTCAATGTCCTGCTCCTCCAGTGCGCGGTGAACGCCTTCCAAGCTTCTGCGCAAGGGTTCGCAGTGAGCATCGCCGGCGACAGGAATGGCCAGGGTGAGCAAGGGGGTCTCAGCCATGGATGGAGGTCGGCTGGGTCGCGATTTCTTCCAGTTTGCCTTCTGCACAGCGCAGCACCCTTCCGGGGTGCCGCTGCAGGATGCCGTGGTTGTGCGTGGCCATGAGGACGCAGCGGC
>CAXQGL010000027.1:0-58472 GCA_964223495.1 Candidatus Nitrosopumilus sp. | reverse complement strand
CGAGCTTGTCGTCAGCGTCCTTGAGGCTGGAAGCAGCCGTCAGGTAGTTGGTCGTAGCATCGGCAGTGTAACCACCGTCGGCGTCCAAACCGGCACCGGCCTCGATGGCGTCGTCCTGGTTGGCACGGGCGGTAGCCTCGCCAGTCACGGCAGTGCCGCGATCGGTCACTTCCTGGGCGATGGCATCGGCATTCGTCTTGGCCTGGGCGTCGAGCTTGTCGTCAGCATCCATCAGGCTTGTAGCGGCCGTCAGGTAGTTGGTCGTAGCATCGGCGGTGTAACCACCATCGGTACCAAGTCCTGCACCCGTTTGGCTCGCATCCAATTCAGACTGGATCGTGGCATCTGCACCGTCCACGTACAACTTGGTCGTGAGATGACCATCAGCAGTCGGCGTAGCACCAGAAACCGTTCCAGTAGCATCAATGGTGCTGCTGAAGGTGGAGGCGCCCGTAAAGGCGGACGTTCCGGTAACGGTCAGGCGGTCACCTACGTTGACATCGTCAGTGGTGATGACGTCATCACCGACAATCACGTCTCCGGTAGTCTCCACCTGGGCTGTGGCGATGGCGCTGACTTCGAGTGAACCGTTGATGTCCACATCCTCCATGGTTGTGGCACCTGAAACAGACAGGGCGGGAAGAACAACCATTGAGACCTGGGATTCCGCGGTGATGATTCCGCTGAACACCTCGTCAAAGAAGTCGTTGTTCTCTACTTCAGAGGCAATCTCGGCAGGGCTCGTGGGGAGGTTGTCGATCTGGCTCTGGAGGTTCGTCACGTCACTGTTGGTTGCACTGATCTCATTGCTGAGATCGGTCTGCAAATCAGAGATGTCAGATGCATTCGTTGCAACGGAGGTGTTGAGCGAAGTGATGGCGGCAGCATTCGTGGCCACGTTCACTGTGTTGCTGGCGATCGAGGAGTTGAGCAGTCCATCCGTAGCCTGACGGGAAAGCGTTTCAGCGTAGATGGCGGCATCGAGGTCCTCATCGGCATCCTTCAAGCTGGTGCTGGAAGAGATGTAGTTCATTGCACCGTTGGCGGTGTAGCTGCCGTCGGTACCGAGACCGGCACCCGTCTGGCTGCCGTCAAGTTCGGTCTGGAGGGCAGCGTCAGCGGCATCGGCGTCAGCTTCGTTCTGGTCGACGTCGGTCTGCACGGCTGCTACGGCAGTAGCGGTAGTGGGATCGGCCTCGAGGGTCGTGATGCGTCCACTCAGGGCAGCGTCAGCGGCATCGGCGTCGGCTTCGTTCTGGTCGACGTCACTTTGGACTGCGGCGATGGCCAAGTCGGCATCGGCCTCGTTCTGATCGACATCAGATTGGACGGCAGCAATGGCGCCATCATGAGCGGTATCGAGCGAATCAATGCGGGCATCGAGGGCAGCCTCGGCAGCGAGGGCGCGGGTTTCCTCATCGACGATGGCCTGCGTGTATGTGGCGATGTCATTGGCGACCACATTGTCGACGTAGCCTTTGTTGGCCAGGTGATCGTCGGCAATGGGTGCCTCGGTGCTCAACACGTTGCCCGTGAATGAAGCGCTACCTGCAGTGATGTTGTCACTGACGGTAAGGTCGTTCTGCACCGTGAGGTTGGTGGTGAGGATCTTACCGGAAACCTGCAACTGGACGCTGGCAGCGTCGGAAGCAATCATGGTCACGGTGGAGCCCACCTTGAGCTTGTCAATGTCGCCTTCCGTCGTGAGCACTCCTGCCGAGAAATCGAAGTGGTCGTTGGCCTCGACGAGGTCCGAGAGGTCGGACAGGTCGGATTGCAACTGGCTCACGGAAGTATTGAGGGCGAGAATGTCGCCGTCATTGGATTGAATCAAACCGAGCAAGGTGGCATCCTCAGCTTGCCGAGCGGATGCCTCGGAAGCGAGGTCCGTCTGCAACTGGGAAATGTCGCCTGCATTCGAGCTGATCGCACCAGCGTTGGTGGAGATGCCCGAAGCATTGGTGGCGATGTCCCCATCGTTCGATTGGATCAAACCGAGCAAGGTGGCATCTTCTGACTGGCGGGTGGAAGCCTCGGAAGCGAGGTCCGTCTGCAGTTGGGAAATGTCACCGGCATTCGTGCTGATGTCACCGGCATTGGTCGAGATGCCCGAAGCATTGGTGGCGATGTCACCTGCGTTCGAGCTGATCGCACCAGCGTTGGTGGAGATGTCCGAAGCATTGGTGGCGATGTCACCTGCGTTCGAGCTGATCGCACCAGCATTGGTGGAGATGCCCGAAGCATTGGTGGCTATGCCTCCTGCATTCGTGCTGATCGCACCTGCATTCGTGGCAATGCCTGATTCGTTCGTGGCGATGTTCCCTGTATTGGTGGCGATCAGGCCGGCGAGGGTAGCATTGTCGGCAGCGAGGCCGGCATCACCCGAAGCACGGTCGGCAATCTCCTGGGCCAACACGACAGCAAGGCTGTCGGCGGTTCCCTCTGGAGCATCGGCTGCGAAGAGTGCAACCGGCACCGCCGTGACGGCGATGGAGCCGAAGGAGGCAAAGCCGCCTCCACTGTTGACCTCCACCTGGAAGGAATAGCCTCCAGCAGACCAGTCGATGGCAGCCAGGTCTCCCGCACCGGCCACAGAGCCTATGGTGAGGTTGATCAAGCCGAACTCGTCTGTGACGTAGCTGGAATGGGTCTCCGTCCAGACCGCAGTAGAAGCGGCATCGAGGAGCGTAAAGCGGACGTCCAGGGTGGCATTCTCCAAGGCATCACCACCCGCATCGCGGGCAACGGCCTGGTATGCTATCCCATAGTTTTGCTGGGCTTGAAGGCCAAAAGAGGCTGCCAGCAGGAACGCGGACATAAGGATTGAGCGAATCAGTTTCATCTCGGTTAAGATTTCTCGAAGCATGAAGATAGGAAGAAATTTCGATAAACATGCAATTTTCATCGTCGAAACGGAAATTATTTCTCTCAAACATCGTGTAATACCCGAAAAATGAGCAAAACACACCTTATATATAATGTGACGGTTTCAGTCGACGAAAAACTTAATTCTGACTGGGTTACATGGATGCTGAACGAACATTTAAGGGATATGCTGGGTACCGGGTGTTTCTTGGGGTTCCGATTCTGCCAATTGCATACGGATGATGGCATGGGGCCCACTTATACGATACAGTACGAGCTGGCCGGGAAGGAGGATTTCGATCGTTACGAGCGGGATTTCGCGCCGGGGATGCGGCAGAAGGGCCTGGAGAAATTTGGTGATAAGGCGCTGGCATTCAGGACTACGATGGACGTTCTTGCCACAGGGGCATTGCGCGATCAATGAAGCACGGCAACAGCAACGGTCCTGTAAGGGCCAAAAAGCACCTCGGACAGCATTTCCTCAAGGATGCTGCCGTATCGCGTAGGATCGCGGGATTGGTCCAGACTGAGCAGGGACAGATCCTCGAGGTCGGCCCGGGAATGGGAGCATTGACACGACCATTGCTGGAACGGTTTGACAAGAGGGTGCATGTGGTGGAGATTGACCGGGAATCCGTCGATTTCCTGAAGGGTGCGGACTGGCTGGCCGCCGATCGGATCCACGAGGGGGACCTGTTGAAAGTGCAGCCTTGGGAGCTCGGGATGTCGGGCCCGTTCGCTTTGGTCGGCAACTTTCCCTACAACATCAGCAGCCAGATCCTTTTCAAGGCCCTTGATTGGCGGAGTGAGGTCACCGAATGTGTCGGCATGTTCCAAAAGGAGGTGGCACAGCGTGTGTGCGCTCCCCCGGGCTCCAAAGTGTATGGAATCCTGTCCGTGCTGCTGCAGACCTACTTTACCTGTGAATATGCCTTCACCATAGGGCCCGGGGCTTTCGATCCGCCGCCAAAGGTGGATTCCGGGGTCATCCGGTTGGAGCGCACATCCCATCGCGACCCGGATGTGGATTATCCCAACCTGAAGCGTGTGGTCAAGGCCGGTTTCGGACAGCGGCGAAAGACCCTGCGCAATGCCCTCAGGGCCGGCGGATTTGATGCCGATTCCATTCCTGTGGACTTCCAGGGCCAACGCGCAGAACAGCTGTCGCCATCAGAATTCGTGGAGCTCACCAAGGTTCTGCGGAGCGCCCAGTAAGGTGAACGGACCCGTACCGAACCGGTGACCAGCCGTATACCCCTTGCTAAAAGGCGTCCGGAACACCTTCATCAAGCCCAGAGAGAGGAGGGAAACGAGAGGTGTGCTGGACATGGGGATGGGGTCGGGAAAGGTTCTTACACAAAGTTCAGATGCCGTTTGAACCGGTCAATTCCGCGATTGGCTGTGATTCGCCCTATATTTAAAACAAGCTCTCTGCAATGATCGGAGCGAACACGCTACAAGAATTCGTTGTGGCGCGTCAGGCGGATTTTGCCGGCGCCACAGGTGACCTGTCACGACTGCTGACCGATATCGGGACGGCAGCCAAGATGGTCAACCGGCACGTGAACAGTGCTGGATTGTCCGGCATCCTGGGGATGCACAAAGCCCATGGAAGCGCTTCGCGCAATGTCCAGGGTGAGGACCAACAGAAACTCGATGTTTATGCGGATGACACCTTTACCAGGGTATTGCAGTCCTGCTTGAAGGTGGGTGGAATCGTATCGGAGGAGCAGCCCGGCATCATCGATGTCGACCACTCGGACCGTGGAGTCGGCAAGGGATATGGGAAGTACATGGTGTCCATCGACCCTTTGGACGGCTCATCCAATGTGGATGTCAACATTTCGGTCGGCACCATTTTCGGAATACATCGGCGGCGTTCTCCACTGACCGAGCCGGCCCAATCGGGCGACTTCCTGCAGCCAGCGAGCGATCTCGTGGCAGCGGGTTACGTCCTGTATGGCAGCTCCACCATGTTGGTGTATTCAACGGGAGGCGGCGTGAATGGATTCACGTTTGACCCTTCGATCGGAGAATTCTTCCTCTCGCACCCGAACATGCGGTTTCCGAAGAAGAGCAGGGTTTACAGCATCAATGACGCCAACATCCCCGATGCGATACCCGGCATTGCAGCATACGTGGATGATTGCAGGAGTCGGGGATTGACGGCACGGTATACGGGTGCATTGGTTGCGGATTTTCACCGCAACCTGATCCAGGGCGGCATTTACATGTACCCCGGGGCCATGGCGAAGCCTTCCGGAAAACTGAGGATGCTGTATGAAGCGCAGCCTCTGGCTTTTCTCGCCCATCAGGCGGGAGGCGCAACCCGGTGTCACCAGCACGACCTGCTGCATGTGCATCCTGCGGACATCCATCAGAGGACGCCGCTCTTCACGGGACATGTGGACGAGGTCAATCGCCTTGCAGCCTTCCTTGAAAAGGAAGCAATCAATGCGGGTCAGGCCGGTTGACCCCTCAGCATGGTCCTATTCGAGGATGTCCCCGCGCAATTGCCGGAACCTTTTCCTGGCTTCCACCGCGTACAGACTGCCTGGGAATTCGGTGAGCAGCCGTTCGTAGAGCCCTTGGGCCACGTCCGGGGCATCCAATTGTTCCTCGTGCAGGTCCGCGAGTCCAAACAGGGCATCATCTGCGAGGATGTCCATGAAATGCAGCTCCAGGATTTCCTCGTAATGGCCGATGGCGTCGTCGAATTGTCCGCGTTTCAGGGCGATTTCCGCACGGATGAGCAGGATTTCATCCTCAAGGGTGTGCATGGGATACTCCAACACGAGGGAATCCAGAGTGGTCAAGGCTTCGTCGAGCCTATTGCGATACCGCAGAAGGTCGGCGCGGGCGAACATCTCCATGGGTGCGGTGATCGTATCCATGTTGAAGTTGTCCGTAATCAGCAGGCTCAGATCGATGGCGTCGTTCGAAATCAACTTGGATGTGCTCGCCTTCAGAATATCCAGCTGGGCCTGTGCCCAATTGAAATCACCGGTGAAATAGCTGACGCGGGCGTTGCGGAATTTGGCCTGTTGGCCGAGCAGGCCCTCCTTGTGGTCCAAATCGACCTGGCTGAACAAGAGTGAAGCCGTCCAAACGTCGTCGCGGAAAACCAGCACGTCTCCCAACATCAGCTTGATTTCGCTCCGGTCTTCCATTCCGAGCCCGGGCATGTCCACGGCCCGTTGCAGGATGTCCTCGGCCTGTGCGGCATCATTGAGGTGGAAAGCAAGCAATTGGGCCCAGTCGGCCATGATGCCGCTGGTTCCCGGGTTTTCTCCCAGGTCGAGCAAGGTGACCCGGTACTGGTCAGACAGTGCTTCGGCTGCTGCGGTATCCAGAGGGAAACTGCCGGTCACTTGTTCGGTGCGTACTGCGAGCATCGCCTGTTTGGCGTCATCATAGCGCGTGGACCCTGCCCCTTTGGCCGCAACGTTCGCGTAGCATTCATAGGCGGTTTCCAGGTCGCCGTTCTTGGCGGCCACTTCGGCGAGCTCCATGAGCCGCCTGCCGTCCTCGCCATTCCGTTGGTCCAATGCCTTGACGTGGGCCATGGCACTCAGGAAGTCCCTTTGCTGGTTGAACACCCAGATGAGCAGTTCGAGGTAGACGTTGTCCTCCGGGCGTTCCTGAGAGGCCTTCAGCACCTTGCGGCGCACCATGTCCGCTTGTCGCACGTCATTGGCTACACGGAGGTTCCGGTTGAAGCTGTTCTGGACGGTCCGCAGGTAGTTCGGTCGTTCATGCAAAAGGTCCATGAAGCTGTCCACCATGCCTTCGTAATCCCCCCGCAAGCCCTGTAGGTTGGCCAACTCGTAGTGATATCCGTAGTTGTCATTGGCGTTTGCCATCGCCTTTTCGTAGGTGGCAAGCGCAAGGTCAAGCTGGTCCAGTTTGATGAATGCATCCGCGAGCCGCTTCGCCGGTCCCCTTCCGACGGGCAATGCCTTCAGGGCCTCTTTGAAAGCCTCCTGCGCCTCCTCATCCCTGCCGATGCGCAAATACAGTGAACCCAAGTCGACCTGGGCCATGCTCTTGTCCCGGCTTTTCTTCAGTCTGGATTTGACGATGCTCTCGGCGTCATCGAATTCCTCCAGCTCCAGCAGGGTGTTGAGGTACATGTCATAGACTGACGGATCCTTCTTCCAGAGGTTGTCGAGATACAGGCGGGCCTGCTCGAATGCGCCGGTGTTGTAGTAGTAGGTGGCCAGTTCGAGGTCACTCTGCGCATGGGCGGTCCCTGCAGTCCTCATGAACGCGCATGCGATGAGCAAGGCGGCAGGATATGTCCTCCAGGGCCTCATGGCAATTCGGGGATGGCGGTGAGGGCACGTGCTGCGGAATCCGCCCGGGCAATGACGCCATCGAGATTCCGTGTGCCGCGTTCGAGGAAATCCAGGGCAATGCCCATTTCCTCTACGAGATGAGATGCAATACGGAGTTCATCCGCTGCAGAGCGGTTGAGGTATGCCGTATCGATGGGCGTGCCTTCTGCGTCCACGGTAGCACCATCCACGATGGCTTCGACGAGGTGGGCGATTTGACGCCGGGTGCGGTCGATTTCCTGTTCGATGCGTCTGTGGCGCCCGGGTTGACGGCGGAGCATGCGCCGCCGTTCATCCAGTTGCGAGAAGGGCCTGCCCTGTTCGAGGTTCACTACGAGGCCGACCATCATGCCTTCCACGGCCGTTAGTGCGCTGTCTGCCTTGGCGAAGGCGGGTGCTGCGGTCTCCAAGGGAGCGGACCGGTAGATGGATTCGGCACTGTCGATGGCGGCGATGGCGGCTTTCAGTGCCGGAAGATGTTCGACACCCGGCTTGGGGCCACAACCGGTGAGGATTGCGGCCAGCATGGCGCCATGGAACAGGGCGAGCAGCAGATTGAAGGATGGGGTTCGCCCTGTCATGAGATGGAGTCGAACCCGGTGTAGGGCTGAAGAACGGCTGGAATGCGGATCCCTTCGGAAGTCTGGTGGTTTTCCAGCAGGGCAGCGACGATGCGCGGGAGGGCAAGGGCACTGCCGTTGAGGGTGTGCACGAGCGCTGTCTTTCCTTCGCCGTTGAGGAATCGGCATTGCAGCCTGTTGGCCTGGTAGGTCTCGAAGTTGGACACGCTGGAGACTTCCAACCAACGACCCTGAGCCGCTGACCACACTTCGAGATCGAATGTCAATGCTGAGGTGAAGCCGAGGTCTCCTCCACACAAGCGCAATGTGCGGAAAGGCAATTCGAGGTCGCGCAGCAGACCGCGGACATGCTCGACCATGACGTCCAGGGCCGCATAGCTGTTTTCAGGTTTTTCGAACCTGACGATTTCCACTTTGTCGAACTGGTGGAGGCGGTTCAACCCCCGCACATCCTTGCCATAGGATCCGGCTTCGCGGCGGAAGCAAGGAGTGTAGCCGCACAATTGGATGGGCAGGTCATCTGCATTGAGGAGGTCTCCACGGAAAAGGTTCGTCAGTGGAACTTCGGCCGTGGGGATGAGGTAAAGGTCATCGTCCGCGCAATGGTACATCTGCCCCTCCTTGTCGGGCAATTGTCCCGTACCGCGTCCCGAGTCCGGGTTGACCAGATGTGGGGGGATGAATTCCTCATAACCTGCAGCATCCGCACGGTCGAGGAAGAACTGGATGAGGGCGCGTTGGAGTTTGGCTCCCTTTCCGCGATATACCGGGAAACCTGCTCCGGAAATCTTCACCCCCGCTTCGAAGTCGATGAGCTTGTATCGATCGGCGAGTTCCCAGTGTGGCAGCGCATTTTCGCTCAATTCCGGTTGTTCTCCTTCTTCCGCGACGACTTCGTTATCCGCATCGCTTTGTCCCGCGGGGACACTGTCGTGGGGCCGGTTGGGCAGTTCGAGTAGGGCATCCTCCTGCTGCTTGATGAGGGTCTTCTGGTGCTCATCAAGCACGTGGATCTTCTCCTTCAGGGCCCCCATCTCGGTTCGACGGGCTTCGGCTTCCTCCTTCTTTCCCGACTTGAAAAGCTCACCGATTTCCCGACTGGCCACATTCTGCTGTGCCTTGAGGTCGTCCACTTCCTTCTGGGTGTGGCGGCGTTCCTCATCGAGTGCAAGAATGCGGTTGAGCAAGGGTGCGGCATCGAGGCCACGTTTTGACAGGGCCTTTTCCAAGGCGTCACGATCGTTGCGAAGAACCTGTAGGGTCAGCATGGCATGTAAAAATACGACGGTGCCCCCTCCTTCAGCAGGATGGGGGCACCGTCATTCACCCTTGTTGGGCTTCAGTTTCTGATCAGGTCAAGCTTCAGCCCCGGGAAGAACGGAGACATAGCTCTTGTTTCCCTTGCGACGCCGGAATTCCACTACGCCATCGGTGAGGGCATATAGGGTGTGGTCCTTTCCAATCCCGACATTCAGTCCGGGGTTGTGCTGGGTGCCACGCTGACGCACGAGGATGTTGCCTGCGATGCACTTCTGACCGCCATAAATCTTGACGCCCAGTCGTTTGCTTTCTGATTCGCGGCCGTTCTTGGTAGAGGCCGCCGCCTTTTTGTGAGCCATGGTTCCTGGGGTTTATTCTTCTCCTTTGTCTTCAGCCTTCTTGGGAGCGGCCTTCTTCGCCGCGGGCTTTTTGGCTGCAGGCTTCTTGGCCGCCGGCTTATCCGCTGCGTCCTTTTTGGGAGCAGCCTTCTTGGCTGCCGGCTTCTTGGCTGCCGGCTTGGCATCGGCCTTATCGTCTCCTGCCTCGGCCTTTTTCGGGGCGGCTTTTTTGGCCTTGCCTCCAAGGTCGATGCCCTTGATGACCAACTCGGTCAATGACGGGCGGAAGCCGTTCAACTTCTGGTAACCCTTGCGCCGCTTCTTTTTGAAGACGAGCACCTTGTCACCTTTCAGGTGGCGTTCAACCGTGGCATTCACGGCTGCGCCGGGGACTGCTGGGGCGCCAACGGAAACCTTGGAACCGTCATCCACCAGGAGCACCCGGTCAAAGCTGACCTTGGCGCCTTCATCCTGCTTCAGACGGTTCACATAGAGCCGTTGATCTTGCTGTACCTTGTATTGGTGCCCTGCAATTTCTACGATGGCGTACATGATGAACCTCCTTTTTTTGAGGGGTGCGAAGGTACGTGATTTTCAATCAGTGTGAAAGTCGGCGAGCAGCTTGATGCAAGAAATCCCGTTTCATGAACGGACCGGAGTGCTGAGCGCCCCGATGGCCTCCCAGATTCCAAAGGCATCGGGACTGTCCGCCACTGTGCAGCTCCAGCCTTTTGCCAGAATGGCCTGAGCGGTGGTGGGACCTATGGCGACCATGGCATCGGGAGGGGTGCCGCGCCAAGCCTCAACGTTGGATGGAGAGGTAAAGCAGACCACGTCATGCTCAGGGATGGGCTGTCCGTTCTCCACCGTTTCATAATGTACCCAAGGATGAATCCTGGCCTTGCCCGGGCTGGATTCCCAACGTCTCATTGAACGGTTGCCATGGGGAATGCCGATGTGCTCCTCTTCATTTCGGGCAGAATGGAATGCGGCCCATGCATCGGTGGGGTCGCCGTTTCCGACAAAGGCGAGTTGTTCCTTCATGAAAGGAGGCAGTGCTTCTGCCGTGCCGGTTCCGGGAACCGCGATTCGGGTTGCTCCATGGGCGCGGGTCCAATCCGCTGCGGCGCATGCGGCCCCCGGACTGCCCAGCCAGATCCAATCCGGATCCGAACCGCTCCAACCCGCCGGGATGTCCGGATGTGCCACAGGACGGGTGTCGATCAGGGCTTGTTCGATGAGCTGGACTCCGCTTCCTGTGGCCAGACGTTGAAGCAGGCTTTGCGGTCTTTTCTGCCTCGTAATGAGGATGCGTTTCCGGGATGGCTGTCTCAGTGCGGTCAAGGCTTTTTCCGGGTCCGCTGCGACGATGCGTTTCGGACCGGATGCGTCCTGAAGGAAGCACCGCAACAAGCGGCGCTCTGCATCCCATTGGGCTCCGAACGGCAATTGACAGCCTCCGTTCAGGGCACCGAGCACGGAGCGTTCCGCCTGGACGCCTTCACTGGCGTCGCGCTCATTGAGTGCGGTCATGAAGGGATGGCGGGTATCGTCCGATCTCATCTGGAGCGCCAAGGCGCCCTGCGCCGGCGCCGGAACGAACACCCTGGGATCCAGATTGTGCCGAACGAGGCCATGCAGAGACAAGTCGAGTCGATCAAGACCGGCTTGCGCCAGCACGATGGCGTCGTAGTCTTTCGACCGCAGTTTTTCCACGCGGGTCGGTACGTTGCCCCTCAGGGCCTTGATGGCGAGGTCGGGCCTCAGCAAGAGCAGTTGGTCCCTGCGTCTGACGGAAGATGTGCCGACCGTGGCCCCTTCCGGCAGTGGCAGCCAAGCTGCCGATGTCACCAGGTCCTCCCTCACGAGCAGGACATCACCTGAGGCGGCTCGGGAGGGGATTGCGACGACTGCAAGACCTTCAGGTTGCCGGGTTTCGAGGTCCTTGTGGCTGTGTACCGCGATGTCGATGCGGTCTTCGAGCAGGGCCTCCTCGATTTCTTTTGTGAAGAATCCCTTGCCTTCCAATTTCTCGAAGGACTGGACCTGTTCCCTGTCCCCCTGGGTGGACAGGATGATGATGTCTGCGGTTCCACCCTGGGCCCTGATGAGGTCCTGAACATGGTGTGCCTGCCATAGGGCGAGGTCACTGCCGCGTGTTCCGATGCGGAAATGAGGGGCGTCGGCCATGCTGCCTCAGGGCTTCTCCAAGTGTTCCATTACCGCTTCCCGCGCCAGCTTCATGGGTACGGAGACATACTTTTTCTCGAGGTAGGCGACAATGCGGTCCACGAGGTTGCGTGTGTCGCCATCCAATTCTGCCAGTTCATCCGCGAACACTTCGCCCAAGGCCGTGCTGCGGACAGCGGCCAGCAGTTGGGGCAATTCCCGTAAGGCGAGCTCCACTTCGCGCTGTTGCAGGCGTGTGGTCAATTCGGTCATCCCGGATTCGATGATGCGCTGGCAATCACCCAATGCGGCGCGGCGGCCTTCCACATTGCGGTCTGCCATGGGTTTGAGTTCGGCGATGCCGACGACTTTGGTGCCGGGCCGATTTCGGAACGCATCGGAAACCCCGCTGGGTACACTCAGGTCCAAGATGAACACGTCCCCTTCCGGGAGCAGGTGCGCCTGGTGGGCGTCCAATGGTGGCGCGTCCGATCCGGTGCACACGAAGATGGCCTTGGGCCCCGCATCAAGAGAAGCCGGCAGGTCCTCGAGTGCCCCCCACTTCCAATGGCGGGGTTCGGCCATGGTCTGCGCCTTGGCAACGGTGCGGTTCAGGATTCGGACCTCAGAGTATTGCTGCTTTTCAAGGAAACGGGCAATGTTGGCATGGGTCTGACCGGCACCGATCATCAGTATGGGTGCATTGGTCGGCAGTGCTTCGTCCATGAAGGCCTTCCAACCGAGGGCATTCACGGATACGCTGCGTTTCGCAATGTCGGTATCCGTAAAGACCTGCTTGGCTGTTTCCACTGCAACGCGCTCGGTGATGCGCAATTGATCGCCAGCGAGGTTCCATTGTCTGGCCTGCTCCAAGGCCGAACGCATCTGCGTCAGGATCTCCCTTTCGCCGAGCACCATGGATTCCAATCCGGAACTGACCCTCAGGAGGTGTCGTGCTGCCTCTTCGCCATGGAGGACCATGGCGGTACCCATCAGCGAGCGGAGTTCCCCGGCATCCGGTTCGAAGGCCTGGAACAGCTGCTGAAGTCTGCCCATGCAGAAATAGGCCTCGTCCACCATGACGAATTCCACCCGGTTGCACGTGGTGAGATAGGCCAATCCCTGAACGCCCAATTGCGATTTGAGTCGGGTCAGGAAGTCCTGTTGCCGTTCTGCAGGGACATGAAGCCTTCCGATGCGATCGATGGGCGCATTCCTGTGATTCAGGGAGACGATGTGGAGGTGTTCCTGCCGCACGGTGGTGCAAAGTTCGGTTACGGCGTCGAACCAATCACCCAGGATGTCGGGTCCGGGGTGTGACCTGCATTGTCGGTCGCAGGAATGGTGTACGAAAAAGGCGGCCGATGGGGCCGCCTTTCCGCATTCACTGCATTGGGTTCGGGTTCAACCGCTGCACATTTCGCAGTCGGGACCGTTCTCGATGGAACAGGCGGCGACCTGCTCCTCGTGTGTCATCTGCGCTGCTTCCTCCGAGGCAGGTTGCTCCTTGTACTTCTTGTCCACCGTGAACTTGATGGCATCGGTGGCCGCCTTCGTGCGGAGGTAGTACATGCCGGTCTTGAGGCCCGAGCGCCATGCGTGGAAGTGCATGGAGGTCAGTTTGGGAGCACTGGCATTCTCCATGAAGACATTGAGCGACTGGGATTGACAGATGTATGCACCGCGGTCCGCGGCCATGTCGAGGATCGCCCGCTGGGAAATTTCCCATGCAGTCCGGTAGAGGACCTTGAGGTTTTCCGGGATGTTGGTAATGTTCTGGATGGAACCGTTGGCTGCGATGAGCTGGTTCTTCATGTCCGAATCCCAGAGGCCCAGCTTGGTGAGGTCGCGGAGGAGGTGGTTGTTGACGACGATGAACTCTCCGCTGAGGGTACGACGGGTGTAAATGTTCGAGGTGTACGGCTCGAAACACTCGTTGTTGCCCAGGATCTGGGCGGTGGAAGCGGTGGGCATGGGGGCGACAAGCAGGCTGTTGCGCATGCCCTTGTCCATGATCTCCTCCTTGAGCACATCCCATTCCCAACGATCGCTGGGGGTCACACCCCACATGTCGAACTGGAGCTGGCCCTTCGAAGCGGGGGACCCCTCGAAGGTCTCGTAGGGTCCTTCCTCGATGGCCAAATCCTTGGAGGCGCAGCAGGCCGCGTAATAGATGGTCTCGAAGACGTCCTTGTTCAATTGACGGGCCTCCTCCGAATCGAAGGGGTACCGCATCATGATGAAGGCGTCGGCCAAACCTTGTACGCCGAGGCCCACTGGGCGGTGGCGCATGTTGGAATTGCGCGCCTCCGGAATCGGGTAGTAGTTCCGGTCGATGACGCGGTTCAGGTTCTTGGTCACCTGGTAGGTCACCTCGAACAACTTGTCGTGGTCGAAGCGGCCCTCCTCGGTGACGAACTTCGGAAGGGCGATGGAGGCCAGATTGCACACGGCCACCTCATCCTTGGAGGTGTACTCGATGATCTCCGTGCAGAGGTTGGAGCTCCGGATGGTCCCAAGGTTCTGCTGGTTGGACTTGCTGTTGGCGGCGTCCTTGTAGAGCATGTAGGGCACGCCCGTCTCGATCTGGCTCTCGACGATCTTGAACCAGAGCTCCTGGGCCTTGATGGTCTTGCGGCCTTTGCCCTCGGCCTCGTACTTCTCGTACAGGGCCTCGAATTCGGGTCCCCAGCTGTCGGTGAGTCCAGGGCACTCGTTCGGGCACATGAGGGTCCAATCGCCGTCGGCCTCGACGCGCTTCATGAAGAGGTCCGGCACCCAGAGGGCGTAGAACAGGTCGCGGGCGCGTTGCTCCTCCTTGCCGTGGTTCTTCTTCAGGTCGAGGAAATCGAACACATCTGCGTGCCAAGGCTCGATGTAGACTGCGAAGGAACCCTTCCGCTTGCCGCCACCCTGGTCGACGTAGCGCGCGGTGTCATTGAAGACGCGGAGCATGGGCACAATGCCGTTCGAGGTGCCGTTTGTCCCGCGGATGTAGGAACCGGTGGCGCGCACATCGTGGATGGCCAGTCCAATTCCGCCAGCGTTCTGCGAGATCTTGGCGCACTGCTTCAGCGTATCGTAGATGCCGCTGATGCTGTCCTCCTGCATGGTGAGCAAGAAGCAGCTGGACATCTGGGGCTTGGGTGTGCCGGCGTTGAAGAGGGTCGGGGTGGCGTGCGTGAACCAGCCCTCGGACATCATGTTGTACGTCTTGATGGCGCTCTCGATGTCGTCCTTGTGGATGCCGACCGAGACGCGCATCAGCATTTGTTGGGGGCGCTCCGCGACCTTGCCGTCGACCTTGAGCAGGTAGGAGCGTTCCAGCGTCTTGAACCCGAAGTAATCGTAGCTGAAATCCCTGTCGTAGATGATGGCGGAGTCGAGTGCTTCAGAATTCGCTTCGATGATCTCCATCACGTCATCGGCTACCAGTGCCGCGGGCTCGCCGGTCACCGGATCGAGGTAGGTGTGCAGGTTGCGCATCACCTCGGTGAAGGACTTCAGGGTCGTCTTGTGCAGGTTGGAGACGGCGATGCGGGAGGCCAGCTGTGCATAGTCCGGGTGGTTCACCGCATTCGTCGCGGCCACCTCGGCGGCGAGGTTGTCGAGTTCGGATGTGGTCACGCCATCGTAGACGCCCTCAATGACGCGCATGGCGACGGCGACGGGGTCCACATTCTGGTGGAGTCCGTAGCACAGTTTCTTGACTCTGGCAGTGATCTTGTCGAATTGGACTTGTTCCCGGCGTCCATCCCGCTTGACGACATACATGTGTTCTTCTCGACTTGATTGCCCCCGTTGAGCGAGGCGAAGGTTTGTACTGCCGAGGCGGCAAGACCTCGGTGGAATTGATGGGTTCGTAAAAAGGTTGGTCAGGCGCAGCGCAGGGGTTTCAAGCGAATGAAATTGTGCGCTACCGGCGTGGTCAAGATGGGTCCCAAAAGTGTCGGTTTCCTTTTCGGGGTGGGTTCACTTTTGAACTTTTTTCCCGTGGAAATCAGAAATCCTCGTCCAGACTGAAGCCTTGCTTGGATTCGGACGTGTTGGAGTTGCTCACTCCGGCCTTCTGGTATTCCGCGACGCGTTTTTCGAAGAAGTTGGTTTTGCCCTGAAGGGAAATCATCTCCATGAAATCGAAGGGATTCGGCGTGTTGAAGATTTTCTCGTTTCCGAGTTCCGCGAGCAATCGATCCGCTACGAACTCGATGTACTGGCTCATCAGTTCGGAGTTCATGCCGATGAGGCGCACGGGCAGTGCGTCACAGATGAATTCCTTTTCGATTTCGACGGCGTCGCGGATGATCTTTTCGACGGTGGCCTTGGGCAGCTTGTTCACCAGGTGGCGGGTGTAGAGCAGGCATGCGAAATCGCAGTGCATGCCCTCGTCACGGGAGATGAGCTCATTCGAGAAGCTCAGTCCGGGCATCAGTCCGCGCTTCTTCAACCAGAAGATGGAACAGAAGCTGCCGCTGAAGAAGATGCCCTCCACGGCCGCGAAGGCCACGATGCGTTCTGCGAAGTTTCCGTTCTCGATCCACTCCAGTGCCCAATCCGCTTTCTTCTTGACGCAATCGAGGGTCTCGATGGCGTTGAACAGGTGGTTCTTCTCCTCTTTGTCCTTGATGTAGGTGTCGATCAGCAGGGAATAGGTCTCCGAGTGGATGTTCTCCATCATGATCTGGAAACCGTAGAAGAATTTGGCCTCCGTGTACTGGACCTCCGCCACGAAGTTCTCCGCCAGATTTTCATTGACGATGCCGTCGGAGGCAGCGAAGAAGGCGAGGATGTGCTTGATGAAATACCGCTCGTTGTCATTGAGCTTCTCGTTCCAGTCGACAAGGTCCGCCGCGAGATCGATTTCTTCCGCGGTCCAGAAACTGGCCTCGGACTTCTTGTAGAAGTTCCAGATGTCGTCGTGTTGGATCGGAAACAGGACGAAACGATTGGGATTGTCCTCCAGGATGGGTTCGGTGACCGTAGTGTTCTCGGGAAGTACGGCGTCGATGGCCATCTGGCCTCCGTCCTCCTGTTGGATTTCCGTGGTCTTCTCGTTGTGGACTTCCTGTTCGTTTCCGTGCTGCTGATCGATCATGTGGGAGGGATTCTGGAGGTTGGATGTGGACGTCTTGCGATGCCGGTTGTTCTGAATTAGAAAAGGCGGACTTCAAAACTGCAGAGGGGTTCCTTCAACGGCAATCAGAATCCATGAACACCTTGGGTCTTTTGTCAACATGAAGCCCGAACGGACCCTCAATCAATTGTAAAACATTGGTTTATGATGTTGAAAGGGGGGTGGGGTCATCTGATTCCGGTATGGGTTTCAGAAGGGTCCGTCATGCTGCGGTATCGTCCCCCTCCCTTGGATTTTCAAACATTGTTTGGGAGTGACGCCCCGAATCCTGAGCCTTAATTTTGTCCACATCCCTTGCATCGCATTGCTGAATTCGGCATGGACCAAACGGGGATTTCGCAGCACCCATGATTGGAGCCTTCAACAAGATCGTCAAACGCCTCGTAGGCGACAAGGCGGCGACGGATGTGCAAGCCATCCAACCGGCGATTGATGCCATCCACGCATTTGCCACTGAAATGCAGGGCTTGTCACCTGATGGTCTTCGGGAGCGCAGTCTCGAGCTGAAGGGGCGCATCCTTGCCCATGTCGAAGGCATGGTCGAGGAATCGGCGCAATTGAAGGCCCAGGCGGCGACGAATCCCGAGATGTCCTTTGAAGCCAAGGAAGCCCTGTACGACAGGGTGGATGGTCTCGAGCAGGAGATCGATGAGAAACTGGAGGAGGTGCTCGAAGAGGTCCTCCCGGAGGCTTTCGCCTTGCTCAAGGAGACGTCGAGCAGATTTGCTGCGGAAGGAGAATTGGAGGTGTCGGCCAGGCCATACGATCGGGACCTTGCCGCATCGAGGGATTTCGTGCGCATTGACGGCGACCGGGCATTCTGGGCCCGGGAGTGGAATGCGGCAGGATCGACGGTCGATTGGAACATGGTCCATTACGACGTGCAGCTCATTGGCGGGGTGGCCCTGCACCGGGGCAAGGTGGCGGAGATGCAGACAGGTGAGGGCAAGACGCTTGTGGCCACGCTGCCCGTCTTCCTCAATGCACTCACCGGCCGTGGCGTGCACCTCGTGACGGTGAACGACTACCTGGCCCGACGGGACGCCGAATGGATGGGCCCAATCTTCCAGTTCCACGGCCTGACCATCGACTGCATCGACAAGCACCAGCCCAACTCGGAGCAACGCCGGAACGCCTACAAGTGTGACATCGTCTACGGAACGAACAATGAGTTCGGCTTTGACTACCTCCGAGACAACATGGCGATGAGGCCGGACCAGCTTGTACAGCGCAAGCACCATTATGCCATCGTCGATGAGGTGGACAGTGTCCTGATCGACGAGGCCCGCACGCCGCTCATCATCTCCGGGCCCACGCCGAAGGGAGACGAGCACGAATTCGACCAGCTCAAGCCCAAGGTTGTCCAGCTCGTTCAGAAACAGCGGCAGACGGTCAACGGATTCATCACCGAAGCCAAGAAGAAATTGGGGGAGGCAGGTGCCGACAAGGAGACCATCCGTACGGGAGGCCTGGCCCTGTTCCGCGCCTACCGGGGCCTCCCCAAGACCAAGTCCCTCATCAAGTTCCTGAGCGAGGAGGGGATGCGCCAGCAGATGCTGAAAACGGAAGCCTTCTACCTCCAGGACAACAAGCGCATGATGCCGGAGGCGGATGAGGAATTGTACTTCGTCATCGATGAGAAACAGAACCAGGTTGAGTTGACGGAGAAGGGCATTGCGACGTTGACGGCCAACATGGAGGACGAACACTTCTTCACGATGCCCGATGTTCCCTCGACCTTGGTGGAGATTGACGGCTCCACGGATTCGGACGCGGTCAAGCAGGAGAAGCGGGAGGCGCTGTTCAGGGAGCAGGCCATCAAGTCGGCCCGATTGCACACCATGAACCAGCTGCTCAAGTCCTACGCGCTGTTCGAGAAGGATGTGGACTACGTGGTCATGGACAACAAGGTCAAGATCGTCGATGAGCAGACCGGCCGCATCATGGAGGGCAGGCGCTACAGCGACGGATTGCACCAGGCCATCGAGGCGAAGGAGGGGGTCCGCATCGAGGCGGCGACCCAGACCTATGCCACGATCACGCTGCAGAATTACTTCCGCATGTACCACAAGCTCGCCGGGATGACGGGCACGGCCGAGACGGAGGCGCAGGAGTTGTGGGACATCTACAAGCTCGATGTGATGTCGATTCCGACCAATCGGCCCATCGCCCGCCAAGACGAGGAAGATCTGGTCTTCAAGACGAAACGCGAGAAGTTCAATGCGGTCATCGACGACGTGGTCAAGCTCAGGGATGCGGGACGTCCTGTGCTGGTCGGCACCACGACGGTCGAGGTCAGTGAGTTGCTCAGTCGGATGCTCGACATCCGCAAGATCGAACACCAGGTGCTCAATGCGAAGCGCCATCAGGCCGAGGCGGAAGTGGTCGCGAAGGCAGGTCAACCAGGTGCCGTCACGATCGCCACCAACATGGCAGGTCGGGGAACGGACATCAAGTTGACCGACGAAGTGAAGGCCGCAGGCGGCCTGGCCATCATCGGAACCGAGCGTCACGACAGCCGTCGTGTGGACCGCCAGCTCCGCGGCCGATCCGGTCGCCAGGGGGACCCGGGAAGCAGCCAGTTCTACGTCTCGCTTGAGGACGACCTGATGCGGCTTTTCCAGAGTGAGCGTGTATCCAAGATGATGGACCGCCTGGGTCACCAGGAGGGTGAGGTCATACAGCACTCGATGATCACGAAGTCCATCGAGCGGGCCCAGCGCAAGGTGGAGGAGAACAACTTCGGCATCCGCAAGCGTCTGCTCGAGTATGATGATGTGATGAACAGCCAGCGGGAGGTCATCTATCGTCGCCGCCGAAATGCCCTGCACGGAGAGCGGCTCAAATTCGACATCTCCGGCATGTTCTATGAGCTGTCGGACGAGCTCATTTCAGAGTTCGCACCGTCACGGGATTTTGACGGTCTCCGCATCCGCAGTCTCGCGGAACTCGGGGTGGATCCGCCATTCCCGGCGGATGATTTCGGAGTCGGTGCCCCCGATGCCCAATCTCAGGCGCTCCACAAGCAAGCGGAGCAGCACTACCACGAGCGCATGGTGGCCTTGGCCGCCCATGCCCACCCGGTCATCCAGCGTGTATTCGAGGACGATTCCAATCAATTCGTCAACATTGCAGTGCCCTTCACGGATGGACGCCGCAACCTTCAGGTGCTGGCCAACATCCAGGATGCAGTGGACTCTTCGGGCACCACGCTGGTGGACGAACTCGAGAAGTCCGTGGTGCTCGGTGTGCTCGACCAGATGTGGAAGGAGCACTTGCGCAACATGGACGATCTGCGCTCCAATGTGCAACACGCCCGATTCGAGCAGAAGGATCCTTTGCTCATCTACAAATTCGAATCGTACGAGTTGTTCAAGGCCATGGTGCAACGGATGAATGTGGATGTGGCCAGTTTCCTGCTCAAGTGCCAGTTGCCCAGCCAGCCCGATCAGGTCAAGCGCGCTCCGGGTGCGCGTCCCCAACCGGCACCGCGTGTACAGACCAGCAAGCAGGGCGTGCAGAACCTGAATGAGCAGCGCATGGCTGCCGCTCGGGCCCAGGGGGGTGTCGGAGGAGGTGCTGGAGCCCCCGGAGTCCCGCCGCCACCGACGAAGGCGGAGCCGGTGCGTGTAGAGAAGAAGACATTGCCCAACGAACCCTGTCCCTGTGGGTCTGGGAAGAAGTACAAGAAGTGCCACGGTCTCTGAACCTTCCCGAGCCATCACCTGATACCCCTTCCTTCGAAGCGTTGCGCGCGGCTTTGGATCGGCTTGAAGCCGATGCCCGGCCGGCTTGGGGCATCCTCGATGCACCCGGCATGCTGCGACATTGTTCCCGCTTCATGGAGCTGTATCTGGGCGCCATCGGCGTGAATGCCGGTGTCCGTTTCCTGGCGCGCCTGTTCGGTCCTTTGTTTCTCAGGCGGTTCATCGTCAAACCGCTCGGGGGCACACCGAGGAACATGCGGACCCTGCAGTCCATACGTGCGGATGAACCGGGAGTGCTCGATTTCGGCAATGAACGGGCGCTTTTCCTGCAGGCGCTGTCCGGGGTGGAAGCCCTCGCGGGCGAGGTCGACCATGGCCTCTACGGTGTGATGGATGCGGAGGATGCGAAGGCGCTCGTCCGCCACCATACGGCCCACCATTTCCACCAGTTCGGGCTGCTCTGATTCATGCGGCGGCATCGACCATCGCGGCGAATCCGATGGGTCCTGGCCATTGTGCACGCAGTGCTTGATGCGCCTCTTCCAATGTGCTCCCGGTGGTGATGACATCGTCCATCAGGATCAACCCTTCCACATGGAGGGGGATGTCTCCGTTCGACGCCGAACAAAGGAAGCGTGGCGCTTCTCCCATGATCCTCTTCCGGCGGTCATAGCCTGTCAGGGAGCGTCCGGCTCTTATCCTGCGAAGCACTTGAAGCACCGGCATGCCCGTGATTCCGTTCCAGCCTTCCGCAAGGCACAGGCTTTGATTGTAGCCGCGTTTCCGATGTCGTCGCCGGTGAAGGGGAATGGGCACCACTGCCCAATGGGACAGGTGCTCCAATCCGCGGTCTTCAAGGAGTTCAAGGGCCATGGTGCGGCCCAGCAGGCGTCCCAAGCGGGGGTCTCCCCCGTATTTGAGGGCGTGGACGAGACGCCGTTCCTCCTGCCCGGTCATTTTGAGCCATGCGTCAGCCCGGGCCCACCCCAATCTTCCGCCGAACCTGTCCAGTGGAGATCGGGTTGCCCTCGACCAAGTGAATGCACACGGAATGCACCAGCCCGACTCGGTGCCGTCGAGGGGAGTTCCGCAGGAGGCACACCGCCTTGGAATCATAGCCGTGGTGAGGGCATGCAAAAGGGAGTGCATGGCTCGAATGGAAGAAATACGGGCTTCGGTCCGCGGCCTGTGTTGGTGGTGAACCGTTTTTCTTTGTGGATGTGAAGTATGGCAAGATTCCGGACGAGGAACGCGAGGCGCATTTGCCGCGGGTCGATTTCTCCTTGCCGGGGGATCACCCGGATACGACAGCGGGTCTTGCCCCAGGATTGAACACGGAATCGGGCAGCGGTCTGGACGTTCGGGCAGGAGGCACGATGTGGACGATCCGACCGTGGAGGGGCAATGTCTACCCGGCGAAGGCCACACAGAAGACATGGCCCGTACATTATGGTCGGGCTTTCGGCACCATTGAATTCAATGCCACGCACTACAGGATCCACCCTCCGGAAAGGATGGCCGAATGGGCGGACATGATGCCCGACGACTTTAGGTTCTGCGCCAAATTTCCCGCGATCATCACGCACTACCGGAGGTTCAATGACTGTGCCGGGCCGACCGATGATTTCATCGCGGGTCTGGATGCGTTGGGGCCGAAACGCGGTCCTTCGTTCATCCAACTGCCCCCCCATTTCGGCCCGGGTCAGGCGGGAAAGCTGCTCGCCTACCTGAAGCAATGGCCACGGGCATTCGAGGTGGCGGTGGAATTCCGGCATCCCGGTTGGTTCTCGCCCGCTCCGGAAGAGCGGCAGATGGTGGAGGAGGTGTGGTCTTCGATGCGCGAATCCGGAATCGGCTCGGTGATCAGCGATACCGCCTTGCGCCGTGATGCGGTCCACATGCGGATGACGGCACCCTTCCTCCTGTTGAGGTTCGGAGGATATGAAGGGCACTCCAGTGACCGGTCCCGATTGGAGGAATGGTGCACGCGGTTGGAGGCGTGGCGCAGAGCGGGGTTGCAGTCCGTAGACCTGTTGGTGCACCAACCTGACAGTGTGCACACACCGGATACCTGCCGCTTGTTTGCCGGGTTGGTGCACGACCGGCTCGGCGTCGAGATGCGCACTCCGGCACCTGTGCTTTTTTGAGCTTCTTGCCATTCGGGGTGACCGGGAATCCCCAACACTGTCGAACTTCGGCCCATGGCTTCGTCCCCAGCCTTTGATTCGGACGCACCGCGGTCTGCGCGGTATGACCAATTGGATCAGCAGTGCCCCGCCTTGCTGACGGATGCATCAACTGTGGCGAATCAGGCCAATTTTGCGGCCTTGGTGCACATGGCTTTCGGTTGGCATTGGATTGGATTCTACCTCGTCGAGGGAGATGAGCTGGTGCTGGGCCCCTTCCAGGGACCGGTGGCCTGTACCCGCCTTCAGCGTGGAAGAGGGGTGTGCGCAGAGGCTTGGTCGAGGAATGAGGCCGTTCTCGTGGATGATGTGGATGCTTTTCCCGGACACGTGGCCTGCAGTCCGCAGAGCCGCAGTGAACTGGTACTGCCAGTAAGGGACGCTACAGGCGCGGTGCGGGCAGTGTTTGACATCGACAGCGCCCGAGCCGCGGACTTCAATCAGGAAGACGCTTTTCGGATGCAGCGGTTGCTTGACAGGGTTGCCGACCAATTGATACCATCGGGAAGGGCACATGGTTGAGGCTTTGCGGCGCGGTGTTGGATGGCTTTTGGTGCTCTGCTGTGCGGGATGTGCCCAGGTGGGCAGTCCCGATGGTGGAGGTCGCGATGAAGCGCCACCGATGGTGGTGGAGTCGGATCCGCCATTCGGCCAGACCATGTTCGACCGCACGGCCTTCACGTTGACGTTTGACGAGTTCGTCCAATTGCAGGATGCCCGCCGCCAGATCCTCGTGTCCCCTCCACTTCCAGCGCCGCCACGCGCCATGGTCCGAGGGCGCAGTGTCATGGTGGACCTCGGGGACAGCCTGCTTGCGGACCGGACTTACATCGTCCAGTTCGGTGAGTCCATCCGGGATTTGAGGGAGTCCAATGTGGCGGCTGGTCTGGCTTATGTCTTTTCCACCGGCATGGCGCTCGATTCGGGAAGGGTGATGGGCAAGGTGGAGGATGCCTGGACCGGGGAACCCGGCGCGGGCGCTCGGGTGCTGCTGTATTCAGGAGCATTGCCCGCGGGCGTCCTGAATCCCGATCTGCCCGATTCCATCAGGCCATTGCCCGATTACGTGGGCCTGGTGGATGACAGTGGCCGATTCGATGTCGGCTTCCTTCCCATTGGTCCTTTGGGCATAGCCGTTGTGGATGATGCCAATGGCAACTACAGGATCGATCACGGTGAGGCCTCAGGATGGTGGGACCAGCCGATGGATGCGGATTCGGATTCGATGGTGTGGCAGGCCTTGTCGGGGATTCCGGCAGTGAGAATGGACGCGCCTCCTCCGGTGCCGTCCACTTATCTCTCGGGCATCAGGGTGGATTCATCCGGCTATTTCAGGGCTGCGATAGCGGGGCTCGGGGCATTGCGTGAAGGTGTGGATGGCCTGCGTGATTGGGATTTCGGGTTGGATGTGCAAGGTCCGGAGGGCAGTGTTCCCTTCGGGTTCGAGGGCGACAGCATCTGGTCCGTGCTGCCTGGGTTCCCCGATGCCATGGAAGGTCCCTGGGTTGTCGAGCACCCTTCGGGATCGGACACTTTGGAGTTTCGCGGTTTGGAGACGGCAAGTCCTCCCGTTGCCGTGCGGCCACCCGAGCGCCTTGCGGACAAGGATGGCGGTGTTGATCTGCGTCTGGCGCCGATGCCGACCGGCCTGGATACGGCCCTGTGCAGTGTATTGGTCATCCTGGATGGCGATACGGCCGTGCTGGGCGGAGGGCATTTTGAATTGCAGGAATCCCGGTTGCGTGTCCGTTCATTGCCAGCAGGGGCGGATGCCAGGATTTCCATGCTTCCAGGAGCACTGATGGGCCATGGCGGCCCGTCAGTGGACACCATGGAGTGGAGGGTGACCGTCAGGAGACCGGAAGACTTTGGATCCATCCGTCTCGTGTTGGACAGTGCGTCAGCAGTGGATTCCGAAAACCGGGTCTGGCTGCTGTTGAATGTTTCGGGCAATCCCATGGATGGCTTCAGTCTGGATGAAGCCGGCAGGTTCAGTTTCCTTCCTCCAGGCAAATACGGTGTGGCCAGGATCGAGGACCTCGATGGCAATGGCCGGTGGAGTGGGGCCGACCCATCCAAGGGCATCCATCCCGAGCCCGTTGAACGTTGGGCCTCCGATGTGGATGTGCGCTCTGGTTGGGAAGTGGAGTTGTCCATTGGAGTTCATCCACGGCCTTGATTTGAACATCGGGGTCTGGTGGGGCCCGGGACCGCTTGGAAAGGGGCTAATTTTGAAAGAGATGCCGCATTCAGGTGTTCCCTTGAGCCGTCTGGTGCTCCTTTTCCTCTTGATGTGGTCCGCTGCTGTCCTGCGGGCCCAGGACCCTTGTGATACTGCCCTGACAGGTGGAAGCGCTTTTCCCTATGTGAGCACCAACCCGAACTATGTGTGCGAGGCCATTGAAGCTTTCGTGTACATCAATGTGGCCCAGGGATATGGTGATCCAGGGGATGCGGCGGCCGAGAATTTCAATTTCAGCTGGTATCCCTTCGACGTGTTGGGCGGCATCTCCACGCAGAGTTTCGAAATGGTCTTCGACAGCTCGGTGACCATCTGGTGCATTGCGCAGGACCTCCAGTACAATTGCGTCTGGATCGACACCATCAATGTTCAGGTTGAGGAGGCCGTAGACATCGGTTTGCCCTCGGACACCTTGGTGTGCGATCTGGATGGATTCACATTGCAACCATCGGCGGAAGCCCAGACGCTGTCCGGCGTCAGTTGGAACTGGGAGCCTTCATTGCTCCTGTTGAATCCGGAAACCGCCACGCCCCAATTGTTGATTGATGCGGATCAATGGTATTACGTCACGGCCACCACCGCACCGCCGGGACAATGCACGTATGAGGACAGCATCTTCGTCACGGCTACGGTGGCGCCCATCGACCTCGGCCCTGACCAGGACTTGTGCGAAGACGAGGTGGCTTCCCTTGATTGCGGCTTGGATGCGTCCGTGGAAACCATCACCTGGAGCACGGGTGATTCCGTGGCTGCCATCATCGCGGATACATCGGGCACCTACTGGGTGACCGCGTTGAATCCTGAAGGGTGTGAGCGGACGGATACGGTGCACATCAGCATCGTGGATAATCCGGTCATCGAGCTTGTATCCGGCAGCGCGGCCTGCGCGGGGCAGCCCGTGACGCTGACGGCCAATGTCACGACGGACACCACATTGGCGGGTGTGGGCTGGTCTTCCGGTGAGGCCGGAAATGAAATCACGGTCACCGAGGCGGGCACCTATGAGGCCATCGCGGTGGATGTCACCGGTTGTACGGGCACGGCTTCCATCTCCCCCGAGTTCCTGCCGGCTCCTGTTCCCGAACTGCCTTCGGATACGGTGCTCTGCATGGATGAGGACGGCCCGATCTGGTTGGATGTGAGCCAACCTGACGTCGCCTATCTGTGGTCCGATGGCTCGACAGGTCCGGGAATCCTGCTCGGGTCCGAAGGGATTTACACCGTCACCCTCACCCTGCTTTCCAATGGCTGTCAGGATTCCGCCAGCATCGCCCTGGTCGATTTCTGTGCCCAGGACAGTGTCTATTTCCCTTCCGCCTTCACGCCGGATGAGGACACGGTCAACGATGAATTCGGAGGATATGCGGAAGCGGTGGATGGATACCAGTTGGTGGTGTTCAATCGCTGGGGCTCGGAGGTGTTCCGATCTGAATCCCTCGATGACCGATGGGATGGCAAGCTCCTGAATGGCGAATATGCTCCCGCGGGCCTCTATGGATACCGTGCGGTGTGGCGTCCATTGTTGCAGGATGGCGTCACTGCAGGAGGTTATGTCGAGAAGGTGGGGTCCGTGACCCTCATTCGTTGACCTCCAGAAAGCGGTTGACGTTCCCAAGCGTTCCGAATACGACCAGCGTGTCCGTGGACTCCACGGTGGTGTCCGGGCGCGGAATGCCGATGAGGTGTTCCTTGGGCTGTCCGCCCTCATCATAAGTGCGGCGGATGGTGATGAGCCTCAGGTCGTAGCGCGCGGTCAGGTCGATGTCCCCGAGTGTCCTGCCTACCACACCTGTAGGGGCCTTGATCTCCGCAATCTCATAGTCGTCGGGCAGCTCAAGGAAGCCCCGGAGGTTGGGGTTCATCAACCGTTCGGCCACAATGCTCGCGAATTCGGCTTCCGGTGCGAGGATTTCCTGAACCCCGAGGCTGCGCAGGATCCGCTCCTGGTGCGGCCCGGATGCACGCACGATCACGCGGGGTATGCCGAGGTCGAGCAGGTTGATGGTGGTGAGTACCGTCGCTTCGAAATTGTCGCCGATGGCGACCACCGCTGCGTCCATCTCCTCCAGCTTCTGGCTGCGCAAGGCCTTGGGATCGGTCGAGTCCATTGTGATGGCGAGGGCAATGTCATCGGATACCTCCTCGACTTTCTCCTCGACACAATCGATGGCAAAGACTTCGGCCCCGCGGCCCGCCATTTCGAGGGCGATGCGGGAACCGTATTTGCCGATTCCGATCACGACATAGCGCATGCTCTTCATGGGGTGCAATCTACGCGTCCGCGCGGAGGCCGGCATGGAGCACCCCGAGGAATTCGGCGACGTCCCGATGGGAATTGTACAGGGGTACCGGGGCCATGCGGATGACGGCCGGTTCGCGCCAATCGACGATGACGCCTTGGGATGACAGGTACTCAAACAGGACCTTCCCATGGCCGTGTGCCACGATGGAAAGTTGGCAGCCACGCGCTGCCGGATCGCTTGGTGTGAGGATTTCGAGCCGGTCCCCGGTGGCCTCGGCGACAGCCTGGATGCCCTTCTCGAGAAATGCAGTGAGGGTCAAGGATTTCGCACGCAGCCGGTCCATGCCTGCCGCCCTGAATTCACCCAACGAGGCGAGGAGGGCGGCCATATTCATGACCGGGGCGTTGGAGGTCTGCCAACCTTCCGCGCCGGGAATCAGGTCGAAATCCCGTTCCATCTTGAACCTCCGGGACTCGGAATGGCCCCACCACCCTTCGAGCCGGGGAAGATCCGTACGGTACGCATGGCGGGCGTGGACGAAGGCGCCCGCGGTGCACCCGGGACCGCCGTTGAGGTATTTGTAACCGCACCAGCAGGCGAAATCGACACCCCAGTCGTGGAGTGACAAGGGCACATTGCCCGTGGCATGGGCGAGGTCGAAACCGCAGGTCGCACCGACGGCATGGGCCGCCTTGGTGATGCGCTCCATCGGCATCCATTGTCCCGTGTAGTACTGCACTCCGCACATCATCACGCAGGCCAGGGAGTTTCCCGCATCCGTGATTGCGGCCTCGATGTCCTCCGGTCGCAGGGTGTGCTCCCCTTCTCGCGGTGCGACTTCGATGAGGTGTTCTTCCGGATCGAGGCCATGCAGCCTGAGTTGGGAGACGGCCGCATACCGATCGCTGGGAAATGCACCCGCTTCAATGAGCAGTTTGGTCCTGTTGTCCGAGGGGCGATAGAACGAAATGAGGAGGAGGTGGAGATTGATGGTCAAGGCGTTCATGGCCACCACCTCTCCAGGCTCGGCCCCGACCAATTCCGCCAGGTCCGCAGTGGCTTCCTTGTGATAGGACACCCATGGCCGGCGGCCTTCGAAATGGGCCTCCACCCCCAATTTCTGCCAGTCCTCCAGTTCGCCCTCGATGATGGAACGGGCCTTCACGGGCTGAAGGCCGAGGGAGTTGCCTGTGAAATACAGGGCTGTTCCGTTGTCATGCGGTGGCAGGTGGAAGTGGCTTCGGAATTCGGCGAGGGGATCGTCGGCGTCGAGATGGCGCGCCTCCTCCATGAAACTTGGGAGATCGGTCCAGTCGTTGACGTCTTGGGGCATGGGTGGTGGATCGGGGTCGGTTGCTGGGTGCGCCGGGATGGACTTGGGGGCTAATTTCGCGCGGAATCCCGAGTCATGTCTTCCAGCCCTTCCCAGACCCAGGCCCATACGCGTTCGCAAAGTGCTGTCCTGTTCGATGAAGCCCGCCGGTTCTTCCCCGGTGGTGTGAATTCTCCAGTGCGGGCATTCGGTGCCGTTGGGGGGACGCCTCTGTTCATCGACAGGGGAAAAGGTGCCCATATCTGGGATGCGGATGGACAGCGCTATATCGATTTCTGCTGCTCCTGGGGGCCGCTCATTCTCGGACATGCACACCCAGCCGTCCAGGATCGGATCATGCAGGCCGTGTCGAAGGGAACCTCATTCGGGACGCCTACCCGCTTGGAGAATGAATTGGGGGGCCTCATCCTGGACCATCACCCCTTTGCCGAGCGGATTCGATTCGTGTCCAGTGGAACCGAGGCGGCCATGAGTGCCATCCGATTGGCGCGCGGGGTCACCGGGAGATCCAAGGTCCTCAAGTTCGACGGTTGCTATCACGGCCATGTCGATGCCCTGCTCGTGAAGGCGGGCAGCGGACTCGCCACCCTCGGCACGTCCACTTCCGCCGGGGTGCCGGAGGCATATGCCCGCGAGACCCTGGTGTTGCCGCTGAATGATCTCAATGCCCTCGAGACGACCATGAAGCAGTACGCCGATGACCTCGCAGTGGTGGCCATCGAGCCGATTCCAGCCAACAATGGCCTGCTGATTCAGGACCCCGCATTCCTGCAGGGGGTCAGGGACCTCTGTGACCGGTATGGTGTGCTCCTGCTCTTCGATGAGGTCATCAGTGGATTCAGGGTGGCCTTCGGTGGTGCGGCAGAGTATTACGGAATCCGACCGGACGTCATGGCCTTCGGCAAGATCATCGGTGGTGGCATGCCGGTCGGTGCCTATGCCGCTTCCGCAGAAGTCATGGATCACGTGGCCCCGGTCGGACCGGTGTATCAGGCGGGTACACTCAGCGGCAATCCCGTGGCCATGGCCGCCGGGGCAGGACAATTGACCGAATGTCTGAAGCCCGGATTCTATGAGGATCAAGAGCGCAGGACCCGGCGATTGGTCGACCCCATCCTCGCCCATGCCGAGGCCAAGGGGCATCCACTGCGGATTTTCACGCGGGGCAGCATTTTCTGGTTGGCTTTCAGTGATCAGGTGCACATCCGCCGTAGCAGTGAGATCGATCCCGACAGCATGGCCCATTTCTCCAAGCTGCACTCGGCCCTGCTGGAGCGGGGTGTCTACCTCGGGCCTTCAGGGTATGAGGTGGGCTTCGTTTCCGCCGCACATGATGACGCTGTGGTTGACGAGGCCGTGGCCGCATTCACCGACGCTTTGGACGTGACCTTCAACTGATGCTCAGACCATGGTCATGAGCCAGAGGGCATCTGCGATGAGCAAGCCGTCCAACGTCACAAAGTAGAGCGGCGGTCTTTGCGCTCCGGCCAGGGCAATGGCGCCCATCATGACGCCCGGCCCGACCATGGCTGCCGCGTTTCCCTCCATCAGCAACCAGCGGGCGGTACAGGCCGATGCGAGCAGGGATACGGCGACGATTCTGGTCCCGCTCGGCCCCAGCATTTGGGGAATGGTATGGAGTGCCGGGGGATCCCAATCGACATCGCGCAGATCGAAGGGCAAGGTCAAGGCCATGATCACGCATGCCCTTTCTGACATGAGCAGCAGGGTGTCGAGGGCCTTCAGGGCATGGGGACCGGTTTTCCACCACATGGGCCACGCCGTGGTGACGAGGGCCCAGACCAGACCGATCCATAGCAGCTTCAGGCGGGGCATGCGGCGCAGGGCGAATCGGATGCCCCGCGCTCCGGGCAAACCCGCATACAACAGGGTCAGCGCGGCGGCAATGAGCAAAGTGGAGCCCATGAGCACGCACCCCCAGTTCCAGGCATCCAGGCGGCAGAGGATTTTCCAGCATGGAAGCGCGGCCAGGGGGAACAGGGCGATGCTGAGGAACCTCAGGGATGGCCAGTGGCTTTGATGCCACGTCCTGTGTCGTTCCCTCAAGCCATCAGGCCGGGTGGATTTGACGTGCCGTTGCCATGTGTAGGCCAACCAAGTGGCGGCACCGATGCCACCGGCAAAACACCAGTCTTCGGATGTCCATGGGGCGCGCAGGCCGGCGAGCGACCAACTGGCCGGAACACACCCTAGGGCGCCCAATGCGATGACGGCATTGGACCAGAGCAGTTGTTGGCCGCGCATGCCCCTCAAAGGTAGAATACCCCACAAGGATGAAACGGTTATGAACACGGGCTCCTGCGGGTTGTTGGACCCTTTTATTTTTGAGCATAGAATCTCGCGCCATGGCTTCAGGATCTTTTGTCCAACGTCACCTCGGTCCCCGGGAAGAGGAGCATCAAACGATGCTGCAGCACATCGGAAAGGCCTCCGTCGATGAACTGGTCCGGAGTACCGTGCCGCAGGCCATCCTGACGGACGAAAACCTGGATTTGCCGGAGGCGATGTCCGAGTCCGCCTATCTCGAACATGTCGGTCGCATCGCTTCACGGAATGCACTGTACCGGAACTTCATCGGCATGGGCTACCATCCCACGGAGGTGCCCAGCGTGATCCGCCGCAATGTCCTGGAGAATCCAGGCTGGTACACGGCCTACACGCCCTACCAGGCGGAGATTGCCCAGGGTCGGCTCGAAGCCCTCATGAACTTCCAGACCATGGTGTGTGACCTCACGGGCATGGAGCTGGCAAATGCCAGTCTGTTGGATGAGGCTACGGCGGCGGCGGAAGCTATGACCATGCTGTTCAATGCCCGAAGCAGGAAGGCGGCCAAGGCGGGTGTGGATCGGTTCCTCGTTTCCGATGCCGTATTCCCCCAGACTTGGGCTGTGCTGAAAAGCAGGGCTGTCCATCTCGGCATCCGCATCGAACAGTGTGCGGACGACGCCATGGATTTCGGCGGGGATGTCTTTGGCGCATGCATACAATATCCCGATGACCATGGCAGGGTGGAGCCCCTTGAAGCCTTCATCAACCGGGCGCATGATGCCGAGGCGAGGGTGGTGGTGGCGACGGATCTGCTGGCCTGTACGCTGGTGCAGTCCCCCGGTTCCATGGGCGCGGACGTGGTGGTGGGCAACAGCCAGCGATTCGGTGTGCCCATGGGCTATGGTGGGCCACACGCGGCTTTTTTCGCGACGCGTCTGGAGTTCAAGCGCAACGTTCCCGGCAGGGTCATCGGTGCTTCGGTGGACCGTTTGGGCAAGATGGCCTATCGCATGGCCCTGCAGACGAGGGAACAGCACATCCGACGGGACAAGGCCACCAGCAACATCTGCACGGCCCAGAGCCTGCTGGCCGTCATGGCGAGCATGTACGCCGTCTACCATGGCCCGCATGGATTGAGGGCCATTTCGGAACGCATCCATTCGCTGGCGTGTGCGCTGGCGGATGCAGGTCGTGCGGCGGGTCACACCCCCGTGCACGAACGGTTCTTCGACACGGTCGTTTTTGCCGTGGAGGACATGGGTGCCGTGATGGAGCGGGCAGAGCGGAAGCAGATCAACCTCCGGTATTTCCCCGATGGGGTGCATGTCGGGGTGGCCTTCCACGAGTGCACGCTACCAGGTGACTTCCAGGACGTTTGCGAGGTGATGGGCTTCGATGCGGCCCGGCCTCCCCTGGAGCCCACGGGATCCCCATTGGCGGATTGCCTGCGGCAGGTGGATTACCTGAACCACCCCGTCTTCAACAGTCACCGTTCAGAGACGGCGATGATGCGCTATCTCAAGCATCTGGAGAACAAGGACCTCTCCCTCACCCATGCGATGATTCCGTTGGGGTCCTGTACGATGAAACTCAATGCGGCCACCCAGTTGCTGCCCATCGGATGGCCCGCCTTCGCGCAGCTCCATCCATTCTGCCCGCCTCAGCAGGCCACCGGTACCCGCGGCATGATCTCGGAACTGGAGCGGTATCTCTGTGAGGTCACGGGATTTGCCGGGATGAGCCTCCAGCCGAACAGTGGGGCACAAGGAGAATATACGGGCCTGCTGGTCATCCGTGCCTACCATGCTTCCCGGGGCGATGCACACCGGGATGTCTGTCTGATTCCGTCCTCGGCCCATGGAACCAACCCCGCTTCAGCCGTGATGTGCGGCATGGAAGTCGTGGTCGTCGGTTGTGACAAGCACGGCAACATCAACTTGGACGAGCTCCGCGAAAAGGCGGCAGCGCATGCCGACCGGCTCGGTGCGCTGATGATCACGTATCCCTCGACCCATGGGGTCTTCGAGGAGCACATCCTCGAGGTGACCCGGGTGGTGCATGAGTACGGCGGTCAGATCTACATGGATGGTGCCAACATGAACGCCCAGGTCGGGTTGACCAGTCCCGGTCGGATTGGCGCGGATGTCTGCCACCTCAACCTCCACAAGACCTTTGCCATCCCCCACGGAGGAGGTGGTCCCGGTGTGGGTCCGATCGGCGTGGCCGAGCACCTCGTCCCTTTCCTTCCCGGGCATCCACTGGATGCCGTCGGTGGCGATGCCGCCATCGAGGCGGTCAGCGCCGCGCCCTTCGGCAGTGCGCTCATCCATCTGATCTCCTATGCCTACATCCGCCTGTTGGGGCCGATTGGCCTGAGGCGGAGCACCGAGGTGGCCATCCTCAACGCGAATTATCTGCGCAGCCGTCTGGAAGGGCACTACGACATCCTGTACAAGGGCAACCGGGGCTGTGTCGCCCATGAGATGATTGTGGACTGCCGGCCATTCAAGGCATCGGCTGGAATCGAGGTCACGGACATCGCCAAGAGGCTGATTGATTACGGTTTCCATTCTCCGACGGTCAGCTGGCCGGTGGCGGGCACCTTGATGATTGAGCCTACCGAGAGCGAGCCGCTCGAGGAGCTGGACCGCTTCTGTGAGGCCATGATCGCCATCCGGGAGGAAATCCGTGCCATCGAGGATGGCCAGTGGAACCGCGAGGACAATCCGCTGGTCATGGCACCCCACACCGCTGCGGAATTGACAGCCACGGAATGGCACCATTCCTACTCACGCGAGGTGGCGGCATACCCCGTTCCAGCCATCCGGGAACGCAAGTTCTGGCCGGCGGTGGCGCGGGTGGACAATGCCCACGGTGACCGGAACCTCGTGTGCACCTGCCCGAGTATTGAGCTCTATACCGAACCACTCGGGGCCTGAGTCTTTCTTTCGTGCGGTTGGCGGGTGTGGTCGGGCTATATTCGCCTCACGAATCCAACACCACACACGTAATGAAGCACCTTTACACTTTGGTCTTCGCGATGCTGATTGTCAGCTTCGCATTTGCCCAGGCACCGGTTCGCGAGTACGCCGGACGTGCCGTAAATGCCCGCCCGGTACAGGGTCAGGGCGTTGACTACACCCGTGACATCATTTACACGAATGATTTCTCGGATTGTTCAAATATTTCCTTCTACAACGCTAACGACGAGGGATACACCGATTACATCGACGGTATCGGCTGGGAGTGTACCACCAACGGCCCCAGCGGTCCGTACCCCATCTCCGCAATCAGCTCCACCACGGCCGACAACGGTTTCGTGATGGTGGACTCCGACCTGTTCGGTGCGGAGGAGAACTACGCTGCAAGCTGGGTTGAGAACTGCTGGTTCAACATTGATGATCCCGTGGATCTGACCGGTCACCCCTTCGTGACGGTCGAGTTCGAGAACTACTACCGTTGCTGGGACAACACGACCGACATCGAGCGCTGTTACATGGAGATTTCCTTGGATGGTGTGAATTGGCCGAGCCCAGAGACCCTCGAAATCGATGAGGGCTATGTGGTGGTCGACGAGGATACCGTGGCCGCACGCTACGAGGTCTTCCCGACTTACGAGCGCGGTGACGAGTCCACCAACCCCTACACTGCCCGTTTCGATATCGGCGAAGTGGCCGGTGACGCTTCTTCCGTCTACTTCCGCTGGCGCTGGGTCGGACAGTGGGGTTACGCATGGATGATCGACGATTTCGTGGTCTTCGACACCCCTGCCAATGATGTTCGCATCGATGGCTACGTGAGTTTTACCGACTACCTGACCACCGGTCTCTGGGAGGCCCAGGTGTGGCCGGAGAGCCAGTTGCCTGCCCTTGACCTCGCGGCCCGCGTGACCGGTCTCGGTACCGCGGTCCAGCCCAACACCACGCTGACGGTTGCCGTGAACGGCAGTGAAGGCGACGGTGGCGCGAGCGATGGAATCGACATCGCTTACGGCCAGTCCGACACGCTCCGCGTGCTCGGTTGGGAGGCACCGGGTCAGGGCGACTACGTCTTCGATTTCACCGTGGCTTCCGACAGCACCGATGAATATCCCGCCGACAATGTGGCCCAGATGGCCATCGAGGTGGTCGAGAACCAGTATGGTCGTGACAACGGTGACTTCGTGGGCATGACCCCGAGCGACGGCACCGTGGACTTCATCGCCGCTGTCCCGTATGACGTGATCAACGACATGACCATCTACGGCATCGATGTGGCCATCATGGATGGTTCCGATGTGGGTGCCGAAGTCGTCTGCCACCTCTTCGACTGGATCGAGTGGAACAATGGAGGCGGTCAATATGATGGTCTCGTGGCCACTTCCGAGGAGGCCCAACTTGAGGCCAACTTCCTGAACAGTGGTGACGGTGAAGTCTCCTGGTACACGTTTGCCCTCGAGGAGCCTTACGAAGTGGCGGCCGGGGAGGCCATCATGGCTTGCTTCGAGCACCTCGGTGGTGACAACGTCCAGATTGGAACGAGCACACCGCAGTATGCCCAGACGGTCTTCATCTATGGTCCCTTTGGAACCGGCAGCGCCTACGATTGGTACTACACGACCAACTGCCCGATGATCCGCCTGAACCTCGACCCGAATGCCACCACCACCATGGGCGTGGAGGATGTGGCCGGTGAGGGCTTCTCCCTCGGTCGTGCCTACCCGAACCCCGCCACCGGCAATACCCGCATCGACTTCACCCTCGAGGCAGCTGCCGACGTGACGTTGGAGGTGACGAGCATGACCGGAGCCATCGTGCGCCGCATGGATCTTGGTGTGCAGCCTGCGGGCAACCAGCGCGCCATCCTCGATCTGGAGGGCCTGACGGCCGGCATGTACACCTACACGATCACGGTGGACGGCGCACGCGCCACCCGCAAGCTGATTGTGAAGTAATCATCGCTGCATACAGCATGGAAAGGGGGTCCTTCGGGGCCCCCTTTTTCGTGTGTGGGCCCAACAGTAGGAGGAAAAGGCCAGTACGGACTATTTTGCCGCCCCATTCACAACCATGAAGCACATTCTTACCCTGGCCGCATGCGTGTTGGCCTTCCACATGTCAGCGCAGATTGCGGAGCAGATGCCGCGCAAGGCAACCGAACAGGAACTTCTGACCAGCCGCCAGCTTGGTGACGAAGAGGTGGCCCGCGCAGCGGCTGCCGGTCTCCGCGGTGGCGGTGACTCCACCATTGTCTTCTTCTATGAGGACTTCGCCAATGGATTTGCCGGAAACAACGGTTACGGTGCCCTTTCCGTGGAGGACAGCAGCCCGGACAACACGATCTGGCAGTATGTCGATGCCGCCGGTGACGGGTATTTCCAGGATGCGACGGCTTCCGGGGTGCAACCGCCCGCAGGTGAGTTCAGCACCAACATCGGATCCCTGAGCAGCCTCACTGCCGACAACGGATGGATGGTCTTCGATTGTGATTACTACAACACCCCCATCAGTTCGGGTGTGGAGGATACGGAGGGTTACCTCAATCTGCCCACCCTCGACATGTCCGAGCTGGAAAGTGTGGTCATCACCTGGGATCAATACCTGCGCTACTGTTGCTACCCCTTCCTGCCCATCTTCGTCGAGGTCAGTTCCGATGGAGGTTCCACCTGGACGGCATTCGAAGCAGGAGGCAGTTTCATTCCCTCCGCCAATTCGGCCAGTGCCAATCCGCTCGTGACGAGTCTGGACATCAGCTGTGCGGCAGCGGGACAGAGTTCGGTGGACATCCGTTTCGCCTATCTGCAGAACCCCATCACTGGAGGCGGGTACAGCCACTACTACTGGGGCATCGACGACATCACGATCGAGGCCAATCCGGTGGCGAACAGCCTGGACCTGGTGCAGCTGACCAACGGGGACGTGTACTTCCTGTTCGAGTACCGGGTCACGCCGATCGATCAGGCCATCCCCGAGGCGGATGGCGGTCTCCTTGCCGGCGTGCTGTTCCGGAACGGTGGATACGCCGACCAGGAGAACTGCGTGATCACCGTGGAGGTGTTGGACGACGGTGGCAACGTGCTGAGCACGACGTCCACCGACCCGTTCACGGCACCGTCCTTCGCCAACAACGACAATTGCCCTGCCAACCCCCAGGATACCCTGTACATCGCAACGGGATGGGAGCCCGAGGCAGCAGGTGAGTATGTCTTGCGGGCCACGATGGCCAGCGACAGTGTCGCGGATGCCGGCGTGTTGGAGATGGACATCGAATACACGGATTGCGAATTCGGTCACGACAATCCCGCCACGTTGAATGTGGAGCTCGGCCCCCGCTATGACGATGAGAACGAGTTCTTCGAGCCTACCGGATATGGCAACCGATACACCTTCCACAATGAGGGCACGACGGTTTACGGACTGGCGGTCGCCTTCGGTCCGAGCCTCGGCTCCGGCATCGATTTCGAGATTCGGTGGATCGATCAGGATCCTGAAGTGGGACTGAGTGATTCTCCCTATGATTTCGCCGAGTACACTTCTGACGGGGACTGGGCGAGCACTGCTGACAATCCGGTGTATTACCCCCTCGCCTTCGAGGATGAAATCGAGGTGTCGGTCAACGGGCTTGCGACGCCGGGATTCTATGCCGGAGCGGTCATCACCGAGTTCGACTTCGACGACCTCGAGTTGACGGTCCTGGGCAATGGCAACAGCGATACCGACAACAGTACCATCATCTACCAGCAGGCCGGCAGTGGTGACTTCGTGTGGTTCACTTCACAGACCGCGACTCCGGCCATCCGCCTCATCACCTGTCCCGTGACGAGTGTGGATGTTCTCGGTGCCTACAATGGCGTGCACCTGCAGACCAACTACCCGAACCCCACCGCAGGGGAGACGCGTTTCACCTTCACCTCGGATTGGGGAGGGGATTTCATGATCGAGTTGCGTGACCTTCAGGGACGTCTCGTGGACGTCATCGATCTCGGTGCGCGTCCCGTGGGAGAACACACGGTGGTGTATGACGCCACTCCTCTGGCGGATGGCATGTACACCTTCTCGCTCATGACCGAAGGAGTTCGTGTGACGAAGAAAATGCGGGTGCAGCACTGAGTGCGCATTTGTCGATGATCTTGGGCGGCCCGCTCCCTGCAAGGGGGGCGGGCCGCTATTTTCGCAAGGATGTCGTTCCCGCAGGACAACCCCGGAAGTGGAGGATGGAAAGGCCGCCTGGCCGGTCCATGGGCCCGCCGCGTCCGCCGGACCGACCTGAGGCGGAATGAGGATCCCGGATCGGCGCAGGACCGGGTCTTGTCCGCGCTGGTAGGTCGGGCGCAGGAAACGGCATTCGGCAAGGATCATGGGTTTGGTGATCTGGCGGGCATGGACCGTGCCCAGGATCGCGCAGAGGCGTTCAGGGAAGCGGTTTCGCTCCGGGATTATGAAGGCCTGAAACCCTACGTCGAGCGTGTCGTGGCGGGAGAACGGGATGTGCTGTGGCCGGGCATGCCGAAGTATTTCTGCAAGACATCCGGCACCACATCGGGTGCGAAGTACATTCCCCTGACGGAGGACAGCCTGCTCAACCACATCGGCTCGGCCCGGCGTGCCTTGCTGCACCATGTGGCCAACAGCGGACAGGCCGAGTTCGTCGGGGGCAAGATGATCTTCCTCCAGGGAAGCCCGACGTTGACCCCAACACCCGGGGGCGTGCCTCTTGGTCGTTTGAGTGGCATCGTGGCGCATCACATTCCCTCGTACCTGCAGCGAAACAGATTGCCTTCCTGGAAGACGAATTGCATCGAGGACTGGGAGACCAAGGTGGACGCCATTGTCCGTGAGACGGCAGGGCAGGACCTGCGCCTCATTTCGGGCATTCCGTCGTGGGTGCAGATGTACTTCGAGCGGCTGTTGGCGCACACCGGGGCAGCGGCGGTCAAGGAGGTCTTTCCGAAGTTCTCGTTGTTCGTCTTCGGCGGTGTCGCCTTTGCACCATACGCCGAGCGGTTCCGCGAGCTGATTGGCGGTGGGGTGGCCACGGTGGAGACCTATCCCGCGAGTGAGGGGTTCATCGCCTATCAGGACGGTGCACCTGGCGAGGGGTTGTTGGTCAATGCCGACGATGGGCTGTACCTCGAGTTCATTCCTGCTGACGAATATGGCAGTGCGGATGCCCGGCGATTGGGACTGGGTGAGGTCGAGCTTGGCGTCAATTATGCCGTCGTGGTGTCGTCCAATGCGGGTTTGTGGGGGTATGATCTCGGTGACACCGTCCGGTTCGTCTCCCTGGCTCCGGCCCGCATCCTGGTCACGGGAAGGATCAAGCATTTCACCAGTGCCTTCGGAGAGCATGTGATCGCAGAGGAGGTGGAGTCGGCCATGGCACGGGCGATGGGAGAGTCGGGTGCCCGCGTGGTGGAGTTCCATGTGGCACCGCAGGTGAACCCCGAACAGGGCCTGCCCTATCATGAGTGGTTCGTGGAATTCGCCGAGGTGCCCAACGATCCCGGTGCTTTCGCCGGTTGCCTTGATCTGGCCCTCCAGGAGCGCAACCCCTACTATCGGGACCTCATCTCGGGAGCGGTCCTGCGTCCGGCGGAGGTCACTGCTCTGCCTCCGGGTGCCTTCCATGCCGCCATGGCGAAGCGGGGCAAGCTCGGCGGTCAGAACAAAATCCCCCGCCTGGCCAACGACAGGACCATGGCCGATCAATTGCTGGGCCATGACTGAGCGGATGAGTACGGTATTGGTGGGTGTGGTCGGAGGCAGCGCCTCTGGCAAGGGAACCGTGGTGGACCGCTTGCTCGCCCATTATGGCGTGGATGCTGCGGTGCTGAGGATGGACGACTATTACCGGCTGCTCGCCGAGATCCCAAGGGACGCGGAGGGGGAGCCGAATTTCGATGTGCCGGATGCCCTCGATTTGGAGCGGTTGGCGTCGGACCTCGACCGTCTCCGCATCGGGGAGGACCTGCACATCCAGAGCTACACCTTCAATCAACCCGGCGTGTTGCCTGAACCATTGCACATACCTGCGGTGCCTGTGGTGTTCCTCGATGGACTTTTCCTGTTGCACGATGCCGGGATACGGGAACGCTTGCACTTGACGGTATACATTCACGCGACGCCGGAGACGAGGCTTGCCCGCAGGATGGCCAGGGACCAGGCAGAACGCAGCCTGACCCCGGAGATCATCCAGTATCAGTGGGACCGGCATGTCCGGCCTGGTGACCTCGCCTTTCTCGAACCCGTGCGCCATCTGGCCGATGTGGTCGTGGACAACGACCGAACGGGCCAACCGGCCGATCTGTCCGGTGTCCATGATGCGATCGCCGCCCTGCGCCGCCATTGATCTGAAAACGACAAGAACATGTCCAAGAAATTCTTCACCCTACCCACCTGCAAGACCTGCCAACGCATCGAAGCGGACCTTCAACCTGCCGCCGCAGGGGCCGAGGTGCGCGACATCAAGGCCGAAGGCGTCACGGCCGATGAATTGGATGCGATGCGGGCGCATGCGGGCAGTTACGAGGCTTTGTTCAGCCGACGTGCCATGAAATTCCGGTCCATGGGACTCGCGGACCGCGACTTGGCCGAGGCGGATTACAGGCAACTCATCCTCGACGAGTACACCTTTCTCAAGCGGCCTGTGCTGCTCACGGAGAAGAGTGTCCATGCGGGTTCCGCCAAGGCGGTGGTGGAGGGGGCCCGCGCCGCGCTGCAGGCTTGAGATCGCTTCCCCGTGCAGCGCGTCCTCGCACACCTCGCCTTGTTGGTCGTCGCCCTCATTTATGGGGGGAATTACCTGGTCGCCAAAGGGCTGATGCCCGACCTCGTGGGGCCAAGCGGATTCATCGTCCTGCGCGTCACCGGGGCGCTTGCCCTGTTCGGTTTGTTGATGCCATTCAATCGGGAGCGCGTGGACCGCAAGGATTTGCCCCGCATGGCATTCTGCGGATTGACCGGTGTCGGCATCAACATGTTGCTCTTCTTCAATGGGCTCAATGTGACCAGCCCGGTGAACGCGAGCCTCATCATGACGGTGAATCCCATCCTTGTCCTCATTGCCAGTGCATTGGTGTTGGGACAGCCCATCGTCAAACGCCGCCTCGTGGGGGTCATCATCGGGGGTGTGGGAGCGGCCGCCATTCTGCTCTGGAGTGGTTCCGCCCAGCGCGTGCATGCGAGTTGGGAAGGCGATTTGATGATCCTGATCAATGCCACCAGTTATGCCTTTTATCTGGTCGCGGTGAAACCGTTGATGGGGAAGTACAGGCCGCTTACCGTCATCACTTGGGTGTTCCTGTTCGGTTGGCTCCTCACCACACCCATCGGCTGGAACCAGGCCATGGAGATCGATTGGTTGATGTTCGGACCGGCACAGTGGGCCGGCGTGGCTTATGTGGTGCTCGCGACGACCTTCCTCGTATACCTGCTCAACATTTTCGCCATGCAGCATGTGCAGCCGACGGTGGTGAGCGTGTACATCTATCTGCAGCCCTTGTTGGCCACCCTGTTCAGTCTTGCCCAGGCCCGTTACGGCGGTACCGACTACATGGTCGATACGGGCTGGCCGCTCTGGGTCTTTGGAGCCCTCATCTTTCTGGGTGTGTATCTCGTCGGGCGCCCGGTGCGTCCAACGGAGGCGAAGTCGGCTTAAATTGACACCATGGCGATTCCCAAACCCTTCAACCTGACCGCATGGATCGAGGAGCACCGTGATTTGCTCAAGCCTCCGGTGGGCACCAAGAACCTCTATGTCGAAAGCGGGGATTACATCGTGATGATCGTGGCCGGCCCGAATGCGCGGAAGGACTACCACTACAACGAGACTGAAGAGTTGTTCTACCAGCTTGAGGGCAACATCACGGTCCGCATCCAGGAGGATGGCAAGGCGGTCGACATGAAGCTGGGTCCTGGAGACATGTATCTGCATCCGGCCAAGGTGCCGCACAGTCCCATGCGCGAAGCAGGGTCGCTGGGGCTGGTCATCGAGCGTAAACGTGCAGGGAGCGGAATGCAGGATGGCCTGCTCTGGTTCTGTGACGGGTGCAATGCCAAGCTGCATGAAACGTATTTCGAACTCCGCGACATCGAGAAGGACTTCCTTCCCCGGTTTCGGGAGTTCTATGGAAGCGAGGAGAAAAGAACCTGTTCGTCCTGCGGGGATGTCCTGCCCACCGATTCACGTTTCGTGGACGCTTGAGGCGCAACCCCTTTGCCCGGCCTGCGGTTCTTCCGTAGGTTCCATTTCCCACTCATGCGCTTCTCCATTCCTGCTTTCTTCGGCCTGCTTTTTCCGGCCGTGCTGTTTGCCCAACCTGTTCTGGTCGAAGGCGATGTCTGCCTCGACATCGAGGTGGTGGCCATCCACACCGAAGGTGAGCTTGCCGGCCAAACGACCTACAGGTTGTACGCCACGCTTCCCGGTCCTGCGGATGTCATCACGACGGTCTTCGGGGACGTCGAGCATCCCACGTCGTTGCAGACGAGCACGTCATGGTATCAGAGCGAAATCGGCGGTCAGTTTCCCTGTGCCAACAATCCCCTGCTGTTCGAGGCTTTTCCGACGTTGGAGTGGGACAGTTGGTTGACGCTGGGCATCAGTGGTCCGCCGGACCCCACATTGGGACAGGACTGTCCGCAGGTGGTGATGAGCACGGGTTCGCCATTCATGACGGAATTCGAAAACGGCAGTGGGTTCACCATCGACGACCAGATCGGGAGTGCCTGGTTCGTGGTCCCATCCAATACGAATGGGTTGCCGGATGAGGATGGTCGGGTCCTGCTTGCCCAATTGACGACGGATGGTGCGTTGTCCGGGGTGCTTTACATGCAGGTCTTGCCGGGTGGAATCGGCACATTGGCGGAAATCGTGGAGTTGGAGCTGTACGGCCCCTGTGACCTGATTGAACCGAGTCAATGTCCTGAGGAGATCTTCACGGTGGACAACGGGTGTTCATGGGGTTTTGAGGTCTCCAGTTTCCAACCCGGTGAAACGGCGACCTGGACCTTTGGTGACGATGTGGTCGAGGGAGGGCATTACGCCGCATACACTTTTGGAGATGACGGCGTGTATCCTGTGACGGTGACCTTCAGTTCGGATTATTGTCCGGAGGGGGTGACGCTGGAGACCACGGTTGAGGTGGACGATTGCACGGAGCCCGATTGTGGGCTCGAACTCGAGGTGGAATCCGTCGAGGGGGACAGCGTCATCATGGTGGTTCCGGTGGGCTATCCTGAAGGTGTGGAATTGGTCTATTCGTTGAATGGCGAGGTATTCCAGGAGGGGGGATTGGCCATCACGCTTCCTTTTGGCATTGCCGCCGAGCCCTGGCAGGTGTGTGTGCAATATGTGTCCGATGATTGCCCCGATGGGGTCGTGGCCTGCACGGGCAGCGAGGACTATCAATCGGGATGTCCTCAGGAGATCTGGGTCGGGGGCGCCGGCTGCGAATTCATCTTCAGCATCTGCGATTACACGGAGGGTGAGCAGGTGTTCTGGGAATTCAGCGACAGCACGACCGCCGAAGGCCATTTCACCTGGCACACTTTTCCGGAGAATGGCTGGTACGAGGCCTGCGCGACCTATGTGAGTCCCTCTTGCCCGGACACGACCGTACTGTGCACCCTGGTCGATGTCGGGGATTGTGCCTGCCTCGAGGAGGAGGATGCCGAATTGATGTGGATGCCCGACAGCGCGGCTTGCTCGGGATGGTTTTTGCTGGAGATGATGCAGCCGGACGGCTACAGCATTTTCTGGGACTATGGGGATGGAGAATCGGAGGTCGGCCTTGGCCTGTGGTCAGAGCACCAATATGCCGAGTCGGGAACGTATGAGGCGTGTGCCACGGTGACGAGTCCCGCTTGTCCGGAAGGGTCCACGTGGTGCATCGAGGTGGTCGTGGAAGACTGTCCGGGTGTTGAATGTACGCTGGACATCGTGGTGGACTGGACGGACCCGGAGGCGGGGTGGGCCCTGCTGATTGCCGATGGTGCTCCGGAGGGCGCCGTCGTGGAATGGTTCAACGAAGACGGCGACTTGATTGCAGTGGGTGAGGTGGCTGATTTGGTGGATGTGGGCGGAACGGTTTGTGCCACCTACGAGACGCCCGAGTGTCCCGAAGGGGTGGAGGCATGTGTGGAATTGGAGCCGTGGGAGCCTGCCGAATTTGACTGTGATCTCGAGATTGAAGCCGTGGAGGAGTCGGATGGCAGTTGGACCCTCATTGCGGTGACCGACTCGGAGGAGGACGTGGATTTCTTGTGGTTCTTGTCCGATGGATCGGCGTTGAACGGAGACACCATCAACCATGCTTTCGTGAATGGTGTGGAAATCGTGACGGCTTGCGTATCGGCTACTTTCCCTGATTGCGGTCAGATGCTGAGTGCTTGCATCGACCTCGAAAATGACCTGGCAACGGGATGTGAGGGGGTGGAGGTGACCCTCGATGGCGAGACTTTCCCGGAATTGCTCGAGGAGCTTGAAATGGCCTGGAATCTGATGGGGGAAGGATTCGACCTGTCGGGATCGATGTCGCTGGATCCGGACGAGCTGGGATTGGACGGTCTTGTGTTGTGCCTGCCACCGGGCTGCTATGCGCTTTCCATGGACATGCAGGGCCTGCCTGGATTCCAGGGTCTTCCGGGCATGACCCTGTCCCTGGGCATTGGGGAAGTGGAAGAGTTGGAGATCGATCTGACCTTGATCGAAGGTGTGATCACGCTGGAATTCGGGGTACTGACGGATTGTGCGAATGGCGTCGGGGAAACCGTGAACGGAACGGTGGACGGGCTGGTGGTCTTTCCCAATCCCACCGGGGCGGATGCCATGGTTCTGCTGGATCCGTCGTGGACCATTGGTTCTGATTCCCGGTGGTTTCTGCTGGACCCGGTGGGGCGTGTGGTGGATGCAGGAAGTGTGGAGTATGGGACCTGGCGGCTGCCCCTGTCCGACAGGCCGTCCGGAGGCTACCTCCTCGTTGTGGAGAGTGGCGTGGACGTCCTCCGCAAACGCGTGATGGTCGCCCGCTGAGGAGGCCCTATTTTCGCGGGAGTCCGAAGGAAACCGGGTGCCGGGATACCGCTGCCTTTCAGCCTTTGGATGAACCCGCGTCCGCATGAATTACAAGCGACTCAATGACCTGACGGGATGGGCTGTATGGCTCATTGCCTCCATCGTCTATCTCCTCACCATCGAACCGACCGCCAGTTTCTGGGATTGTGGCGAGTTCATCGCCTCGGCCTACAAGCTGGAGGTGGGCCACCCTCCCGGTGCGCCGATGTTCATGTTGATCGCGCGTCTGTTCTCCATGTTCTTTCCCGCGGTGTATGCGGCCACTGCGGTGAATGTGATGAGCGCTTTGGCCAGCTCGTTCACCATCCTCTTCCTGTTCTGGAGCATCACCCACATGGCGCGGAAACTGGCGGCATCGAGGTTGCCGGAAGGGGTGACCGAGCTGACTGAGGGGCAGTGCATCGCGGTGTTGGCGAGTGGAGCGGTCGGTGCGCTGGCCTACACATTTTCGGACAGCTTCTGGTTCTCGGCGGTGGAAGGTGAGGTGTATGCCTTGTCTTCTCTGTTCACAGCTTTGGTGTTCTGGGCCATCCTCAAGTGGGAGGCGCGGTCGGAGGAGCCTGGAAATCTGCGCTGGATCGTGCTCATCGCCTATCTGATGGGCCTTTCCATCGGTGTCCACCTGCTCAACCTTCTGGCCATTCCGGCCATCGTTGCCGTCTATTATTTCAAGCGTCACGAGTTCAAGTGGCCCACGTTCATCGGCGCCATGGCCCTGTCCTTGGCGCTGCTGCTCTTCGTGCAGTATGGTCTGATCCAGGGTTTCGTCAAGTTGGCGGCGCGGTTCGAGCTGGCTTTCGTGAACAGCATGGGCATGCCGTTCAATGCCGGTGTAGTCGTTTATGGGCTGCTCGTGGTGGCGTTGATCGTCGGGGCCATCTGGTGGAGCCGTCAGAAGGGCTGGTGGCAGCTCAATGTGGCTGCCCTTTCCATTGCGATGATCCTCGTCGGATACAGCACATTCGCCCTCATCGTCGTGCGTTCCGCGGCCAATCCGCCCATGGACGAGAACAACCCGGAAAACCTTTTCGCATTGCTCGCTTACCTGAACCGCGAGCAATACGGAGACCGGCCGCTGGGAACGGGCCAATACTGGAATTCGCCCAATGACATGGATGATCCATACGAGGACGGCAACCCCACCTATTTCCCGAGTTACAGTGTCTTCAAGAGCCGTGGAACCGTGCAGACAAGGGTGGCGACCTTCCGGGACCGTTATGCGGCGGAGCAGTATATCGCCTCCAATGAAGGTCAGTTCGAAATCACGCAGGAGTATGTCGACAGCGGTGAGAAGCAGAATGGGGTCCCGAATTATGACGACCGGTTCACCATGCTCTTTCCCCGGATGTACAGCAGCCAGGCTAACCACATCCGCGAATACAAGCGCTGGTCCAACTACAAGGGATGGAATGAGGATGTCGGTTTCGTGAGTCCGGTGGATGGAAAGGAGCGGGATGCCGCCACGTTCGAGTTGCACCTCGCGGGCAGGATCCTGGGAGGCAACATGGACAAGGACGAGCTCAACCGGACCTTGAACAACCTCTACCGAACGTTCGGTCAAAGGTTCGGGGCGAACTATGAGGTGCGGAGTGCAAACGAGATCATCGTGGGCAAGGGCGACAACCGAAGGCTGGCCGACCTGACCAATTCGGAGATCCGCAGGACCATGGCCGAAATGATGGTGGACGACCTGTCGCAGGGTCTGGATCACGGCCGGACCTATGCGCAGTCATTGCAGGGCAGTTTGAATGCGCTGGAGCAGCAGATCCGCGCGGCCACGAGCCGGGCGAACCGGACGCGCTCCTCGGAGGACATCCGGGAGGTGCAGCGACTGCAGGGGCAGGCCGACCGTTACCACGAGAAGTTGCTGCCATCGCAGCAGGAGAACCTGACCTTCTTCACCCGCTACCAGATTGGTTGGATGTACCTGCGGTATTTCATGTGGAATTTCTCGGGCCGTCAGAACGACGTCCAAGGCCACGGGGACTTCATCGATGGCAATTGGCTTTCCGGGGTGGATTTCATTGATGCGGAGAGGCTGGGTGCACGGGATGTCGTACCTGACCATCGGACTTCGGACAAGAGCCACAACAGGTTTTATCTGCTGCCATTGTTGCTCGGCTTGATCGGGGCGGTCTTCCAGGCGGTCAGGAGTTGGCGTGACTTCTCGGTGACGGGCCTGCTGTTCGTCCTGACCGGATTTGCCATTGTGGTGTACCTGAACCAGTATCCGCTGCAGCCCCGGGAGCGGGACTACGCCTATGTCGGATCTTTCTATGCCTTCGCGATCTGGATTGGCTTGGGTGTGTATGCCTTGGTGGACATGGCGTCCAATCTGAAGGGCAAGGACCTCGGTCTTGCAGCAGGTGCGCCGTTCGGGTTGGGGATCGTGCTGTTCGGGCTCGAAGCTGCGGCAGGCGGAGGCCATGCCCTGAGTTATGGGGTACTGTATCTCTCTGTGGCTGCTGCTGCTCTCATGGGCCTGGCGTTCGTCCTCGGCCGGTCCGGGAATGAGAAGCTCAATGCCCTCGTGTTTTCGGCCCTGTTGTTGGTGGTCCCATTCCAGATGGGTGCAGAGGGCTGGGACGACCACAGCCGAGCGCGGCGCAGCACCGGTGTGGACATGGCCAAGAACTATCTGGACAGCCTGGAACCGAATGCCATCCTGTTCACCAACGGGGACAACGACACGTTCCCCTTGTGGTACGTTCAGGAAGTGGAAGGGTACAGGACGGATGTGCGCATCGTGAACCTCAGCCTGCTCAACACCGACTGGTATGTGGAGCAGATGAAGCGGCGCGCCTACGACAGCGCGCCCGTGCCGATCCGCATGGGCGAGGAGAAATACCGGCAGGGAACACGGGACATCGTCATCATGGACCCGCCCACCAACACCAATGATCCCTATGTCGACATCGAAGCGGCCATGCAACAGGCATTGGATGACGGCGATGTGGTCGATTATGGTGGAGGTCGGAAATATGCCCACCTGCCATCCAACAGTTTCAGTGTCCCCGTGGACAGTGCGTTTGCGGTCAATTCAGGCATGGTGCTCCCGGATGAGGTGGACCGGATGGTCGACGCGGTGGAATGGACCGTGACCGACGGTGGGGGGACGCCCAAGCAATATGTCCTCAAGAACCAGTTCATGGTGTTGGAGATCCTGCGGAACAACAAGTGGGAACGCCCGGTCTATTTCGCCGTGACCATCGGTCCCGACAGCTATGTGGGACTGCAGGATTATTTCCGTCTCGAGGGCCTCGCCTGGCGGTTGGTGCCGGTCAATTACGGATCCCGTGGGGGACAGCCCAACGGCATCGGCAAGGACATCATGTTCACCAATGTCATGGAGAAATTCCAGTGGGGAGGCATGGAGCAGGAAGAGGAGATTTACATGGACGAGAACAACCGCCGCATGGCCACCAACCTCCGGCTGCAGCTGTCCAATCTGGCTTCCGCTTTCGTTCGGGACGGTGTGCCTTCGAAGGGCCTCGAGGTGGTGGAGCTTTTGTGCCGGTCGATTCCATCCCACAATGTTCCGTTCGATCGGATCATGTTGCCTGCCGTTGAATTGCTGGCTGAACTGGCGGGTGATTCGCGCTTGACGAAAGAGCAGCGGGACCTGGCCGGTGCCTTGGCGAAGCAAGTGGGGACCGAGCTCTTTGAGACCCTCACGAATGACGTGGCCTACTACATCGCCTTGGACGACGCTTATTACGCGACGGCGAGCAGCGAAATCCAAGTGGCCATGGCGGTGAGCCAGAGGGTATCGGGTGCCCTGTCCGACGCCTTGCCTGCCGATGAGGATGTCGAGGCCATGTCCGACCGCCTGTCCCAATTGAGGAACGACCAGACCAACCGTGCGAACGGTCCGCTTTCAGACCCCCCGGTTTTCGACCCTGAAGCCGGAAAGTGATGGCGGAAGCCCCGGCGAAACTCGCCATCCTCGCAAGCGGTGCGGGGACCAATGCGGCCCGGTTGATGCGGTTGACGGCTGCCATGGACGGCTTGGAAGTGGCGTTGGTCGCCACCAACAAGGCGGATGCGGGGGTCGTGGAGATTGCCCGGTCCATGGGGGTGCCCACCTGGGTGTTCGACAAGTCCGCACTGGAGGGCGGTGAGGTGTTGGCGCGGCTCGAGGCGGCAGGCGTCCGATTCGTGGCCCTGGCCGGTTTCCTCTTGAAGGTTCCCCCTTCAATGGTGCACGCTTATTCGGGCAGAATGTTGAACCTCCACCCGGCCTTGTTGCCGGCATTCGGCGGTAAGGGAATGTATGGTCACCATGTGCATGCCGCCGTGCACGATGCCTTGCAGCGGGGTGAAGTGGAGGAGACGGGCATTACCCTGCATTGGGTGGACGCCCGATACGATGAGGGGCCGCCGTTCTTCCAGGCCCGGGTTGCCCTCGACAGGAGCGGGGAATCGCCCGAGAGCATCGCGCGCAAGGTGCGGGAGCTCGAGGAGGAGCATTATGCGCCTCAGGTGCTGCGTGCCGTGGTGCAGGCCCTATCCTTGTCCGGAATCCCCACCCCCTGATACCCCTCACATGGAATTCAATTGGACGGAGCTGCTCAAATCGACCATGGTGATGTTCGCGGTCATCGACATCGTCGGTTCCATTCCCTTTTTGCTCGACATCAAGCAGAAGGCCGGTGACATCCATCCGGAACGCGCGTCCCTCGTGGCATTGGGCATCATGCTCGCCTTTCTTTTTCTCGGTGAGGGGGTGATCAACTTCCTGGGCATCGATGTCAATTCCTTTGCGGTGGCGGGATCGATTGTGATGTTCTTCATGGCGTTGGAGATGATCCTGGGCATCACCCTGTTCAAGCAGAATGCCCAATCGATGAAGACAGCGACCATTGTGCCCGTGGCTTTTCCATTGATTGCCGGGGCCGGCAGCATGACCTCCATCATTTCCCTCCGCGCGGAATTCGCCGCGGTGAACATCGCCGTGGCCATCCTCGTGAACATGGCGCTCGTCTATTTCGTATTGCGGATGACGGGCCGCATCGAAAGGCTGCTCGGAGAGGCGGGCATCGCCATCCTGCAAAAGGTGTTCGGCATCATTTTGCTGGCGATTGCCGTGAAGCTGTTCTCTGCGAATGCCGCCCAGCTTTTCCATGACCATGGCTGATCCTGTGGTCATCCATACCGATGGCGGAGCGTCCGGCAACCCGGGACCGGGAGGCTATGGGGCCATCCTGCAATGGGGTGGACACCGCAAGGAATTCACGGCCGGGTACCGTTTGACCACCAACAACCGCATGGAGCTGTTGGCGGTCATCGTGGCGCTCGAGGCCCTGAAGCGGGATGGGACCGAGGCGTGGGTCATCAGCGACAGCAAATACGTCATCGATGCCGTCGAGAAAGGTTGGGTCTTCAATTGGGAGAAGAAAGGATTCAAGGGCAAGAAGAACCCCGATCTGTGGATGCGCTTCCTCAAGGTGTACAGGCGCCACAAGGTGCGCTTCGATTGGGTCAAGGGCCATGCCGGCAATCCGATGAATGAGCGGGCCGATCACCTCGCCGTGACGGCGTATCAACAGCAGGGCCTGTTGATCGATGACGGCTATGAGGCCTCGGTATCCTGACGCCGCAGCGCATCAGCGACCCATCGGATTCTCGTGAATTTCCGTGGAGGCGTGCCCGTGGCGCGCATGCCTGGTCCATGCAATCCTGCCGGTATGGCCAGTTCCAAGGCGCATAGGAAGAGGCCATGACCTGTATACCGCGGTGTGTCAGCGATGCCCATTCCGGGGGGTGGGTATTGGTCTTCACCCACGATGGGGTGGCCTGCCGCGGCGAGGTGCCGCCGGATCTGGTGCGTTCGGCCGGTTTCAATGATGACATCCAGGAGGGTGGCGGTCCCATGGACCGGCAACGCACCGTGGGCCACGGGAAACCATCGGGTAACCGCTTCCTTTCCATCGACGGGTAGCCGGCTGTCTCCGGTATCCGGTGTGCCTGCCACCAGGGCGATGTAGCGTTTTGTGACGGTGCGTTCAGCAAAGGCTTTGCCCAGCGATTCTGCGGCTTTGAGGTTCAGGGCGACGCACACCCAGCCCGCCGTGTTGCGGTCCAGCCGATGGACCGGTTGGGGCCCATTGAGGGCGTCACTTCTATGCGGGGCCCATGTGCGCCGCACACCTTCATCATCACCGGATGCCATGAACCGCATGATGTTGGCGAGGTTGAGGCGGCCTGAGCCTGAAGTGGCCAGTCCGGCTGGTTTCCAGACAAAGAGAAAATCGGCGCCATCCCCCCTCATGGTCTTCAGGTTTGTCGGGGCTCCGGGTCCGGGATCCAATGTGGCTGGTGATGGCAGTTTCAGGAGGATATGGTCGCCCGTGGTCACCCGCCTTGCGGTCGTGGCCTGAACACCATTGAGCTCGACCATGCCCCGATCCAGAGCCTTGCGGCAGGACTTTCGGCTGGGCAGCCATTGCGGGAAGAGTCCCACCAGGGCATCTTGCATCCGCAGACCGGCCCGATCCGGTTCAATGGTCGCCTCTCTACACGCAAAATCAGGGTGTTTGGTGGCTTTGAGGTCCATGGAGTGTCAAGTGTACGCACGCAGGCGTTGTATTTTCGTGGAATGAACATGGGATCCGTCAAGACCGACCTGTACCAGGGTCACGACTACTACATGATGGATGACCTCCTCACCGAGGAGCACAAGCTGATCCGTGAGGCGGCACGTGCCTGGGTGAAGCAGGAGGTCAGTCCGATCATCGAGGATGCCGCGGAGACGCAGGTCTTCCCCAAGCATCTGTTGCCCGGACTGGGTGAAATCGGGGCCTTCGGTCCTTACATCCCCGAGCAATACGGGGGTGCTGGTCTGGACCAGATTTCCTACGGCCTCATCATGCAGGAGTTGGAGCGCTGCGACAGTGGATTGCGGAGCACAGCATCCGTGCAGAGTTCGCTGGTCATGTACCCCATCTGGAAGTACGGCAGCGAGGAGCAGCGGATGAAATACCTGCCCAAGCTGGCCACCGGTGAGATGATGGGTTGCTTCGGTTTGACCGAACCCGACCACGGGTCCAATCCCGGGGGCATGATCACCAACTTCAAGGATGCCGGCGATGGTGAGCACGTGATCCTCAACGGCGCCAAGCTCTGGATCTCCAATGCGCCCTTCGCCGACATCGCCGTCGTCTGGGCCAAGAACGAGGAAGGCCGCATCCATGGTATCGTGGTCGAACGGGGCATGGAGGGATTCTCGACGCCGAAGATGACCGGCAAGTGGAGCCTTCGCGCATCGGATACGGGCGAACTCATTTTCGAGGACGTCAAGGTGCCGAAGTCGCACATCCTGCCCGGACGTTCTGGCCTCGGCGCGCCGCTCAGCTGTCTGGACAGCGCGCGCTACGGCATTGCCTGGGGTGCCATTGGAGCGGCTTTGGATTGCTACGACGCGGCCCTGCGCTATGCCAAGCAGCGCGAGCAGTTCGGCCGTCCCATCGCCGGCTTCCAGCTGCAGCAGAAGAAGCTCGCCGAGATGATCACCGAGATCACAAAGGCGCAGCTGCTCACGCTGCGTCTCGGCCAGCTCCGCAATGAGGGCAAGGCGACGAGTGCCCAGATTTCCATGGCCAAGCGCAACAACGTCGAGATTGCCCTGAACATCGCCCGGGAGGCACGCCAGATTCTCGGCGGCATGGGCATCACGGGAGAATACCCCATCATGCGTCACATGATGAACCTGGAGTCCGTCGTGACCTATGAGGGCACGCATGACATCCACCTGCTCATCACCGGTCTGGATATTACGGGAGAGAACGCCTTCAAGTGAAGGCCTGACCTCTTGTCCCATGCCTGTTGCTACAGAGGAACACCACCGAAAAATTGCTGAAATGACATTCGGTACGGTGTATCCGTGCTATGTCACGAAAGTGGAGAAGAAGGGGCGAACGGTGGAGGAGCTGCATGCCGTCCTGACCTGGTTGACGGGTTATTCCGATGTGGATCTTCAGGACCACATCGCGCGCAAATCCTCGTTTGCGGAGTTCTTCAAGGAAGCTTCGGTGAACCCGCTTTCCTCGGAAGTGAAGGGCGTGATCTGCGGTTATCGGATTGAGGAGCTGGACAATGTCCTGACGCGTCAGGTGCGCGTACTGGACAAGCTGGTCGATGAACTGGCCAAGGGGCGTTCGCTCGACCGCATTCTTCGCACCGCTTCCTGATTCAGGCCGGCCGGTTCCGGTCCGCGTCTTCCAGGAAGGGCAGTTGCCTGCGGAAGTCCATCATGTCGGCTCTGGACATCCGGGCACGCAATGTGGTGGGTTGTCCTGAATTGCCGGCATCGGCCAGGAGTGTGCCGGCGAAATCCACGATCAGGCTGTCTCCGGAGTATCCATGACCATTGCCGTCGGTACCGGACCGGTTGATGCCGGCGACGAAGCACTGGTTCTCGATGGCGCGGGCCTGAAGCAGGGTCCGCCAGGCCGCGGTGCGTTGCTCTGGCCAGTTGGCCACGAAAATCGCCAGGTCGTAAGGGGTCTTCCTGTCATTGCGCACGAATACGGGGAAGCGCAGGTCGTAGCACACCTGAAGCAGGATGCGGAAACCACGGAATTCAACTTCCACACGGTCTTCGCCGGCCTTGAAGTGCTCGTGTTCTCCGGCCAACGAGAAGAGATGACGTTTGTCGTACAGGGTGGGTGTACCCTCCTTGGAAGGGGGAACGAACCAGCAGCGGTTCCTTGCCTGGCCTTCGGCATCGGCGCACGCCACACTGCCGACGACGGCGGCATCCAGCCGATCCGCCCACCCCTGCATCCAATCCAGCACGGCATTGCCGGGACCCTTGGGGTTGATGGGGGGCCAACTGAATCCGGTGGTGAACATCTCCGGGAGCACGACGAGGTCGGCTTCGCCGGTATCGAGTCCGTTCAAGAGGCCATCGAAGTGGGCGAGGTTCGCTTTCGGGTTTCGCCAATGCAGGTCGGTCTGCAGGCCGATGATGTCCAGTGCATCAAGCTCCATGGTCAAGCGCAATTTGACGCAATTTCTCCACCGCGGCATCCAGTGTGGCGTCCTCCTTGGCGAAGCATAGCCGGATCCGGGGTGTCGGGGGTGGATGGAAGGCGGACAGCGGAATGGTGGCGATGCCATGGGTGCGCGTCCATTGGCGGGCCCAGTGGCCCTCGTCTTCCTCGATGAGGGTGCGGGCATCGAGCACCTGGAAGAAGCCACCTGCCGCAGGGGTCCACTCCCAAGCCGTCCCTGTCAATCCGTTGAGCAACCGGTCGCGTTTGGCCTGGTACATGCCAGCCAGATTTCCGAGGTGCTCCCTTCCTTCCCCGGTGGGGAGGAAAGCGGCAAGGGCGGCCTGCAATGGGGCTCCCGTCGAAAACACATCGTACTGGTGGACTTTCCGGAGTTCGGTGGTCAGGGATGCGGGGCCTACGGCCCAACCGATTTTCCATCCCGTCACCTGCAGCAGCTTGCCAAAACTGCCGAATGCGAGCCCTCTATCCCTCAGTGCCGGAAGTTGGGTGAGGGACACCTCGGTCATTCCGTCATGGACGATGGGGCCATACACCTCGTCTGACAGCACCAAGGTCGGCTTGTCCTCGAGGTGTGCGGCCAGTGCATCGAGAAAGCCCGGCGGGCAGACCGTGCCGGTCGGGTTGTGCGGGGTGTTCAGGATCACCATACGCGTCTTTTCATGGATGGCGGTGAGCATGGCGTCGAGATCCCATAGGCCATCTCCATCGAGGAGTGGGACTTCAATCAACCGGCCACCGGCCAAGGTCACTGCTGGACCGTACAGGTCGTATGCGGGTGCCTGGACCACGACCTCGTCGCCGGGATGGACGAAGGCTTGGATGGCGGCGAACAGGAGGGAGGACGCCCCGGCTCCGATGGTGCATTCACCCTCCGGGTCAAAAGAGGCACCGTGACGGTCGAGGTGATGCTGACAGATCCACTCCCTCAGGTCGAGCCGTCCAGCCATGGGGGCGTACTGGTGTGCGCCCGCATGCAGGGCCTCCACGGCGGCGGTGACCAACCCTGCAGGCGGCGGAATGTCGGGGAATCCCTGGGCGAGATTGAGTGCGCCATGGCGTTGTGCCAGGGCGGTCATCTCGGTGAATATCGTAGTGCCGAGGTCTGGAAGCTTGCTGTTTGGCTTCCCTTCCATGGGCTCAGTCCTCGAGGGTCTGCTTCACTTCGACCTCCTCGTAGGCTTCGATGATGTCGCCCACTTTGATGTCGTTGAATTTCTCCACGTTCAGACCGCACTCGAGGCCTTTCTTGACCTCCTTGGCATCGTCCTTGAATCGTTTGAGCGAACCCAGTTCTCCGGTGTAGACCACGATGCCCTCGCGGATGACGCGGACACCATTGTTCCGGTGGATGATGCCGTCGGTGACGAAGCAACCGGCGATGGTACCCACCTTCGAGATTTTGAAGGTCTCGCGGATTTCGGCCGTGCCCACGATGCGCTCCTCGATCTTGGCCGAAAGCAGGCCTTCCATGGCCTCCTTCATCTCTTCGATGGCCTGATAGATGATGGAGTACAGGCGAATCTGGATGCCCTCTTTTTCGGCGAGCTTCCTTGCGGTTCCACTGGGGCGTACCTGGAAGCCTATGATGATGGCTTCCGATGCGGATGCCAACAGGACATCGCTCTCCGAGATCTGTCCGACGGCCTTGTGGATGACGTTGACCTGCACCTTCTCGGTGGTGAGCTTGAGCAAGCTGTCTGCGAGCGCTTCCGTCGAACCGTCCACATCGCCTTTGATGATGAGGTTGAGCTCCTTGAATTCCCCGACGGCAATCCGGCGGCCGAGTTCTTCAAGGGTGACCTGCTTCTGGGTCCGGATGCCCTGTTCGCGTTGCAGTTGCTGTCGCTTCTGCGCGATGGTGCGGGCTTCCTTCTCGCCTTCGAAGATGTGGAACTCGTCCCCGGCATTCGGTGCGCCATCCAGACCGAGTATCGAAACCGGTGTGGAGGGACCCGCCTCCTTCAAGGTGTCACCGCGTTCGTTGGTCATGGCGCGGACCTTGCCGCTGTACTGTCCAGCGAGCATGGCATCGCCCACGCGGAGCGTACCGGCGGAGACGATGAGGTTGGTGACATAGCCACGGCCCTTGTCGAGGCTGGACTCGATGATGGTGCCGACGGCCCGCTTCTTGGGGTTGGCCTTGAGTTCGAGCAATTCAGCCTCCAGGGTGACTTTTTCGAGCAGTTCCGGGATGCCCATGCCGGTCTTGGCGGAGATTTCCTGGCTCTGTGTCTTGCCGCCCCACTCTTCGACCTGTATGCCCAGTTCGGCGAGTTCGGTGCGGATCTTGTCGGGATTGGACTCTTCCCGGTCGCACTTGTTGATGGCGATGAGAAAGGGAATTTCCGCGGATTGTGCGTGGCTGATGGCCTCCTTCGTCTGGGGCATGACCGCATCATCCGCCGCTACGATGATGATGGCGAGGTCCGTCACCTGTGCTCCGCGCGCACGCATGGCCGTGAAAGCCTCGTGACCCGGGGTGTCGATGAAAGTCATCCGCGAACCATCCTCCAGTTTCACGCTGTAGGAACCGATGTGCTGTGTGATGCCACCTGCCTCACCGTCGGTCACATTGGTGTTGCGGATGTAGTCGAGCAGGGAGGTCTTTCCGTGGTCAACGTGACCCATGACCGTGACGATGGGTGGACGGCCGACGAGGTCATCCTCGCTGTCCTGCTCCACCTCGATGGCCTCCTGGACCTCCGCGGATACGAAGTCGACCCCATAGCCGAATTCCTCGGCGATGATGCCGATGGTTTCCTTGTCGAGGCGCTGGTTGATCGAGACCATCATGCCCAGGGCCATGCAGGCCGAGATGACCTCGTTGACGGAGATGTCCATCAGCGTGGCCAATTCCGATGCCGTCACGAATTCGGTCAGTTCCAGCGTATGGGCCGCCTCCATCTGGGCAAGCTGTTCGCGCTCTGCGCGCTCGGCCTTGGCGTCCCGTTTTGCGCGGCGTGTCTTGGCGCTGGCCTGGGTTTTCTTGCCCTTGCTCAGGCGTGCCAACGTTTCCTTGATCTCCTTCTGGATGTCCTTTTCGGAAATCTCCTTCCGCGGCGCACCGGTTACGGTACGTCCACGTTTACCAGCCTGCTTTCCGGCCTCTTCCACATTGACCTTGGTGATGCGCTTCCGCTTCCGCTTTTCACCTGCAGTCGTCGGCTTCTTCTCCACCGGGAGGTCAATCTTGCCGACCACGGTGGGACCGGACAACTTGTCCGCCTTGGCGCGGACGACCTCGGCCGCCGGTTCTTTCGGCGGGGCAGGTGCTTCTTTCTTGGGCGGGTCAGCGGGAGCCTCCGCCTTCGCTTCCACCTCCGCTTTCGGTACAGGTTCGGAAGCCGGCTTTTCTTCCTTCTTCTGGGTCTCGGCCTTTTTGGATTTGCGCTTCGGAGCAACGCTGTCAAGGTCCACTTTGCCGACCACCTTCACCGGGGAGGCCTTCGCCTCCTTCGCGGCTTCTGGTTCGGCTTTTTCCTCCTCCTTGGCGGGTGCTTCGGGCTCTACCGGGGCAGGCTCTTCGGCTACGGGCTCAGGAGTAGGTTCGGGTTCGGGTTCCGGTACAGGGGCCGGTTCCGGTGCAGGGGGCGGTGCAGGCGCAGGCGCAGGCTCGGCAGGAGCACCATCCTCTTCTGCCTTTCGCTTGGAGTCCACTGCCAGAGCCTCCATCTCCAGCAAGGTCTTGGACTTCTGCTTGGCCTTCTCCTTGGCCGCCTTCTCGTCGGCGAAGTTGGCACGCACCAGGGCGTACTGTTCCGGCTCCAACTTGGTGTTGGGCTTGCGTTCGACTTCGATTCCCTTGGAGGCGAGGAATTCGACGATCGAGTCGACACCGAGGTTGAACTCTCGGGCGACCTTACTGAGGCGTACCGGTTTGGAAACTTCTGACATGTGCGGCTTTCCGGGTGCTTTCGATGGGTGATGTTCTGGAGGCTCGGGATCAGGCGTCGAATTCGGACTTCAGGATTTTGACCACCTCTTCCACGGTCTCGACTTCGAGGTCGGTCCGATTGGCGAGGTCCTCCACGGAGAGATTGAGGACACTGCGGGCGGTGTCGCAACCGATTTTCTCGAGTTCTTCGATGATCCAGGCATCGATTTCGTCCTTGAACTCCTTGAGTTCGACGTCGTCGATTTCGGTTTCTCCCTCCCGGTAGACATCGATTTCATAGCCGGTCAGCTTGCCGGCCCAGTTGATGTTGTGTCCGCCCTTTCCGATGGCCAGGGATACCTGGTCGGGCTGCAGGTAGACCTCAGCGCGTTCCCCCTTGATGGTGATGGAGGAAATCTTGGCTGGACTCAAGGCGCGGGCAATGAGCAGTTGGTCGTTCGCGGTGAAGTTGATGACGTCGATGTTCTCGTTCTTCAACTCTCGGACGATGCCGTGGATGCGGGATCCCTTCATTCCCACACAGGCGCCGACCGGATCGACGCGATCGTCGTAGGACTCCACGGCCACCTTTGCACGGTCGCCAGGAGCGCGGACCACCTTCTTGATGGTGATGAGGCCGTCGTAGATCTCGGGAACTTCCATTTCAAAGAGACGCTCGAGGAACTCGGGAGCCGTGCGGCTCAAGATGATGCGCGGAGTGTTGTTGCGCATTTCCACGGCAGCCACAACAGCACGCACGGTGTCGCCCTTTTTGAAAAAATCTCCCGGGATTTGGTGCTCGCGGGGCATCACCACTTCGTTGTCCTCGTCGTCGACCAGAAGCA
>CAXQGL010000026.1:0-49229 GCA_964223495.1 Candidatus Nitrosopumilus sp. | reverse complement strand
CGGCTCCACGGGCTCATACACCTCGTAAATGGAGGTGGAAGTATCCGCACAGGGCCATCCCGGATTCGCAATCAACGCGACCTCATAGGTTCCGGGCTGCGGAAATGTGTAGCTTGGATTCTCCAGGTTCGAGGTGTCCGACTGGATTCCGGGAACACCGAAATCCCAATGGAAAAACGTCGCATTGATGCTGAATTGGACGAAGTCGATGGTCTCTCCAATGCACAGCTGGTCTCCGGTCTGGTTGGCCACCAATGACGTGATGTTGGGGTCGCAAACGGTGACATTGAACTGGAAATCGCGGTTGGACGTACTCAGCAGGACACCATCCCGCCATTCCTCCACACAGATGCCGATCACGTATTGCCCTGCCGAAGTCGGCATGCCCGTAATGAAACCCGAAATCGGGTCAATATTGAACGCCGGATCACTGTCCAATGGATAGGTGGCCGAATATCCGGCTGCCCAATTGACCGGAGTGTAAGGCGGGCCGTTGGGCGGGTTGGGGGCCGGTTGATTCGGCGTACCTCCGAACATCGGCGAACAGAACGAATAAGCGAGGCTGTCCCCATCGACATCGGAAGCACTGTGATCGAAGAAGAAATCAAAGCCCGCACACAATGCGACAGGAGGCAGGCTGTTCCAGACGGGGCTGCTGTTCTCATCTGCCGTATCGTTCGTCCCGGGGATCTGGGTCGTGAACGTCGCACCCGCATCATCGGGGTTATTCAGGTTGACGATGGACGGATTCCTGCAGCACCGCTGATAGGACAAAGTGAATCCGTTGGCTGAAGTGCCGATCTCGACCTCCTGTTCGTAGACCGCCTGTTCAACACAGACCGAAGGCGGCGGAGTACCGCAAGGGTTCTCAAGGACCACCGGAACGTTGCTGACATTCTGGAAGCTCAATGGAATATTGACGGTATTGACCAGCTGCCCATTGGAATTGAAAATGCCCACCGAAGCCGCATCGTCGAAGCCGGTTCCATTGGCATTGGCTGGTCCGCAATCCCGATAGACCACCAGGCGGATTCGGTAGTTTCCTCCACCCAGATCCTCGTAGCTGATTTCCCCACCGACGATGTGCGTCGCCAGCATGCTCCCCGAGGAAACAAACAGCAACGCAAACAGGAAGATTGCTTTGAGTCTCATGTTGGTCGATGACCGAATCAATGAAGTTAACTGTTGAAAACGCTCAAGGTTGCGCTTTGTACAATATTCATACCGATGTCGACGCTTGAACGTGATGACCGACCTTTGCGGGAATCCGTGAAGCACGGAGCCTTATTTATATGATTGATACGCAACCCGCCGACGAGCAGTTGGCACCACAGGATGCGTCCCGGCCCGAACAGGGTCAACAAGAAGCCGAGGCGCAGGAAGCGCTGATCAGGGACGCCCAACAAGAAACCGAAGAGGAAGAAACCCCTCCCGAGGAACCCAAGAAAGTCCCCTTCAAGGAACTGCCCCTCTGCGACGCCGTCCATGAGGGTCTGGATGCCATGGGATTCGAGGTGGCCACGCCCATCCAGTCCATGGCCATACCTCCCATCACAGAAGGGAAGGACCTGATTGGCATTGCCCAGACCGGCACCGGAAAAACAGCGGCATTCCTTCTGCCCACGATGCACAACATCCATGAATCCGGTGGGGGCAATCACATCAAATGCTTGATCATCACACCCACCAGGGAACTTGCACTCCAGATCGACCAAGCCTGCGAAGGATTCGGATATTTCTCGGGTACATCCAGCGTGGCCATCTATGGAGGGGGAAGCGGCAGCGATTTCGACCGCGAAAAAAACGCCCTGACGACAGGTGTGGACATTGCCATTGTAACCCCTGGCCGCATGATCAGCCACATGAACCTCGGTTATGTGGACTTGAGCAAGTTGGACGTCCTCATCCTCGATGAGGCCGACCGGATGTTGGACATGGGCTTCCTCGGAGACATCAACCGCATCGCCGAGCATTGCAATCCGAATCGGCAAACCTTGCTGTTCAGTGCCACCATGCCCGAACGCATTGGAAAGCTCGCCAAGTCCATGCTGAATGACCCGGTGACGGTCCAGATTGCATTGTCCCGGCCCGCAGAAAAGGTGATGCAGGTGGCCTATCCTGTTCACGATGACCAGAAGCCCAAACTGCTGGTGAGCCTGCTCAAGGACCGTGGACTCGAGTCCGTCATCGTGTTCTCAAGCCGCAAACGCAGCATTTCCATCATCGCACGTTCTCTCTCAAAGGCCGGGCTCAACGTAGGCTCCATCAGTTCGGACCTTGAGCAGAAGGACAGAGAAGACGTCATGCGCCGATTCCGCAACAGGAAGGTCAATGTGCTCGTCGCCACCGACGTGGTCAGCCGGGGCATCGACATCGACAACATCGAAATGGTCATCAATTACGATGTACCACCGAACGAGGAAGACTATGTACACCGAATCGGCCGAACGGCGCGTGCCGGAAGGGGTGGAATCGGCATCACCCTGATCACGCCCGGTGAGATGCGTTCATTTTCCCGGATCGAGAAACTCATCGACATGGAGGTCCGCAAGGAGCCGCTGCCCGAGGAACTCGGCGAGGGCCCTGTATACGATCCGAATGCCCCCTCGGACCGCGGTGGACGCGGTGGACGTGGAGGCGGAGGCGGCCGTGGATATGGCGGTGATCGCCGCGGTGGCGGCGGAGGCGGCCGTGGCCGCGGCCGTGGACGAGACGGAGACCGTCGCCGAAGTCGCGGTGGCCAAGGCGGTGAAGGAGACCGTCCGCAGGGCCAGAATCAAGGCGGCCAGGGCGGCAACGGTGAAGGCGGAAACAAGAAGCGCCGCCGCAATCGCAGTGACAAGCGCCGCAGCGGCGGAGGCGGAGGCGGCCAACAAGGTGGCCAGCAGGGGGGAGGCCAATCCCAAGGTTGACCATGGCCGAGTACGATGACGCCGAACTCATCGGCCGGTTGAGTCCCGAGGAATTCCGTGTCCTGCGCCGGAGCGGAACCGAGCGCCCCTTCACCAGCGAACTCAACGTTGAAACCCGGCGTGGAAACTACCACTGCAAGGTCTGCGACACGGCCTTGTTCGCCCATACCGCCAAATTCGATTCAGGCTGCGGATGGCCCAGCTTTGACCAGGAAATCGAAGGAGCCAGGGTGACGCGCATCCGGGACACGTCACATGGCATGATCCGGATGGAAATACGCTGTGCGGAATGCGACTCGCACCTCGGCCACGTGTTTCCGGACGGACCGACCAACACCGGGATCCGCCACTGTGTCAACGGCATCAGCCTGAATTTCCGGCCCGCAGAAGAGGGTTGACTCAGCGGCGCTGACGGCCGGGGCCACGGCCCATTTTCCCGATTCCCCGTCGGTCCCTCTCCGACATGCGCTGTCCAATCCGTTCGCGCACGTCCTTTTCGAACGATTTTTTTGCCTTCATCATACCGATGGCAAAATCAGGATCGAATTCGAGGGACACCCGTCTCATGAAGTCACGTTTCAAAACGACCAATTCAGTCTCCGCCTCAGCCAGATTGTCCAAGGCTGCCTCGAATGAGGCCTGTGTTGGTGAACCCATTTCCGACAGGGCCTTACGCTGATCGCGCAAAGCTGACTCAGCCTGATCAAGACTGCCCTTCAACTCATTGTACAGTGGCCAGAATCGCTGGCCCTTCTCCACGCTCAAGTCCAATTCCTCGGTGAGGTAGGCCACGAACATGCGGTCCATGCGCTTCCTCAATTCCGCCTTGTCGGATTCGCTGCCGATCCTGTCGGGTTGGGCAAGGGACTGAAAGGGCATCGTCAGCCACATGGCCAACAAACAAAAGGTCAAATGCGCTGAATTACTGTGTGTTATATGCTTCATCATGGTTCAAATCAAAAGTGGCCGGTCCAACCGTCGTCATCTGCCCACAAATCCGTCGCCTCATCCTCGTTGAGCAGATCCAGCATGCCATCCAGCTCCTCATCGGACAGTTCCTCCAACTGACAGGCCCAACTGATGCAGGGCTTCGGATTCTGCCACAACTGGATGAAGAGGCCAAGACCCACCACCAACATTATGGCAGCCGCAATGGCACGCCAGGGAACACCGGGTGATTCCTGAACCTGCACCGCACGCCCCACGGCATCCATACCCCGTTCGACCGCATCCGGGTCAAACCGGAATCCATCATCCCGCTTGGTGGGTGTATCGTCCGTTGGAAACATCATCTTGAAAACGTGGTGTTCAATTTCCGGTTTAATCAAGCCTGAAAAATCAGCTCCGCGTCTTCCCTCAAAAGGGACTCCACCTTTTTCCGTGCATGATGGTAGGAAGCTTTCAATGCTCCTTCCGACGTGCCGGTCTCCTCCGACAGCTCCGCATAACTCCGGGCATCGAAATATCGGGCCTGAAAAACCCAACGCTGTTTGGGAGGCAGGGTCGACACCGCCGCATGCAGGGACGCCAGAATTCGATCTCCTTGGAAATCATCCGCTGAAAACACCGACTCCGTGCGCTCCTCCAACACCAGATCGATGGACGCCATCCTGCGGATTTTCCGTTTGCGTGCAGCATCCACTACGGCATTGCGTGCAATGCGAAGCAACCAGGCCCGGCGCTGGACCTCATTGCCCTGAAATCCATCCCAGGCTTTCCAAGCCTTGACGAAAACCGCCTGCGTCACATCCTCCGCGTCCTCCCGGACCACCAACATCCTGCGGGATTGTGAGAGTACCAGCACATAGTGCTCGCGCATCCACTCCGTGAAGTCCGGAATCGAGGAACTGCTCTCATTTGCCGTGATCGTCCGCATGGGCTACAACGAAGAAACGGCCTATCCTGCTGTGCGTTTAATGGAAAGCCGCTCCGGTGACCTTGACCATTGCATCCCTGAGGCCGGGTGCAGTCGCCAAAGTCTCTTTCCCGGACAGGAGGGCGGTCGCATCATGGCGTCCACGGAAGTCGCCAGTCCAGCCCCCGGATTCCGTCACCAGAAGGAGGCCGGCAGCAATATCCCAGGGCTGCAGGCTGTACTCGAAGAACGCATCGAACCTCCCACAGGCCACATAAGCGAGGTCAATGGCGGCGGAACCCATCCGCCTCAGTCCACGCGACCCCCGGGCAAATGCGGAAAGGGCGTCGAGGTATTGGGGCATTCTGGTGAAGTCCCAGTGGGGAAAGCCCGTGGCGACAAGCGATTCCATCAATGTCGTTCTTCCGGAACACTTCACCGGCTGCCCATTCAATCGCGTTCCGCCCCCCTTGATGGCCGTGAAGCACTCGTCCCGGTTCGGGTCGAAGACGACTGCGAGGATGGGCTCGTCGCCATCCACGAGGGCCACCGAAACACAAAACACAGGCAGCCCATGAATGAGATTCGTTGTGCCATCCAGCGGGTCCACCACCCACCGATAGCGGACATCGTCCAGTGCTCCGGCCGTGCCTTCCTCAGCGAGGAAACCCGCTTCGGGCAACACACTGCCCAATCCCTCCACCAACTGGGCCTCCGCCGTCTTGTCCACATGACTGACCAGGGAGTTCAACCCCTTGGTCTCGACCATATCCTGGGAGACCCGCTGCGTCAGGAGATATGCGCCCACGGGGCGGATGACCTTCTCCGCTGCTTCAAGCATGGAGGGCAGACGGGAATGGACGTCCATCATAGATTCCCTGAGGACGGACGCTTCTTTCTGACCAACAGGAATGACAACAAGACTCCGGAGATGAAGGTCAATGTGGCAATCAACTCTGCCTGGGTCATGACCATTCCCATGAAATCCAAGGGGGCATTGACCCTGATCTTTTCGATGAAGAACCGCTCCGTTCCATTGAACATCAGGTATATCGAAAAGAGCATTCCCGGCACCTTCAAGCGCTTGCGGATGGACCACAGCACACTGAATATGAAAACGGCCATGAGTGTCTCATAAAACGAGGTGGGATAGACCCCGGGATCGAGATACGTGCCGAATCCCTCGAAAATCGGCCAAGGGTCGGCATCCGAAATCAACTTACCGGTATACCCCGCAGGACGCGGACCGAAAACCGCATTGACATTGTTGGGGAACTGATAGCACCACACCCAATCCGGTGCCCAAGAGAGCCAGTCGGGCTTTGGGTGGGGGTTCGGAATGCCCCAATCACCGTCTCCGCTCACCTGACAACCGATCCGACCGATGCCGTATGCCAACATCAGCCCTGGCGCGGTTGCATCGGCAAGGTGGAGGAATGGAATGCCATGTCGCCGGCCATACAGGGCCATGGCCACCCCGCCGACGATGAGGCCACCGTATATGGTCAAGCCCCCGAGGAATCCCTGAAGCGAAGGCGCTGTGAAGAAGGCCACCATTTCTTCCGGATACTCCAGCAAATGGAAGAATTTGGCGCCGAGCACGCCCCCGACAGCCGCAACGAGCGTGATGTTGCCGGTACGCTCCCACGGATGGACTTTCACACGCTCCTCCCGGGGTGGGTCCAGCCTTTGGGCCACATCCTCGCGGTACCTCAGGAATCCCATGATGCCCGCCACAAGAATCCCGATCAACGGATATCCTTCCCCACTGAAAAGGTGCTGTTGGGGCGGACCTCCACCGGCAAACAGATCACCTGCATTCCACAGTAGCCAGAGCACTTTCCAGCCGAGAATCAACCCCAGGAATCCACTCGACACCCAAGCCAAGGGACCGGCCGGCTTGCCGACCATGGTCTTTCTTTCCGTCGGTGCAATCAGCCCTTCGGATTCCTTGCGCTTCAATTCGCGCTTCAATAGACCGCTTGCCGCCACAAAGGCCAGGGCCACCATGAGCCCGAATGTGTTGACCAGCTTGAGCGCAGGAATCTCCCAGCCGAACAAATCCTGAAACAAGAAGTAGAGATTCGGATACACGGCAAGAAATCTGGGTTCAAGTTAGGGCGGAGGCGGAGCGGCCCCACACCATGCCCTCCTTGATTCCTTCCAAGGTGACGGGCACGATCGAGCCCGGAGCGAGGTCCTGGGAATGCTCCACGGCCACCCTCACATATTCAGGTGTATACCCCGATTTGCGACCCGAGGCATCCATCTCAGCTTCCAGAAGGACCGGTCGGACACGCCCCTCGAATCGCGCCGCATGGGCCCATTGACGCTTCAGGCTCATTTGGCGCAGCACCTTGTTGCGCTGCTTGCGGACTTCCATGGGGACAACATCACCGAGGCGCAGGGCCGTGGTTTTGGGCCGTTCGCTGTAGGTGAACACATGAAAATAAGCAGCAGGAATGCCATCGAGGAAATCCACGGTCTCCTGGAACTCCGATTCGGATTCTCCCGGAAAACCGACAATCACATCGATTCCTATGGCAGCATCGGGCATGCGATCCAGAATTCGTTGGACCCGGTCACGGTACAGTTCAGTCCGGTAACGGCGCCGCATGGCGGCCAAAACGGCGTCACTGCCACTTTGCAAGGGGATGTGGAAATGCGGCTGGAACCGTTCGGATTCCGCAACGAAATCAATCATATCCTCCGACAAGAGGTTCGGCTCGATGGAACTGATGCGAAAGCGCTGCACGGTGTTCAAAGCAGCCTCTGATTCCAATGCCCTGCACAGGTCGAGCAAAGTCTCTCCGCGGGCCTTCCCGAAATCTCCGATGTTAACCCCGGTCAGGACGATTTCCCTTGCATCAGCAGCAGCAGCCTTGCGCGCCTCCGCCAGTGTCGTGGCCACATCCGCACTCCTCGAACGCCCACGGGCCAGGGGAATCGTGCAGAATGCACAGAAGTAATCACATCCGTCCTGCACCTTCAGGAAACTCCGGGTGCGGTCGCCGGAACTCACCGCGGGATGAAAGGTGGTCACCTCCTTGATTTCCCCACGATGGACCACAGCCCGCCCAAGTTGCATGGACGCTTCGCGCAACCCACTGCGCCCTTCGATGTAATCGGCGAGGTTGAATTTCTCCTGCGCCCCAAGTACCAGGTCGACCCCCTCGATCTCCGCGATTTCGGTCGGCTTCAATTGCGCATAACAACCAATCACCACCACAGTCGCCTCCGGATTGGCACCTTTGGCCCTGCGCACGATGTTACGGCATTTGGCATCGGCATGGTCCGTGACCGAGCACGTGTTGACCACCACGATATCGGGGTGGTCCTCCATGGCAACACGGGCATAACCGGCCTCAATCAACCCATTGGCCAGGGCACTGCTCTCAGAGAAATTCAGCTTGCAGCCCAATGTTTCAAACGCAACGCGACCGTGGTTCGCCATGGCGGCAAAATTAGGGGCAACCCTATCGGGGTTCCGCCTGTTACTCCCTCGAACAAAACAGGTGCACGACGCATACCTATCTTGCGCACCCGCAAACCTTATAGGATGAACCAAACCCGCCTTCTCATCGCATGTGCAATGCTCACATGCGGAACTTGGGCCCATGCCCAGTCTTTCTCGCTATCCACGGTCCAACTGGACGGGGAATTTCACAGCGGAGGACCCATCGGATTCATTGACATTGACAACGATGGCCTGGATGACATCGTCCTGTTCGACCAAGGCGACGACGTGAACATCCTGTACCAGACCAACAACGGATTCAACAAGGTGCACTACGGTCAAGTCAGCACCGCCAACCAATGGGGTGCCTGCATCGGCGACATGGACAACGATGGCATCAAAGACATCTTCGCCGGAGGCAGCTATGATGGCGTCCATCTCATGCGGATCGGCACGGGGGGCAACTTCCAATTGGATGACCTCGACAACGGCTCGATGTTCATGCAGGCATGCAACATGGCCGACCTCGACAATGATGGCGTGCTGGATGCCTTCGGCTGTCATGACGACGCCCTGAGCCGCATGTGGAAAGGGGACGAAGCCGGTCTCCCGATGAACGACCAGTCCCTGATGCCCCTGATGGATTACGACTTCAGCGACTATCCCAATACGGACCACAGCGGCAACTACGGCACCGTCTTCTCCGATTTCGACAGCGATGGCGACGTGGACCTCTACATTGCCAAGTGCCGCCAGTTCGTGAGCGACCCGCAGGATCCTCGGCGCATCAATCAGCTTTGGGTCAATGACGGCAATGGCGGCTGGACAGAAGAGGCCATGGAACGCGGCCTGGTCTTCTTCGAACAGAGCTGGACTGCCGACTTCGGCGACATCGACAACGATGGGGACATGGACCTGTGCGTGACCAACCACAGCACAACCCTGTTGTTGCTCGAGAACGATGGCACTGGTCACTACACGGACATCACCGACGGCAGCGGAATGGAAGTCAGTGGGTTCTTCCTCCAAAGCAAATTCGAGGATTTCGACAACGACGGCTACCTCGACTTCTTGACCTCCGGGGACAACAGTTCCAATTATTACTTCAAGGGCAATGGAGACGGCACCTTCGAGCAACTGGATTGGCCTTTCTCCTACGATGATGCCATGCTCAGCTTCGCAACCGGTGACGTAGCCCGCGATGGCCAGATCGACGTCATCGCAAGCCATGGCAGCGTCTATGTGAGCCCGGACAACAACAATCCGGACCAGCTGTACATCAACGATGGCAATGAGAACCACTGGGTCTGTTTCGACCTCCAGGGCATCGAGTCCAACAGCGATGCTGTGGGTGCCCAGGTGGCCATCCACGGCGCTTGGGGCGTGCAGCTTCGCGATGTGAGGGCAGGGGAGAGCTACGGCATCACTTGCTCGACCCATCCCCACTTCGGATTGGGTTCTGCGGACATGATTGACAGCGCCGTCGTCCATTTCCCGAGCGGATTCACGGTGACCCTCGAGAACCCTGCCATCGACACCTACCACAACGTCATCGAGGCGCCCTGTCAAATCGGCGCATTCGACCTTGCATTGGAAGGCGCCTCGGTCCTGTGCCCGGGAGAGACTTCCACCCTGACCGCACCCGGAGGCTTTTCGTCCTATGCCTGGAGCAACGGAGCTGAGGGAGACGCCGTAACAGTGGGGGAGACCGGCAACTACACGGTACTCGTCTACGATGCGGATGGATGCGCAGGTATCTCGAATCCCATCGCCATTGAAGTCTACGAACCGGAAGTACCGACCGTCACAGTCGACGGCGACCTCAAACTGTGCGACGGTGAGAGCGTCACCTTGATCTGCAGCAATGCACCCGCCTACACTTGGAGCACGGGGGCAACCGACCAGGCCATCCTGGTGACCGAGCCCGGCACCTATTCCGTTTCGGTTGAAGGAGATTGCGCGGAGCCCACACCTTCCGAGGACATCGTGGTCGAGGTCTTCGAAGTCCCTGGCACACCCTCCGTCGAGGACAGCTCGATTCCCTCGCCGGCCAGCACCACCCTTGATTTCTCCGGCAACGAACTGCATTGGTACGACAGCGAAACGGCCACTGCACCCATTTTCGTCGGCAATACTTTCGACACGCCGGTCTTGGAGGAAACCACCACTTTCTGGGTGGAGGACGTCCTCAATCACGGTCTCGCAACCGCCACGGGCGGGTCCTCACAACAGGATGAAGGACAATACCACAACAACAGCAATTACTGGCTGCGCTTCGATGCATATGACGACATCATCATTCAATCCGTGAAGGTCTACGCCAACGGTGAAGGTGAGCGGACCATCGCCGTCATCGATGCAGCGGGCAACATCATGGATGAGACCGCAGTGAACATCCCCGACGGGGAAAGCGTGGTGGAGCTCGGGCTTGAAGCGCCGGCAGGCATCGGACACGGACTGCGGTGCATCGGGGGCAACCCACAATTGTGGCGCGACGGCCAGGGAAGCAGCCTCGCCTACCCGTATGCCATCGGCGAGCTTGCCACCATCACATCGAGCAGTGTAAGCAACCCGAACAACGCCACGAACTACTATTACTTCTTCTATGACTGGACCGTCACGACGCAAGGCGTGGCCTGCGCCTCGGACCGGGTTCCGGTGACGGTGACGGTCGAAGTGACCGGATTGGATGACCTCACCGTGCTTGACGGGACTCTGACCCTGCACCCCAACCCCTCGGATGGCATGGTCCGCCTGGAGTGGCGTGGCTTCGGCCTGGGGGCCGTCACCTGTGAAGTCGTGGACATGTCCGGACGCGTTCTGTTGCGCCAACAAGCCAATGGAGCTGCCGAAATCGGCACCCTCGACCTGAGTGGATTGCCCCGGGGCGTGCACATCCTCAAGCTCAAAGGCCCGGAAGGCACGGCCACCGCCCGCGTCGTCCTGCGCTGAATTTCCAACGCATTCATGGACCCCGCCCGGAATCCGGGTGGGGTCCGTCTTATCATTGAGTCATGCGCCGCGCCACCGGAGTCATTCTCCTCGCTCTTCTGGTCGTGTTGACCACAGGTACCGCCTGGAGGTTGGACGCATTTGCGCCGCGCACGGTATACCACCCACATGACGCATGGTTCACAGGAATGCAGCGCAGCGACGCATTGGGAGGGTTGCCGGACACCATCAATGCGCTCTTCTACGGATCGGGAAAATGCGCCGGATGCCACGGTGAGGACCCGAATGACCTCGCCTCCTTGGCTGGACAGTCGTTTCCGATGGAACCCATGCCTGATGCCTGGGACGTCAACGTCGTGGAGGACTGGCGCAGCTCCATCATGGCCAACAGTACGAAGGACCCTTTCTGGCGCGCGAAAGTCCGCCACGAAGTCATCACCAATCCCGCTCATGGCGCCGATCTTGAGGACAAATGCACGAGCTGTCACGCCCCGGTAGGCCACTTCTCAGCGCACCATGAGGGCGCGGAATACTACTCCCTTCTGGAAGCCCTGACCGACAGCCTGGCCCTCGATGGCGTGAACTGTGCGGTTTGCCACCAGCAGGACGCGGATGGAATCGGCACAAGGTTCAGTGGAGAGATGACCTTCGTGGAGGACACCATTTTCGGCCCATATGGAGGAGGCAAGGATGAGTACCCTGTACAATACCAACCCATGCAGAGCTTCATCGGATTCTTCCCGATGTACGGCCAGCACATGGTGGAATCAGAATCCTGTGCGGCCTGCCACAGCCTGGTGACGTCCAGTGTTGACCTCGAAGGCGAATACACCGGGGAAACCGTCATAGAACAAGCCACCTACCACGAATGGCTGAACTCCGTGTATGAGTCGGGTCCGGAACAGCAAGAGTGCCAGGGCTGCCACGTTCCACGCATTGATGATCCCGTCACCATCGCCAGTGGATACGCATGGCTCCAACCGAGGTCTCCCTTCGGAATGCATTATTTCGTCGGGGCCAACACCCACATGCTGCGCATGCTCCGCAACAATGTGGATTCGCTCGGACTCTCTGCGAACGAGGCCCAATTCGACAGCACCATCGAACGGACACTCGAGATGCTGGAGGAACAGACCCTTGACCTCGAGGTGTCTTTCTTTGACGATGGTCTTCCCCGCGTTGAAGTCAACCTGATCAACAAGGCAGGTCACAAATTTCCCTCCGGATATCCCGCGCGGCGGGCGTGGGTCGAAATCAAGGTGACCGGAGATGGCAATGAGACCATCTTCCACTCAGGCGCCTGGGATCCGGCTTCGGGACACATCCTGGGCCAGGAGGAAACCCCATGGGAACCCCACCATGATGTCATCGAAGACCCTATGGACGTCGTCATTTATGAATTGGTTCTGGGCGACATCAACGGAGACCCGACCACCCTGTTGGAACGCGCCCACGCCCACCTGAAGGACAACCGCCTGACGCCCCGTGGATTCAGCACGGAACATGCGGTATACGACACGACGGCTATCGTGGGGAATGCCTTGACCGACCCCAACTTCAACCACGATGCCGAGGGAGGGGAGGGCAGCGGATCGGACCGCATCCAATACCTGCTTCCCGAGAATTGGAATCAATTCGAGGCCCTCACGGTGGAGTGCAACGTCTGGTACCAGAGCCTGCCACCCAAATGGGTCGCCCCGATGCTCGAACTCGAAGGCGACAGTCTCATCGATGGATTCAGGACATTGTACGCCGAATTCGCCCCCATCCCGGAGCGCATCGCAGCGCACACGCTGGATGTCCTCATCGACGACACCCCAACGGAGGCATCACCGCGATTGAAAGCGTGGCCCAACCCGACCACGGAAGGAACCGTCTTCATCGAGACCACAGGCCTGCTCGGACCATATCAGCTGTACGATGCACGCGGGCGGATGATTGAATCCGGAAACTGCAGCCAATCACTGCTGAGGATCAGCCTACCTGAAGCAGGCCAGTACTACCTCAGAACGGAGCAAGGCGGCATTCCACTGCTGCGGTACTGATCAGGTCAGGAAATCCATGACCACGGGACAGTGGTCCGAGCCATGGACGGAGGTGAGGATCTCTGCTTCACCACAATGCGGCACGGCTTCTTCCGAGACAATGAAGTAATCCAGGCGCCAGCCGACATTCTTCTCTCGCGCTCCCCCCCGGTAACTCCACCAGGAATACTGCACGCGATCCGGATTCTGGTGCCTCCAGACATCGGTGAACCCGCCATCAAGGAGCGACGACATGCCATCGATTTCATCCTGGGTATATCCGGGCGTCTTGTTGTAGTTGGCATCCGGACGTGCCAGATCGATGGGCTGGTGGGCCACATTCAAATCACCACAACACACCACCGGTTTGCTTGTGGCCAGCTCCTGCAGATAAGCCTTGAATGCCACATCCCATTCCCTTCGAAAAGGAAGGCGTTTCAGACCGGAGGAACTGTTGGGCGTGTAGACGGTCACGAAATGGAATGTCCCGAAATCAGCCGCAGTCACACGACCCTCGTCGTCCATGCCCTCCACACCGATGCCATGCGTCACGGATTCCGGCGCGGTTCGAGAAAGGATCGCCGTGCCACTGTAGCCCTTCTTGACCGCACTGGAGGAATGGATGTGCCAATCTCCACTCAACCCATACAAGGCCTCGCGGACCTGTTCATCCTGCGCCTTGGTTTCCTGGAGGCCCAGCACCTCAACCCCACTGCCCTGGAGCCATTCGGTAAAATCCTTCTTCACTGCGGCGCGGACGCCATTCACATTCCAAGTGCCCAATTTCATGACTGCAAATCCTGCAATACCCCCATTTTTCAAGCCATCCCTTCCAGACGTGCCCACCCACGTGCAACAAGCTGGGCGAGCAGCTCATCCACACCATCCGATTGATGCAACGTTCGGCGCACTTGGAGCATCTGCATGAAATGTGCACCCTCCGTGTTCAAGCCCGCACTGTGGTCCATGCGGACCAGGTGGTTGAAATCCTCAGTGGGCCCAACGTCCAGCAGCCTGAATTCGTGCTGTACCGGTTCGTACCCCACGATCAGGCGCCGTCCTTCCACTTCCGCCAATTCAAGGAAATGGGGCAGGGTAAGGAACTCAAGCTGCCACGGAGCCATGTAACCCAATGAGAAGTAGGGGTAGAAACGCTCTTGGCATTCAATGCCCAATGCCTCCAGACCGGAACGCAAGCGCTCCATGGACGCACGGACCCGAGCCCCTGTGGTCTCGCTGGGATCGAACCTGCGGTAGGCACCCCAACGTTTTGTCGGCGTGTAGTATTCGAATTCAGCCAAATCCAGCTTGTAGTCAAAATCGGAAGGCAAATCGAGTACGTAACCCGGATAGTACCATTTGAACCCGGCCGAACGACCGAACTCGATTTCCTTCAGCATCGTGTAGATCCCCAAGCCGAACCGCTTGTAATCGGGATGCTGAAGTCCGATGAGGCTCGCCATGGAACGCTCTCCCATATCGAAATAGCTGACAGCCACCAACCTGTCTCCATCATAGACGCACACTTCGCGGGTATCGAATACGGTCCTGTGGAATCCGCTGGTGAGGTATTCATTCAACGTCGGATGGATGAAGCCCTTGAATCGATGCTTGTGCAACGAGTAGAGCGCCTCCTTTTCGGCATCCGGTTTGGCCGTCCCGATACTGACGGTGAAATGACGGTCACAGCGCGCCATCCGTTTGCGCTGGCTCTTCTTCAGGGCAAACCGATCAAGGTTGGTGCGGATATTCACCACACCATAGATGCCGGACTCGATGCACAGCAAGTCCACCTTGTACAGCATGACGCTGCCTCGGAACCAACCCGAAGCCAGATACTGATCGTACCTGCGAGGGGCGAGTTTGCGGGGAAAATGCGTCTGGACCAGCACCGTTGCAAGATAGTCCAGCACCGCGGTCAAATCCCCTTCGCGAACGAATCAGAGATAACGTGACATCCACCGGACCAATGCCGCCTTGGCAGGCCCGAAAGGAGGGTAGGAAATCGGCACCGAGGAGATGGGCCAACTCTTGCGGATGATGCTCCTCCGATTGGAGAGGACATCGAATGCAGCCTTGCCATTCGTCCTGCCCATGCCACTGGCCTGAATGCCACCGAATGGCAGTTCAGGATTGGCGATCTGAACCACCGTCTCACCCACGCCCACCGTTCCGGAACGCGTCATCTCCAACCACATGCGCTGACGTCGGCGGTTCTTCGTGAAGATGTACATGGACAGGGGGTGGTCCTTCACTTCTGATATCAGCTTCGGTGGCTCGGAAGCATCCTCCCAGGTCAACACGGGAAGCAAAGGACCGAACACCTCTTCCTGCATCACCCTCATGTCCTGGGTCACATCCATCAGAATGGTCGGCTCCATGAACCGCTTGGTCCTGTCGTGCCTTCCGCCGTACAAGACACGGGCCCCCTTCTCGATGGCATCCTCCAATGTCGACACCAAGCGGTCGAATTGGGCGTCATTGATGATCCTGCCGTATTCATCCGAGGATGCCGCATCCCCTGAAAAGCAGAAGTTCCAACGGTCGATGATGGCCTTGATTACAGCGTCTGCAGCAGGCTTCTCCACCAACAGATAGTCGGGAGCGATGCAGACCTGTCCGGCATTGAGCCCCTTGCCCCAGGCGATCCGGGATGCCACGGATTGTGGCGAAACCGAACCATCGATGATGGCCGGACTCTTGCCCCCGAGTTCGAGGGTCACGGGGGTGAGGTTTTCGGCCGCGGCCATCATGACCTTCCTCCCGGTCACCGTTCCTCCCGTGAAAAAGATGTGGTCGAACGGCATCGCTGTCAACGCCGCCGCATCCTCCGGACCTCCCAGCACAACCTGGACCCATTCGGCAGGAAGCGAGGAGCGCAACCATTCGGCCATGAGTCGTGAAGTCTCAGGGGTGTGCTCGGGGGGCTTGACCACCACACGGTTACCTGCCGCGATCGCGGCAATGACCGGTTTGATAGTCAACAGGAACGGGAAATTCCATGGCGCAATGACGAGCACGACACCTTTCGGCTGGGGCAGGATTTCGGAGCGGGTGCCCAACAACTGAAGGGGGGTCGATACACGCTCCGGACGCATCCAATCGGCGAGATGACCACGCATGTACTGGATTTCCTTGCGCACGGGAAAAAACTCCGTCAAACGGGCTTCCGGCTCAGATTTGCCGAGGTCCTTATGCAACGCGGTCAGCAGGGCATCCTCCCGTTCCTTCAGGCCGCGGAGCATGGACGTCAGCAATGCCTTCCGCTTCCCGAGACCGGGGTAGGGCTGCGCCAGATATTGCTTGCGCAATCCTTCGAACATGGTGCCGAGATCTGGGCCGGCCTTGGTCATCGTTTCCTTCATTCCTTGAGCAACTCCTTGATGCTGCCGACACTGCCGAGCATTCCACTGGCTTCGTACGGCATGAATACGACCCTGGACTTGTCATTTGAGGATTCCATCATCTTCTCCAGCGCTTCCACATAGCGGACGGCAATCAGGTATTGTGTCGGATCAGCCTTGGTCTTCGCCACCGCACCGGCCACTTTGCGGATGGCCTCAGCCTCCGCATCGGCCACCTTCAAACGTGCTTCTGCACGGCCTTCCGCCTCGAGAATCATCGCTTGGCGCTCACCTTCGGCCTGGTTGATGTCCGCTCCCTTGCGGCCTTCGGCTTCCAGAATGGCAGCGGTCTTGGTGCCTTCCGCCTCGATGATCTGGGCACGCCGGCTCCGCTCCGCACGCATCTGCTTTTCCATGGCCTCCTTGATGTCCTGAGGAGGATTGATGTCCTGCAATTCCACCCGATTCACCTTGACGCCCCATTTGTTCGTGGCTTCATCGAGGATGGCGCGCAACTTCGTGTTGATCGTATCCCGACTCGAAAGACACTCATCGAGATCCAGCTCTCCCAGCACGTTTCTCAGCGTTGTCTGCGTCAGTTTCTCAATGGCGTTGGGAAGGTTGTTGATCTCGTAGACCGACTTGACCGCATCGACAATCTGGAAGTAGATGAGCGCATTGATCTCCGTCACGACGTTGTCACGGGTAATGACGCTTTGGCGGGGAAAATCGAATACGGTCTCCCTGAGGTCGATCCGCTCCAGCATCCGATACGCGACCACCCGCTCACCCAATGCATCTTCCTTCACGTAGCGCCAGACGCTGGCACGGGGACGGTCGATGAACGGGATGATGATGTTGATGCCCGCTGTCAGTGTGGTGCGGTAACGACCGAGTCGCTCGATGACCATGGCCTCACTCTGCTTGACGATGCGAAGGCCGCGGACAACAATGACCGTAGCGAGGATGAGGAGTGTGATGGAAATAAAGGAAAAGCCTTCCATGTGTGTCAGCTTAAGATTGAATGGGAATGACAATGAGTACGTTCGATTCCACTCTATGTACCTGCAATTCGTCGCCGATTGAATACCGTGAGGCATCATTCAGTCCGGCTTCACCCTCGGATCTGCGGCCTTCCCAATCTCTCGGGAATTCGATGAGCCAATCATCGCCGTCCAGCCGTCCGCGTCCTCTGCCGGTGCGGGAATCAAAGCCCTCAGTAACCCGGACAATCCTCCCGGGCAATGCATCCACCCCGGTAGCGACCGATTCCCCGCTGAACCACTTGCGCATGGCCATCGGACGCAGAAACAGCAGGGAGAGGACGGATCCGATGGAAGCGGCGACGAATTGGTACTCCCACCAATCCGTGAACAGGCTCGTCAGCCCTCCGGCCACGGCTCCCACGGCCAGCGAACCAAGGACCAAGCCCGGCACGAACGCCTCGCCGATCAACAGCCCGAGGACAATCAATGTCCACCAGTGCCAGTGCTCCATCATATGGGGAAAATATGACAAGAAGGGAGAAGCCCCCACAGCCATACCTTTCAACCATGAGATTGTATGTCGCCTTCTTGCTTGCTGCGGGCATCTCCGGTTGCCAATCCCCGGAAATCCCATCCGACGCCTCCAAAGCACCTGATGCACCGGCAGAGCGTCCGGAATGGTCCATCGCCATCCACGGGGGAGCAGGCCATTTCGATACGGAGAAGTTGTCCGCATCGGAACAGGACGCATATCGGCTTTCCTTGAATTCAGCCCTGGAAGCGGGAGGTCAGGTCCTGAAGCAAGGCGGAAGCGCAGTGGACGCCGTCATCGCCACCATTCGGGTCATGGAAGATGACAGTCTATTCAATGCGGGACGCGGGGCGGTCTATACCGCCGAGGGCGTACACGAGTTGGACGCGAGCATCATGCGCGGAGAAGACCGCAATTGCGGAGCCATCACCGGACTTAGGGGATTTCGACACCCGATCGAGGTGGCGCGTGCCGTGATGGAGTCATCCGAACACGTGTTCTTCAGCGGCCATGGTGCCGGTGTGTTTGCGGAAACCCGGCGCGCGGAACCCGCACCGGAAGGATGGTTCGACACGGTCAAAGCCCGGTCGCGCTATGAAAGGGCACTGGCCAAGGATACCACCCGGGAGAAATTCGGTACGGTAGGGTGTGTCGCCATGGACCGCGATGGACACCTCGCTGCAGGAACCTCAACGGGTGGCATGACTTACAAGCGCCACGGAAGAATCGGTGACAGCCCTGTCATCGGCGCTGGCACCTGGGCAGACGACAGGACCTGCGCCATCTCGGCAACAGGGTGGGGGGAGTACTTCATCCGAACGGCCGTCGCCCATGACATCCACGGAAGGATGATGCACGGCGGCAGTGATTTGCAGTCCGCGGCCGATGCCACCATACACGGTGAGATGGGCGCACTGGGTGGCGATGGGGGCATTGTTGGAATGGACGCATCCGGCCATGCCGTTTTCAGCATGAACACCCCTGGGATGTTCCGAGGTGCCTACGCGGCAGGCGGCATGCCCAGCGTGGGGCTCTTTGCCTCGGATACGGTGGCAAACCGCTGAAACCGCATCCTGCTCATCTCAGGAATACCCAACGGGCCCCATTCGAAGTCACTGCGGTGATGATGAGCGGCCCCTGTTTCATTGCATCAAGGCATGATCCCGGTTGCCAATCACCACAAGCGAGCAACCTGCCGTCAAGGCCATGGATCTTGAAATGAGCACCATCAGGGAGTCCGATGAAACGGATGCCCTCCTCCGTGCGCACACATTCAACGTTTGGCGGACCGAAGGCCACATCTGCCACGTCGTTGACGTCGAGCGTAATGTTGCCGAACGTGATGCAGCCGGCATCATCCTCAACCAACCAGGCCAAAGTACCGGGGGCCAACAACAGTCCGTTGTCATCCAATCCTCCTGACCAATTGACCGAATAGGGGGGGGTACCCCCGTCAATGGAGATGAACACCTGCGCTGTATCGGATTCCCCGAGATAAGTCCAGTCGGGGAAGGCCATGAGGGAGTCCGGAATCACCATCACCACGGTATCCGAAACGGTACAGCCCGCCATGTCGACCGCGATGACCGGCCAGACGCCTTCACCCAAGGCATCGGGATCGGCACCAAACCAATCCAAAGTCAACGGCGGCGTTCCTCCCGTCAGTTCCCAGACTGCAGTGCCCTGACCACCGGCACAGGGAGGAGGATTGGATTCCAATGCGCCGGAAATGGGCGCTGGCCACTCGAGGTGAATTACCGTGTCCAGCCAGCATTGACTGCTGTATTGCCAGGACAAGGAAATCGGCGACTCGAATGAATCCAAGGTGGAATCCAATGGCACTTCCAGGGTATCCATCCAGAAGACGGCTTCCGCTCCCGATCCCTCCCATGAAACGGTCGCTGCATCTTCAGCACACGCAGGTGCGTCCACCATCACCGACAGCCCGGGAAAAGCCTGAACCTCTGTGATCAACGGAAATGTCATCGTATACCGTCCATTCCACCAGGATGCCTCCAGGATGGAACTGTCCGAAGAGGACACCCAGATGGTATCGGATGTCACCGGATCACCGTTCCAGGTCATCTCCACCGAATCGGGATCGAAAGGCAGCAGCCACCCCTGTTCATCCCAGGCACAGGTCCGCTCCAAGGCCGTGACCGCAGCGCCACTCGTGCCTTCAATGAGCACGAAGGCCGCATCGGCTGTGAGATTTCCCCACATCTCGACGTCACCCTGCGGCCAGGTCACCACGACGGAATCAACGACCTCATTGGAGCCCAGACCGAAAAACCGGGTATAGGAATGCTGGGTCACATAATCGGCACCTGCATCAACCTGTTGCATTTGCTGTACACCCCCGGCATACACCTTTAGCACGGCACCGACGGCGTGGGAATTCGACGGGGTTCCGACCAACGTGAAGGCCACCCGATGCGCCCCACTTGAATTGGTGTTGCGGAGCACCTGGGCTATGGGAATGGCTCCGTGACAGACGACATCCGGAACCGCATCTCCATCCAGATCACAGCGACCTATGTGATAGAGGGGAAATTGCTCATTGGGCCAACCTCCGCTGTCCTGCTCGAAGTAGAGGGCCGAATCCACCCCCATGTATAGCGCGTTGTCCACGGTATTGCTTTCGAACGGCCAGTACAGAGTGGCCACCATCAGGTCCTCGTTCATGTCGCCATCGACATCGACCGCACAAGCACCCCAACCGTAATCGGACACACCTGCCACACCGGCCTCGGCGGCGATTTCCTCGAAACCGGAACTGTCCCACGCATGCAATCGGTGGGCGATGTTGGCCACATCCGTGGTGAAGAGATCCCAATCCCCATCGCGATCCGGATCGAATATCGTGGCGGTCATGGGGTCCAATGCGACAGCCAGCCCGACTTCGGAGGCCACATCCACAAAGGTGCCGTCTCCTTGATTCCGGTAGAGGGCATCCTCGAAGGAAAAGCGGTCATTGATGACCCACAGGTCCTGCCATCCATCACCGTCATAATCGAACCACCCCCCATGGAATGAAGTCTGGATGCCGTTGTCCACGCCGACGGAGTCATCGGCCAAGGTGAAATGACCACTGCCGTCATTGATCAGGAACGCATTGGGGTGGTGGTCAACCTGGGGCTCGATGTGATAGGAGGCGATGTACACATCGAGGTCACCGTCACGGTCGAAATCACAGGCGGAAATGCCCCGGGGCCTCCATCCCGACCAGGCGGGCACACCCCTGCTGACCGATTGGTCCAGCAGGCTGCCCGACGACGTACGGATGTACAATTTGACGCCGTGGTCCCTCCGTCCTGCGAAGAGGTCGAGATCTCCATCGTCATCCACATCCACCCAGAGTACCCCCGTACCGAGGCCTTCCCCTTCCAATGTGCCGACCAACTCGAATCCATCATCGGAGCCCGCATACATGACAATGGAACCGGAAGCCTGAGAGAAAGTGAGGTCATCATGGCCATCTCCATTGAAATCGGCACAGCTCATGCCGCAGCCGAACTGACTCCCCGTGGCTGTGGCCGTCAGAAAATACGCGGTCGAAACATCCTCCCATTGGGCGAGGCATACCTGACTTGCGAGAAAGAAAAACAGCAAGGCCGCATCAAGAACGATCCTGCACCAGTTCATCGCACCCAAGCATACGACCTGCCGGATGCATCGATGGCCTGCACGACCACCGTCCCCGACATGCCCAACTCCAATATTTGACCGTCCCTCACGGTCATCCCATCAATCATCTGGCGTCCGGACAGATCAAACATCCGCACTTCCAGCATCACACCATCGGGGCCTGAAAACATCAACCGCGAATCCTGTCTGCGACAGTTCCAATTGGATTCAGCGTGAAGACCGATGCCTGCCAGAGGATTCGAGGGGATTTCGATGACGCCAATGTCGAGACAACCGTTCGCATCCTGCACGAACCAGCCGAGGCCGGTGGGTGCAACCACCCATGCTGCCGTATCGATCGGACCACTCCAATTGACATCGTATGGAGGTGTCCCACCTTCAATGGCCAGTGTCACGAAAGCAGTATCGCTGGACCCGACAAATTCGAAGGTCGCCGTTGAAATGAGGGAATCGGGCTCATTGACGAAGGCGGTGTCGACCATGGAGCACCCTACGGAGTCCAGCACGGCAATGGGCCAGACCCCTGGCGGCAGGGCCTCCGGTACGGCATCACCCAATCCGATGGTCAGGGGTGGAGTACCTCCTTCAACGTTGATTTCCATCGCCCCGACATCCCCGTGGCACGCAGGTTGCTCCACCTCCAGCGCAAGGGAAAGGAGATCCGGTTGGCCGACAGACACCGCAACGTGCACGACACAGGCTTCATTGAGCTCCACTTGAAGGTCATAATTGCCGGCCGGCATCTCAACCGAATCAACGGAGCCGGGATAAATCGAATCCAGCAGCACCACGGACATCGCTTCGGGAATGTCCCAGGCCAGGGTTCCCGATCCACCATGGCAGGTCGGCGGAACCACATCAACGGCGAGATTGGGTTGCTCCGGCTCACTCCAAGTCACCGTTTGGCTCCACGTATATCCACCTCCCCACCAACTGGCTTCAAGGGTCCAGTCACCTGAGCTGTCGGCCACAACGACTTCGGATGTGACCGGCTCTCCATTCCATGTCATTTCGGCCGTAGCCAAATCGAAAGGCACGGACCAACTTGCCGGGGACCAGGGGCATGGTGCCTCCAACATCTCCAACTCCGCATTCAGAAACCCTTCTATGATGACGAGAGAGGTATCCGGTGAAAGATCGTACAGAACATCCCGTGCGCCGGTTGGCCAGAAAATCTCCACGGAATCGACCACATCCACGTATCCCAAAGCAAAGAACCGCGCATAGGTGTGCTGGGTCATATAGTCGCAACCGGCTTCGACCTGTTGCATTTGGGTCAGATTTTCCGCATGGACCTTGATGACGGAGCCCACGGCATGCGTGTTGGATTCGGTGCCAATCAGATTGAACACCATTCGGGAAGCGTTCTCGAAGTTGGTGTTCCTGAGGACCTGCGAGTATGCCGCATTGCCATGCCCAACGATATCCGGCGACCGGTCACCATCGAGATCCAACCTGCCCAAGCAGTACAATTGAAACTGCTCGTTGGGCCAGTTCTGCGTCTCCTCCGCGAATTCCTCACCCGATCCGAGGTTCATGTACAGATGATTGTCGTACGGGTTCGTGTTCGGAAAGCGATAGGTCGCCACCATCATGTCGTCCCACCGGTCTCCATCCACATCGATGGCGCAGGTGCCCCAGGCGTATTGCATGCCAGCCACTCCGGCACTTTCGGCAATATCGACGTAAGTACCCTCTTCGTTCAGCAGGAACGCATTGGGATTGTTCTCAATGTTGGTGATGTACTGATCCCAGTCGCCATCGTTGTCCGGATCGAACAAGGTGGCTGACATGGCCTCGATACCGATGTCACAGCCCACATCCTCTGCGATGTCCACGAAGGTGCCGTTGCCCAAGTTGTGATACAGGGCGTTCGGAAAGACCGCCCTGTCATTGATCACCCACAGGTCATCAAATCCATCCTCGTCATAATCGAACCACGCTCCCTGAAACGAGTGCTGATATCCGTTTCCCGTTCCTGAAACCAAGGTGACGTCCTCGAAATACCCATTGCCCCCGTTCTCGAACATCATGTTCTCGTAAGCGAGCCCGGTCGAATTGTCGTGGTAGCTCGCAATGTAGAGGTCGAGATCCCCATCACGGTCATAATCCCGTGCGGAGAATCCGCGCACATCCCATCCTTGGAGGATGGGCATACCCCTCTGGAAACCTTCCTCCAAAAGGGATCCATCCGCCTGTTGCACGTAGAGGTAAACACCCAGCCCAAGGACGCCTACAAACAAGTCAAGATCGCCGTCATTCTCAATGTCAATCCACAGGACTCCCTTGCCTTCCCCCCCCATTTGCCAAGCATCATGGGCAACGAAACCATCCGGGCCTCCAGTGAACAACTTGATCCACCCGTCAGATCCCGAGGTGGTCACATCATCCCAGCCATCCCCATTGAAATCCACCGTACTCAATCCACATCCAAAAAGGCTTCCGAACGTTGTGGCATCAATGAGATTGTCCAAGGAGACATCCTCCCACTGCCCTTGAACGTTGAGTGGGAGGGCCATGAACAGGCTACAACTGACCAGGCAAAACAGTTGACGGACGCAGCACATGAAGGACCGGTTGAGGTACACCAAAAGACGGTCAGAAGGACAAAGCGTTGCCCACAATCAAGACAAATTGGTCAAAAGACTGATAATGAAGGGCACAAGTGCCGTGTTTCCATCATTGTAAATCACCTCATCGGCACGTGATTCCACCACCTCTGCGGGCCATTGGTGCACCAGCCGCTGGTCGATTGCTGCCCGCGTCCAGCCGTTTCTCGCAGCAATCCGCACCAACCGCAGTTCGTAAGGTGCGGATACCGCCCATACCACATCGCAATCCGAGTCGCTGCCCGACTCGAACAGAATGGCCGCCTCGCGAAAGACGACGTTGTTTCCGGACGATGCACACCGGTCTTTCCACTGCTCGAAATCACGCGCCACGGCAGGGTGGACGAGGGCATTCAATGCCCGGAGTTCTTCGTCATCTCCGAACACCCGTTTTGCCAGGGCCTGCCTATCCAGAACACCTTCCGAATCGAAAACAGCCGAGCCAAACCGCTGCTCCACTTCGGCCTTGAGCGTACCGTCGGTCAAATACAGGGATTTTGCACGTTCATCCGCCGAGTAAACGGAATGGCCCAAGGAGCGCAGAATCCGCGCAACCACCGACTTTCCGGTGCCCATTCCACCCGTAAGTCCAACTACCATGACCTTCCTTTCCGATGAACGATCGAATGGAGGTGTAGAAAAAGGCATGCCTCAAATTTCGGGCATTCGCGATACCCGTGCGACTTTCGCTTCATGGCACACCTCATAGCACCTTCCATCCTCGCAGCAGATTTCGGTCATCTCGCGCGGGATGTGAACATGGTCGAAAGCAGCATGGCGGATTGGCATCACATCGATGTCATGGATGGCATGTTCGTACCCAATATCAGTTTCGGCATGCCCGTCATCGATGCCATCAGACAGCACGCACAGAAGCCGCTCGATGTGCACCTCATGATCGAGGCTCCGGACCGGTACCTTGACCAATTCGCATCATTGGATGCACACGTCCTGACCGTACACTCCGAAGCATGCACCCACCTGCACAGAACTTTGACCGCCATTCGGGAGCGTGGCATGCGCCCCGGTGTCGCCCTCAATCCACACACACCGATATCCATACTCGAAGAGGTGTTGCACGAGATGGACCTGGTCTGCATCATGAGCGTGAATCCCGGATTCGGAGGACAGAAGTTCATCCCCGGAACGCTGGACAAGGTTCGGCGCCTTGCAGCCATGCGAGAGGCCCATGGCGCTGACTTTTTGATTGAAGTGGATGGTGGAGTGGGAGAGGCCAACGCCGCACATCTCGTCGAGGCAGGAGCCGATGTGTTGGTCGCCGGTTCATCGGTATTCCAAGCGGAAGACCCCGTCGATATGGTGGCCAGGCTCAAGCGTCTGGAAACTGAGCGGGCCTGAGGCCCTGCGCTTCAGTACACCTTGCTGGACAGCATTTTTCCTTCGGGAGAAGTCACCATGATGACACCATGACCAGGCAATCTGTCCCAGGACTGGAACAACCCATCCTTGGACGAGAGGTCAAACGCGCTGTGCAAACGACCGGCGAGGTCGATGAACTCAACCCTTGCCTGAGATAAGGCTCCTTCAGGCATCCATACCCGAACGCCTTCCGCTCCGAATGTGATGGCCCAACCAGCGCGGACAGGCTCGACCACATCGACATTGATGATCTCCTGCAACCCGAGCAGCAGGCACCCGTTCACATCGCTGATGACCCAGCTGTAGAGGCCCGTGGTCAGCCCGGTCAGGACGGTATCGTCCATCACGCCGTTGTTCCACAAAATGTCATAGGGCGCGGTGCCACCAATCAATTCCAATGCAATGGAACCGTCGCCACCCAAATCCTCGTTCACCACATACACGACATACCCGAGGGGTTCAGGAATGTCCACGATGAAGGAAGAATCCAATGAACAGCCATTGTCATCCGTGAGAGAAATGAAAACTTCACCATCACTGAGGTTGCTCGGGTCGGCGCCATTCCAATTCACGAGATACCCGGGTGTCCCACCGTAACCGATGCCAATGGCTTGGGCCGGTTCGTCATGACAGAGGGGAGGGGTGTAGTCGATGTAGAGCTCCAACTCATCAGGCTCCGGGAGGTCGAATGAATGGGACTCGACACAACCATCCGATTCATGAAGGGTGTGGAGCACCACCGTGCCGGCAAGCTGCGCTTGAGGTGCTAAGATGTTCGGAAAGGTCTCGCCTTCGAATTGGACATTGAGCGTGGAGTCGGCAGCCCATCCGAAAAGGCCGGGCTCTCCCGCGCAGTCCGGCGCGGTCCATTCCACAGTAATCGAATGGGGAGGCAGGATTTCCCACTCCATGGTATCCGACCAACTGAACAGGCCATCGAGCCATGTGCACTCGGCCACATAGGTGCCCGATTCCGTCAGCATCACGGAATCAGCATCGACCTGCAATCCGTTCATGGTCCAATGCGCTCCCTCGAATGGGAATTGGAGCCACGCCGAATCCCCTGCGCATGCGGAGCCCAAAACCGTCAATGCCGCCTGGCTGCTCCCTTCCACCAACCTCAGGTCCGATCCGACCGCTATGTCGTACCAAACCTCGTGAAGCCCACTTGGCCAATCGACCACGACAGAATCCACGATGGCCGACTGCCCCAATCCGAAATACCGCTTCCAGGATTGCTGGGTCATGTAGTCTGCTCCACAACTCACCAGCTGCAACTGCACCTCACCTCCGGCATGGACGCGGATTTCAGCACCAATGGCCCAGCGATTGGATGAGGTTCCGCACAACTGGACGGCAAGTCGCCCATTGGCCTCCTCGGAGTCTGAAGTGTTGTTCTGCAACATCTGCGCATAAGGCATGTTGCCGAAGCCCACCATATCCGGTGCCAGGTCGTCATTGAAGTCACAGGCGGCCACGCAGTACAGCTGGGTCTGTTCATTGGGCCACGCTTCTTCCGTGACGTCCTCGAAGTAAGTTCCCTGCCAAACGTTGTGGTAATAGTAATTGTCGTAGGGCAGGGAATTGGGAAAACGATAGGTCGCCACCATCAGATCACTCCACAGGTCGCCATCCACGTCAATCCAGCAGCCTCCCCAACTGTATTGCATGCCATCGAGTCCCCATGATGGCGCGACGGAAGCGTAGCTGGCCCCGTACTTGTCCAGGATGGTGTTCGGGAGGTTCTCGACATTGGTGCAGAACAGCTCGTATTCACCATCGTTGTCCGGATCTCCCACGGTTGCCGTCATTCCGAACATCATCTGTGCGGCGCCCACCTGGGGGCCCACATCCGTGAAGGTCCCGTCGCCCATATTCTCGTAAAGCGCATTGGGAAAAATCTCCCGGTCATTGATGACCCAGAGGTCGAGATCACCATCACCATCATAATCGAACCAAGCGCCTTGAAAGGTGTGCTTGATGCCATTGCCCACTCCGGCCATCGCCGTCACGTCCGTGAAATATCCTTCGCCGTCATTCTGGAGAAGCAGGTTCTCGGACAGTCCCGTGGTCCCATCATGATACATACAGACATAGACGTCCAGGTCCCCGTCATTGTCGTAGTCCGCTACGGCAAGTCCACGTGCCTCCCAATCATCATCGACAGGAATACCCTGCTCGGCTGCCGACTCGATCAATTCATCCCCATCCCGAAGGAAGAGTGCGAGTGGCGCGAATCTCCTGGCCACCATCAGATCGAGGTCATCATCGCCATCCGCATCAAACCAGACCACGCCTTGCGGTTGAGTGGATCCGGAGAGTTCATGGAGGAGCGTGAATCCGCCTTCAGGCAGCTGTTCGTAGACCACCACACTCCCCGTGCTGTTGGCAAAAGTCAAATCCTCAAGACCATCGAGGTTGCAGTCAGCCACACTCATTCCCGTTCCGAACCAGCTCGCCTGGGTCGTAGCTGCCACCAGGTAGATTTCCGTGACGTCATCCCATTGGCCCGATGCGTTCGGACAATGCACCGCCACAAACAGGAGGCCCAAGACCCTGTAGGCGAGTCGCACGTAGCGGAAGGAATACGGACGCATGGTTCAGACGCTAAAATATCGCTCCCGGGTCAAGCGGGCTGCACTTCAGCCGTGAGGTCACGTTCGAGAAGCGCCGTACAAATGGGTTCCAATTCGTCGAAATCCCCATTCTTCACGGAACACTTTCCTCGGGTGTGGACGATGAGCGCACATTGTTCGGCCTGCAGGACTTCGTGCCCGCAGTAGGCCATGAGGCACTCAATCACGTGATCGAAGGTATTGTGGTCATCATTGAAGAGCACAATCTGCCAACCATCCGCAACCGCCTCGGCAATGTCAACCGCCTCCTCGACCAGGGTCTCCTCATCCACTCCTGCAGACATCAACATGCACTCCATGATGCAAGTTAGCCCGGGAGTCGTATGAAGTACATCCCGCCACATGCCTTTCGATGCCCCAATTTTGTAATTCTGCACCTGCATTGAACAATGAGGAAACAAACCTCCATGTGTAGTGTTCTGATTATGTTATGGTAAGAAAACCCAGCATCCTTCTTCTCGGCGCAGACAGTCTGACCCGGGTGCCGTCAGCAGAATTGACAGAATTCGGCTGCGAAGTGCGCACGGCAAGCAAAGTGGCTGAAGCTGCTGGGCTCTGCCTCTTTGCCCCTCCGGATTTGGTCGTAGTGATCGAACTAAAAAACGGAATGGCCGAATTCGTGGACCAATTGAAAATCCAGGACAAAATCCTGCTCCTCGAATGGTCCTCCGTCCTGGTCGGAGAAGAAGCAGAGGAGCCGGTGTCAATCCAGGATGCCGTCGAAGACGCATTGCAGGAATTGGAACAGTCCAAGGTGCGGGCCAAGCATTTCTTCACCAAGGTGGGCAACAAACTGCGCAGAATCCACCTGAAGGACGTACGCTTCATCGAAGTGGAGGGTAAGTACAGTGCCATCCATGTTGGAGAGCGCAAGTACAATGTGAAAGCCAGCCTAAAAGACTTGCTCCTGAAATTGCCGATCGAGGATTTCGTTCGGGTAAGCCGGAACTATGTGATCAACATTGACCGGGTCACCCACATCGACACGTTCCAGTTCATCATCAAGATTGACAACGACGAGATTCCCATCTCCCGTACGTACAAGGATGAACTCATGAAGCGCATCCAATTGCTCTGATTCGGAGCCAGCGATTTTTTCCGATTCATCCAGTGGCAGGAGCGGTCCAACCGAAACCGCACCACCTCCAACGGCAGCCGAGTACTTCCTCTTCTGTCATGGATATGAGCCTTCCCGCCATTTTCGATCGAACAATGGACCATCCCTGACGTTCATCGCACAGGATGAGCCACTGTCTTTTGCGGCGCCACCAAGGGCCTGAAATGGGCGTGACGAGGTCTCCCTCATGCAGCCATCGGTCATCAATGTCCCGCAATCCACAGCAACGGTCACGGTGGGTCCATGCAATTTTTCGCCCAGACCACCACAGCCCCTCCCTGCTGTAGAACCGCTGTCCGGTACTTTCCTCACGCATCCACCCGACAATCCGCGCACCGCGCCGAAGCCGATAACGCACGACTTCTGAAACTGGGGTCCACTGTTGCTCTTTCACAACGGCACAACCCCACAAGATTGAATCTGTTCTCAATTCTGCATGAATTCCCTCCTGAAGGGACCAAGGCGACTGCTCACAGGATAAATTTGCAACCATGTCCGAGCCGACCCAGCGACCCAACGATCCAAGCACAACCGAAGGCGGTTCAGAATCGGTTCACTTCATAGAACAGATCATCCGTGATGACCTTGCTTCGGGAAAGCACGCCGCCATCCATACCCGATTTCCACCAGAACCCAATGGCTACCTCCACATCGGACATGCCAAGGCAATTTGCCTTTCGTTCGGTCTGGCCGGAAAATATCGGGGTCAAGTGAACCTGCGCTTCGATGACACCAATCCGGAAAAGGAAAACCAGGAATACGTCGACGCCATCCGAAGGGACGTGTCATGGCTTGGGTACGAATGGAACGGTGGCGAGTTCTTCACCAGCGATTATTTCGAGCAGCTTCATGATTTCGCGGTTCAACTGATCGAACAGGGAGATGCCTATGTCGACCATCTGACCCCGGACGAAATCGCCGCAGGCAAAGGCACGCCCACCAAAGCAGGCACCCCGAGCCCATTCCGGAACCGCTCCGTGGAAGAGAATCTGAACCTATTCAGGGAAATGCGTGAAGGGGTTTACCCAGATGGACACTGCGTCCTCAGGGCCAAAATCGACATGGCACACCCCAATATGCACATGCGCGACCCGGTCATCTATCGGATCAAGCGTGCACATCACCACAGGACCGGGGACGACTGGTGCATCTATCCCATGTATGATTTCGCACATGGACAGAGTGATGCCCTCGAGCGCATCACGCATTCCTTGTGCACCCTCGAATTCGAGGTGCACCGCCCTTTGTACGAGTGGTTCATCCAACAGCTCGGCATCTTTCCGAGCCGACAGATTGAATTCGCCAGGTTGAACCTAGACCACACCGTGATGTCCAAGCGGAAACTGCTGAAGCTGGTGGAGGATGGCGTGGTCGATGGATGGGATGATCCGCGCATGCCCACCATCAGCGGACTGCGCCGCAGGGGATTCACACCGGAGAGCATCCGCACTTTTTGCGACCGGGTCGGCATCGCGAAGCGCGAGAATGTCATCGACTACAGTCTTCTCGAATGGGCACTTCGCGATCATCTGAACAGGGTTGCCCCCCGCGCCATGGCCGTATTGGACCCCATCAAGCTGGTCATCCGAAATTACCCGGAGGACCAGGTTGAAATGCTCCCCACGGAAAACAATCCCGAGGATCCGCATGCCGGCACAAGGGAGCTGCCTTTCTCCAAGGTACTTTACATGGAAAGGGAGGACTTCAAGGAAGAGGCCAACCGAAAGTGGTTCCGATTGGCACCGGACAGGACCGTGCGATTGAAATCAGCATACATCGTCCGTTATCTGGACCACATCATCGGTCCAAATGGACAAGTCGAAGAGGTCCATGTCGAGTATTTCCCGGACAGCAAAAGCGGATCCGACACGAGTGGCATCAAGGCCAAGGGCACGCTGCACTGGGTCAATGCCGATACGGCCGTGGAGGCGGAAGTCAGGCTCTACGACCGGCTGTTCTCCGACCCGACTCCCGATGGCCATGCCGACCGCGAATTCACGGAATTCCTGAACCCGGACAGCCTCGAAATCCGTTCGGGCTGCATGCTGGAACCATCACTCGTCCAAGCGAAAGGCGGAGTACCCCATCAGTTCACTCGGCTGGGCTATTTCATCCTCGATGAAGAGCGCACGGCCACGGCAGGCCGGATGGTATGGAACCGGTCGGTGACCCTCAAGGATGGCTGGAAGGGAAAGGCTTGACCTCCACGGTTCCGAGCCATGCATCGAACGCATCCCTGGCCTCCTTCTCATGCATGGTCCCCGCGGTCACCTTTTCCTGGAATCCTCGCCATGCGTCCAGGATAATGGGGCCATGGTGCATCATCAGGGCCCTGGCAGCATCGGGCTCATTGGGGATCAAACCATCCAGGATGGCGTCCTTGATGAGGTTCTTCACGGCTCCGATCGGCCGACAGGGAGGAATCCCCAGTGATTTCATGATGTCCTCGCCACTGATCGGGGGCTCGAAATTCCGGACGCGGTCCTTTTCCTCAACCTCCACCAGCTTTCGCACGACGACCTCATAATTGCGCAGATAGCGCTCGACTTTCGCTTCATTCTTCGAAGTGATGTCCGCGCGGGCAAGCACCATGAGGTCATCCACATCATCGCCAGCCTCGAAAAGCAGACGGCGCACCGCGCTATCCGTCACCTCCTCCTTGGTCAAGGCGATGGGACGCAGGTGCAGCAGGACGAGTTTCTGGACATACTTCATCTGGTGGTCCAACGGCAGCTTCAGCCGCTTGAAGATCTTGGGAACCATGCGGGCACCCCTGTCTTCATGTCCATGGAACGTCCAACCATGGTCCGGATGGAAACGCTTCGTAGGAGGCTTGGCGATGTCATGCAACAAGGCGGCCCACCTCAACCAGAGTTTGTCGCTGACGGCCGCCACATTGTCGATGACCTCCAGGGTGTGGTAGAAGTTGTCCTTGTGCCCGATTCCATTGCGCCGCTCCACACCCTTGAGGGCCACCATCTCAGGAAAGAAGCCGTGAAGCAGCCGCGTCTTCAGGAGAAGCTTGAATCCCACACTCGGCCTTCGGCTCAGGAGGATCTTGTTCAATTCCACGTGGATGCGCTCCGAGGAGATGATCTCCAGACGGCCGCTGTTCCTTTGGATGGCCTCCAATGCACCCGCCTCGATGTGGAATCCCAATTGGGACGCGAAGCGCACGGCCCGCAGCATCCGCAGTGGGTCATCGCTGAACGTGACATCGGGATCGAGTGGGGTGCGGATGATGCGGTCCTCGAGATCGCGCAATCCATCAAAGGGATCCATCAAGGTCCCGAATCCATCGGAATTCAACCGGATCGCCAGCGCATTGATGGTGAAATCCCTTCTCTGCTGATCATCCTCTATGCTGCCATCCTCGACGATGGGCTTCCTGCTGTCTCTCTGGTAGGATTCCTTCCGGGCACCGACGAATTCAACCTCACAGCCGGCATGCCGGAACATCGCCGTACCGAAATTCTTGAATACGGACACCTTGCCGGCACCCAATGAATCCGCGACAGCACGTGCCAATTCAATCCCACTGCCTTCCACAACGATGTCGATGTCCTTGGAGGGGCGCCCCAGCAGTAGGTCACGCACGAATCCCCCGATGGCAAACGCCTGCTGGCCTTTCCGATCCGCCTCCTTGCCCACGGCCCGGAAAACGGGGTGCTTCATCTGATCCGAGAAATTCACGGGCGGAGAATTTCAATGCGCCCGAAAGCGTCCAGTTTGACCATACTCGATGGCGCCCCACCACGGCGGTCCCGTCCGGTGGCACACACATGGTCCACACCGGAGCGCAGGCTGCCGGAAATCTCGGAGAAATGTCCTGGCGTAGGCTGGCCCGTCAAGTTTGCAGAAGTGGAGACGAGCGGAACGTCGATTCCCCGGATGATGAACTGCAGGAAAGGATCGTGCACCACACGCAGGGCGAGGCTGCCATCCTCTGCGAGGAGGGCAGGGGCAACATCCCTGCCACCGGGCAATACAAGGGTCATGGGCCGTGATCCCGGACCGCTCTCCCTCAAGAGGTCCCATGCGATGTCGGGCACCGGATGCGCATACTCCTCGAGGAGCCCTTCGGCATCCACCAGCACGAGCGAGGGCTGACCACCCTCCCGTCCCTTGAGCGCATAGAGGCGGTCAAGTGCTTCGGCATCATCGGCCCTGCAGCCCAAACCCCAAACGGTATCCGTGGGATACAGGACTACCCCTCCGGCCTTGAGGGCCCGGACGGCCGCAATGGCATCCTCCCGCCAGGGAGCATTCTTCAGTGCGCGCGGAGCCAATGGTCCAGATTCCTTTCGATGCGGGCAACGGTATCCGTCTCTTCTGGCATGACGAATTCCTTGCCTGACATCTGTTCATAGAGCGCGATGTAACGACGGCTCACATGTTCCACGAATGCGTCGTCCATCGTTGGCATGCGGTCTCCTTCCCGCCCCATGAATCCGCCTTGGATCAACCATTCCCGAACGAACTCCTTGCTCAATTGGGCCTGGGGGCTGCCCGATGCCTGTCTTTCCTCGAATCCTTCCGCATGGAAATAACGACTGCTGTCCGGTGTGTGGACCTCGTCCATCAGCATCAACCCGCCCTCGTATAGGCCGAATTCGTATTTGGTGTCCACCAGGATCAGGCCCCGCTCCGCAGCCATCGCACGGCCCCGCTCAAACAACGTCCTGGTCACCTGAACCATGCGCCCGTACAAATCCTCACCGACAATGCCTTTGGACAGGATTTCAGCCTCCGATATGTCTTCGTCATGACCGGCCTCGGCCTTTGTCGCCGGGGTAATGATGGGCTCCGGAAAGGCATCGTGTTCCTTGAGACCGTCCGGCATGGATACCCCACACAAGCTACGCCCACCATCGCGGTATGTCCGCCAGGCATGTCCGGTCAAATGACCCCGGATAACCATCTCCAATCGAATCGGCTCACACCGCTTGCCCACTGCCACATTGGGGTCAGGGGCATCCTCCAGCCAGACCGGGACCACATCGGAAACGGCCTGCAACATGTGGGCTGCAAGCTGATTCAGCACCTGGCCCTTGAACGGAATGGGGCGGGGAAGCACCACATCGAAAGCGGAGATCCGGTCGCTCGCCACCATCAGAAGACGACCATCATCCAAGGTGTGGACGTCCCGGACCTTGCCCCGATAGTAGTCGGATTCTCCCGGAAACCGAAGCCGCTGGTCATACAACGGAGTTGGAAAAATGGAGGTGTTCATTTTCAAGTCTCTTGCACAATATCGTCATCGCCTTCAGGAGCATCCGCATCCTGGTCATCCCGGACCCACTGTTTCGGAGGGACCTTTCCCAAGGAAGCACCCAAGCCTCCGCCCGAGCCCACCTCTTCGGCTTCTTCAAAAGCCCTGATCACCTTCTTCACCAAGGAATGGCGCACGACATCGTCCGCGGTCAGAGTAACGAACTCCAATCCGTCCACCCCCTTCAATACCCTGCGGGCGAATCGGAGTCCGCTTTCCTGGCGATGGGGAAGGTCCACCTGTGATGCATCACCCGTCACCACGAACGTGGCCGATCGTCCCATCCGGGTCAGGAACATCTTGATTTGCGCCACCGTGGAATTCTGGGCTTCATCCAGGATGACGAAGGCCTTGTCCAGGGTGCGGCCCCTCATGAAGGCCAGAGGGGCAATCTCGATCACCCCCTTCTCCAGATGGTCGGCCACGCGCTCGTAGGGCAGCATGTCCGTCAGGGCATCGTACAGCGGCTGCATGTAGGGGTCCAACTTCTCCTTCAGGTCACCGGGCAGGAATCCCAGGTTCTCACCGGCCTCAACCGCGGGCCTCGTCAGGATGATGCGGCGCACCTTTTTCTCCTTGAGCGCCTGTACGGCAAGTGCAACGGCGGTATAGGTCTTTCCTGAACCCGCAGGTCCTATGGCGAACACCATGTCGTTCTTTCGGACGGCTTCCACCAACCGGCGCTGGTTCGGGGTTCTGGCGGTGACCCGCAATCCACCGGGTCCATAAACGAGCGTGTCGTCCTCGGAGGCGGATTTCCGCAGCGCCACGCCGTCATCGCGCATCAACCGGTCCAGGTCATCCTCGGCCAAACTACCATAACGCTCGAGGTGCCAGACGAGCAAGTCCCACTTGGCAGCAAAAGCATCGAGGTCATTCTTCGCACCCAACGCCTTGATTTCGGTACCCCGTCCCACCAATTTCAGCTTGGGGAAATGGGCCTTGAGCTGCGTGAATTTCCGGTGCCCCACGCCAAAGAACTCGAGAGGCGGGACATCGGGAAGCGAAAATTTACGTTCTGAACTCACGGGTTGAATGACGACTGTGGGGAGGTTTTGGGATATCTCGTGGAAGAACCGCAAATCTACTTCGAAGGGATGCTCAATTTTGAAGTGGCATGGAGCAGCTTCCGTCCACACCCCGCGTCATCACCCTGACTTCCGATTACGGAACGGACAGCCTGTATACCGCTGCCCTGAAAGGCGCCATCATTTCGAGGGATCCCACCATCAGAATTGTGGACATTTCCCATGGCATTCGCCCATTCGACACGAACAATGCCGCCTTCGCCCTTCGCGTTGCGGCTCCTCATTTCCCGAAGGGAACGGTGCACATCATTGCGATGAACGCCGTCGGAACCGGTGAATTCAATCACCGCGTGATGGAGTTGGCCGGACAATATTATGTGGCTTTGGACGATGGCATTTTCTCGTTGATTGCAGAAAGGGAACCTGATGCCATCCATGACATCTCGGTCTCATCCGAGAGCGACATCCTCACATTTCCGGAGCGACACATCTTCGTTCAGGTGGCCTGCCACCTGGTGCAGGGCGGAGTGCCCGCGGTCATCGGTCGTCCCGCTGCAGGTTGGGTGGAGAGCGAGTGGCAGCGGCCGCTCATCGGGGCGGACTATGTCCAGGGCATCGTCCTGCATGTCGACCATTACGGCAACCTCATCACCAACATTGACGAACGGACCTTCAAGGATGTGGGCAAGGACCGCCCCTTCAGGATTCCACTGCGGGCAAGCCGCATGGATGTATCCAGGATCCACCGGCATTACGGTGCAGTTCAGAACGGAGAACGTGTCGCTCTGTTCAATCACATGGGCCTGCTCGAAATCGCCATCAACAACGGCGCCACCAACAACGGAGGAGGAGCCAGCCAGCTCTTCGGACTCAAGGTGGGATCCGGCGTCCGCATCGAATTCTCATCCATTGTGCCCTCAACGGTGTCCACACCATGATCCTCCGTATCGTCCACATGCATTTCCGACCCGATGCCATCGAGGAATTCCTCGCCCTGTTCGGCGAGCACAGGGAAGCCATTGCAGGCAGTCAGGGTTGCCGGAGCCTGAAGCTCATCCAGTCCCAAGAGCGGACTTCATCCATCAGCACCATCAGCATCTGGGACAGCGAAAAAGCGCTGGACGCTTACCGCCGGGGTCCCTTGTTCGCAGAGGTGTGGCCCCGGACGAAGGCCCTCTTTGCAGCATCCCCGCAAGCGGAGAGCCACACCATACTCTGGTCGTCCTAATTTCGAGCCTGATTCATGTTTGCCCTCTACAAGAAGGAACTCCGCACTTTTCTCTCCTCGATCATCGGAACGGTCGTGCTCGGCGTGTTCCTGCTGATTGGAGGGCTGTTCCATTGGGTCTTCCCGGGACAATGGAACCTCCTGACCAATGGCGTCGCAGAGATGAACGCTTTCTTCCTGTTCACTCCATGGGTCCTGATGTTCCTGATTCCCGCTGTCACCATGCGGTCCATCCCTGAAGAAAGGAACCAGGGCACCCTCGAATTGTTGCTAACCCATCCGCTGGACCCTGCCCGCATCATCCGGGCCAAGTTCCTCGCAGGCGTCACCCTCGTCCTGCTTGCATTGCTCCCCACACTGATCGGCTACGGTGTACTCCACCACCTGGGCAATCCCGCCGGCAACATCGACAGTGGCGCAGTGCTCGCAGGTTATCTGGGACTGGTCATGCTGGGTGCCGCTTTTGTCGCAACCGGACTGGCTGCATCATCCCGAACGGACAGTCAAATCGTCGCTTTCCTCACCACGGGATTGGCCTGCCTCATTCTGTATTACGGCCCTGCTGCCCTCGGTTCGTATGACCTGTTCGGGAGCTGGGATCACACCATCCAATGGTTTGCCATGGAAACCCATTTCCGCTCCATTGGAAAGGGCGTCATCATCCTGTCCGACCTGCTGTGGTTCTCAGCCTATACGGCATTGGCCCTGGCCATTGCACAATCCAGGATCAAACCCACCCATTCATGAGGCTGACGGAACGAATGAATTTCCTGACTTCGGATGGATGGCGCGGCGTGCTCATCGCCGGAGCACTCCTCGCTGCGCTGGGACCTACAGGATGGCGCTTCGATGTCACGGAAGATCAACGCCACAGCCTGACGCAAGCGACATCGGACATGCTCGGCACACTCGATGCCGGGGAGGAGGAAGTGCTGGTCCGCTGCTATCTCGCCGGAGACTTTCCGGCGCGCTACAGGAGATTGTCCGAAGAAATCAGAAGCAAACTCAGGACGTTTTCGTCCGAGAGCGGCGGAAAAGTGCGTTGGGATTTCATCGACATCACGGCCAGTGGGGATGAGAAGACCATCGGGGAGACGGAAATGGCGCTCTACGAGCAGGGCCTGCGTTTCACGAGGGTGGCCTACAGGGAACATGGTGTGACCGCATTCCAGAATATCTGGCCTTGCGCCATGATCACGGTGAACGGCGTGGATTACCCGGTTCAATTCCTGCGTTCCGAAACCATGGAGCCCGACGAGGTCATGGTCCAGAACGCCATCAATCAGGTTGAATTCACATTGGGTCATGCCATCCGGATGGGGCTGCGTTCTGAGCGCCCGATGGTGGGCATCCTTCAGGGCCACGGGTGCTGGACACCCGAACAAACTGCGGATTTCACCTCGACCTTGGCAGAATCCGCAGACATCATCGACGTTCAGCTGGACGGCAAGGTGGACGCCCTTTGCGAGAGGATCGAAGGCCGACCCTGGCGACAGCCCAAATTCGACGCCCTCATCATTGCCGGACCGGATTCAACCTTCAGTGACCGCGACAAATTGTTGCTCGACCAATACCTGATGAATGGGGGCCGGATGCTCTGGCTCGTCGATCCGCTGGTCACCGACAGGGACAGCCTTGCGTCCCGCCAATTCACCATGGCGACGACAAGGGAAATCAACCTGTTCGACCAGTTGTTCCACTACGGCGCCAGGGTCAATCGCGACATGGTACTCGATGCACAATGCGCCCCGATCATGCTCAATGCAGGTCCCATGGGCGACCACCGCAACATGCAGATGTTCAGTTGGTATTTCGCACCCGTGGTGTTGTCCGGGCCCGATGCACACCCCATCTGCGCCAACCTGGATCCAGTCCATTTCGATTTTGCCGGCACCATCGACACCGTAAATGCCCTGGAGGGGAGGCGTTCAACAGTGCTGTTGGCCAGTTCACCGCGTTCCCTCACATACAATTCGCCCGCAAGGGTGGGAGCCGGGGTCGTCGAATTGCCCCCCGACCATTTTGAAACGGGCCGCACGGACGGTTTTCCACTCGCTTTGCTGCTCGAAGGAACATTCGACAGTTTCTATGCCATGCGTCTGGGAGCCACCCTGCGGGAAGATCCAGATTTCGCCTTCAGAAAGCGCACCGACAATGGCAAGATCATCGTGGTTTCCGATGCCGACTTCATCCGCAATGAGGTACGCAATGGCGAACAGGGCGTCATCCCGATGCCGCTTGGGTTCGACCGCTACTCGAATCAAGTGATCTATGACAACAAGGAGTGGTTGCTCAATGCCATGAGCTATCTGCTCGATGACGCGGCAGCGATCAGTTTGCGCTCGAGAACCATTGCTTTCCGGCCATTGGATGAGACCCGCATTCGAGGAAAGGAGGCGCGCTGGTCCATGCTCGCCGTCGGAGGGCCCATCGGCATCGTCATCTTCACCGGGTGGTTGCTCTCCATCTTGAGAAGGAGACGGTGGACCTCAACTCAAGCGCCAAAGCCCACTACATGAACCGTAAATTCCTCTTCCCGCTATCGTTGGCCGGGCTGATTGGGCTGGCGCTGATTTCGAACCTGTCCGGCGAATCAGGCAACCTCGACTCGGACCGCAGCACCCATTTCTCCATCGAGGATACGGCCCGGGTCACCCGCATCAGGATTGCCGACTCGGAAGGCAGGATTGCTCTCCTCGAGAGGATTCCGGAACACCCACTGGGACTGTGGCAACTCAACGGCACCCTGCTCGCAAGAAAGGACGCCACAGACCTGCTGCTCAAGACATTCAAGCGCATCTCCGTGCGGCAACCGGTTCGTTCATCAGCCAAGGAGGGGGTCCTCAAGATGATGGCTTCAGCCGGAAAGCGCGTGGACATACACTTGGACGATGCGCAGGAACCCGCGAAGACCTGGTTCGTGGGCACGCCCACGCAGAGCCATACCGGAACACACATGCTGCTGGAATTGCCGGGTGAAGGCCGCTCGGTTGACCCGTATGTGACCCACATCGAAGGATTTACAGGATTTCTTTCCACCCGGTTCTTTACAGATGAAAATGAATGGCGCTACACGGGCGTGTTCGCCTCACGTGCCGATGACATTGCCTCCATCACGGCCACGCCACTCGACGATGTCGGCATGGCCGCCACGCTCTCATGGAGCGGGGACGGAACCTCCATCGAAGCGCAGGGGCCATCCGGAAGGATCGATGTCCCGCAGACCTTGCTCCGCGATCAATGGCTGAAATTCCGAAAGGTCCATGTGGAAACATGGAACAGCCATCTGGATGCGCAAGGACAGGACAGCCTTCGGAACAGTGCTCCGGCTTGGAACATGAAAGTCCAGTACAAGGATGGCCGCAACGTCGAATTGGCCCTGCATTGGAAACCACCCATCCTCGAGGAATTCGGAGACCACGGTGAATTGCTTGAGCACGACGGAAGTCGGATGTATGCCGTCCACAATGGAGAATGTGCGTTGGTGCAGACCTTCGTCTTCAATCCATTGCTCGATTTCTGGCGGGGACTTTCCCCGGAAAAACCCATGCCATCCAGCTCATGAATGCATACATCGTAGACGGGATCCGCACCCCCATCGGCAAGTTTGGTGGCGCACTCGCGCCCATCAGGGCGGATGACCTCGCCGCCCATGTGATGAGAGCCCTGTTGGACAGGCACCCCGATTTCGACCCTGCCATGATCGATGATGTCATCATGGGGTGTGCCAACCAAGCTGGGGAGGACAACAGGAATGTCGCCCGGATGGCCTTGCTCCTGGCCGGAATGCCACACACGGTTCCGGGAGAGACGGTCAACCGGTTGTGCGCCTCGGGCATGGCAGCCTGTGTGAACGCCGCTCGTGCCCTGCATGTGGGCGATGCCGACATCATGATGACCGGAGGCGTCGAGCACATGACCCGTGGGCCGTGGGTCATCAGCAAGGCCAGTGCTCCATTCGGCAGGGATTCCGAAATGCACGATACAAGCTTTGGCTGGCGCTTCATCAATCCCAAACTCGACGCCATCTATGGTACCGAAGGCATGGGATCCACCGCTGAGAACCTCGTCGAACTGCACAAGATCAATCGGGAGTCACAGGATGCCTTCGCCGCATGGTCGCAACAGAAGGCAACAGCTGCCATGGAGTCGGGACACCTCGCGGAAGAAACCGTCCCCGTTTCCATACCCCGACGCAAACAGGATGACCTGATTTTCGATCAGGATGAGTTCATCAAGCCCGGGACGACCCAGGAGATCCTCGCGAGATTGCGGCCCGCATTCAGGAAGGAGGGCGGCTCGGTGACCGCGGGCAACAGCAGCGGATTGAATGACGGCGCATGTGCACTGATGATGGCGAATGATGCCGGCCTCAAGAAAATGGGCTGTACACCACTCGCCCGGCTCGTGGGCAATTCTGTCGTCGGTGTCGAACCGCGGATCATGGGCATCGGTCCCGTCAACGCCACGCGCATGGTCCTCGACCGGACCGGACTGTCACTCGATGACATGGACCACATCGAATTGAACGAGGCATTCGCAGCCCAGGCCCTCGCCTGTACCCGAAGTCTGGGCCTCGATGATGCGGATCCCCGGATCAATCCCCAAGGGGGCGCCATCGCCATCGGACATCCACTGGGCATGACCGGTGCCCGCCTCTTGCTCACGGCCGCCCGACAGTTGCGCCGCAACAACCAGCGATACGCCCTGGTCAGTCTCTGCATCGGTGTGGGCCAGGGTTATGCGACCATCATCGAAAACCCGGAGACCGCATGATCCAGGCGTTCAAGGACATGGTACCGGTGGTGGACCCAAGCGCCTTCGTACACCCCAATGCCGTGATCATCGGCCATGTCACGATCGGACCGGACTGCTTCATTGGTGCGGGAGCTGTGCTCCGTGGCGACTGGGGACGCATCGTACTGGAAAGGGGATGCAACGTGCAGGAAAACGCAGTAGTGCATATGTTTCCGGGGACCACGGTCCACCTTCATGAAGGCGCCCATGTCGGACACGGGGCGGTCATTCATGGTGCCACACTTGGAAAGCAGTGCATGATCGGAATGAATGCGGTCGTCATGGATGATGTCCAAGTAGGGGAGGGCTGCATCGTTGGGGCCTTGTCCTTCCTCAAAACGGGCAGCCAATGGATGGACAGGAAGGTCATCGCGGGAAATCCGGCCAAGGAAATCGGCGAGGTGACCGACGCCATGTACGACCACAAGGTGGAAGGAACGGCGCTTTACCAGCAGTTGCCCGTAGACTGTCAGGCATCATTGATCGAAATCGCCCCGCTGTCTCATGCACCTGAATCCCGTAGGGAGGACTTTCCCGCCTTCGAGACGTGGCAGCGCAGAAGGAAGGGCAACCCGGAATAACAGACCATCATGGCCCGTGGCCCATTCCATTTCAAGGAATTCTCCGTAGAACAGGATGGCGCCGCCATGAAAGTGGGCACCGATGGAATCGTTCTTGGTTGTTGGACACCGATCGAAAAAGCCACACGGATCCTGGACGCCGGTGCCGGCAACGGTTACGTCGGCATCATGCTCTTGCAGCGGATGACGTCCGAAGCCCGGTTGACCGGAGTGGAACTGGAACCGACTGCAGCCGCACAGTGTGCAGAGAATTACAGGAACCAACCATTTTCCGGGCGGGCAGAAGCGTGGGAGGGAAGCCTACAGGACGCAGCGATGAGACCCGACTGGTCAGAGAGATTTGACCTCATCATATCCAATCCTCCATTTTTTCGGGACAAACCCAAATCCCCCATCCGCGCCCGTAATCTCGCCCGACATGATGATACACTGCCCATGGGGGCATTGGTGAAGGCCGCATCGAAATTATTGACCCAAGGAGGAAGGCTATGTACCATCTGGCCCGCCGACCGGGAAGCCGAATGGAACGCCTGGGCGGAAGGCAGTGGTTTTGTCCTGGGCCAGACCGTACGCGTCCAGACCATGCGCCACCTGCCCCCCAAGCGAATCCTGTCCGAATGGGTCAAATCCGACGAACCAACCGGACATCAAATCAACCAACTCACCTTGGAAGGCAGCGCCACGCTCGACTATACCGAACAGTATCTCTCCCTCGTCAGACCCTATCTGCGAGGCACATGAGCAAAATCCGTGAGGGAATCAGCCGCCGAGAACGCGCTTGAGATCACCGAGTTGCTTCTCCCAGAGCAACTTCGCTTCTTCGATTTCGTCTTCTTCCGCATAATCAGTGACCAGCAGTGCCGTGTCGCCGGTCAGGGGGTCAATCTTGATCTTCATCTCGAAGAAGGACTTCTCACCTTCCTCCTCGTGCTCAATCCAGCGAAACTTCACGAAATCCTCTCGCTTTTGCGAAATAAGCCGTGCCGATTCCTCTGATCCATCCCAGAAAAAGGTGAAAACATCCTTCTTGATGTTCACGTCATCTGCAAACCACTCGGATAGACCACTCGGGTTGTTCAGTCGACTGAATATCGAACCCTTGCTCGCCTGGATCGGCACCTCTACTTGAAATTCAACAAGGTCCATGCTTTGGAATGTGGGCGTAAGATACAATCGAGCAAGGGGTGCACGGTTCTACACCCTTCCAACAATCCCAAAAACGGGCAGAGGATATGGTCCTTCTTGCTACATTTGCCGCCCGTTTCAACTCAGGAAACGATTGGCGAGGTAGCTCAGCTGGTTAGAGCGCAGGATTCATAATCCTGAGGTCGAGAGTTCAAGTCTCTCTCTCGCTACTACAAACAAGCCCGGTTCATCCGGGCTTTTTTCTTGCCCATTATAGACGAATTCATCAAAAATATAGACGAATAGCCTTTTATATCAAATCGATTGCTATTTTTGTAGGGCGAATGCCTGTTATGTATCGACTCCTACTTGCCCTTTCCACATTCATAGCCATCCAGGCCTTTCCAATACACGGAATTCAAGCCCAGTGCACTGACAGTACGGCATGCAATTACGATGCTACTGCAAGCGGATCCGAAACGGGTACTTCAAGCCCCTGCCTGACCCTTGACCCTCACGTCGTGCACACATCGGGGGCTCTGGCAGGCATGACCACCTACAGACTTTACGTCCATCTTCCGGAATCTGACAATTTCCTCAGTGCCATCAGCACCATCATCATCGGGTGCACGGACATCAGTGCCTGCAACTATGCTCCAAATGCGGATTTCGATGATGGAACTTGTGAATACGACAGTTGCTCACCGTCAGACCTGCCGGTAAACACCCCCGCCTCCTCTTCGGTCATCAGGATCAAAACCACCACCAGTTTTCATCAGGATGCGGTGGGGGCTTCGACAGCCACGGGCATCATGTCCAGTCTGCTCGGCTTTTTCCCGGATCTCCTTTACGACAGCTGGGTCACCATTGGCCATGCTCCTGAAGACGGCACCCCGCAGGCCACCGTCAGTACGATTGCCAGCCCGAACCAGAACTGGATTGCGGAATTCGAGGCCGGCAACGACCTCATCATGGACGACTTGATCGGAGGGCTCTGGTACATTTTCAATGACGGCAATGACCAAGGCGTCCCGGATGAGGACGGGAAGGTTCTCATCGCACAGCTTACTACGGATGGCGACATCACCGTCGAGTTGACCGGTCAGTTTTTCCCCGACTTCGGCACCGGTGCTAATGGAGAAGCAGACGGCACCCAGGATCAGTTGTTCAGCTCTGTGCTGGGCGGAGCCTGCCCTTCGGAAACTACAGGAGACTGCATCTACCCCGTGGAAGGGTTGGATTGTGACGGCAACTGCCTCAATGATGCTGATGCGGACGGCATCTGCGATGAAGTTGATCCCTGCATCGGTGAACTGGATCAATGCGGTGTATGCAATGGCCCAGGATCCATTTACGAATGCGGTTGTGCTGACATCCCATCTGGGGATTGTGATTGCAATGGAAGTCAATTGGACGCACTCGGGGAGTGCGGCGGAACGTGTTCAGCCGATGCGGACAATGACGGGATCTGCGACGACGTGGATGATTGCGTGGGCGCATTGGACGCCTGTGGCATCTGCAATGGACCGGGCGCCGTCTATGCATGCGGTTGTACGGAAATTCCTGCCGGAGAATGTGACTGCAACGGAAACACCTTGGACGCACTTGACGTGTGTGGTGGAAGTTGTGCGGAAGACGTCGACGATGACGGAGTCTGCGACGATCTGGACGACTGCATCGGCACTTACGATGCCCTCGGTGTATGCAATGGCAGTTGCACTGCGGACTTGGATGGGGATGACGTCTGCGACGATGTAGACGATTGCGTGGGCACTTACGATGCCCTCGGCACCTGCAACGGCAATTGTCCGGAAGACTTGGATCAGGACGGCATTTGCGACAATGCGGAAATTTTGGGATGTACCGATTCTTCAGCCTGCAACTACGATGCAACCGCCACCGAGGAGGACGGCTCCTGTGCAACCATTGACGCCATTGGCGAGTGCGGAGGCGATTGCAATGCGGATGTCGATGAAGACGGCCTGTGTGACTCGGAAGACCCGTGCATCGGCAACTATGATGCCTGCGGCATCTGCAATGGACCGGGCGAGGTCTATGCATGTGGATGCGAAGACATCCCGGATGGTGACTGCGACTGCAATGGCAACCAATTGGACATCATTGGCGACTGCGGTGGCAGCTGCACTGAAGATGCGGATGTCGACGGCATCTGCGATGACGTGGATCCCTGCATCGGTACCTACGATGCCTGTGGCATATGCAATGGGCCGGGGGAAGTGTACCAATGTGGCTGCGCCAACATTCCGGTCGGTGATTGCGATTGCAATGGCAACCAGACCGATGCCATCGGCGTGTGCGGAGGAGAATGTGCTTCGGACGAGAACGGAAACGGCATTTGCGATGACATCGAAGCCCAATTCGATGTCTACGGTTGCACGGACGTGGCCGCCTGCAATTATCTGAGCTGCGCGACGGACGACGATGGCAGTTGCACATCAGAGGATGCCCTGGGAATTTGCGGTGGATCATGCGCCGCCGATGCCGACGGTGATGGCATCTGCGATGATGTGGACGACTGCATCGGCAGTGTGGACGCATTGGGCGTATGCAACGGAACGTGCAGTGCCGACGCTGACGAAGACGGAATCTGCGACGATGCGGACGGCTGCATCGGCCAATTCGACGAATGTGGCGTTTGCAATGGGGTGGGGGCTTCCTTCCAATGCGGGTGCAGCAACATTCCCGAGGGAGACTGCGACTGCAATGGCAACCAGACCGATGCCCTCGGCATCTGTGGCGGCGACTGTCCGGCCGACGTGGACGGTGATGGGATCTGCGACGACGAAGAAATACCAGGCTGCACGGATCCCAGCGCCTGCAATTTCGATCTGAGCGCAACAGACGACGATGGAAGCTGCGCAGCAGAAGACGCCTTGGGAATCTGCGGCGGATCCTGCGCCGACGATGCCGACGGCGATGGCATCTGCGATGACGTGGACGATTGCATAGGCAGTCTGGATGCGCTCGGCGAATGCAACGGCACTTGCACCGCCGACATCGACGAAGACGGGATCTGCGACGACGTGGACGACTGCGTCGGACAATTTGACGAATGCGGAGTCTGCAATGGGGTGGGGGCTTCATTCCAGTGCGGATGCAGCAACATTCCCGAAGGAGACTGCGACTGCAATGGCAACCAGACCGATGCCCTCGGCATCTGTGGCGGAGGTTGCCCGGCTGACACCAATCAAAACGGCATCTGCGACAATGCAGAAGTCTGGGGCTGCACCTATCCCGACGCAGACAATTTCGACGGCCTTGCGAACTTCGATGACGGGTCCTGTCTGTTCCCTGAAGGATGTCCCCAGGACAACTGCTACTTCGATGTCAATGGTGACGGTGGGGTAGGCGCATCGGACCTCTTGGAGTTTCTCCTCTTTTTCGGCAACGCCTGTATTGAATAGGTCGAATTTTATCGACCAAAACGTGTTTCAACGCGACTAGAATACAATTAGTCGGGTTTTTAAGATTATATACCTATATTTAAGGAACCAAATTGTCGCCTGATTCCAATCTCGCTTGCGCCATGCTTATCAAAACCTTGCACAAGTTCTTCCTGCCTACCGTATTCCTGCTGGCGGTTCTTTGCTCTGGAAGTCAATCCGTTCAAGCTCAATTGGCCACTTCGTGCACAGGTTCAGGAGATCCGGAAGCGTTTTCCATCAGGATCGACACCGTCTTCACGGACATAGGAGAAGTCATTGGCGGCTTCACTACATATGATCTCACCGGGTACAACACCTATCGACTCTATCTCGTGTGCAGTGCCGAGAACGACCTCCTGCAGGCTGTATCAGGTGACGTCAACGCCCCGACCTCCATAACAACCACAACTTCCTTTTGGCAAGAATCAAATTTGGGAGGGGCAACTGAATCAACCATCAACCCCCTGTTGTTCGCGAGCTTCCCTGAATTGGAATACGACAGTTTCGTCTCCATCGGACTGCAATCGGCTGCTGTCACAGGCAACGGAGAAACAGCAACGACCATCCAGGAAGATCCGTTAACGCTTCCCCTGTCAGGAGCATTCGAAGCCGGACAAGACTTGGTTTTCGATTCTCCAACCGGCAGTATCTGGTTCATCGCCGATGCGGAAGCATCATCCAACGCTATGGCAGGAGGTGACCTTGAAGTGATGTTCGCCCAAGTCACAACGGACGGCACACTGGACGGAGAGGTTCTCTTTCAAGTTTACCAGAATGGACTACAGGATGCGAACACCTGCATCCGGCCCTACCTGCAAGTCAATCCTTTAAACCAGTCGGGGTGTACCGATGAGACAGCGTGCAACTACGATCCCACGGCATTCGTGGAGGATGGGAGTTGCGACTTCTGCAGCTGTCCCGACACCTTGGACAATCAGACGCTTTCTTTCGCAGATGACTCCTTGGGCACCTACTTTCTGGAGTGGGAAATCTATGCAGACCACGACACCACGGAAATTGCGGAGCTTGCAGGAATGCGCACTTACCGGATGTATCTCCGGACAGCGAGCGCATTGGACACCGTGTCTGCGATTTTCGGCAATTCCATTGATCCGCTTTCCATTCAAACCACCACATCCTTTTACCACAACGGCAGCGGAGGGCCAACACCCAGTGCCATCAATCCGATCCTATACGATTTCGTGGATGCGTTGCCCTACGACAGTTGGGGCACCATAGGAATCGAGTCATCTCCAGACCAGCCTCCCTACCTCGGTCTCGGCTACACCACAGTGTCACCGCTGGGCGCATGGACTTCAGGATTTGAAGCAGGGGGGGGGTGCTGATCGACGATATCGCAGGTGGAGCATGGTATATCCTTCCCGGTTTCGAAAATGGGGTGCCCGATGTGGACCAAAGGGTGCTCATCGGGCAGTTCACGACCAATGGGGTGATTTCAGGAACGCTGAGCGTACAAATTCTGCCGGAAGTTCTTCCGGAAGGTGACAATGATTACCTGTTGCACTTCGCATTCAGCACGGAAGGCATCGGCATCCCCTCCATAGACCATGATGAGGAGCTGTGCGGTTGTCTGGACGATGCGGACAACGACGGCGTGTGCGATGGTGACGAAATCACAGGTTGCACGGATGCGCAGGCCTGCAACTATGACGCCACCCCGACAACGGACACGGACAATGCGACCTGCGTCTACCCGACAGGATGCCAGACCTGCTCAGGCGAGACGGACGGCACGGGCACGACGGTGGACAATGATGCCGACAATGACGGCGTCTGCGATGCCGATGAAATCACCGGATGCACGGATTCAGCAGCGTGCAACTACGACGTCACGCCCACAACGGATACGGACAATGGAACCTGCATCTTTCCTGTGGGATGCCAGACCTGTTCCGGCGCCAGCGATGGATCTGGTACCGTTGTGGAAAATGACGATGACAATGACGGGGTTTGCAACGACGATGAAACACTGGGCTGCACGGATCCCAACGCCTGCAACTACATCGACGACAGCACAACGGACAATGACCCCTCACTCTGCGTCTATGCGACTGGTTGCGACACATGTTCCGGCGAAACCGATGGCTCGGGTGTCGTAGTCGACGGCGATGTGGACAACGACACCATCTGCGATGACGTGGACGACTGCGTCGGTGAGTACGACGAATGCAATGTCTGCAATGGCCTCGGCCCCATCTTCGAATGCGGCTGTCTGCCCATCATTCCTGGCGAGTGCAATTGTGACGGAGATGTCCTGGATGCTCTGGGCGTATGCGGCG
>CAXQGL010000025.1:0-19496 GCA_964223495.1 Candidatus Nitrosopumilus sp. | reverse complement strand
GAGGATTCCACGCTGATGCCGGGCGCGCTGACGTTGGGCTTCAGCCGCTCGTCGAGGGTGGGGCCGTAGGTTGAGAACCAGGCGAGGTTGCCGCCGATTTCATTGCCGCCGTTGTTGACGAAGTCGGAGTTGTGGGCCCCGACCGCAATGACGCTGTGTGAGCAGGCGGGCTGCTGGACGCCGTAATAGGGATCGCCCGCTACCCAGCCGGACTGGCCAGCGGTGGTGAAATCCTGGCCCCAGTTGCCGACATCATTGGACAGGTGCGTGTGGTTCTAGGCGTGGACGCGGCCTGAAGGGGCGGTGAACTGTAGTACCGCGTTGGCGTTGGAGGCGCCCTTGTTGACGCGGAGTTGCACGAAGGGGCGACCGTTGGCCGGGTGGGCCGATTCGACCACGACGTCGTAGACGACGGTGTCATCCCCATTGACCACGATCTCGGCTTCCCACATGTCGGGGCCGTCCTCCGTGTGCACCCATTCGGTGGCGCCCACCGGGTCGTAGGAACCGTTGAAGAAGGCGACGCCCATGGAGAAGGCCTCGCCGGGCTCTCCCCACAGCGTGAGGTTCTGGCCCCAGAAGTTCGGGTTTGCGGCGACCGAGTAGAAGTTCACCAGCGAGCGCACCGTGTCGCCCGGAGCCGCGAAGGTGTGGTCGAGGTGGAAGTTGCTGTCGCCGTTGTTGCCGTTGGAGCTGACGAAGACGACGCCCTCCTCGGACATGGCGTCGATGAACTGGTTGCTGAGCGCCGTCCCGTCCGGGGTGCCCCATTGCGGGAGACCCCAGCTGTTGTTGATGACGAGGCGCTTGCCATCCGCCTCGGCGACGTCCTGCATCCAGGCGAAGGCGTCCAGCGAGGAGGCCTCATCGACCATGAGGGTGGCAAAGAGGAATTCGGCGGCCGGGGCCATGCCGTGCAGGTTGACGCCGCAACCCGATCCGCCGGCGATGCCCGCGACGTGGGTGCCGTGAGTGGAGTAGGAGTAGACGTTGGCCGTGTCGCTGCCCATGGCCAGCAGTTCCTCGGGGGTCTCGGCCACGGTGCCGTAGTCAAAGCCGGCGGGGGCCGGGCCGGACTGGCGGTACTGGTCCCACGCGCCGCGGATCCGGGTCGAGGTGAGGGTGGTATCGTAGAAGTTGGGGTGGGTGTAGTCGAAGCCCCAGTCGAGCACACCGATCAGGACGCCCTCGCCGTGGAAGGGCTGGGGCACACCAAGGCCGGCGTGAACACTGTCGACCCTAGTGCCGACCCGTGCCCGCTCCAGTTGGGGAACCGCCTTGGAGGCCAGGTCCACCCGGCTCATCGGCAGCTCATTGATGAGGTCGAGGTTGTAGGCGTCGATGCGGAAGGAGGCGATGCCGTATCGGCAGGTCCCGGCGTGGACCGCAGACTGCCCGGCTGCCCAATCGAGCCACTCCGCGGCGGTCACATCGTCATTCAACCGGCCAATGAACCCGACTGTGGGGCGGTCGTTGACCGATGCCACGGGGTAGGCCCCTTCGGCTGCGAAGAGGAAATCCTTGGCATCCGGATGTACCGCGGTCAGCGTTTCAATTTCAGTCACAGCCTGACGGGCCGTCATGGCCATCTCCGGCCGTTGGGCTTGCATTGGGTTTGTACCTGTGATGACAAGGCCCAAGGTCAATAGGGGAATCAGCCGCTGCATGCCGGAAAGCTCGCTCAAATCGAGGGGATGTTCTTCAATTGAAGTACCAGCGTTTGGCTGCGGTGAGCAGGGCAACGGAATTGAGGGATATGGTGCTTTCCCTGCCGGTCAGGCCCACCGGAGACAGTTCCATGGAGAACACCCACTCGGAGCAGTGTATATCGTCTTTTGTCTTGCCCCTTTTTTCGAGGCGCCTCAGTTTGGCCTTGCCGACCTCCCGCTGGCATTGTTTGGTGGGGAAGCCCGTTTGCAGATAGACATGAAGTGGGAAAATCCGCACGCCCGCCGAAAAGTGGTTCCCCGAATTCCCCTGTTGACCGATGCCCACCTTGGCGGTCAGCACAGAAGGGAATGCCAAACCTCCTTGAAGCTCTGCATAGGTGTTTCCTCTGAAGACTTGTTTTCCAATGAGCAATGAGGTGCCGGGAAAAAGGACGTCGGGATCTGATATCCAAGCCAATCCCCAGTTGGATTCGATGTAGCCCCGCTTGGTACCTTCCTGAGCGGTCATACCGATGGACAGCAGGCCCCACAAGCCCAAGGTCAACAGCCATTTCGATTGGATGAGGTTTTGTTTGGGGAATAAGCTCACCGGGCAAGTATAGCATTCGGCAATGCACGGGAATCCAAGTGATGCTGAAAGTCCGGGACCGCTTTTGCAGTCGCCTTTCCCTGATTGGCAGGCGGATTCACTTTGCCTTCCATCCGGTGATTCAGGGAACGGAATTCGCCATCTTGTCCTCATGTTCCGTTTAGTGCTCCTGCTCTTGTCCCTCTGCTTATTCCTGTGCGCGCAAGGAGGTGTTTGGGCCCAATGTGCAGCCTGTGTGATCGACCCTGATTGCGTTTCTTCTGATGGATTTCCTACCCTTTGTCCTGCTGAATTGCCTGCCGGCATTGCAGGTGAAGAGTATGAGGCGTTCATCACGTTCTACATCCCTGCGGAGGTGACGGATCCGGGTTCCGGACTTGTGGCGACACTGCTCGGTGTGGAAGTGACGAGTGTGACCGGACTGCCTCCAGGCATCGAGATTGAGCTTGATGATGCCGATGGGCTCTATGAGCCGGCATCGGGCCAGACTTCCGGATGCGCCACCCTTTGCGGGGTGCCCACTTTCCCCGGGGTGTTCAATCTCCAGATCAGCATCACGGCGGTCGTGTCGGCCCTGGGCTTCGAGCAAGAGGTCGTCGATGGATTCAGCTACACGCTGATCGTGGAACCGGGAGCAGGGGGGACCTCTTCTTTCACCTACTCGCCTGCCGCTGGTTGCGGGGAGGTCGTGGCGGACTTTTCAGCGACCGTGTTCGGGGAGGGAAACCAATGGACGACGCATACGTGGACCCTGCCAGATGGTGTTCAGGTGGAGGGCGTGACATTGGAAGGTGTCGGATTTCCGGATCCAGGACCCAATCCGGTCAGCCTGGAAACGGTCATATTGGATCAGGTACTCCAGGAAGTCTACCTGAACGGTACGGGAGGTGGAGGCTGGGATGATTTTTTCGGCAACCCGGACCCCTATTTCACCATCAAGGATGCCAACGACAATGTGGTCTACACCTCTGGGACCGTCGATGATGTGGGCTCGGCATCATGGACGGGCCTGAACATCATCCTGAACAATCCCCCTTACGCCTTGGACTTCTACGACGAAGACCTGTTCGATGGTGATGATTGGTTGGGCTGGTCGCCCTTTACGCCCAATGGACCGGGCGCGATTGATTTCAACGCCTCGCCCAGTTTCGGTCAGCTGGTCATTGGTCTGCAGCCGCTTGTGACGATTGTGGATGTTGCCGAGGTAGAGGTGTTTGCCCTCCCCGAGATGGAAATCGCGCTGTCGGGTGATGGTGCATTGCAATGCTCGCCGGACAGTCTCTTGCAGTACAACTGGTATCTCGGAGACAGCCTTGTGGCGGAGGGGACGGAAGCACAGTGGTCTCCAGGAGTGAGTGGGTGGTATTCCGTGGTGGGCTTGGACTCGAACGGCTGTAGTGCGGGTTCGGATTCCGTGCTTTTCTGCCTGCCGGATGCGGCCATGGATCTCGCGCTGATTGAATTGAACGGAACACCCATGGGCCTTGAGGCAGACGCCGATCATCCCTGGTGGGCCTGGTATTTCAATGGGAATCTGGTGGACACCCTTTTCGGGGGTGGACAAGTGTGGTTCCCCCTCGAAAGTGGATGGTACCGCGTCGAATCGGTAACGGCTGATTTGGGGTGCCCGGTGGCCAGCGATTCGGTGCTGGTGTGTTGGCCGATCGCTCCACCGATGGTCTACCAGGACGATATGGGAAACCTCCTCGTGGATGGTGAATATGAGGGTTACCAATGGTGGTTTGAGGGGAGCGTACTCGATGGGGAGGAAGGTCCCGTCCTCGCATCACCGGGCGAGGGGTCATACACGGTATGGGTCACCGATTTCATCGATTGCCCGGCGGTGGCGTCATCTGCCGTGGTGTATGTCGGTGTGGAGGAATACCTTCGGTTGGAGGCAGGGCTGTATCCCAATCCATTCGAAGGCAGGTTCCGCCTCACCCTGGGAGAAGGTTGGCTTGGGGGACGGGCTGAATTGCTGGACCCATCGGGCAGGGTCATCGATTATCGGGTGTTGCGGTCAACCGTATTGGAGTGGGATGGGCGCGCTTTGTCTTCGGGTCGATATCTGATGAGGTTGACGACATCCGACGGCGGAGCCGGGGTCGCCCGGGTGTTGATCAAGCCGTGACCCAATCGGGGAGCTGATGGTTTGCGCTACTGTCAGTCCGTGATGGAGTCGATGGACTCCTCCATCAGGGCCTCTGCTTCTGCCTGTTCGATGGTGGTGTGGAAGGCCTCGGAATCCAAGTTCCGGTTGATCCAGAGTTGATGGCCAGGAAAGACGAGGGTCACCACGGCGGTCCATGCCACGAATGCCAGCAGGGCCCGGTTCAGGACCTCACCAATTTCCGGCCATCCCTTTTCCCGCCATCGTGGAACGAATCCGGGCACCAAGGCGAGCAAAGTGCACAGGAAGAGCACGTTTGTGACGAATACGGCCAGTCGGTTCGGCGTAAGGCCCATTTCCAACAGGCGGGTGCCGATGGCCAGGATGCCGATGAGATCCGCGAATATGCCGAGCACCACGAGGATGGCCACCAGCACTTGGCCGAGACGCGTGGCGTTGCGCTGCAGCGCCGAATGGAGCAGGACCAATCCGATGACGGCACCCAGCAACAGGTTGAAGACGAGCAATTCCTGACGGTCGCGGGTGAGTTCGGAAAGCCCTTTCGAGAGATAGGTGAGGAGGAAACCGCTTTCGAGGAGGACGAATAGGGGAATGAAAAGACCGGCAATCAGGGGCAGGACGGGCTTCAACGCATTCGGCTGTCTCAGCCATACATGGTGGGCGAACACGAGGACGCCCGAGCCTCCCCAGCACATCAGGTGAATGCCGATGGTTTCCGGTTCGATTCCCACCATTTCCGCCATGACCACAGACAACAAGGTGAAGAGTCCCCCTGCCGCTGCAATGAGGGCAGTGTAGATCACCACCTGCAGTCCATTGCGGATGAAATCGACCCGGTTGCCGCCATTTCTGCTCCAGGTCCAGATGCCCCCCGTGATGCCCAGGAGGAGCATGGGACCGTGCACGAGCATCAGGTCGTGGGTCTGCAGGATCAGCAGGACGCGTTCGGCTTCGCGGGTATCCAGGATGTCCATGGCCCCCAGAATCCGTGTCGGTCCGGGCCAAGTCGACAATAGCTGATGAAACAGCACCATCACCAGTGCGACCCCGATGGCCACGCCGACAGCAATGCGGCCGTGGAGCACGCGCTTACCGGATGTACGGACGGCGTGCCACAGCATCAGGGGGAGGAAGGCGAAGAGGCCCAACCAAGGCTGCGACCATTCGGGATCCAGCCTTCCTGTTTGCCAGTAGGGAATCAAGAAAGGGAGGGCGATCAGGGAGGAGATGATGATCGGATAGCCGAAATGCACCTTTCGGTCTGCATCAGGCTGTTCAGCGCCTATGCCGTCCGCATTCCATCTCGCTTCCCAAAGCGGGTAGGTCGGGTCGGATGACCAGGAAGGGTGCGCTTCCATCCAGTCCCGAAAGGCCTGTGGGTCCGACCTGTAGCGCTCCTCGAGTCGGTCTGGTGGAAGGTGGTCGAAGGGTTCGGTCACGGTGCCAATATGCACCCTCGTGGCTTAATGCCATCCGAACCGTGTGTCAATATGTGAAGTTGGACGGGCTCAGCCCCGTGTCATGGGCCTTCAGTGACCCGACCCCGTTGCGCCCTGAATGGAGATGGAGCGCGGAGGCATGGAAATGGTGGTCAGCTGCTTCTTCTGCGCATCGTCCGGGGTGCGGCCCTTGGCCTTGGCTTTCCAGAATTTCTTGCGGCTGCGCTGGTGTTCCACCTGATCCTTCAGCTCACTGAGCTCCTGCTGCACATTCTGTTTGCCCACCACCAGACAGTAAGCAATGCTGCCCGCTGTGGTCACGGCAATTATTTCAATCCATATCAAGTCGAAGAGCGAAATCATCATGATGCACAGGGTTAACGTTCTCTTAATATAAGCTTAACATACCGCAATTCCAAAATTGAAGCCCCGGAAACTCTTGATTATAAACGGGTTCAAACCATTGGGTATGGCTTGCGTTCCCCTTGTATGCGAGGTAAATTGACGTTGACCATGAGATGTTTCAAGCTTCGGTTGTTCCTGACCGCATCAGGCCTGTGGTGGGCGTCGCTTGCAGGTGCCCAGAGCCTCACGGGGGCGGGCGATCTGGTGCTCACGCAGTCGTGGCCACAGGAACCGGATGGCTGGAACTATCCCGTAGCGGTCTCGGTGCCCAGCGGTGATGCCCCCGGGTCGGGATGGCCCGTGTGCGTCCTGCTTCACGGCAACGGTGGCAATGGATTCCAGATGATCGGATTGGGGGGCAACATCTCGACCGACCATATCCTTGTGGCGCCCACGGGTTACCTGAATTCGTGGAACCTGTGCGGAGAGAACAGCGAGGCTCCGGACGTGGCCATGTTGGCGGATCTGCTGGATCAGCTGTCCGCATTCGACAATGTGGATGGGAGCCACATCCGGATGGTGGGCAGTTCGAATGGTGCAGGATTGGTCAATCAAGCCTTCATCGAGCTCGACCATCCGGGCTTGGATGCCTGTGTGGCCATCGTGTCCCAGATGAACGAGCCGCAATACCATCAGGGGGCCTTTCATCGCCCTTCCGGTGCGACCATTGGTGCCAATGCCTTCTGCGGATACGATGAGGTGATGGAACCCCTGCAGGGGAGGAAGTACCTCAGCATCTGCAACCACAATGATTCCGTGGTGCCGTATGCCGGAGGCCCGGCCGTGGGCAATTTCTTCCTCCCGGCGGAGGTGGCCATCCACGTCGTGGCCGTGCAGCAGGGACACTCCGGACCTCCGGTTGCAGGTGTGTCATTGGGGAATGATCTGACCGCTTTCGAATACCTCGAGGGTCAGGTCATCCACCTGCGCGGCGCCTCGGGCCATGGTGTCAGCGAGGCACAGTTGGCGTTTGCGGCGGAATTCCTGGCATTGGATGCACCGCCGGTGCTGCCGGATTGTCCGGAAGACCTCGATTTCGATGGTGTGGTTTCCGTGGGTGATGTCCTGATCCTGCTCGGTGAATTCGGTTGCGCCTTGGAATGCGGTGCGCCCGACATCAACAGTGATGGGCTGGTGGGCGTCAGCGATGTGCTGGCCATGCTCAACGTATTTGGTACTCCTTGTCCCGGCGTTGTCGGTGTCCCGGTCGTGACGGCGGATTCCACTTATGGCATTACGGTGGATACGTCCATCGTCTATGCCCAGGGGTTGAGCCATGAGACCTTGAATTCGGCAGCGTCCACGACCATGCCGCTTCTGCTCGACGCCTATGTGCCGCAAGGCGCAGGGGAGAACCGGCCTGCCATCGTGATCATCCACGGTGGCGGATTCACGGGTGGCTCAAGGTCCGGCTGGAGGCAGGTGGCCCTGGCGGAGTATTTCGCCAGCCGGGGATGGGTGGCCTTCTCCATCGATTACCGTGTGCTCGGTGACATTGGGACCGTGCCTCAACAGTGGGTGGATTCGGTCATGGGTCTGGATATCGAACCCGGCCCCTTGGCCCAGTCCATCGCCATTTACCCGGCGCACCGCGACGCCAAGGCGGCTCTGCGCTGGGTGTCTGCGCATGCGGAGGACTACGACATCAACATGGACTACCTGACCGTGGGAGGAGGGTCGGCCGGCGGCATTACTTCCGTCGGGGTCAGTGTCACCCATCCGGGCGATTTCACCGCGGAGCTGTCCATGACGGAGGATCCGACGCTGGCGACCACCCACCTTGGACAGGCATACGAGGTGCACACTATCCTGGATTTCTGGGGATCGCGGGTTTCGGTGGATCTGCTGCAAGGGGTATACGGCGGCAACCGTTTCGACCCGGGGGATCCGCCGCTGTTCATTGCCCACGGCACGGAGGACCAGACTGTGCCTTACATCAATGCACTGTTTCTGCAGTCGACCTGGAACAACATCGGCGTTCCCTATGTGCTGCACACCCTGCAGGGTGCGGGCCACGGTCCTTGGGATGCGACCGTGGACGATGTGGACGGGAATCCCCAGACGCTCTACGAGCTCGCATTCGATTTCATGACCGAACAACAAGCCCTGCAGGTGGAGTGATTCCACCTCGGTGCATGGGGCACACGGCTTTCGGAACGGGGCGTCCACTGCAGTAGATTCGAGCCATGCCCCAGGGAATCTTCGCCGTGCTGGATGACATCGCCTTGATCATGGACGATGTGGCGGTCATGACCAAGGTGGCGGGCAGGAAAACCGCCGGCCTCCTGGGTGACGACCTCGCCGTCAATGCCGAGAAAGCGATGGGTTTCGAGGCTTCGAGGGAGCTGCCGGTGCTGTGGGCCATCACGAAAGGGTCCTTCCTCAACAAGCTGGTCATCTTGCCTTTGGCTTTCCTCCTGAGTGCCTATGCGGGCTGGCTCATCCAGCCCATTCTCATCGCCGGTGGAGTCTACCTCGCTTATGAGGGGGTGGAGAAGCTCGTTCACATGTTCTTTCACAAGGGGCATGAAGCCAAGGTCAGCGGTGAAAGGCCGGATGAAAGGACGCGGATCCGTTCGGCCATCGTGGTTGATTTCATCCTCTCGGTGGAGATCATCATCATCGCACTGAGTCAGGTGACCGATGCCGAGTTCCTCGTGCAGGTCATCGTGGTTTCCATCATCGCGATGGTGGCGACCGTCGGAGTCTATGGTCTGGTGGGCCTCATCGTGAGGATGGACGACGCCGGATTGGTCCTGATGAAGCGCCATTCTCCGGCGGCGCAGCGCTTCGGGCGGTTCCTTGTGCGTTCGTTGCCCGCGTTGATCCGCATCATAGGACATGTGGGGACCGCGGCATTGTTGTTGGTGGCGGGGGGCATCTTCCACCACATCGAAATGGTCCACCACTGGTTCGAAGGATGGCCCGGTCTCGTGGTGGATGCCCTGCTTGGAGTGCTGGTGGGCGCTGCCGCATTGGGCATCATCCAGGCCTCAGTCGGGATCGTGCACCGATTCCGTCGGTCTCAGTAGGTCACGTTGGAATCCATCCTTTTGGTGGAGAACGGCAGTGTCAGGCCGACCGTGGGGGTCAGCCCTGCCAATTGTCCGCCATCCACGAAGCCCAATATTCCGAAGTCCCAGAGTGTCCCCAGCATGGTGCTCTTGGCCCTTGAGCGTCCTTTTCTGAACCCCACCGCGACGAAGCCGGTGGCAGCACCGTTGTCTTCGAAAAGGAAGTAGTTCTCCGTCATGAGCCACATGTTGTTCCCCACCTTGGCCATTCCAGCGATGTTGAAAATGGCATTGCCGATGAAGGTGCCGTCCTCCTCGATCGATGTGAAGATGGTCTGGAAGAACCGTCCCACACCTGCTGTGAAATGCCGGTTCTCCGAACCGAAGGAGAGGTTGACGAAGGAAAGGCCCACACCACGGTCCAATTGTCCGGCCGTCAAGGGGGTCACGTAAATCAGGCCTGTCGACGCATGGAGCGCCTTGCCTTGCTCATCCATCGGGGTCAGCGGTGTTCCGGCCTTGACCGTGACCCCGCCATAAAACGGGAATAGGAAAGGGAGGCCCACCGTGAGGTGGTCGCTGATGCCAAAGCTGAGCTGGTTGTAGACCAGCATGGTATTCTGGTAATACCCTTCGCCCTTCTTCATCTGGAATGCGGACGGCGCAAAGAAGTACCGACTTGGCTGGGGGTTGAAGGACTCTTCCTGCATGCGCTCAGCCTCCGAGGAGTTCTCGATGGATACAATGCGCATTTTCTCGATGGCCACCTCACCGAGGTTTTCGGTCATGATGATGACTTCATGGGCGTCATTCTTCATGAGTTCCCCGAAGAACATGCGCCCTTCGTCCGTTTTGATTTGGACCATCCGGGGAGGCTCGTCCTGTGCATGAATCCCAGAAACCAAGGAGCAGCCGATGAGCAGCAGCATTGTCCAACGCATGGTGAAAGGTCGCTGTCATCTCGCACATTATCCGTCGTCAGCGGCATATGCCCCGGGAACGAGGTTGGATTCCGGTGGGGATTCACCCAGCAGGTCTTTGATAACGTGTGGTTTCCGTTGATGACTTCATCTGGGATTGGATTAGCTTATGCCAGCAAATTCAAACTTCATGTCTGGTTATTATGGTTACGAGCTCAATTGGCTCGGCATCGCCTTGGCCTCATTGGCCCCCCTCGTCGTTGGTGCGATCTGGTATCATCCAAAAGTGTTCGGTCAAATGTGGATGGACGCATTGGGCTTCAAGGAGGAGGATCTGAGGAAAGGCAACATGGCGGTCCTGTTCGGGGTCACCTTCCTGATGTCCTTCACCTTGGCCTACTACTTCGCCATGCGTTACCATGGGCACGGAGAGGACAGCAGCGTAATCGCACATGCGGCCTATCACGGCTTCATGACGTTCGGCTATCTGGGCATGCCCATTTTGGTGATGAACTTCCTGTATGAGCGCCGCAGTTGGGGGTTCATCCTGATGAACCTGGGCTATTGGTTCCTCGCTGTCATTTCGCTTGTCCTGGTCGTGCACCTCATGCCCGGTGCTGAAATTCCCGAGACCACGGCATTGCTTTCCTGATCAGGAGGCCATCAGCGCCTGAGCGGCGCCGGACGTGGGGTCTTCCCGTGTCCCGTAAGTCTGTTTCAACAGGATGACGACCGTTCCATTGACGGGGTGGCCGAATGCGGTGGTGTTGAAGTATCCCGACCAGAAGAAGGCACCGGGGGTGTCCGCTTCATCCATGACGCCGAACACCAGACCCTGGTGCCAGCCGGGGCCCACGAGGCCGGGTGCTTGGTCGGCCATGATGCTGTCGATGGTGGCTTCCTGTAGGATGCGGCCGGAGGGGGCCTCGCCCCGATCCAGGTACATCTGGAGGAAGCGCGCATAGTCCCTTGCCGTGCTGGTCAATCCGGCGCCCCCGCCGCACAGCGGCCATTCGGCATGCAGGGGGTAGTCCGCACTGTAGCGTGCGTGCACGTGTTGCCGCCATGGGCTGTCGGCATCGTCCATCCCGAGGGCGGGTTCGACGACCCGGGTCAGGCGGCCCGCCTGTTCGGGTGTGATGGTGAAACGGGTGTCGGCCATGCCCAACGGGTCCAACAATTCCCGCTGGAGAAACGGGGCGTAGGGCTCTCCGGACGCCACTTCGATTACCGCCACGAGGATGTCGAGACCGAGGCCATAGGTCCATTGGGACCCCGGCTCATGGGCGAGGCAGGTGGTGCCCAGTCTGTCCGCATTGTCCCGGGTACTCCGGCCATCCCTCGGGAACAGGTCCACGATGTCCTTGTGGTCGTAGATCCGTTCGAAGCGGGGGTCGCCGATTTCACCGTAGGGGATGCCTGCGGTGTGGGTCATCAGGTGCCGCACGGTCAGCGGGGTCTTCGATGGGACCGTGGTGAAGGTGGTGTCGGCATGGAGCGAGTCCAGGATGCCAATACCTGAAAAGGAGGGCAGGTAATCCGAGACGGGGGCGTCGAGGTCGAGTTGGCCCCGTTCCCACAGGATCATGGCGGCCGTGGCGGTGATCGCCTTGGTTTGCGAGCAGATTCTGAACAGCGCATCCTCCTGCATGGGCCGGCCATCGATGGGGTCGGCCATGCCAAAGGCCTTGTGGAGTTTGATTTCTCCCCCTTCGGCGATGAGCAGCACGGCCCCGGGAATCCAATCGCGTTCCACGGCATCTGCCACCGTGGAGTCCAAGGCCAGCCACTCGGAGGGCAGGGATTCCGTCGAAGCCTGGCCGTTGTGGAGTCCGCTTCCGGGTTCTGAGCAGCCCGATGTCAAAAGGGCGGCAACGGCAACGAGGATGCAGGGGATGGTGAGGCGGCGGTTGTGAAGGGTGTGCATGGTCATTGCGGAGATTGGATGTTGCCCGTTCCGAATATGTCGAGGTGGAGGCTCCGGAACCCCAATTGTCCGGTGCTGTCAGCCGTGCCGGGGTTGGGATGGAAGAGGACGACCTGGCCCAGGCCCTCGACGCTGATGGAGTCCGGTGATACGACCAGGGCGGTGGATTCTCCGATGCCGAAGACGGGGAGTCCGGGATGGTCGTGCAGGGCGCTGAAGGCCCTGTTGTATCGGCTGCGCTCCACGAAGTGCTGATCAATGATGGCGTTCTGGATGAGGCCGAGGCCGGATGCATAAACACCATTGTCCGCATACAGCCGGGCGTAGGTCCGCTCGTAATCCGGCTCCATTTGCTGGTCGCCCGTGATCATGACCTCGCTCATGACCGCAGCACCGGCGCTGCTGCCGGAAATGATGCAGCCGCGGCGGTATGCCTCGCGTATGGCCTCTCCCAGTGCGCCATCCGCGGCTTTCATGAATCGGGCCTGGTCGCCGCCACAGAGGTACATCGCCCGCGCATTCCTTACGCTGTCCAATTGGGCTTCGCCGAATGTGCCGGGCTGCAGGTTCATGCCATGGACATTGGTGCAGCCCAATTCGAGGAAAGGCCGGATGCCATAATAGTTGGAGGTGTCGGGCTGTGAACTGGCCATGGGCAACACGACCACGAGGTCGTCGGGGTGTTCCATTCTGTCGACGACACCTTGCATGAGGGAAGGTGGGCGTCGGCCACCACCGATGATGAAGAGGGTCCCCGTGCCACCGGGCATGGTGATGTCGGTTGTGGTCAATGCATGGCCGGTGTGGGGGGGCTCCGCCTCCCGCAATGCGCCCTCGGATGAAGGGTCACAGGCTGTCAAGCACAAGGAGAGCAGGCCCATCACCATCGCTGGATTGCGCGCTGGAATCATGGCATACAATGTAGCGGCGATTGCAGCTTTTTCGTAGGCAGGGGGCAGTTTGAATGGGAAGCCGATGTTCAGCGCGCCCGCATGGGCATCACCCTATCTTCACCTCATGCATGAAGCGAAGCGCATGGGCATCAAGGCCGCCGCGGCCCTGATCGGGATGGTCATGATGCAGGTGTGCAGTGCCCAGACCTGGGAGTTCGGGCAGGGCACGGAAGACCTGAACCTGCAGGCCATCATCGCGGATGGCGACCTCGTCATCACGGGAGGAGCCACGGGGACGTATCGGTCCTTGGATGGTGGGGAGACTTACGTGTCTGCGAATGTGGGCAACACCAGCATCGGGCCCACCCGCGGCCTGACACGGGATGATGACTTCATTTACAAGTGCACGAGCAGCGGGGTGTTCCGCAGTGCTGACGATGGTGCATCGTGGGTGGAGGTTTCGACGGGATTGCCCCAACTGCTCTGTCATGGGATGGCCCATGCCGACGGCAAGCTCTGGGTCGTGACGCCCACAGGCGTCTTCACGTCCACGGATCAGGGTGCGGAATGGTCTGCTGCAGGACTCGATGGATATGACGTCCGTTGTGTCGCCCTGCATGATGGGGTGGCCTACGTGGGAACACAAGGAGATGGGCTGTTCCGGTCGGCAGATGGTGGAGGAGTGTGGGAGGCCATCAACAATGGCTCGACGTCGGACAATTTCAGGGCGATCGAGGCGCACAATGGGACGCTGTTTGCCGGTGGTCAGATTGGCACCGGGGTGTTCCGGTCCACCGATGGAGGTGATTCGTGGGAATTGCTTGACAATGGCATTCCCGTGGGCTCCTACCGAGGCTTTGCCTCGAATGGCGATTGGATTGCCGCCGGTGCTTTCGGCAGCGGCGTCTTTGTCTCTTCCGACAATGGGGACACATGGACGGCCATCAATGCAGGATTGGAAGACCCGACCATCTTCGACCTGGATTTCAGTGGGACCCACCTGGTGGTGGCCACCAACGAGGCGGGGGCCTGGCGCATGCCCATTGACCAGCTTGGCACACCCTCGTCCTCCCCATCGGATCCTGTTGTCCAGCCTAGCCTTCCTTGGCCGAATCCGTGCTCCCGGTTGCTGCACTTGGACGGACACTCTGGCGCGACCTACATGGCCTTCGATGTTGGGGGTGACCAAGTGGCTTCAGGGATGCTCGATGGCCATCCCGTCGATGTCTCGGCGTGGCCCTCGGGTCTCATCCGCATCCGATTGGAAGGGACCAAGGAGGTCCACACGGTGCTGATCCAACGCGACTGACGTGTCCCTTCGGCGTTTTCGCTTGTCGGGGCGGCGTTCAGATGTGTTCGGATTGCTCCACAGTACGGTCTGATGCCACGCCGCCAGTGTGGTGGATGTCCTGAGGTTCGAACAGCAGGATCCAGACTTCTTCTTCGGTGACCGGCCTGTGCTCCACGCCTTTGGGGACGACGATGATTTCCCCCGGACCCACCTCGACCTTCCGGTCGCGGAATTCCATGGTCATCCGACCCTTGATGACGTGGAACAACTCGTCCTGTTCGTCGTGGGCATGCCATAGGAACTCCCCTTGGATCTTGGCGAGTTTGACATCCTGACCGTTGAGTTGGGCGATGATCTTGGGGGTCCACTGTTCCTCGAACAGCCCGAATTTCTCCTGGAGCGATATGGCGTGCATCCGGAAAAGGTAATCCACCCGGTCAGGGTGCTGAGAATGCGAGGTTGGCCCGGACCACGGAATCGAGGACCGCGTCGGTGCCTTCTCCATATCCCATGTCGCGGTGGGCGACCTGACCGTCGCGGCCGATGACGAACCATGTCGGGTAGGCGCGCACCGGGTAGCCCTCAGGGAGGGAGTCGATCATCAATTGCGGGATGTCCAGCTTGCGGTAGTCGAGGTAGCGCTGGACGGTGGCGGCGTCCTGGTGGTGGTTGACACCGAGGACCGTGAAGCCCTCCGGTCCGAATTCCTCCTGCATGTCGGCGAGGTGGGGCATGGCCCGCATGCACGGGCCGCATCCGATGTACCAGAAGTCGAGGTAGACCACCTGGCCCTCATAGTCGGCCAAGGCGGCTTCCGTACCGTCGAGCAGTGCACCGGAAAGGGCAGGGGCACCGCTGCCCACTTGGGGCAGGGCGGCCATGGTCTCCTCGTACCAGTCTCCGTCCCCTCCGCCGGCGACTTCGGGCTTCGGCGCCGGATCGCGCGTCCAATCCGGGCGTGACCAGCCGGCCAGGGCGGTCGCGACAGCGGAGTCGTTCACGGCTTCCCAGTTCCAGGCGATGGTCGTCTCGCGGCCGTAGGCCATATCGCCTCGGAACCAGTCGTCGCGGTACTGCACCGGCAAGCCGTCCGGTGCCCTGAACGTCCACGTTTCCCGGGAATACGTATCCGGATGGTGGTCTTCCGCCGTGGTATCCTGCACCTCTTCCAGCGTCACGATGAAACGTTCCGGCGAGTCTCCATCCGGTGGCAGGTGTTCGGTGGTCATGACGAGCATGCTGTCTCCGCTCTGGTCCGACCACCAAGCCGTGTCGGTCAGCATGGCGGGGAGGCACTGTGATGCGTAATAGTTGGGGATCCAGTTGCCGCTTGAACTGCGGCCGGAGACCGTGTCGGCCGTCAGGATGCTGTCTTTGGCGATGCGGGTCTGGACGCCATCCCACAGCCGGTACCAGGTGCGCGTGGTGTCTTCCTCATCGCGGTAAGTGTCCGAAAGGTTCCATGCGAGCAGGGTGGAATCACCCACGGCCTGTTCCCCCAGCCAATCGACTTCGACGGTCCGGTTCCAGCGGTCGCCCGTCGCTTCCGTGAAGACGTCCATGGTGGCCGTGAAGCGGGCCATGTTCACATTGGCTTGGGCGTTCCGGACGGAATCGGCGTCGGTGAAAACGGGCTCGGGCTGACTGCAGGAGACCAGGAGGATGGCGGCGAACAGCGCGGGAAGGAGGGTGCGGGGCATGTGAATCGAATAAACGGCAATATCGACAGCGGGCCGCACAGAGTCCAAGACCATGCATATGGGTGTTCGTGCTCCTTGGCCAACATGGAAGTGTGTTTGGCTCTAATTTCCACTCATGTTATGCCTATTGCGCTTGAGTGGCGCTTTTTGCCTCTTGGCTTGTGGCCAAGGTCTTGCTGCCCAAGGCCAACCTCTGCCGGATACCCTCTGGCTGCACGCCGGTGAGGTGCACCTCGGTGGTGACACGATGCCGGCACTCCGCTGGACGGTCACTCCGGATTGGGACAGCCTGAATGTCTCATTCAGCACCGCCGCTTCCGAGCCCCATGAGCTGGTCCTGGTCAATGGGGACTCGGTGGACCATGTGTTCATGCTGGAAGCCCCGGGATTCGAGCCGGTCAACCTCCCTGCTGGTGTCGCTTCATCGCTCGTCGTGCCGGGCTTGGAGGCGGGCAGTTTCCGTTATCACCTCGCTACGGAGCGGGGCCATGTGCTCGGTGCGGCCGGGGTATTGTGTGTGGGATATGACGACCTGCCGCATTACCATTGGAACTTGGGTGACTGGGAGCCGGATCGCATGGCGGTGGTCGCGGCCGGGGGGACGGTGGACCCCGAAGTCCCCTATGTCCCGCGCCAGTTCACCGTGAACGACCGGGTCCACCCGACCACCATGGGGGACCCGAACGGCCACGTGCAGATCGGGGTGGGCACGTCGTGCTACATCACCATCGTGAACCAGGGCAGTATGGACCACGTGCTGCATTTCCATGGTTTCCATTTTGAAATCCTGTCCTCGACCCATCACCCCGAGCGCATCGGCTGGACCAAGGATACCATGCCCTTCCTGAAGGGTGAGGTCACCATCGTCAGGCTCGACGCCTTCCAGGCCGGCACCTATCCCGTACACAACCACAATCTGATTGCCGTCACCAATGCAGGGCTCTACCCGGGTGGCATGATCACCCACCTCGACATCGCGCCATGATTCCGATGTGTTTCCATTCGCTGCGGCTGATGGCCGCGATTCTGCTCCTGGGCGTTGTGGCCGGAATGCCGAAGATGCAGGCGCAGTCCATGCCGCCCCAGCTGTTTTCCGAGATGGACGGCATCCACTTCCTCGATGACGGTACGGCGGTGCCCATCTGGGGATATGGGTGGGTGACCGACGGGTTCATCACCCTGCCTGGGCCGCTGTTGACCTACAACGAGGGGCAGCAGGTCGATTTGAACTTCACCAACCCGAGCCCCGAAAGCCACACCATCCACCTGCACGGCCTCGACGTCGACCAAGCCAACGACGGGGTGCCGTCCACGTCCTTTTTCGTTCCGACCGGTCAATCCACGGTGTATTCCTTCGTGGCGACCCATCCCGGCACGTTCCTGTACCATTGTCATGTCACGACCACGTTGCACTTGACCATGGGGATGTACGGCATGATTCTGGTCAAGCGTCCCGACGGCACATTGTGGGAGGGAGGACCGCAGTACGACGGGGATGTGCCCCTGCTGTTCAGCGACCTGGAAATGGAGACGAACCTCGGTCCCGTGGCCAGCTTTCCGTTCCACGACATCCGCCCCGATGTGTTCATGGTGAACGGTCTGCGCGGCGACCAGCTCGAGGCTCCGGAACAGGTCATCGGTGTGCCCTACGGCGATACGCTGGCCCTGCGCCTCGGGTCCATGGCGTACAGTCGGGTTCAGTGCGTCTTTCCGCCTGAGCTCAATGCGGTGTGCCACATGAGCGATGGCCGTCCCGTGCCCGAGGCTTTCGCGGTCGATACGCTCGAGATCTTCCCCGGGGAGCGTTTCACGGTGCTCATCGCCCCCGATGACGGCTGGAGCGGCACCATTCCCTGCGCCTTCTGGAACATGGTCGACCCGGGAATCGAAGACGTACAGGAACTCCACGTGGAGGCGCTGCCCTCGTCGGTGGGGGAGCTGCCGGAATTCGACGCGCAATGGGGCTACCCCAATCCGGCGAGCACCTCCTTCCAGCTGCCCGATTGGCGCGGCAGCGAAGGCGTGGAAGTCGTCGTTTGGGACCTCGGTGGCCGGGAGTATTTCCGGGGTGTGTTGCCCAGTGGCCTGCTTGATGTGTCCCAATGGCCCGCAGGCTCCTATGTGGCGCAATGCGGCACCCATCCCCGGACGCGCTTCTCCGTCATCCGGTGATTCCACCGGTTCCGGCCTGATAAGGTGGTTGGGCGACAAAAAGAGTAGGTTGATTCGGACTATCTCATTTTTTTCTGATTACAAGCAGACTCGGGGGTGAGCCAGGCCTATTTTTTAAATGGCTGCGCCAACCTGCGCTCCACCAGAACCTTGCCTGATGCTTTTCTCGCGCCCCCTGCGGATGGATTTCCGCATTCCTGACCTCTTCCTGTTCACCGCGGTATTGCTCCTCAGTTCATGGAGCCTGCCCGGACAATCCCAGCAGCAACTCGATATGGACCCCGCTCCTGCGGTCATCAAGCTCGGTCCGTCGAGCGGTTCCTCCTTCGTTCCGCCGCCGGCCAATGCGACCAATCCCGCGGCCCGCGTGGCCACCTTCACGGTGAACTACAACGGATTCACGCCGGAGGCCGAGGCGGCCTTCCAGTATGCGGTGGACATCTGGTCGGGGCTGCTGACCTCCAACGTGACCATCGCCATCGATGCGGTGTGGGAGGACCTGCCCGGTCTGACAGTGGGGTCCGCTGGGGCCACGACTGCCTACATCCTCGATGGCAGCACGCTTCCATTGGATGGTGGGATCTATCCGGTGGCGCTGGCCAACAGTTTGTTGGGTTACGACATCAATGAAGCGACGGCAGAGATCAGTGCCAGCTTCGATAGCGGTTCGCCCTGGTATTTCGGCACGGATGGTGCGACCCCCGTGGATCAGATCGATTTCGTTTCGGTGGTGCTCCACGAGATCGGCCACGGCCTCGGCTTTGCCGGATCGGCCAACTACGTGGGCGATGGAACGGGCGGTTACCTGAACGGCACGACGCTCTTCGTCTTTGACCATTACGTGGAACTCGGTACCGGAGAGCCCCTCGAGATCCTGGTGTCTGACGACGCGGCCTTCGAAGCGGCTTTGACCTCGGACGACCTGTTCTGGAACGGGGCCAACGCCCTTTCAGCCGGCGATGGTACGGTCAAGATGTATGCGCCCGCGACCTATGAGCCCGGTTCGAGCTATTCCCATTTTGATGAGGACACATATTCCGCTGGGCATCCCGCTTCGCTCATGACCCCTGAGATCGGTTCTGGCGAAGCCATCCACGACCCCGGGGCTTTGGGGCTCGGCCTCCTCAACGACATTGGGTGGACGGCAGGCTATCCGGCCACGGAGGGCTGCACGGATCCGGCCTCCTGCAACTATGTGCCCACGGCCACCACCGATGACGGCAGCTGCCTGGGCGCCGGCATCCAATACGATTTCTACCTGACCACGGACAATTACCCGACGGAGACCTCGTGGACCATTTCGGACAATGTGACCGGAGAGGTGGTGGCCTCGGGTGGGGGTTAT
>CAXQGL010000024.1:0-106576 GCA_964223495.1 Candidatus Nitrosopumilus sp. | reverse complement strand
TTGCCTATTTTCGCGCTCCGCTTCGGCGAAATCCGGGATGTAGCTCAGTTGGTAGAGTACGCGTCTGGGGGACGTGTGGTCGCTGGTTCGAGTCCAGTCATCCCGACATCTGAAAGGAGGGCCTTCTGGCTCTCCTTTTTGTTGCCATACCATTGCACTTCCCATGGACGTCGAATTTGAAACCCGCTGGCGCCAACTGCTCTCCGTCCTGGAGGACCGCTTCGGTGGCGGGATGGACCTGCAGGACATCCTGTTCCTGGTCGGGGTCCAGGAGCTGGGACAGGGGTTCAAGAAATTCCGGAAGGATGAAAAGATGGACCTCATGCACGTCGCCATCTGCACGGTACTGGTGCCGCAGGGATTCTACACCTTCATCGGACGGGATGATGAAGGATGGCCGCATTTCGAGGAGCAGGTGTCCTTGCCCCATCTCGAACCGAAGGAACAGGATGCCCTGATCCGGCGCGGCCTGTTGGACTATTTCGGAGACAATCCCGCCGAAGTCATCGGCCAGCGAAACGCTTGAGCGCGACTTCGTCTTCAATCACCACGTTCTTGCCCGACAGGCTGACCCATCCATCCGACTTGAAATCGCTGAGCGCACGGATGAGGCTTTCCTTGGCCGTTCCAACCATGCCTGCCAAGTCCTCCCGACTCAGCTGTGGGGTCTTCTCGGATTCCTTGAAGCGGTCATTGAGGTCGAGCAGGGCCTGCGCCGTACGCTCTCGAACAGAAGCATAAGCCAAGGCCAGCAAGCGTTGCTGGTTCTGGGTGACCTCGCCTGCCATCAACCGGATGAACCGCATGGCCACATCGCGGTTTCGGTGCATCAGGTCGAGGAACACCTTGCGTGGGATGAGGTGCACCTCCGCGTCCTCCAACACCTCGGCCGCACTGGTGTATTCGAGGCCCTTGAGCACATCCATGTGTCCAAAGAAATCCCCCGGCTTGCAGAGTTCGATGATCAGTTCCTTGCCGTAATTGTCCGTCCTGAACACCTTGACCACACCGGAGGCGACGTAGTACACATTGTTCGTGGCATCGCCCTCCGCAAACAGCACCTGTCCCGCATTGTACCTCCTCGGGCGTTCCCCCACATCGATGCCGGGAATGCCGCCCTGGGCATTCGCGTCCGCAATGAACTCATTGAGCCTTTGGGGGGGACGGCCGTACTCACGCTGCATGATGGCGCTTTTCTTCAGACGGACCTCGATCGTCGCCAGAAGATCAGCCTCGCTGAACGGCTTCACGAGATAGTCGTCCGCACCGCTGGACATGCCACGTCTCATTTCTTCAGCACCGTCGCGTGAGGTCAGGAATATGAAGGGGATCATGGCCGTACTCGGGTCGTTCGAGAGGTAATGAAGCACCCCGTAGCCGTCGAGCTCCGGCATTTCCACATCACACACGATCATGTCAGGGCGGTCCCGCTGGGCGCGATCCACCCCCTGCTTCCCGTGTTCGGCCTCGATAACCTCGTAACCTGCCAGCTGGAGTATATCCGCCGTAGTCGTTCGGAGGAACTGGTTGTCCTCCACAATCAGAATCTTCTTCACTGCGCGCGCTTGTTGCCCTCCACGATTGGTCCGAATCGGAGATAGGTCGCCGGTAAGTTATTAAAGCCTGACGCGAGAATCCACTCGGACAGCGTCCAATGTGTCGTTGTACGGGGGCGAGGTTAAATTCGCACGCCCACGGCATACCCCGTTGCAAACCCCCCTCGACGCATGAACGTCTCCTACGAATGGCTCCGATCCTGGCTTCCCCTCGGTGACGCCGCAACCGCGAACGTCCAGGAAGTTGCAGACATCCTGACCGCCACCGGACTCGAGGTCGAGGGTGTGGAGGAAATCCCTGCCGTTCCGGGTGGTCTCAAAGGAATGGTGGTCGGACAAGTCTTGACTTGCGGGGCCCATCCCAATGCGGACCGGCTGCGGGTGACGACAGTTGATGTGGGCGCGGAATCCCCACTGAACATCGTGTGTGGGGCCCCGAATGTAGCCGAGGGCCAGAAAGTCGTGGTCGCAACAGTCGGGTCCATTTGTCATCCCATCGAAGGAGAACCGTTCAAGATCAAAAAGGGGAAAATCCGCGGGGAAGTGTCCGAAGGCATGATTTGCGCCGAGGATGAATTGGGTGTGGGCCATGACCACGGGGGCATTCTCGTGCTCGAACCGGATGCCCCGATCGGTGCAGGCGCCGCCGCCGTGCTCGGTCTGGAAAGTGATCACCGCATCGAGATCGGATTGACCCCGAACAGGACCGATGCCATGGGGCACATTGGCGTAGCGAGGGACCTCAGGGCCGCCATGCTTTGGAATGGGGGCAGTGGCCGGGGTTCCGGCATTCCGGCATTGCAGAACCTTCCGGGGCAGACTTTACAAGACGGGGCAGGCCCGATCAACGTGGAAGTCGAGGATTCGGAAGGAGCCCCATGCTATCTGGGCATCACCCTGCGGAACGTGACCGTCAGCGCGTCCCCGGAGTGGTTGCAGCAGCGGTTGCGGGCTATCGGAATCGAACCCAAGAACAACGTGGTGGACGTCACCAATTACGTCCTGCACGACCTCGGGCAACCGCTCCATGCCTTCGATGCCGACAAGATCGGAGGGGACGTCGTTCGGATCCGCAGGGCGGAGCAGGGAGAGTCCTTCCAGGCCCTCGATGGCCGTGACATGGAACTCTCGGCCGCGGATCTGGTCATCGCGGACGGAAGCAGGCCCATGTGCATCGCCGGTGTCTACGGCGGTGCGGACAGCGGCGTATCGGAAGCCACCACATCCGTATTCCTCGAAAGTGCATGGTTCGAGCCGGTCTCCATCCGCAAAACGGCCAAGCGACATACGCTCTCCACGGATGCTTCCTTCCGCTTCGAGCGGGGCGTCGATCCGGAAATGACCCGCCATGGCCTCGAAAAGGCCGTCGCCATGCTCCGGGAAATGGCCGGAGCAACAGTGGACGGCGGCGTACAGTGTCATCTCGGAGCCCTGCCGGGTCCCGCTTCGGTAGAGCTGGGATGGAACACCCTGGACGCCATGATCGGCATGGCGCTGGATCGCGAACGTGTTCGGGGCATCCTGGGAGACCTGGACATCCGAATCGGTTCAGAGGAGGATGGTGTGCTGCACCTTGAGGTCCCCGCCTACCGGAGGGACGTCACCCGGCCGGCCGATGTGGTGGAGGAAATCCTGCGCATCCACGGCTATGACCATGTCCCCTTGCCGGGACGGATGACGGTTTCACTCTCCGCGAAACCCGATCCCGATCCGGAACAGCTGCGGAATGACCTCGCCAATACCCTTGTGGGCAGGGGGTTCCACGAGGTCATGCACAATTCATTGGTCTCATCGGAGCACCTCAAGCTGGTCGAGGATGCCGCCATCCTGCCCGACCGGGCCGTCGAACTGCTCAACCCACTGAGCTCCGAGCTGGATGTGATGCGCCAATCCCTGCTTTTCCAAGCCGTGGAGACCGTAGCGCGCAATCGGAACCACCAGCGGCCGGACCTCATGCTGTTCGAGTTCGGCAAAGTCTACAGGACCGATGGCCAAGGGGGACACCTGGAGTCCGAACGGCTCGCCCTGACCATATCCGGAAGGACAGTACCGGAAAGTTGGCGCAAGGTCGACGTGGATGGTCTCTCGGTTCTGAAAGGGGCTGTTGAGGCCCTGCTCCTCCAGTCCGGAGTGGCTGGGCTCCAGTGCGCTCCCATGGCGGGCGGAGATGCCTTCAAGGAAGGCCTCCAATGGTCGGGAGGAAAGGGATTCTCGGCGCGGGCCGGCATCGTCCATCCATCCATCACGCGGGCGTTCGGCATCGATGACGTAGTCTATCATGCCGATCTTCCTTTCGAGGACCTGGTCGCCTGGTCCGGCAGGTTCAAGGTGAAGGCCCGCGAGCTGTCCCGGTTCCCCGGAGTCCGCCGCGACCTGAGCCTGCAGGTGCCCGCAGGGGTCGATTATGCCCGAATCGAAGATGTGGTGCGACAGACAGGAGGCAAGCTCCTCAGGGATGTCAACCTTTTCGACGTGTACCACGACGAGCAGACGGGCATCACATCCTATGCCATCTCCATGCGGCTTCAGGATGAAGAGAAGACGCTGAGCGACAAGGCCATCGAGAAAACCGTCCTGCGGGTTCGCGAGCAATTGGCCCAGCGGCTCGGTGTTACCCTCCGCTAAGTGCCCAGGATTGCACCACCCCCATTCCCGGTACCGCACGGTGTGCACCACATCGTCTATTCAATCGTGCGCCCCTGGGGGCGTTGGGGGGTGCAATTGTGGCATCGCGTTGGCGCCATAGAAGGCACGGAACATCTTGAATATCGAGGTGATGAACGACCCGCGAGGCTGCTGTTCAGTGGTCATCAGAATGGCCTCGCGGACCCCGTTCTGGCCTGTGTGACCCTCGGGCCCCAGCTGCACTTCTTCACTCGGGCCGATGTGTTCCGGAAACGCGCGGCGCGGTGGTTTCTGCTCCGCTTGAACATGATGCCCATCTTCCGCCCGATCGACAAGGCCGAGGACATGGCCGAGCGCAATCGGCAGACTTTTGCCGCCGCCCACGCCAGGCTCGAGGGCGGGGCGACCTGTGGGATATTTCCAGAAGCGGGGCACCTCGATGAGCGGCGCATCCGGCGTTTCCGTCATGGTTCGGCGCGTTTCATCGCCGGTGCACTCCAGCGTGCACCCATCCGTGAACGGGGACTGGAGGTGCTGCCGCTCCACCTCGATTTCGAGCGGTATGCGGGCTACCGCACGGTGGCCCGTGTGCGCATAGGGCCCCCCATCTCTTTGGACTGCATCGAAGGACTCGAACACGATGCCGGAACCGCACGGGTCGAATTGAGCGACCGGATGCGCCATGCCCTGGTGGATTGTTCGGTGCATCTCCTCGATGGCCTGCTCTACGATCCGCACCTTGCGGTCTGCCGTTTCCTCGAGGGGGCCAGCGGATCGTGGCCGGATGAAGACCGTCTCGCCCGGGCCGCGGCGGCCATGCAGAACGACCCCGAACGCGCCCGGGCCGACTTCGAGGACGCCTTGGCCTCGGGCCTGGGAGACCCACGGACCACCGATGATTTCGCGGCAGCGGGAAGGCTGTGCTCCGGACGTGCAACCCATTTGGCGCGCCACCTGTGGAGGTTGCCGGCCTGGGGCATCTTCATGGCCACCACCGGTTGGTGGCCCAGACTGGCTTACAAGGCCGCTGAACGACGCGTGAAGCAGGTGGCCTTCCGAACGACATTCGGCATTCCACTCACCATGGTGGCCGTTTCCCTGTCCTGGGCTGTCCTGTCTCTCGGTGCAGGCGTGGCCACGGGGAAGCCTCTGGCGGTCATCGCGGCATTGCTCGTGTTGCGGGGCTCACAACAATGGGCCATGCCGCTGGAGGATGCCATCATGGATTGGCGCGCCGAGCAGAAAGTCAGACGCCACATGGCCCACGCCTTCCTGACCGAGTGGTGCGGTGCTCCGAAAACCACCGAAAAATAGCGTTCCGGATTCCCCGTTTTGACCTGGGGGCCAAAGCGTACACAAGAGACCCACAATCTTGCCCTGTCCAAAACGTCCTGTCCTATTTTCGGACTCCCACTAGGCTTGAAGCACATGGACAGGCAGAAAATCCTCGTCGTGGATGACGAACCGGATATCCTCGAATTGGTCCAGTACAACCTGGAAAAGGAAGGGTTCTCGGTGTATACCGCAGCCAATGGCCGGGAAGCCATTGAGATTGCGGAACAGGTCACACCGGACCTCATCCTGCTGGATGTGATGATGCCTGAAATGGACGGGATGGAGACCTGCATCGAAATGCGGGAAAACCACAAGCTGGACACTTCGATCATTGCCTTTCTCACGGCGAGGGGAGAGGATTACAGCCAGATTGCGGGATTCGATGCCGGGGCGGACGACTACATCACGAAACCAATCAAGCCGCGCGTCCTGCTCAGCCGCATGAAGGCCCTGCTCCGGCGCGGCAGCATGGTCAAGGATTCCCGTGAGGTCCTGAAAGCCAAGAACATCACCATCGACAGGGAACGCTATGTGGTGGTGTCCAATGGGAAGGAGATGAGCCTTCCAAAGAAGGAATTCGAACTCCTTTCACTGCTGGTGTCGCAACCGGGAAAGGTCTTCACGCGGAGCGCCATCCTGAACATGGTCTGGGGCAACGATGTCGTGGTGGGGGACAGGACCATCGATGTCCACATCCGCAAGCTCCGGGAAAAGCTGGGTGACCACTGTTTCAAAACCGTCAAGGGCGTGGGATACAAGTTCGAGGAGGAATGAACATCCGCACCCCACGTGGTGTCGCCATCGTGTGCGCCCTGCTCGTGACGGCCTTTGGAATGGGCCTTTCGGCCTTCATTTTCTGGATGTATGATGTTGATGCGCCTCCCCAGGCCATCGCATTGGGCGCCTTGGGTCTGTTCACCCTGTCGATGGCTGTGATCTACAGTGCGATTGAACGGTTCATCTACCAGAAAGTCCGCATCATCTACAAGAACATCCACCGTTTCAAGAGCACGAAGGAGCGCGCCCGGGATGTGCACATGGGTGAAGATGTGATGGAGAAGGTCAGGCTCGACGTGATGGACTGGGCCACCGAGAAGGTCAATGAGATCTCCCTGTTGAAAGAACAGGACACCTTCCGGAAGGAATTCATCGGCAACCTCGCCCACGAGCTCAAGACGCCCATTTTCAACATTCAAGGCTATATCCTCACCCTCCTCGAAGGGGCCCTCGAAGACCCCGAACACAACCGGAAATTCCTCATGAAGGCCGCCAAGAACGTCGACCGTATGGCCGGATTGATCGACGACCTCGACGTCATCACGAAAATCGAAGGGGGGTCGCTCGAACTCAACCTCTCCACTTTCGACCTCGGCAATCTCGTCCACGAGGTCATGGACCAACTCGAGCAGAGGGCGAAACGCATGGAAATTTCCATCATGTTCGTGGAGGATGGACCCCGGAAAATCGAGGTTCAGGGAGACGCCTCGAAAATCGAACAGGTCCTCATGAATCTCGTATCCAACAGCCTGCGTTACGGCAAGGTGGGCGGAACCACCCAGATCCGCTGCTACGACATGGAAGAGCAGGTCCTGATTGAAGTCGCGGATGACGGAATCGGCATGTCCGAGGAGCACCTGCCCCGAATTTTCGAGCGTTTCTACCGCGTCGACAAGAGCCGTTCCAGAAATGCAGGGGGCAGCGGCCTGGGCCTTGCCATCGTGAAGCACATCATCGAGGCCCACGAGCAGAGCATCTCGGTCAGGTCCACCCAAGGCAAGGGGTCCACCTTCTCCTTCACCTTGCGCAAGTCCTGAACAGGGATCAATCCTGCTGGAGCATACCCGTACCCGCCGCATTCACGAACGGATTGGCGCGCTTTTCGGCACCAATGGTCGTTGAAGGGCCATGACCCGGTATGACCTCGAAATGGTCGGGAAACGCGTAAAGGACTTCACCTATGCTGCGTGCCAAGGTTTGGGCGTCGCCTCCGGGAAGGTCGGTTCGACCGATGCTTCCCTTGAAGAGCACGTCTCCCCCGATGATCCGTTCCGCCTCGGAGTCGATGAACACCACATGGCCGGGCGCATGCCCCGGTGTGAACCTCACTTCCAGCCGGAGCTCACCAAATGCGAGCGTCGATCCCGGTTCCAGCCTGTTCTCATGCAGGTCCGGCAATGGGTCCAGCGAAATGCCATACAGGTCCGCTGCCCGGGGTGCCATCGCGTAGGTGGGCTCGTCGAATGCATGCAACATGGGCTTCAAGCCAAACCTCCGCTGCATGCCATGGCATCCCATGACGTGGTCCAGATGGGCGTGGGTCAGCAACACTGCCCGGGGTTCCCAACCCCTGGAGGACAGCACTTCATCGAACCATTTCCACTCCTTTTGCGTAGAGAAACCCGGATCCACCACGACCACACCTCCCGCTCCATCGGGCAGCAGCACCGTGTTTTCAGAAAAAGCGTTGAAAGCCTGCACAATCATGGCCTGCAAGTTCCCGCATCCGAGCAAATCCCAAGGTGGGGGTCGTACATTCCCGATTGAATGCCGTTCACAACGCGTGCAATGAGGTTCCGGGCCTGGTGCCTGATGTGCTGTGTCCTCGGGATGGCCCCGGTGAAGGGCCAGTTCCACAACGGGCTCGACATGGCATTCGGCAAGCAGCGTGTCCAATATCGGGCGTTTGATTGGCAGTACCTGCCCGGTGACCCCTTCGAGGTGCATTACTATCAAGGGGGAAGGTCCCTGGCAGAATTCAGCCTCAATACCGTGACCCTTGACCTGCCATCGGTCGAATCCACCTTCCAGGTCAGGCTGACGGGTCCGGTGGAAATCCTCGTCTTCAACAAGCATGCGGATTTCAGACAGAGCAACATCGGCATCGACGGCTCCGAAGCGGGCAACATCGGCGGCGCGACACTCATCCATGGACAAAAGCTCTTCGCCTGGTTCGACGGAGACCATCGAGCATTTCAGCAGCAACTGAGGCAGGGCCTCCACCGCATCCTCCTTCGCCAATACCTCTTCGGAAGTGATTGGAAGGACATCATCAAGAACAACCAGCTCCTGCAATTGCCCGCCTGGATGGAGGAGGGCATGGTTGCCGCACTTTCCGGTCCCATGGCGTCCGAGGACCTCGCGCCGCTGGAGGACCTCATTTCCCGTGGGCTTCTCACCGACGTGCAGGTGCTGGATGGTGAGGACCGTCGTGTGGCAGCAGAGGCCATCTGGCGCTTCATCCTTGAGACTTTCGGCAAACAGGCCGCCTTGGATGTTCTGAGCGGTTTCAAGGCCGGGCGCACCTTGGATGCCGGCTTCAGGCGGATCGGAATGGACCTTGAGGGCGTGCTGGCTGCGGCACAGGCACACCACGTCGTCTCCATGGCGATGGGCACGGCCGTGGATACGGAGGCGAGCCATGAATTGGGTGTCACTTGGCCTGAACGCCTCGGGGCCTCCATGGGTGAACTGCCCCATCGGGCCCGCAGGAAATACCGCCACAGCCGCTTTTCCTCGTCTGCCGGGGGCCGCTGGACTGCCTGGACCACGGATGAACGCGGCCAGGTCCGCATCTGGTGGTCCGATGGGCGGCGCAAACGCTGCATCGCCAAGTACGACCACAAACTGACCCGCATCGTCGATCCGACCTATCCGGTCCTGGCCTGGCACCCGAGCCTCCCGGTATTGGCCCATATCCACGAAGAAAAAGGCCGCGTCTTTCTCACGATAAGCGATGCCTCGACGGGCAAATCCAATGAACGGGAGCTGTTTCGAATCGAAAAAGTCATCGACCTGGATTGGTCGCCGGATGGCCGGCGGATTGCATTCAGCGGTGTGAGGGCGGGGCACACGGACCTGCACGTCTTCAATACCCTGGCAGGTTCACAGGTCCCCCTCTGGGCGGACGACTGGGACGACCACCATCCCGAATGGACACCCGATGGAAGGGGACTGCTCTTTGCGAGCAACCGGCCCGGCGACGATGAACCCGACGCGGACCCTTCCATTCCCGGGGGGCGCAAACGGGACCTTTGGCTCTATGACCTGGAGGAACAGTCGTTCGAGCGCATCACCTCGACTCCGGAAGACGACGAAGTCAGTCCCGTCGTCATCGATGGCGCCACATACGCATATCGCCTGTCCGACCGCAGGGACGTGCTCCACCTCGCCCAGCGCGACAGCGCCATCCTGAGGGTGGATACGGCCATCCACTATCGCCATTTCACACGAACGGCCCCCTGGTTCCACCTCAAAGGACCCGTGGCCGAGTTGAATCTGATGGAGGCCCCAGGACAATGGGAGGCCATGCTCATCCGGGATGGCCGCGCCCGTTGGTTCCACGGCGATCTGCCGACGATGCCACTGAAGGCCGCCATGCGTGAGGACGGCCTGGACGAAAATGCCGCGCAGCAGACGCGCCCATGGGACTACCTGCCCAAGGCCCAACTGGATTTGCAACCAGGCCAAGTGGATTTCAGGAATTACACCTTTGAATCCGAGAGGATCCTGCGCCCCGTCGAGGGCGCCAATCCCACTGTGGGTGGACCCGCTGCGGAAGCGGGCTTGATGGACCTGCCTCCACTTCCCACACCCCTGCCATACCGGCGGAATTATGCTGTTGACCAATTGCTCAGCCAGGTGGACAACAGTTTCGCCACCTCCTTCTACCAGCCCTTCTCCAGTCCGGCGAATAGTTTCCCGGGCATGAGCGGTCTGCTCAAGATCGGCATCTCCGACCTCTTTGAAGACACCAAGTGGATTGGTGGGGTGCGTCTCGCGGGAAGCCTCGAGAATTCCACTTTCGTCCTGTCCCACCGTGACCTTGCACCCAAGGTGGACCGCGAGTGGATCATCGAGCGCCAAGGCACGGAAGGTGTGGATACCGATCTCGGCGCCCTGACCCGGACGCACACCCACGCGGTCCATTACCGGAGGACCATCCCGTTCACGGAGACCATGAGCCTTCGGGCGCAGTTGACTTATCGATTGGACAAGGTTTCCCTGCTGGCGACCGACCCCTTCAATGCCAGCCGAAATGACCTCTACGTCCAGGGATTCGGGGGAACGTTGAGCTGGGTATTCGACGACAGCCGTGAACTCAGTCTGAACATTCGGAACGGCACGCGCGCCAAAGCATGGATGGAAATGCTGGCCCCGCCGGACGGGGAAGGCGGCATGCTGATGGTGGCGGGATTCGATGCCCGCCGATACCTTCCCCTCTACCGGAGAATCACCCTCTGCCTCAGGGCTTCGGGAAACACATCATTCGGAGAAAGGGGGCTCCTTCATTATCTGGGCGGTGTGCACGAATCCCTGCTCTCCACCATCGATGGTGCCATGCCGATTCCCGATGGCGACTTCTCCTACCAGACCGCCGCGACGCCGATGCGCGGTTTTGTGCGGAATGCGCGCAACGGAACCAGTTTCGCCGTGGCCAATGCGGAATTGCGTCTCCCCGTATTCGCCACCCTCTCCCCGAAAAAAAGCCTGACCCCCTTTCTCGAGCATTTCCAGGCGGTCGGCTTTTTCGACATCGGGTCAGCCTGGACCGGACAGGACCCATACAGCGACCAGAACGCATTCAACAGCAATCAAGTGGACCTCTACCCCGTCTCCGTCAGCGTGGACAACAACCGTGAACCCATCATCTGGGACTTCGGATTTGGACTCAGGAGTCAATTGCTCGGCTATTTCGTCCGCCTTGATTGGGGATGGGGCGTCGATGACGGCCTCATCCTCGACCGCGTATTCCAGCTCTCGCTCACCACGGATTTCTGATGCGCCCCAAGCCCATGGACATCACCACCATCGTCACCCTCCTGCTCATCGGTGCCGCAGCCGGTTGTCTGAGCGGCTTCATCGGCATCGGAGGAGGGCTTCTGATCGTTCCCGCCCTGATGTACTTCATGGGCATGTCCCAGATGGTCGCTCAGGGCACCAGCCTCGCATTGATGCTACCCCCCATCGGAGCCTTGGCCGTCATGAATTATTGGAAGGCCGGTGAGTTGGACCTGCGCGCAGCCGGGATCATGGTGGTCGCCTTTGTGGTAGGCGGCTATTTCGGAAGCCGGATCGCCTTGTCCCTCAACCCCATGAAGGTGCGCCTCGCGTTCGGCTTGTTGATGATGTACGCCGCCATACGGATGATCGCCAGCGCCGTCCGCGCCTTGTGGTACCCCTGAATTCCCCACCATGCTCAAAAACCTCCTGCTCTCCGCCGTGGATGCGAACCGGGACCAAGTGGTCCGGCACCGCCGCCACCTGCACCTTCATCCCGAACCCTCCTTCGGAGAAGTACAGACCGGCGCCTATGTCGCAGAGCAATTGAAGGGGCTGGGGGTCACTTTCTCCTCGGGATGGTGCCGGGAACGCGGCGCGGCGGGCATTGTCGCAGAAGTGCAGGGCACTGACCCCGGGGGGCGCAGGATGGCCCTGAGGGCCGACATGGATGCTTTGCCCATTCAGGAGGTGGCGCGGCCACACGCGAGCGCGGTGCCCGGCTGGATGCACGCCTGCGGTCATGACGCCCATACGGCTTGCCTGCTGGGTGCCGTCGCTGCATTGCAGGCCACACGTGAACATTGGTCCGGGACGGTACAATGTGTTTTCCAACCAGGCGAGGAAACCCTGCCGGGCGGGGCCTCCATCCTCGTCGAAGAAGGAGCACTGAATGCCGATGCCCCGGAGACCGGGCCGGGTCGGACCAAGGGAGCCCTGGTCGACGGCATCGTGGGACAGCATGTCTACCCGCAGCTCGATGCCGGTATCGTTGGCTTCCGGAGTGGCGCGTACATGGCGGCCACCGATGAGGTGCAGATCCGCATCAAGGGCAAGGGAGGACACGCCGCCCTGCCCCACCGTACCGTGGACCCGGTCGTGGTGGCAGCCCATGTCGTGACCGCCCTGCAGACCGTGGTCAGCCGGCATTGCGACCCCACCCAGCCGTCCGTGCTCACCTTCGGCCGGATTGCCGGCGGCCACGTTCGCAATGTCATTCCGGATGATGTGCACCTTGAAGGGACCCTCCGGACCTATGATGAACCAACCGCTGAGCATTTGCGCGCCGCCATCGACCGCATCGCCACTTCGACTGCTGCGGCCTTCGGGGCCGTCGCCGAGGTCCAGGTCAACATCGGATATCCGGCCGTCATCAACGCCAAGGGATTGACGGACTCCTGCAGGAGCCGCGCGGTGGAATTGCTCGGGGAAGACCGTGTGGTCGACCTCCCCTTGCGTATGACCGGTGAGGACTTCAGCTTCTATCAACGCAAGGTGGACGGTTGTTTCTACAGGCTGGGCACAGGTGGGGATGGCATGGGTTGCAGGTCCGGGCTGCACACCGCGGATTTCGACATCGACGAACGCGCCTTGAACACGGGAACAGCCTTGATGGCCTGGCTGGCTGTCACCAGCGCACCTTGAATTTCAGGGGAAGCCTCAGTTGGCGACCTCGCTCATGAACTTGATGCGTACCAACCGGATCTCTTCTTCCGAATAGGCGTCGCCCATTTCTTCGAGCACCTCCTCCGTCGAACCATTCTCGCTTTCCATGAAGCACTCCCAGAGCTCCTCGACACTGTCCTCGTCGAGGAATTCCTCGAGAATGTAGTCCAGTCCGACCTTGGTTCCGGAGGCGACGATGCCCTCAATCAATCCAAGCAGCTCGTCCACCGTGCATTGCTGCGAACCGGCAATGTCCTCCAAAGACATGCGGCGATCGAGCTTCTGAATGATGTGCACCTTCGAGGCATTGCGGCCCGCCACACTGCGGACGACGGTATCCCCGGGCCGGTCTATTCCCTCCTGCTCCACATATTCCTTGATGAGCGCGATGAACGGCGCACCGAACTTGCGGACCTTGGACGAACCCACGCCGTTGATCATGAGGAGTTCATCCTCATTGCAGGGATAATGGGTGGCCATCTCCTCCAGACTCACATCTGAAAACACCACGAACGGCGGCAACTCAAGGCGGTCCGCCTCCTCTTTCCGCAAGGCCTGCAACATGTCGAACAGCGGCTGGTCCAATGCCGCGCCGCTCACACTGTCCCGGGTCGTGGTCACCCGCATCGGCTTGGGCCGATACAAGGTGAATGAAACCGGTTGATCCAGGAATTGCTCGCCGGCTTCCGTCAGGGAAAGGACTCCGAACTCCTCCGTCTTCTTCTGCAGCATTCCGCCCAGGGCAATCTGTCGGATGATCACAGGCCATTCGTCGGGATCGGCAAGGGCAGTTCCGGTCCCCTTGAATTCAGCAACCTTCTCACCCCCGTACGTAGAGGTTTCCTGGGTTTCCCTGTCCATCAGCACATCACATAGGAATGTGGCGCGGTGCCTGCCTCCGGTTGCCTGAACGAGTCTGAGCAGATGATGGACGATTTCTTTTCCTTCGAACGATTTCGGTGGGTTCCGGGCGTTGTCGTCCATGTCCCATCCCGGGCCGGCCTCCGCGTCGAACTCCTCTCCGAAATAATGCAGCAGGTATTTCCGACGCGACGATGGTGTCTCAGCGTAACCGGCCACCTCCGCAAGGAGCTGCATACCGATTTCCCGCTCCGCGATGGGCTTTCCCGATAGGAACTTCTCCATCTTCTCCATGTCCTGCAGCCCATAGAACGCGATGCAGTGTCCTTCTCCACCGTCCCGTCCAGCCCTTCCAGTCTCCTGATAGTAGGCTTCCAAGGACTTCGGCATATCGTAATGGATGACGAAACGGACATCGGGCTTGTCTATGCCCATGCCGAAGGCGATGGTGGCCACGATGACATCGACATCCTGCATCAGGAACTCGTCCTGGATCCTCGACCGCTGCGCAGCATCCATTCCCGCATGATAGGCCGCAGCCTTCACGCCATTGACCTTCAGCGTATCTGCAATCTCCTCGACTTTCTTTCTGCTCAGGCAATAGACGATTCCACTCCGCCCCTTGTTCTCCAGCGCATGTTGGACGACCTGACGGAGGGCATCTTCCTTGGGGCGCACTTCGTAGAACAGGTTGGCCCGATTGAAGCTCGCCTTGTAAACGTCCGCATCGATGATGCCCAGGTTTTTCTGGATGTCATGCTGGACCTTGGGCGTGGCGGTTGCCGTCAGCGCTATGATGGGGAAACTCCCGATACCATCGATGATTTCACGCAACCTCCTGTACTCCGGCCTGAAATCGTGGCCCCATTCGGAAATGCAGTGGGCTTCGTCAATGGCGAAGAAGCTCAGCCTGACTGAACGGAGAAAATCCGCATTCTCCCGCTTGTTGAGGGATTCCGGGGCCACATAGAGCAGTTTGGTCCTGCCCATGGCCACGGCTTCCTTGACCCGCAGCATGTCGTTCTTGCTCAACGAACTGTTCAGGAAATGGGCGATGTCCGGATCGTCCGAATGTCCACGGATGGCATCGACCTGGTTCTTCATCAGCGCGATCAGCGGGCTCACCACGATGGCGGTCCCCTCCTGAAGCAATGCCGGGAGCTGGTAGCACAAGGACTTGCCGCCACCTGTGGGCATGATGACAAAAACGTTGCGTCCTTCCATCAGGCTGGAGACAATGCGCTCCTGCTCCCCCTTGAAGTGATTGAACCCGAAAAAACGGGCAAGTCCCTCCTTTACGGAGGATCCGACCAAAGAGCCGGCGTCAAGGAAGGGGTCTACAGGCGTCTCCATCTAACTTTGGCATATTCAATATAGGCTACGGCCGGTATAAATGGCCCAATTCGTCCCCAAGGATTTGCCAACATCCAACCCTGTGATGTCAGCGTCAACCGATTCCCCACAATGGCTGCAGGTCGCCCGCAGGACAATCCGGCTTGAATCCGCCGCCATCACGGCATTGGAAAGCCGCTTGGATGCGGGATTCGAGCAGGCGGTCCACGACATCCTCGCCTGTTCCGCCCGAGGTGGAAAACTCGTCTTCACGGGCATCGGAAAGAGTGCGGATGTGGCCCGGAAGACCGTGGCCACCCTCAACAGTACGGGCACTCCTGCCGCCTTCCTTCACGCCGCGGATGCGCTGCACGGTGACCTCGGCCTCGTCTCGGAAGGTGATGTGGTGATGGCCGTATCGAAAAGCGGGGCTACGGCCGAGCTCGTAGGCCTGCTCCCCATGCTGGGTGCACGCAACCTCCGATTGATGGCCATGGTGGGAAGGGTGGACAGCCCCGTTGGACGGGCTGCAAGCGTGGTCCTGGATGTTTCAGTGGACCAGGAAGCGTGTCCGCATGACCTCGCGCCCACTTCCAGCTCAGCTGCACAACTCGCCATGGGGGACGCCTTGGCCATGGCACTCATGGAAGCCAGGGGGTTCAGCAGTGAGGACTTCGCACGCCACCATCCCGGTGGGAGTCTGGGAAGGAAATTGCTGCTTCGTCTGGGTGATCTGTTGGATTCCTCCGCCCCTCCAACCGTTCCCCCCGATGCCGACCTGCGCTCCGTGGTGGATGCCGTCTCTTCAGGAAGGGTCGGGGCTGCAGCAGTGATCGAGGAAGCTGAAGGGACAAGGAAGCTCAAAGGCATCATTACCGATGGCGATGTGCGCCGGGCGCTGGACCGCGACCCTGCCTCGTGGTCCGGCCTGTCCGCCGAGGAGGTCATGCAGCAGGAGCCCCGTTGTCTCAATGTCGAGACCCGTGCCATTGACGCTTTGGAAATGCTGGAGTCCCGCCGCATTTCCCAGGTCGTGGTGACTGGAGACGGAGGTGTCTTTCTGGGGTTCGTGCACCTCCACCAATTGATGGATGCGGGCATCCGCTGATTTCCCCATTCGAGCGTGATGTCATCACAGGACAAGGGAGGAACGGGAGAAATGGGGTTCATGGACCACCTTGAAGAACTGCGGCGGCGTCTGTTCTTCTCGCTGCTGGGCATACTCACCGGAGCCATCACCCTGTTCGTCATGAAGGATTGGGTCTTCGACCGGCTCATCTTCGCCCCCAGAAATCCCGATTTCATCACCTTCCGGGCGTGGTGTGCCCTTGGACACCTCACCGGTGCGGGCGACCGGCTGTGCGTCACCGAAATCACATATGAGCTGATCAACACCACCATGCTCGGGAATTTCTCCGCGCACATTCTCGTCTCCGCCATCGGTGGGTTCATCGTATCCTTCCCTTGGACCTTCCATCAGTTCTGGCGGTTCATCCGCCCCGGGCTTCATGGGGAGGAGGCCAAGGCCGCCAGGGGCGTCACCTGGGCCGCAACGGTGCTGTTCTTCCTCGGGGTTTGCTTCGGATATTTCGTCATCGCCCCCCTGAGCCTTCAGTTCCTCGGTCACTACGAGATCGGGGATGTGCAGGCGCGCATTGCCCTGATGAGTTACCTGAAGACGGTGGCGAGCATCACCCTCGCCGCGGGCCTCATCTTCCAAGTACCCGTCGTGGTGCACTTTTTGGCCAAACTGGGATTGGTCACCCCGTCATCCTTGCGGAAATTCCGCAAGCATACCCTCGTGGTGACCCTGATCATCGCCGCCATCATCACGCCGCCAGACCTGACGAGCCAGATTCTCGTAGCCTTGCCGGTCCTCGGCCTGTATGAGGTGGGCATCCTCCAGGCCCGACGCATCGAGCGGAGGCGGGAGACCGGTGAGAGGAAGGGGCCGCAATCAGACCGCGCATGAAACTCACCGCAGACAGGATCGTGAAGCAATACGGCCGCAGGAAGGTGGTCGACGAAGTGTCCTTTGAGGTCCAGACGGGAGAGGTCGTTGGGCTGCTTGGGCCCAATGGTGCCGGGAAGACCACGTCATTCTACATGGTCACGGGATTGGTCCGCCCGGATACGGGCAGTGTCAGCCTTCAGGATGATTCCGGTGAATACGACATCACACGGGAACCCATGTACCGGCGCGCCCAGCGGGGCATCGGATATCTGCCCCAGGAACCTTCCGTCTTCAGGAAGCTCAGTGTGGAGGACAACATTCTCGCCATCCTCGAGCTGCACATCCGCGATCCCCGGGAGCGCCGGGACAAATTGGAATCCCTGCTCGAAGAGTTCGGATTGGCCCATGTCCGAAAGAACCGGGGGGATGTGCTCAGCGGAGGAGAGAAGCGCCGCACGGAAATCGCCCGGGCCCTCGCTGCCGACCCGAAGTTCATCCTGCTCGACGAACCTTTCGCAGGTGTGGACCCCATCGCGGTGGAGGACATCCAGAACATCGTGAGCCAGCTGAGAACCAAGGGCATCGGCATTCTGATCACAGACCACAACGTTCAGGAGACCCTGCACATCACGGACCGCGCCTACCTCCTGTTCGAGGGCCGCATCCTGAAAGCCGGCACTGCGGAGGAACTTGCAGCTGACCCCCAGGTGCGCAAGGTGTACCTCGGCCAGAATTTCGTCTTGAGGAGCACGCTCACCGAACAGCAGGGTGAGGATGCTTCCTCCAAGGGCTGACGCGCGGGGTCAGCTCCGGCGTTGCATCAATTCAGCCACGTATTTGCCCACCACATCGAACTCGAGGTTGACCCTGTCCCCCTCTTTCAGCCGATGAAACCCGGTGTGCTCCCAGGTGTAGGGAATGACGGTGATGCTGAATTCCATCGGGGCAGCATCCACCACCGTCAGCGAAACGCCGTTCACCGTGATGGAGCCCTTGGCCACGGTCAGGTGATGCGGAGCCTCGGGGTGTCGGAACCGCAGGTTCCATGATCCATCCCTCGGGTCGATTTCAGCGACTTCCGCCGTAGTGTCGACATGTCCCTGCACAATGTGGCCATCCAGACGATCGCCCACCCGCGTGCAGCGCTCGAGATTGACCCGGTCCCCTTCTCTCCAGTTGCCGAGGGTGGTCCGCGAGAGGGTTTCCTCCACGGCCGTCACAGTGTATCGGTTCCCCTCGATGGCCACCACGGTCAGGCATACGCCATCGTGGGCCACGCTCTGGTCAACCTTCAATTCAGGGGCGATTTCGGACTCCAATGTGAAATTCCGGTTGGTCCCCTCCACCTCAACGGTGAGGATCTGCCCCATGGATTCGATGATGCCGGTAAACATGCTGTTGGTCTTCATTCGTCGGCGGCGGACAGGCCTGCCAGAATCTGGAAGGTGCCCGTGAACCGTTCCGGAACTGTACCCGAAAGGCGCCGGGTATAGGCCGTACAGGTGTAATGGTAGGTGCCGTCCGGGCACATGCCACCCGCCTCAATATGACGTCCATCCCAACCCAAGTCCGGATCGGTCGTGCGCCACACCTCTTCTCCCCAGCGGTTGAATACCCGGAAATCCACACTGTCCACGAATTTCCACGGAAACGGCCGATATACATCGTTGGCCCCGTCGTAATTGGGTGTGAAGACGTTGGGCAGAAAGTAAAAGGGACAGTTGTCGGTGCAGACCGTATCGCTCCGCGCACTCTCATTGCGCCGCAGGACCCCGTCCGGTCCGGGCATGAGGCTGTCCAGGGCAGTGACCGCCCAACAACCCGCGATGGATCCACCGAGTTCATCCGCGTTCAATGTGATGGTGGTATCCATGGGGTCATCTATCTCGAGGAGCAATCCCAACTCCCCATCCAGGCTGTCGCTCCTGTAGATGCGGTATGCCATGACATCGTCCGCACAATCCAATCGGGACCAGGTCAAGGCCACCGTCTGTTCGGCACAATTCCCATCCACCGTGATTTCCGGCGGGCAGGGCGGTTCCATATCATATGGCGTCGCGCACCGTATGGCACTCCAATTCTCGATGGGATCGAGGATGTCCTGGGCCCCATAGGTTCCGAGGGTGCGGACCCGGAAGCAGGATTGGATGCCGTTCACAAGCCCCGCCTCGACCCACTGAGGATCCGGGACCGTATCCAGCAATTCCAGTGAACCGTCCTCGAGGACCCGGTGAAAGACATAGGCCGTATCGCCCCACGGTCTGCCCGGGGGGACCTTCAATGTGATGCGGTTGTCCCCCGGGGTTGCCCTCAGATCGGGCACGGGGGCGGGAATGCTCGTCCCGATCAGGTCCTCACCGCTCCATGCCGACACCCTGTACTGCCACACCGGGATCTCACTGTCCACCGGTCCATGCACCATGACCGTATCGGACGCCCCAAGCCATGTGGTCGCCGGCGTCTCGAGAATGGACGCCCAATCCACACCCCCTGAGGGTCGTGCTTCCACCAAGTACCGATAGGGTCCCGGGAACGCCTGCAATGTGTCGGCATCGGTGGGTGGAGACCACCTCACTTCGACTTCACCCACCGCCACATCGGATACTTCCACTGATGCCCCTGTCATCACCGGCACGCCTTTGTTGATCTCTGCACAGGCCTCCGGACCGAACTTGCTCCTGGCGCCGTTCGGCATGACGGCCACCACCCGGTAGCAGTAGCGCGCACCATAGCTCAGCGTGCCGGTGTCGAGAAACGCATTGGTCCCCAGGCCCTGCACGAAAGCCACCTGTTCATAACCCGCACCGGTCGGCATCCCCACCTCACAATAACCATTCTCCGGGGAACCCTGCCCGATCCGGCGGTACACCTCATAGCCTCCGACTCCCTGTTCCGCCTCAGTATAGCTCCCCGTACATGGATGCTGGGACCAGTCGACCTCCATGGCATTGCCGATGGGCACGGCCGCGGTGATATTGACGGGCCTTGCGATCACTTTGACATTGACAGTGCCCACGTCGCTGAGCGGAACGGCATCCTGGTCTGTCGCCTTGAATACCAATTGGTAGGGCGCATCACGGACGGCATCGCATCCGGGAATCCAGGAAAAGGTGCCCACCCCTTCGGCGGGGTTCCAACTGAAGTTGGCGGCGGGTTCGAGCAAATCCACAGGGCCGCCCACCACGGTCACGTTCAGGTTGTCCCCGCCCGGATCAAAGGCGGTGACCTCGAAGGTCAACGAGGAACCCTGAAGCACACAGGTGTCGGGGGGCACCACCACCACCGGAGGTTCATTCCCACAGGCGGCGACGTTGATCTGCATGTCGCGGATGACCTCCCCCACCATCATCCACTGTCCCTCGACCTCCCGCCATTCGCGGATGCGCAGGGCCATGTTGTACTCCCCCGCCATGCCGGGGACAGCCCAGGTCACCGTACCCGTCAAGGGATCCACGTCGAAATCCCCTCCCGCACCATCGACCTCGTTGGGCTGGACGAAATTCGGGATGGGCAGGCATTCGAATCCGGCACAGGCAATGAGGTCATACGTGAGTGAATCACCATCCGGATCATAGGCACCGGGATTGTGCTCCCAGACTTGATTGATGCAGGCATTCTCCACTGCAGGTGCGAGCAGGACCGGGCTGTCGTTGTGACCGGCCTGGGGGTCGATGATCAACAGACTCGAAATACAGAATGGGACATCGACGGATCCTGGAATGTTGAGGATGTCGTCATTGCGGTTGGGGTCCTCCACCACGAGGCTGTAAATGCCCGGGCCGGGATAGGTGTGCGTGCCCTTGTAGAGGTTCAGCCGGATCTCATTGTCCAGCAATTCACCCACGTGCAACCCGGCCTGATTGAGGGGTCCATTGATTCTCGGCAAGCTGTCCACGGTGCCTTCGAGGCCCTGATCGCCCCACATGATGTTGAGGAATGGCCGGTCCGCCACCACGGTCGATTTCGTGTATGTGGTGATGGTGATTTCGTAGGTGGAGCCCGTCAGGTGGCGGTAGGTGATCTCTCCCGCGCGGTTGTGCGTGGCCCCCATCCTCAAGGAGGAACACAGCAAAAGAATCAACAGTGGAAGGGCCGACCGCATGGACATCGAAAGGTAAACGCGCAGCGGGTGAGGAAGTTGGCGAACGGTGTAAAAAATCCCATCATGCGCCGGATTCCGGTTCGGGACTCCCGAGTTTCTTCCGGAGTAACTTCGCGACCATGGCATCGTCCAAACCCGTACGCATCGGCATCACTTGGGGCGACCCCCATGGCATAGGCTCGGAATGCATCCTGAAGGCATTCTCCGACGAACGCGTCCTGCAGGATCTCATCCCCGTGGTGTACGGGCATACCGAATCCCTGCGCAAACTGGCCCAGCAGTTCGAGGTCCGGGTGGACATCCAATCTACAGAGGACCCGGCAAGCGCCAAGACCGGCACGCTCCACTGCGTGGACATTACGGATGCCATGCCGGACCCGGACTGGGGCCAACCCCATCCGGACGCAGGTGAATTCGCGCGTCTCAGCCTCGAGGCGGCAGTGGCGGATCTGGCGGCCACCAAGGTGGATGTGCTGGTCACCGCCCCCATCAACAAGGACACCATACAGGGCGGCAAATTCAAATTTCCCGGTCACACGGAATATTTGGCCAACATGGCCGGTGTAGAGGATGTCCTGATGATCCTGGCGTCAGATGCCCTTCGGGTCGGTGTGGTCACAGGCCATGTGCCCCTCAAGGATGTGGCCTCCAATCTGAGTAAGGATGCCATCATGAAAAAAGCCCGGATCCTGCACGAAAGCCTCGAACGGGATTTCGGCATCGCCACTCCACGGCTGGCCATTCTGGGATTGAATCCCCATGCGGGCGACAACGGCCTGATCGGGGAAGAAGAAAAGACCATCATCCTTCCCGCGGTCCGTGCCCTTCAGGAGGAAGGCTACAAGGTACAGGGCCCCTTCGGGGCGGATGGATTCTTCGGGACGGGTGGCTATCGTCACTTCGACGGGGTTTTGGCCATGTACCACGATCAAGGGCTGGTGCCGTTCAAGAGCCTTGCCTTCGGTCATGGTGTCAATTTCACCGCCGGACTGCCTGTGGTGCGGACCAGTCCCGACCACGGAACGGCGTTCGACATTGCAGGGCGGGGAGAAGCAGATGGGTCGAGCCTCAGGTCCGCCTGTTGGGCGGCCGCGGACATCCGGAGGAACCGCGGTGAACATCGCGAGCTCCATGCCAACCCGCTTCAGATCTCGAAGAAACGGGACGGTGAGCGGGAGCGGTATTGACCTGTTGGGGCCACCGTTTGCCATTGCATCGAAAACCGTACCTTTGCCCCCCCTCAAAGTTGGGGTGACGCATGCGCGCAGGATCCGAATTCGAAATTCCCTACACGGGATTGGGCATCGGAAGGCACGCATTCGACTTCCAACTGGACGGGTTGTTCTTTTCGGAATTCGAGCCCGATGACTTCGACTCGGCCGACCTCAAGGTCGCCGCGGAGTTGGACAGGTTCGAAAGCATGATGCACTTCGACGTCCATGTGACGGGAACCGTGCGGTCCGCTTGTGATCGCTGCAGCGCTCCCGTGACCCTTCCGATTGACCACCGCGTCCGCTACGTGGTGAAATTCGGAGACCACACCCACCGCAATGACGATGACATCCTCGTCCTCGGCCCTGCGGAACACCTTCTGGACGTAAAGGAGTTCCTCTACGAATCGACGGTGCTGGGCCTGCCCCTCCGACGGACGCACGAACTGGAGATGGACTGTGACCCACAGGTGTTGCGGTACCTGACCGGCAGTGTGGAGGATGCGCCGCAGGAAGTGCAGGAGGAGACGGATCCGAGGTGGGCCGCGTTGAGGGGAATGTCCTCTGCGCAGGACCAGGAGCAGGAAGAAGGAATCGAGGAGGAAACACAAGACGATTAAACCATTGACTCCGATGTGCGACAGCACGGAGGAACAACCACAAGACCATGGCACATCCCAAGCGACGCCAAAGCAAGACGCGCTCCCGCAAGCGCCGGACGCACTACAAGGCCGAAACGCCCAACGTGTCCACCTGTTCCACCACGGGACAGGCCCACATGTTCCACCGCGCCCATTGGTACGAGGGAAAGCTCTACTACAAGGGGCGCGTGGTGATGGAGAAGGAAGGCGCCGAAGCCTGAACATCCTCCCTCCGGATTTTATGGAAACCCGCCCGGCAGGCTGCCGAAGCGGGTTTTTCCACATCCTGTCGTGACCCCAACCTTTACGCAGATACGGGCGCGGGAGCAGGGCATCCTATTTTCGCCGCCACGCCTCTTGCAGGCGGACAACACAACTTGCGATGAGTTCACCTCAAACCGCCGCCATCACCGCCGTCCATGGCTGGTTGCCGGAAGACAAGCTGACCAATGCCGACCTCGAGAAGATGGTCGAAACCAATGACGAGTGGATCCGGACCCGCACGGGCATTTCGGAGCGCCGCATCCTGAAGGACCCCACCAAGGCCACATCCGACATGGCCGCCGAAGTCATCAAGGGTTTGTGTGCCCAGCGCGACATCTCGCCTGATTCCATTGACCTGGTGATCATCGCTACGGTCACCCCGGACATGTTCTTTCCTTCCACGGCCCAGCTCGCCTGTCACAAAGCGGGAGCCAACAACGCGTGGGGATTCGATCTGAGTGCGGCGTGCAGCGGATTCCTGTTCGCCCTTCGGACTGGAGGACAATTCATCTCTTCAGGCACCCACAAGCGGGTGATCGTCGTGGGATCCGACAAAATGAGCAGCATCGTGGACTACACGGACCGGACCACTTGCGTCCTGTTCGGAGATGCTGCGGCAGGCGTCCTGCTCGAAGCGGACACCACGGGAGCGACCGGCATCCAGGACGCCATCCTGCGCAGCGATGGGGCCGGCAGCCAATATCTGCGCATGCAGGGCGGCGGATCACTCAATCCATCCACCGCGGAAACCGTAGCGGCCGGACTGCATTACATCGAACAGGACGGCAAGCCGGTATTCAAGGCTGCCGTGACTTCCATGGCGGATGTCAGCTATGAGATCATGGAGCGGAATGGGCTTTCCGCTGACGATGTCTCCTGGTTGGTACCCCACCAGGCAAACCTTCGGATCATCGACGCCACCGCCAACCGTATGGGTGTCGGCCGCGACAAAGTGATGATCAACATCGAGAAATACGGCAACACCACTGCGGCGACGATTCCACTGTGCCTGTGGGAGTGGGCGGAACGCCTCACACCGGGAGAGAACCTCATTCTCAGCAGCTTCGGCGGCGGGTTCACCTGGGGCAGCATTTGGCTCAAATGGGCCATGGAACCCACCGCAAACTGAACTCAAGCAGCGGGTCGAGATGACCTCCAGTGAATTTGCGGTTACTTTGTCCCTCTGGATTTAACCGGTCCCCCAAGTCAAACAGACCATGACCCAGGAAGAAATACAGGACCTGATCAAGTTCGTCGCCAAGTCTGGCGTGAACGAGGTTGAGATCGAACGAAAGGATTTCAAGATCACCATCAAGAGCGCTGGGAACGGCGGCAAACGTGGCAAGGCTGCAGCCCCTGAGGCACCGCAAACCCTGCAGGTAGCGATGCCGGCAGGAATGGCGATGCCCATGCCCGTTCAAACCGCCATGCCTGCGCCGGCCCCGATGCCCGTTGCACCCGCGCCGGAACCTGCGCCCGCACCGGCGCCCGCTGCGGCTGCCCCGAAGGAGGCGGCTCCCGATGCCGGTCTGCTGGAAATCAAGAGTCCGATGATCGGCACCTTCTATCGCAAGCCCTCTCCGGACAAGGATAACTTCGTCGAAGTAGGCTCCTCCGTCAAGGCTGGCGATACGGTGTGCACCATCGAGGCGATGAAGCTCTTCAATGAGATCGAGAGTGAGGTTTCGGGGCGCATCGTGAAGATTCTCGTGGACGACAACAGTCCGGTAGAGTACGACCAGCCTCTCTTCCTCGTGGAACCGGTCTGATCCGGCCCACCCATCGATTCACCACATGTTCAAGAAAATCCTGATCGCCAACCGTGGCGAAATCGCCCTGCGGGTCATCCGTACGTGCAAGGAGATGGGCATCAAGACGGTGGCCGTGTACTCCACCGCGGATGCGGAAAGCCTCCATGTCCGCTTTGCGGATGAGGCCGTCTGCATCGGCCCTGCCCAGAGTGCCCAGAGCTACCTCAACATCCCCAACATCATCGCTGCTGCGGAAATCACCAATGCGGATGCCATCCATCCCGGATACGGCTTCCTCTCCGAGAATGCCCAATTCTCCAAGGTCTGCGGTGAAAATGACATCAAATTCATCGGGGCTTCTCCCGAGATGATCGAGGCCATGGGCGACAAGGCGTCCGCCAAGGCCACCATGGCCGCAGCAGGCGTGCCCACCATTCCAGGCAGCGAAGGCATCCTCGACAGCCTCGATGAGGCGCTCGCATGTGCCAAGGAGATCGGCTACCCCGTCATGCTCAAGGCCACCGCCGGTGGTGGAGGCCGCGGCATGCGCGTTTGCCACAACGATGAGGACACCACAGATGCCTGGGACACCACCCGCCGCGAGGCCGGGGCCGCCTTCGGCAACGACGGCATGTACATGGAGAAGTTCGTGACGGAGCCCCGCCACATCGAAATCCAGATCGCGGGCGACAAGAACGGCAAGTGCTGCCACCTGTCCGAGCGCGACTGCTCCATCCAACGCCGCCACCAGAAGCTCGTCGAAGAGACGCCTTCTCCCTTCATGACGGACGACCTCCGCGAGAAGATGGGACAGGCCGCCATCGCTGCCGGGGAGGCCGTGAAGTATGAGGGCGTGGGCACCGTGGAATTCCTGGTCGATGCCAACCGGAACTTCTACTTCATGGAGATGAACACCCGGATCCAGGTCGAGCACACCATCACCGAGGAGGTGGTCGATTACGACCTCATCAAGGAGCAAATCAAGCTCGCCCACGGCGACCCGATCTCAGGACGGAACTACTACCCGAAGATGCACGCCATCCAGTGCCGCATCAATGCCGAGGACCCCGACCGGAATTTCGCCCCAAGCCCGGGCACGGTCACGGACTACCACGGACCGGGCGGACACGGCATCCGCATCGATACCCACGTCTACGCCGGATACCGCATCCCTCCGCATTACGACAGCATGGTCGCCAAACTGATCGTGGTCGCCCAGACGCGCGACGAAGCCATCACCAAGATGCAGCGGGCCCTGGACGAGTACATCATCGAAGGGGTGAAGACCACCATCCCCTTCCACCAGAAGCTCATGGCGCACGACCGTTTCCGCAGCGGGGACTTCACAACCAAATTCCTGGAAGAGGAAACGGTCTGAGGCGCAAGACATCCAATCTGGAAAGGGCCCTCTCGAAGGGCCTTTTTCATGTGCAGGCGACGCCCTCAGCCCTTGAGCCGATCCGCAATGGCCGTGGTGCTGTGGCCTGGAATGAAGGCGATGGTCGCCACCTCGCCACCCGCCTCACGTACCTCCGCACTGCCCACGATGTAGCGGGCGTCTTCCGGGTCCGTGCAATCAGCGTCGTAATCCCCCCCTTTCACCAGGACATCGGGCCCGATGGCTTGAATCAATTTCAGCGGGGTGTCTTCTTCGAACAGGACCACGGCCTCCACGCAACGCAATCCAGCCACCACGAAGGCCCGGTCGCCTTCCTGGACAATGGGACGGTCTTCGCCCTTGCCGAGGCGACGCACACTGGCGTCGTCATTGATGCCCACCACGAGCACATCCCCCATGGACGCCGCGGCATCGAGATAACCCACGTGGCCCCTGTGCAACAAGTCGAAGACACCATTGGTGAAGACCACGCGACGGCCTTCCCTGCGCCATTGCTCCCGGAGGGCATGCAAGGCATTGATGTCATGCACACGGCTCATGCGGTCGCCTCCTGGGTGGATGGGTTCTTGCCCTTCTTCAATCCTGCCGCCAGCAGGAACAAATAGCCGATGCCCCCGGTGGTGATGATCATCCCGGTCTGTGTTGCCCAAATGACATTGGCCGTCGCCAAACCGAGGACTTCGTTGAAGCCGAGGGCCACCAGTGCGTATTGGACCGCCAGCTGATAGCTTCCGATGCCTCCGGGTGATGGAATCACCATGCCGAATCCTCCCGCCATCATGACGAACAGGGCCATGCCCGGCGTCAATTCACGAAGGGCATCGATGCCCAGGAAGATCACATAGGTCATCAGGAAGTACATGACCCAGATGAAGGCTGTATGGCCCAGGAATGCCCATTTGCGCCTCATGTACCGGACACTGGCCAATCCCCTGCCGATGCCTTCGATGAAGCCGAACACCTTTCCGAACAAGGGGACCCGCGAAAGTGCCTCCCGTTTGCGCCAGGCGATGACCGCTCCGACCACGACAAGCAACGCAGCTCCTGCAAGCCAAGGCAATGGGCCCCCGCCGGGCAGGTCGAAGGATGCGCTGAAGGCCAGAAAAGTGTCCATGTTGGACAGGAGGGCGACTCCAGTCAGCAGGAACAACAGTGCAAAGTCGACCACGCGCTCGGAGATCACCGTGCCGAAAAGCTCGTCCACGGGAATGTCATCAGTCTGGTTGAGGGCACCACATCGGGCCAGTTCACCGCTCCTGGGAACGAAGGCATTGGAGAAGTAACTGAAGGCCACCGCATGGATGCTGTTGCCCATCTTCGGCTTGTGCCCGAGGGGCTCCAGAAGGATCAGCCAGCGCATCCCCCGGCTCACGATGGCGAGGTATCCCATCGCGAAGCTGGCCCCGATACTCCAGCCGCTCGCACTCCGCATGTCATCCCAAAGGGCCTGTGGATCGTCGACGCCCTTCATGGCGAGGGCGAAGAGCAAGACCCCGATGCCCAGCATCAGCGCGTATTTCAATATGCGACCGATGCTGCCCTTCATCCGGCAATCCTGTTGGTGGCGGTGTCGGGAAAGACCAGGGTGGGCTTGAACACCTTGGCTTCCTCTATGGTCATGCTGCCGTATGCGATGACGATCACAATGTCTCCGGGCTGGCAACGTCGCGCAGCGGGACCATTGAGACAGACCTCACCTGAACCCCGTGCTCCTTCGATCACATAGGTTTCGAGCCTTTCACCGTTGTTGCAGTTCACGACCTGAACCTTCTCACCTGCCACAAGTCCGGCGGCCTCGATGAGGTCCAGATCCAAGGTGATGCTCCCGATGTAGTTCAGGTCCGCTTGGGTGACCGTGATGCGGTGCAGCTTGGCCCGCATGACTTCGATGCGCATGGCGCGAAATTACTGCATCGGACCGCCATGGGACCGCCCTCCGATCTCGATGTGCAATTCCGTCCTTCTGCTCCGCTCAAGCGGGCCGTCCGGACAATCCACACCCGGTGGGCAGCGCTCCATGGGCCACTCATCCCCCCTGCCCTCGAAACGGATCTGGGCTGCGGACAATCCTGCGAATTCAAGCTGTGCAGCCACATGTCGGGCCCGCTCTGCAGCGAGTACAGCATTGGCATTCCGATCGCCATCGCTGCTGGCATGGCCCACGATGTACACCACATCTCCCGGTCGGGAACGCAGCTGATGTGCAAGGGCACGGAGGTGATTGCGGTCCCGCCTCGACAGCGTCTTCTGACCGATGGAATGGAAGATGACCCAGTCCAATTCCGCCGGCAAGTCAGTGCGCACACTTTCCATCCGGATGGCATCGAGTTCAGGCAATGCAGAACCGTCCGGCCTCGATTCCCGCCACCCATCGAGGGGAAGGACGGCGAGCATCGACAGACTCCAACGCTCCCCCTCGATGGTGTAACGCCGCACGATGCGCCCGGATTCATCCCTCCAATAGACCACGGCTTCATGGCATCCTTCAGGAGGAGCGCCGACCAATTCGAAATCATAGCGGGCCTCCATGCTGAGCATGCCCAGATCGATGCGGCCTTTTTCATCGGTCTCCAACCTGGCAAGCGGTGATCCACCAGCAGTGAAAACCTGCCATCTGAGGCCCTCCATCAACCGGTTCCCGCAACGGGCCTCGAGTGTGTGCCCCTGCAATTTGATGGCCCCTCCCGACACATCCGGACTCCCGGATGGTATGGATGGACACCACCAAGGGTCCAATCCTCCGGCGCCCTTCAACCGCTCGGTGGAAAGCCACCCACCCCCATCGGGACCGGGGACCAAGGCCCTTTCGTCCGCAGCACTGTTGAGTCCATCCAACAACCAGATCTGCTGGTATCCCCCCAACCTCGGGATGCGCGCCACGTCGTATCCGCCCTTCCATTCGCCGGCATCAGGAATGCGTTGGTCCGGCTCACCCAGCATCCTCGGGCGCAGGGCCACCAGGATGTCCCCGGCTCGATCCGGATGCACGTCGAAAGCAGCAAAAGCGCAATCTCCATTGAATGCCTCCAATGCGGGCACCCGCCACGGGGGATTCCAGCGATTGGGCCCCTGGCCGGTCTGGCTGCTCAGCCAGAGTTGTCCCCTCCCTTCCAACAAGGTGCTCAAAACGGCCATTCCGTAGACCGGATCGATGTCGAGGTGCAGGATCTCACCGGTCTCGACCCAACCTTCCTCCACCTGCGGCACATGGCCCCACACCTCAGGAATGGAAACCTGCCAAGGCGATGCCTCGAGGCGCGCCATCCGTGTCTCGGATCCGGACCAATCCGCAGGGGCCTCACCGGGGTGGGACAACAGCAGAAGGTGGTCGCGGTCCACGCCCAGCACCACGTCATCACCCGGCGTCGCGGCCAGTTCAACCCATTGGAAATCCTGTGCGAGCGCCGGGCAACCCACCACCCAAAAGAATGCGAGCATGGCCCGCTGGGAATGAACCCTCGTCGCGCTCATGATTCGGGGGTTTCCGTTTCATCCGAACCCTCCGGACCTTGGCGCTCCTCCATCATCTTCCGCCATTCCCGCTCCGCCACCGCGGCCTCCTCGAACCAGGCCTCGCCAAAACGCCGGATGAGCGAAGACTTGCAGAACTGGAGAACGCTGAGGTTGAGACCGGCGCCACACTCCACCGCCGAGCCGCAAATGGGCCATCGGTGGTAATTCACGGCAACCAGATCCTTGAGTCTGGTCAGACGGATGGGGTAGAGGTGGCAACTGATGGGCTTGCGCCATCCGATTTCGCCGGCGAGGTGCGCCTGCTCAAAGGCACATTTGGCCGTGCCATCTCCGTCGAAGGTGGCATATACGCATTCACGTCCCTTCACGATGGGCGTGACATGGTCGCCGTCGGCATCCACGGTGAACAGCCCCTCCTCCTCGATGACCGCAAGACTGTCCGGCTTCAACCGGTCGCGAATGACGGGAAAGGCCGCTTCGATTTCCGCCTTTTCCTCGGGCTCGAGGGGGGCTCCGCTTTCACCCTCCACGCAACAGGCTCCCTTGCAAGCCTTGAGGTCACAGCAGAATTTCCTGTCGAAGAGCTCGGTGGAAATGAGGGTGTCGTCGATCAGGATCACGCTTGCGAATTTAGGGCCTCCGCTGCCCCGCGCTCCTTACTGCGCAGGCCCGGTTGGGTACCTTGCAACATGACCTCGCCCACCACCCCATCCGCCGCACCCTGCGGTGAGCGGTCCGCCCTCTCTGCAAGGTGGTCGAGGTGGCAGGACCGGAAGGCGCGATTTGCCCCCATGAATGCGCGTCGTTGGGCCAATGCCGCAGCCCTTGCATTGGCTTTCCGCAAGGCGAGGCGCCACTCGAACCGCTCCGGGAATTCCGGCGTGAGCCTCGAACCCCTCCAGGCTTGGCCGATGAGCCTCAGCGTGGAGCCCACCACCGCCTGCAACCTGCGTTGTCCCGAATGCCCGAGTGGCCTGAGGTCCTTCACACGGCCCACGGGCATGCTGGACCCTGACCGACTCCACGCCCTGCTTTCCGGGGCCGAAGGGCTCGGTAGGGACCTGACCTACCTGAACCTCTATTTCCAGGGCGAGCCCTATCTCCATTCCGGCATGGACGAGCTGGTCGCCATCGGCAAACGTGAGGGACTCTACGTCAGCACGTCCACCAACGCCCATCACATCGATGCGGAGCGTGCGGAGCGCATCATCCGAAGTGGAATCGACCGCCTCATCATTTCCATCGACGGTGCGGATCAGGAAGCGTATTCGGCCTACCGTGTGGGTGGGAAACTGGAAAAAGTGCTCGAGGCCACGCGGTGCATCATGACGGCCAAGCAGCAGTCCGGATCATCCAGGCCCCATGTGGTGTGGCAATTCCTCGTCGTCGGGACCAATGAGGCGCAGCTGCCGAGGATGAGGCAGATGGCGCGGACATGGGGCGTGGACGAATTCGTGGTCAAGACCGCCCAACTCGACGACCCCAAGGACGGCCACCCCCTGTTGACCCGCGACCCGGCCCTTCGACGATACGATCGGGATCCCTCGGGACGCTGGCACCTGAGAAATCCGATGCACGACCGGTGCTGGCGCATGTGGCAGGGTGCGGTCGTGACATGGGATGGCAAAGTCGTACCGTGCTGCTTCGACAAGGATGCCCATCACGCCATGGGACAGGCCGAGGATGGACGCGGGTTCAGGGAGATCTGGCGCAGCGTGGATTACCACCGATTCCGGGAAGCGGTGTTCAGTCACCGGGCGGGGATTGAGATGTGCAGGAACTGCACGGAGGGGACGGAGGTCTGGGCATGAAAGGAAACCGACCGCCCCGCTTGCTGCGCGCGCTCATCCCGCTGGTCATTGGGCTGTCCGTGGTGGGTGGGCTGGTTTTCCAGACCGTGGAAAATGAAGGAGGCTGGGCCGCCTTGCGCGGTTCCGTGGTCATCAAAGGCTGGCCTTGGGCACTGGTCGCTCTGATGGGATTCGTCCTGGCCAGGGACCTCGGCTATGTGCTGAGGTTGAAGTGGCTCTCCGCAGGAACGCTGACGTGGAGAGAAGCCATCGAGACCACCGTGCTTTGGGAATTCGCTTCGGCCACCACCCCGGGAATCGTCGGAGGAGGCGCCGTGGCCATCTGGGGACTCCATCGACAGGGTATGACTGCAGGGCGCAGCACCGCCTTGGTCTTTTCCACCGCCCTGCTCGATGAACTCTTTTATGTCCTGGTGGTACCCCCCGTCCTGATTGCCCTCGGATCCACGGCTGCTCCGGAAGCGTTCGACGGCATCATCGGTTGGGGCGTATTCTGGGCGGGTTATGGCTTCACGCTGGGATTGGCGGTCCTGATCGCATCCGGTCTTTTCCTTTCGCCCATGGCCACCGAAACCACCATCCGCCGCGTCGCGCAATGGCGCGGCATCAGAAGATGGCAGGACGCGCTGTTCGGTTTCGCCCGGGACCTCCGCGACAGTGCCCATGAAATGAAGGCGCTTTCATTGCGGGTGTGGTGCCTCGCTTTCGCGGCCACCGTCGCAAGTTGGACGGCCAGGTTCCTCGCACTGGTGGCGGTCATGGCCATGGTGGTGGCCCCCTTCGCCCAGCTCGATTCGATCGCCATCCTGGCGCGCCAGCTCGTCATGTGGGTCTACCTGCTCATCAGCCCGACCCCGGGTTCCAGTGGTGTTGCGGAATGGCTGCTGGGGACCTTCTTCGCGCCCTGGTTCGCCCTGTCCTCCTCCTTGATCGCACCGGCGATGACCATGTTGATCTGGCGCATGGCGACCCATTTCATCTACCTGCTGGCCGGTGTGTTGGTCATTCCCGGATGGTTGCGGCGGACCCGGCGCACAACGTAGGGATTGTGTTGCGACCTTTGCCGCATGTTCAATGAAAACAAGGCCCGCGGATTCAGCACGCTTTCCGTGCATGCGGGAGTGGAGCCGGACCCCGGAACAGGTGCCATCATGACTCCGGTCTACATGACCTCGACTTATGTCCAGGACGGCATAGGGAAGCACAAGGGCTATGAATACAGCCGCTCTTCGAATCCCACACGGGATGCCCTTGAAGCCGCATTCGCCGCCCTCGAAGGCGGGACGAACGGGCTGGCATTCTCCAGCGGTCTGGCCGCCATCGATGCGGTCCTGATGACCTTGAGTCCCGGTGATGAAGTCATCGCCGGAGATGACCTCTACGGTGGAACCCGCAGGCTGTTCACGACGCACTATATGCCCTTGGGCATCCGGTTCCATTTCGTGGACACCCAGGAGGTGGCCAATGTCGCCGCCGCATTGAATGACCGCACGCGGCTGGTCTGGCTGGAGACCCCGACCAACCCACTCCTGCGTATCACGGACATCGCCGCGGTGGCGGACCTGCTGAAGGACCACCCTGCCCGCCTGGGTGTGGACAACACCTTTGCGACGCCCGCCCTCCAACAGCCATTGTCCCTTGGAGCGGACATCGTGATGCACAGCGTGACCAAATACCTCGGCGGCCACTCCGATGTGGTCATGGGAGCCCTCATGACCAAGGATGCCGAAGTGGATGCCAAACTCCGGACCCTGCAGAACAACGTGGGGGCCATTCCCGGTCCGATGGATTGTTTCCTGGTCCTTCGCGGCATCAAGACGCTGGGCATCCGCATGCGCCAGCATTGCGCCAATGGCCGCGCCATAGCGGAATGGCTTGAAGCGCATCCCAAGGTGGACAAGGTGTTCTGGCCGGGCATTGCCGGCTCACCGAATCACGCCGTAGCCGCCAGACAGATGGCGGATTTCGGAGGCATGATCAGCTTTACCCTGGTGGACGACAGCCTCGCCGCCTCGCGCAAGGTGTGCGAATCGACGTCCGTATTCGCGCTGGCGGAATCCCTCGGTGGGGTCGAGAGCCTCATCGAGCATCCCGCCCTGATGACGCACGCATCCGTACCCGCCGAAGAGCGCGCCAAACTGGGCATCAACGACAGTCTGATCCGGATCAGCTGTGGCATCGAGGATGCCGAGGACCTGATCGCCGACCTCAGCCAGGCCATTGACGGATGAGCCAGTCCCAAGGACAGTCCGTGGCGGTGGTGGGAGCCGGATTGGTCGGCAGCCTGCTCGCACTGGTACTGGCCAACCGTGGCCATCAGGTCACCGTCTACGAGCGGCGCCCCGACCCAAGGAGGGTGGGCGATGCCGTGGGCCGCTCCATCAACCTCGCCCTCAGCGAACGCGGATGGAGGGCCCTCGAGGTGGCAGGGGCCCTCGAAGCGGTGCGCCGCATCGCCATGCCCGTCAAGGCCCGCTGCATGCACGCGACCACGGGCGAACTCACCTATCAGCCATACGGCCTCCCTGGACGGGGACGGTTCGGCGATGATGAATGCATCTACTCCGTCGCCCGCGGCCCCTTGAACCGCATCCTGCTGGAGGAGGCGGAATCCTCCGGGCAGGTAAAAGTCTGCTTCGAACATGCCCTCGAGGACTTCGAGGAAAGCGATGGGGGCATCACCCTTCAATTCTCCGACGGCACCCACCGTGACCACGACAGGGTTTTCGGTACGGACGGCGCCTTCAGCGCAGTCCGCCTGCGCATGATGCGTTCAGACCGATTCGATTTCAGCCAAGCCTACCTCGAGCATGGATACAGGGAGGTGGCCATGCCCCCCGCTTCCGACGGTGGTTTCGCCATCGATCCGGAAGCGCTCCATATCTGGCCCCGGGGGCACTTCATGCTGATGGCCCTGCCCAATCCGGACAGGACCTTCACCTGTACGCTCTTCGCTCCTTTCGAAGGGCCGGAAGGGTTCTCGGAGATTCGGGATGCGGCGGCTGCACGCGGCTATTTCGAACGGCATTTCCCCGATGTGCTTCAATACCTGCCCGACTTCGACAAGGACTGGGACCGCCATCCCACGAGTTCATTGGTCATGACCCGGTGCAATCCATGGAACCGCGGCGAACGGGTGGTGCTGCTGGGTGACGCGGCGCACGCCATCGTCCCTTTCTACGGACAGGGCATGAACAGTGGATTCGAGGATGTCCGGGTGTTGGCCGACATGTTGGACCGATTCGGCGGCATGCCCGGAAATGCGGACTGGGCCGGCCTGATGGACGCATTCAGCACGGAACGCAAGCCCAACGGAGACGCCATCGGTGAACTCGCCCTACGCAATTTCATCGAGATGCGTGACCGCACCGGAGATCCTCGGTTCCTGCTGCGCAAACGCATCGAACGCCACCTTACGGAACGGTTCCCCGACCAATGGATTCCACTGTATTCCATGGTGACCTTCACCCATATGTCCTATTCGGAAGCCCTTGAGCTCGGCCGCATCCAGGATGACATCATGGAAGAGGTGATGGACCGTGACGACATCGAGTCCCAATGGGACAGTGATGCCGTGTCACGCCACGCACTTCAACTTGCAGCAGATAGATTGCAGGGATTGAATACATGAAGAAGCTGGACCACATCGGCATCGCCGTCCAGGACCTGGAAGCGGCAGAGCGCATCTTCCAGGACGTGCTCGGCAGACCCTCCTACAAGCATGAGGAAGTCCTGGGCGAGGCCGTTTTGACTTCCTTCTTCAAGGCAGGAGAGGCCAAGGTGGAACTCCTTGTCCCCACATCGCCTGAAAGCGCCATTGCTCGGCACCTCGAACGGCGTGGACCCGGTCTACACCACGTGGCCTTCCAAGTGGATGATCTGGAAGCCGAACTCGATAGGCTCATCGAACTGGGTTACCGTGTCGTGGTGGAACCCAAGGATGGGGCGGACGGCAAACGCATCGCCTTCCTGCACCCGGCCGACACCGGCAAGGTGCTCGTGGAGTTGTGTGCCGATGCAGCCGGTCGGGGCTGAAGGCCGCCCTACCACGGTTTACCCATGAAAAAAGCGCCCCGGACGTTTCCAGGGCGCTCAAATTAACCAAATTGCTTGCCTGCCACGCTTGCCTCGTGGCACCAACGGCTTGAATGCGTGCCGTTGACATTTCAAACGTACCGCGACATGTTTTCCCGGACTGTAGGACCTGCAATCCGGCTTCAAGTAGGCTGTCACCTACGTCATGCAGGTATGTTCGTACACCTGTCCAATCTTCCATTTCGTAGATGCTGTTCCCGCAAAAAGAAAGCGCCCCGGACGTTTCCAGGGCGCTTCACTTAACCAAATTGCTTGCCTGCCACGCTTGCCTCGTGGCACCAACGGCTTGAATGCGTGCCGTTGACATTTCAAACGTAGAAATCAGGATTTCATTTTACTGTAGGACGCACAATCAGATAGATTGTAGGCCATGACCGACAGGCTGTAGGCGCCCCTCGTACAGACGTCAGACAACGCCCTGGTCGATCATGGCATCCGCCACCTTCACGAATCCGGCGATGTTGGCGCCCTGCACGTAGTCTACGGAGCCGTCCGGTCGGACCCCATATCTCACACATTGGGCGTGGATGTCCTTCATGATGCGTTGGAGGTGACCGTCCACCTCTTCCGATGTCCACGACATCCGAAGGCTGTTCTGCGACATCTCGAGGCCTGAGGTCGCAACGCCCCCCGCATTCGAAGCCTTGCCCGGGGCAAACATCACACCGGCTTTCTGGAACGTCGCCACGGCCTCGGGAGTACAAGGCATGTTGGCTCCCTCTGCCACGGCCTTGCAACCATTGGCGACCAGGACTGTTGCCTCACCGCCATCCAGCTCATTCTGGGTAGCGCAGGGGAAGGCGAGGTCGCATGCGAGGTCCCATGGGTCTTGGCCCTCCCGGAAAGTCACCCCATCATGGGCATCCGCATACTCCTTGATCCGGCCGCGGCGCACCTCCTTGAGGTCCTTGATCCATGCGAGCTTTTCCTCCGTCAATCCCGCGGGATCGTGGATGCTCCCCTTGCTGTCGCTGAGGGCCACCACCTTGCCTCCCAGGCGCAGGCACTTCTCAGCGGCGTGGAGCGCCACGTTGCCCGACCCACTGATGACCACGGTCTTGCCGTCAATGCCATCGTCCTTGGTCGCCAGCATTTCCGCCATGAAGTACGTGGCGCCATAGCCGGTGGCCTCAGGACGGATGAGCGAGCCGCCCCAAGCGGGCTTCTTTCCGGTCAGGACACCTGTGAATTCATTGCGCAAACGCTTGTACTGGCCGAACATGTAGCCGATTTCACGACCGCCGACCCCGATGTCACCGGCGGGGACGTCCGTATCCGGCCCTATGTGCCGCGACAACTCCGTCATGAAGCTCTGGCAGAAGTGCATCACCTCACGGTCTGACTTGCCCTTGGGGTCGAAGTCCGAGCCCCCCTTACCACCGCCCATGGGCAGTGTCGTCAGGGAATTCTTGAAGACCTGCTCGAACCCGAGGAACTTGAGAATGCTCAGGTTGACGCTGGGATGGAATCGCAGCCCGCCCTTGTAGGGTCCGATGGCTGAGTTGAACTCCACCCGATAACCCCGGTTGACCTGGATGTTCCCATCATCATCGGTCCAGGGCACGCGGAAAGTGATGATGCGCTCTGGCTCGATCATGCGTTCGAGCAGGGCATGTCCTTGGTATTTGGGATTGGACTCAATGAAGGGAATGACGGTCTCCGCGACCTCTTCAACAGCCTGCAAGAATTCAAGCTCGTTGGGATTGCGGCGCTCGGCCTCAGCCATGAACGCCTGGACACGTGGGTGCTCCATGATGCGATAAGGTGACGTTTCGATTGACGTGCGGTGCGAAATTAGGCTGAAGCGGTCTGAGTCGACCTTTTGGCGGGACGGAGTTTATCAGCGCTCCATGGTGATGAACTCGCCGGCCTTCAGAGGGACCGTGTCCGACCTCCGTCCACAGGCAGGTTGATCCCGCTGATGTACGCTGCTGCGGGACTGCAGAGGAATGCGATGGCCGACCCGATTTCATGCGCCTCCCCCAACCGGCGCAGGGGCACCGCCCGGGCCATGGTCTCGAGCACCGCTTCAGATGTCTGTCCGGTCTTGGCGGCCTTGGATTCGGCGATCTGGTCCAGCCGCGCCGTGCGGGTGGCTCCCGGCAGCACATTGTTCACGGTGATGCCGTCGGGCCCGAGCTCGTTGGCGAGGGTCTTGGCCCAATTGGCCACGGCACCGCGCACGGTATTGGAGACCCCGAGACCATCCAAGGGTTGCTTGACCGAAGTTGAGATCACATTGACGATGCGACCAGCACCCGCGGAGCGCATGCCGGGAAGCACGGCCTGTACCAGATGCTGGTTGCAGATGAGGTGTTGTGAAAAGGCCGCCAGATAGGCCGCGGTTTCCGCGCCGTGGGCAGGACCACCCGCCGGTCCGCCGGTATTGTTGACGAGGATGTCCACCGGCTTTTTCCCTACGACGGACTCCGCCCCCTTGCGCACGGATTCCGGATCGGTGAAATCCGCTACAACGAAAGTGTGCCCCTTTCCGGGGAGTTGGGCCAAGGCGGCCTCCAGCCGCTCGGCATTCCGCGCCATGAGCGTGCAGCTTGCCCCGAGTTCGGCCAATCCGATGGCTGCCGCGAGGCCGATTCCCTGTGAGGCGCCGCACACCAGTGCGTGTTTTCCGGTCAGGTCCAGTTGCATGGACGCAAGGTACTTCTGCCCCACTATCTTCGTCCCATGATGACCGGAATCCAACACCTCCACGGCTTTCTGCGCTGGGTGGTACTCGTCCTGCTCCTGCTCTCCATCGTCAAGGCCTTCTCCGGAATGTCCTCCGGCCGGAATTTCAGCGGGGGCGACATGAAGCGGGGACTCTTCACGATGATTTCACTGCACATCCAATTGCTGCTCGGCTTCGTCCTGTATTTCGGCAAGGGGTGGAGCGGCCTGTTGGGCAATCCGGACGCCATGGCCAGCACGGTCATGCGGTTCTTCTCACTGGAGCACATGGTCACGATGCTGATTGCCGTGATCCTGGGTACGCTGGGGCACAGCCTTTCGAAGCGGGCTGAGGATGATCGCGTCAAATTCAAGCGTCAGGCCATCTGGTTCACGGTCTCGCTGGTCCTCATCCTGTCGAGCATCCCGTGGCCCTTCCGCGACGGTTTCGAGGCCTACGGTTGGCTGTGATCAACCGGCTCCTCCTCACTGCGGTCCTCGCCCTGGCCCTCATGGGATGCGGAGAGGGGGAACAGCCTGACGTTCCGAATGGGGGAAACGCCGTGTCCGATGCCCAGGCGCGCAGCCTGTATGTGCGAAAGTGTTCCCTGTGCCATGGGGACGACGGCAAGCTCGGTGCATCCAAGTCGCCCGACCTCTCGGTATCCGGGTTGGACTTCAAGGAAAGGGTGGCCCTGATCACCTACGGCAAAGGGACCATGCCGGGCCAGAAGGGCATCCTGCAAAAGGAGGAGATCGAGGCCGTGGCCCGCTACATCGAACAGTTCAGGGAATAGATGCTGGAGAAACCCTTGGCCAGAAAGGACGGGAAGCCTGAACGGGCGGTGCTGGTGGGATTGGCCACCCGCAACCAGCCCCGTGAGCTGCTTTCGGAATACCTGGACGAATTGGAGTTCCTCGCGAGGACAGCCAATGCGGACACCATAGGCACCTTCGTCCAATCCCTCGACCACCCCGACGTCCGGACCTTCGTGGGCAAGGGCAAGCTCGAAGAGATCACAGAGTACATCGAGGAGCACGACATCGACCTCCTCATCTTCGACGACGAATTGAGCCCCTCCCAACTGCGCAACCTCGGTGAGGCCCTTCCGGAAACCAAGGTCCTCGACCGGGCCAACCTCATCCTCGACATTTTCGCCCAACGGGCCCGAACGGCCCACGCGAAGACACAGGTCGAACTTGCCCAGTACCAGTACTTGTTGCCGCGGCTGACACGAATGTGGACACACCTCCAGAAGCAGAAGGGCGGCATCGGCATGAAGGGTCCGGGCGAGAAGGAAATCGAGACGGACCGCCGCATCATCCGGGACCGCATCTCCGCATTGAAAAAGGACCTTGCCGCCATCGATCGCCAGATGGCCACCCAACGCGGAAACCGCGGCGCGCTGGTGCGCGTGGCCTTGGTCGGCTACACCAATGCCGGGAAATCCACCCTCATGAACCGCCTCTCCAAATCGGAGGTCTTTGCGGAGGACAAGCTCTTCGCCACGCTCGATACGACCGTGCGCAAGGTGGTGGTCCACAACCTGCCCTTCCTGCTCAGCGACACGGTCGGGTTCATCCGCAAGCTCCCCCACCAATTGGTCGAGAGCTTCAAGAGTACGCTCGACGAGACCCGCGAGAGTGATTTGCTGGTCCACCTCATCGATGTCTCCCATCCGCAATTCGAAGACCATCTGCAGGTCGTGGAGGAGACTTTGGCTGAGATCGGAGCCGGAACCCAAAGGACCATGTTGGTCTTCAACAAGATCGACCAGCTGCGCGACCCTGAGGGTGAAGTGGACCGAGAGCACCTCATCGAAGGACTGCGTCACCGTTTCACCGATCACGACGGCCCCGTGTTGTTCCTCTCGGCCAAGACCAAGGAAGGCATGGACAGCCTCCGGGAGGTGCTGTATGCCGAGGTCCGCGAGCTGCACGTCCAGCGTTTCCCCCACAACCACTTCCTTTACTGACATGCGGAACCTGCTCGCCGGAATCTGTATGTTGGCACCTGGCCTCGCACTCGGCCAGGACGGCTTCATGCCCATGTTTCAGACCGACCGGACGTGGTGCGGCGTCGAAGGTGGCTGGGTGCCCACACCGGTGGAGTACCGGATCGAAGGCGATACCACACTGGCGGACGGGGAGCTGTGGCACCGGATGACGGTCCAGTACGAGGGCAATCCCAGCGCTGGATTGGCCGGTTGGTTTCATGAGGACACTGAAACAGGACAGGTATGGATGCGGTGGGACCTCGATCTCGATCCGGGGACACTGTGGTTCGACTTTGGCCTGGAACCCGGCGACTCCATGGTGGCGCCCCAATGCGACTGGGCGGACATCACCTGTGTGGCGGTGGAGCCCTTCACATGGACGGACGGCACCGTGAGCCGGCGCCTGACCCTGCAGCTTCTGCCGGACAATGAGAATTTCATCGAATACTGGATCGAGGGGATCGGTTCGGAAAATGGACCGATGGGGCCATCTGCCTATCTCTGCATTGCCGATCTCGATCCACACGCGGCGTGTTTTCTTGAAAACGGCGCCCTGCGTCACGATTTCGCGCTGGACACCACATGGCTGCCTCCCCACCCGGGATGTACAGACAGCATCGCCGTCAATCGGATACCGGAGGCGCCCTCCGTTCAGGGCAGCCTCGTCGTGGATCAGGGGCGGTTGCGTTGGAGCGGGCAAACGATCAACGGGGACATCGTCGTCCACGACCTGCTCGGACGCCGGTTGGGGGCCTTCCCAAGCACATCAAGCTGGATCATTCCCGCCACCGGAGGCGGAGGGGTCCTCATCGCCACCCTCCCCAATGGACGGCGGCTCAAAATCCGCATCGACTGAACCATGGCTGGAATTCGACAGGAACGCCTTGCCGCACTGCTGCAGAAGGAAATCGGCATGCTGCTCCAACGGGAAGGCTCCATCCGGTTCGGGGGGCATTTCATCACGGTGACGACGGTTCGACTGACCCCCGACCTCTCGCTCGCTCGCGTCTATCTGAGCTTCATGTCCATCGCCTCAGCCGGCACACCGGAAGAGGGATTGGAATTGGTCCAATCAGAAGCCCATCATGTCCGCAAGGTCCTGGCGGGAAGGGTTGGGAAACACCTCCGCAAAATGCCGGAGCTGCGGTTCTTCATCGACGACGGCCTTGACCGCTACGAGGAGATTGACGGTCTGCTGAAAGGTGGCTGAATCCGAAAAGACGTCGCCATCCATGTCTATTGGGGGGCGGGATCATCGCCGATACAGCATACCTCACGGAGCAAGGTTCACTCTTGCGGGCCCACGGAGGAGGGGTGCGCGTGGGGGCGTCTAACTTGGCGATGTGAATGTCCCCTTCCGCATTGCACGGCGTTACCTCTGGGCTCGGAAATCCCAGCGGCTGATCCATCTGGTTTCGGGCATTTCCGTTCTCGTGGTGGCCGCGGTCGCCGCAGCCATGGTGACCATCCTGAGTGCCTTCAACGGCATCGAGGAACTCGTGGAGGAGCTTTTTTCAAGTCTGGATACCGAATTGGCCGTGTTGCCATCCGAAGGGAGAACCTTGGGAACGGCCTGGATTGACAGCCTGTCCGCCCACCCTGGTGTGGGGCATGCGGGGGGCGTGCTCGAGCAGGATGTCGTCGTCCGATGGCAGGACGAGCCCCACGTCTGCTCCCTCATCGGCTTCGATGTGCAACACGCCAGGGAAACGGGGCTCACCGGACGGTTGAGGAGCGGAGACGTCCTCAAGGCGGACACCTTGGGTGGACCCTGCGGTTATGTGGGGCTGGGCATGGCCATCCAGTTGAGGTTGCCTAATCGAGGAGATGCCCCGGTCAACCTCTCGGTTGCGGCACCCAGGCGTGGCCGCAGCCTTGGAACCGCGCGGGGCAGAAACCTGTTCGATGGTGGATTGGAGGGGATGATGGTCAGCCGCCGACTGCCCGTCTGCGGCACGTTCTCCATCAATGCCGAAACCGATGCCAGCACCCTCGTGGCGCCATTGGATTTCGCGCAGGATGTCCTGCAACGGCCCGATGAGGTGTCCCGCATCGAGTTGGTGCCCGAATCAGGCTGGAGTGTGCAGGAGCTGCGTCAATCACTGGATGCGCGCTGGCCGGAATTGCTGACCCGAACCCGGCGGGAAAAGAACGCCCTGATCCACGCGACGAGCCGCGCGGAGAAGTGGGCCACTTTCGCCATCCTCAGCTTCATCCTCGTTGTGGCGGCCTTCAACATCCTCGCGGCATTGACCATGCTTCTCCTCGACAAACGCCGAGACATCGGTACGCTGACCGCCATCGGCATGACCGGCCGGGAGATCCGGCAGGTCTTCTCCTGGCAGGGATTGATGATCAATGCCTTGGGCGCGGCGGCGGGCATCGGCATCGGCATGGCTCTGGTCGTGCTCCAGGACCGGTATGGCCTGGTCCGCCTCGAGGGGGCGATGGTGCCCGCCTATCCGGTTTCTCTGCAAGCGCTGGACGTACTCGGGGTGGCGCTCGTCGTGCTCGGGGTGGGCGGCACGTTCAGCGCAGCCATGGTCGCGTACCTCGTGCGACGCATGGCGCCCGATGCGGGCTAATTTCGCGCCATGGTCCGGATTGGTCCCGTAGAATTGGGTGAATTCCCTCTCCTCCTTGCTCCCATGGAGGATGTCAGTGATCCCCCGTTCCGCACCTTGTGCAAGACACACGGCGTGGACATGATGTACACGGAGTTCATCAGCTCGGAGGGCCTCATCCGGGACGCAGCCAAGAGCCGCCAGAAACTCGACATCTACGAGAAAGAACGCCCCATCGGCATCCAGATCTTCGGCTCGGAAATCGACTCGATGAGAAGGGCGGCCGAGATTTCCGCCGCTTCCGGTCCTGACGTGTTGGACATCAACTACGGCTGTCCGGTCAAGAAAGTCGCCTGCAAGGGTGCGGGAGCCGGCATCCTGCAGGACATCCCCAAAATGGTTTCCATGACCAAGGAGATTGTGGATGCCGTGGATCTGCCGGTCACGGTGAAGACCCGTCTCGGTTGGGACGACAATTCCAAGTACATCGTCGAGGTTGCCGAACGCCTTCAGGATGTGGGCATCAAAGCCATCTCCATCCATGGACGGACCCGGGCCCAGATGTACAAGGGGGAGGCGGATTGGACGCTGATTCGGGAAGTGGCCCAGAACCCCAGGATGGAAATTCCCGTGTTCGGCAACGGTGATATAGACTCACCGGAAAAGGCCTTGGCCTACCGAAAGGAATTCGGAGTGGACGGCATCATGATCGGACGCGCGAGCATCGGGAACCCATGGATCTTCAACGAAATCAAGCACTTCTTCGCCACTGGGGAGCACCTGCCCCGTCCGACGATCGTCGACCGTGTTGAAGCCGCCCGCCAGCACCTGAACCACAGCCTGGAATGGAAGGGACAGCGCCTCGGTGTGGTGGAAATGAGGCGTCATTACGCCAATTATTTCCGTGGATTGCCCCACTTCAAGGAGCACCGGCTTTCACTGGTTACGGAGGAGGATCCCACAGTGCTGCACGCCGTTCTGGACCATGTTGCCAAGCAGTATGCCGACGGGATCCCCAACGCCTAGATTCACACCGTGACGACGCTACAGATCCAATCCTTGAGCCGGTCCCTGATTTTTCTGGGGCTGCTCCTCATTTGCTCGGTGACCGCATCCTTCATCGCGGCCTTCATCGGCCCCATGTTGTTCGGGGACACGGTCATGATCCTGCCCGGTCAGGCCATGCCCTCGGATGCCGCAAGCTGGTGGCAGCTGCACCTGCAGAATTTCATCAGCCAGGCCATCGGTTTCGGGGGTGCCGTCTTCATCGCATCCGCCATGTGGGACCGTGCCGTGCCGGTCGGCCTGCGGTACACCGCCGGCTCCATTTCAATCGGACCCCTGGCGTTGGTGGCATTGACCACATTGGTTTCGGCCCCGATCATGGCCCTTTCCTATGAGTGGAATGTCGCTGCCATTCCGGAGGGCTCCATGTTGGAGGACATCTTCAAGCCCCTCGAAGATTTGATGGAACGGGTCACCACCTTCCTCGTGACCGCGGACGGTGCACGTCGCGTCGTGGTCATCCTCAGTGTGGCCGCCGTGCCCGCCATCTTCGAGGAACTCGGCTTCCGGGGGGCGCTCCAGCCCCTGCTCATCAAAGCCACGGGCCGGGCCTGGCTGGGCATCCTACTGACCTCCATCATATTCAGTGCCATCCACTTCCAGTTCTACGGATTCCTTCCGCGGGTCCTGATGGGCCTCCTCTTCGGCTGGTTCGCTCACCGCAGCGGCAGCATCCTGCCGGGTATGGTCGCGCACTTCCTGAACAATACCGCTGCCGCAGTCACATTGTGGTATACGGGCAGCATGACGGACGACCTGTTCGAACTGGAAACGGGGATCGTGCTGGGCAGCCTCGCACTGACGGCCGGTGCCATCTGGGCCTATGACCGCATCATGCCTTCCCGGAAGGCGCTGATCTCAGGTTGAGAAAGGCCTCGGCACTCAGCAGGTCCTCGGGCGTGGTGATCTTGATGTTGTGGAGGTCCCCCTCCACGAGTTCGATGTGTCCGCCCCGGGCCTCCCACACCGAGGCGTCATCCGTAAAGACCGGCATGTATTCCGCTTCATAGGCTTCCTTCAAACGCAGGACATCGAATACCTGCGGCGTCTGGACCGCCCTCAGGCTCGCGCGATCGAGGGGTTCGTTTCCCCGGTCACCCAACTGTCGGATGGTGTCCTTTACGGGCACCACCGGAATGGCGGCACCATGCTTCTCCGCAGCCGCGAAGCATCGGCGGATGGTATCCACCTCCACGAAAGGCCGAACCGCATCGTGCACGGCCACCGTCCCGGGGCCCTCGGGAAGCGCATCCAATCCGTTCCGCACCGAATGGAACCGTTCGACCCCACCCGTCACCACCGCATCCACGCCCATCTCGGGCGCTTCTGCAACCAATGCGTCCCATTTTCCGTGCAGACTGTCATGCAGGACCAGCACGATGTGCAGGTGGGGCAATGCCTGACGGAAGCGCTTCAGGGTATGGAAGATGATCGGCCGACCACCCAGCGGCAGAAACTGCTTGGCGACAGGCTGGTGCATGCGGGTTCCCGTTCCGCCGGCAACGAGGATGAGGTGCTGCATTCGGCGGAGGGATGGCTTATTGGGCTGCCGAGAAACGCTCGGAAACAGCGTTCCAATCGACGACGTTGAAAAACGCCGCGATGTAGTCCGGCCTGCGGTTCTGGTAGTTCAGGTAATAGGCGTGCTCCCAGACGTCGATGCCGAGAATCGGGTATCCCCCACAGCCCACTCCGGGCATCAGGGGGTTGTCCTGGTTGGCGGAGGAGCAGACCTCCAACTTGCCTCCATTCACGCAGAGCCAGGCCCAACCACTGCCGAAACGCGTGGCGGCCGCGCTGGAAAATGCATCCTTGAACGCATCGAAGCTGCCGAAATCACGGTCGATGGCCGCGCCAAGGTCGCCTCCAGGGGCTCCGCCGCCGTTGGGGGACATGCTGGTCCAGAAGAGGTTGTGGTTGAAGTAACCGCCTCCGTTGTTGCGGACGGCGCCATTGTCTGCATGCTCCGTGCAAAGTGCCTCTATGGACTTGCCGGCCATGTCCGTCCCTTCGATTGCCGCATTCAGTTTGGCTGTGTATCCGGCGTGGTGCTTGCCATGGTGGATTTCCATGGTGCGGGTGTCGATGTGGGGCTCCAAGGCGTCGGGGGCGTATGGAAGTGCGGGAAGTTCAAATGCCATGATGGTGGGGTTGCATTGTATCGTGCGTGTTCAAATCTAGTCCTGTTCGGTTTCCTCTGCCACGTCAGCAGCAGGTGATGGGCTGAGCAGAAGCTCGAAGGTATCGAAAGCGTCCAAGGCCTCTTTCCATTCCCTGTCCCATTCGAGGGCGGCGCAGTGGCCCGCCGACTCCCCCCAGATGCTGTGGGCGATCCGTTCGGCAAGGCGACGCCGGGTCAACAGGGTCGAGCGTTCCCGCTCCAGTTCCGGCACGTAGGTTTCGTCAATCAAGGCGTCGACGCCCAGATTGAGTCCAGCATTGACAGCGTCAATGAAAGGAGCCACACCCCCCATGGCGCTGAACTCCTCGCGGCGCTCCTCCGTGGTGACAAACGCATACTCGCGTATCCTTCCCGCGTAGACCAATTCCCGGAAAGACGCCGGGAAACTCCCAGTATCCAAAGGCACGAAGACATCGGGGGCAATGCCTCCTCCGCCAAAGACGGTCCTGCCGGCCCGGGTCAGATAAGCCAGCGAATCCACCTGCAGTACACTGTCAGCCTCGAGATACTCACCGCGCTCCTCCCGTGCGGCCCATTCCTCGGCATAGTCGATACCCGATCCATAGGGCCGCTGGATGGAACGGCCACTCGGCGTGTAGTAGCGCGCCACCGTCAGCCGCAGCGCACCCCGGTTGGCCACGGGGAATTCCTCCTGCACGAGGCCCTTTCCGAAAGTCCGTCGGCCGACGATGACACCGCGGTCGTGGTCCTGCAACGCACCCGCGAAGATTTCACTCGCCGAAGCACTGCCTTCGTCCACCATGACGACCACGGGCATCTCCCGGTAACTGCCGGGACGTTCCGTCACGTATTCGCGGCGCGGTTGCGAGGCGCCCTCCGTGTAGACCACAAGGTCACCTTCGTCCAGGAAATGTTCCACCATGGGCACTGCGGCATGCAGGTATCCACCCCCATTGCCCCGAAGGTCCAGCACCAGCCGTTGCATGCCTGCTTCTGAGAGGGTCTGCAGCGCCGATTCAAATTCCTCGTGGGTATTCCTCGCGAAACGGATGACCTTGACGTATCCCGTGCCGTCCGCCATCACCTCAGCTGAAACCACACTGTGGATGGGAATCCGGCCACGACGCAACTGCACATCGAATGTGCTGCCCCCACCGCGCTCGGGCCTGAACAAGCCCAGTCGGACTTCGGTGCCCGCCGGACCCTTCAGGAGCTCCATCACTTTGCCGTTGGTCAAACCGGTACCCGCAATGGTGGAATCGTCCACCATCACGATGCGGTCCCCCGCCAGAATGCCGGCCTCCTCACTGGGGCCACCGGGGATGGGGGTCACCACCATGATGGTGTCCTCCTGCAACAGGAATTCGACTCCAATGCCCTCGAAATTGCCCTCCATCGGCTCGGCCATCGCCGCCAATTCCTCACTGCTGAACCAATCGCTGTGCGGGTCCAGCTCCGAGAGGATGGCATCGATGGCGACCTCGGTCAACCGGTTCCGATCCACAGGGTCCACATACATGCGGTCGATCCGGTCGAGTACCGAACCCAGGACTTGACCCGATGGCATGAAAACCGGGGTCTGCAGATTCCAGATCGGCTCATCCCTGTCGAGTCCCTTGCCGAGATAGGCACCCAGCATCAGTGCTGCTCCAAGGGCGAGTGGAACCCAGGCGCGTGGTATGGGGGGGCGGTCATTCGACATTTTCGTAACGCACGGTCTCAACGCCCGCCTCTCTCAGGAATTGCAGGCCCGAATCATCCTTGTAGGCGTCGATGAACACGAGCCTCCGGATGCCCACCTGGTGGATGAGCTTCGCGCATTCACGGCACGGCGACATCGTGATGTACAGGGTGGCGCCGGCCGCTGTGTGGCTGGACCGCGCCAATTTCGTGATGGCATTGGCTTCGGCATGCAGCACATACCAATGGGTTGCGCCCTCCTCGTCCTCACAGGCGTTCGGGAAACCACTCGGCGTTCCATTGTAGCCGTCCGAGACGATCATGCCATCGCGGACGATGAGTGCCCCGACCTGTTTGCGCTGACAGTGCGACAACGTCGCCCATTCCCGGGCCATCCTCAGGTAAGCCAGATCGTATCGTCGCTGCTTTGCCTCGTGCACGGCGCGAAGGTACTTCCCACCTCACTTCCCCTATGCCCCCAATGGCTCCGGTTGCGTCCTGAGGCGCACCTTTGCAACATGCGCATCTATACCCGCACCGGTGATGGAGGGGAAACCTCCCTGTTCGATGGATCACGCGTCCACAAGGATGACGCCCGGATCGAGGCTTACGGGACCATCGATGAATTGAATGCCGTGGTGGGTGGCCTGCTCGACCACGCGGTCCTCGCGCCTCAACGTGATGCCGTCCATGTCATTCAGGATCATTTGTTCCGCATCGGGAGCATCCTGGCGGATCCCAAAGGACCGCGCCCCGGCGCACTCACCGTCAGTCCGACGGACATCGAAGCCATGGAAGGCTGGATCGACAAGCTCGAAGAAGACTTGCCTCCACTCCGCAATTTCGTGCTGCCAGGGGGCCATCCGGCTGTCAGTCAGTGCCACCTCGCCCGCACGGTCTGTCGTCGCGCCGAGCGGAGGACGGTGGCGCTTGACCGGCTCGTTGAACAGCCCGAATCGGCCCTGAAATACCTCAATCGACTCAGTGATGCCTTGTTCACCTTGGGTCGCTGGGCCGCATTCAATGCGGGTGTAGTCGAGGAAAAGTGGCCCCGCGACCCTGAAAATCAGGGATAAAGCGAACTTTTTGTGTTCGATGCGCGTAGGGCTTGCACAGAATTGGGACTCCGCTACTTTTGCCGCGCCCGAAATGTGAAGCACCATGTATTGGACTCTTGAACTTGCTTCGTACCTCGAAGACGCCCCATGGCCTGCCACCAAGGACGAGCTCATCGACTTCGCCATGCGGACGGGAGCGCCCCTTGAGGTGGTCGAAAACCTGCAGCAGATCGAGGATGACCAGGAGACCTTCGACACCATCGAAGACATCTGGCCGGACTATCCATCCAAGGAGGATTTCTTCTTCAACGAGGACGAATACTAGCTTTTCGCCCCCATGACTTCTGAGCCGGTTTCCATCAGGAACCGGCTTTTTTGTGCGATTCCGTGGCGGACTCAGTCTTCGAACAATTGCCAGGTCAACCGGAGACAACCCCCGACTTGGGGGTCGGGCTGAATGGCTTCGATGGGCCGATTGCTGAAAGCCCTGTTCCATTCATCCGTGGCCCTTTCCGCTTCATGCGTCAGGCAGCGCGCAAAGGGGCGGCCATTCTCATCCTGCACAAAGGCCCACAGCAGTCCGGGGCCTTCTTCCGATGTAAGCCCGTGGATGGTGGTGCCCACACGGTCCGGTGCGATGAAACTCCTGACCTCCAATGGAATGTCCGATCGCTGGAGCGGTGCCATGGTCGAAGGATGGAGCACTCCGGCGCCGGCACGGCTCATGCGCTCCGCCGTCACATGGTCGAGGCGATCGATGCGTTTGGCCAGGGGCCATTCCCTGGGATCACCCGTCATGACCCCGGGCACGTCCTTCCATACCACGAGCCGTCCCGCCTGCAATGCCTCTGCAATCAGGGCACCACTGAAATCGGATCCTTCTCTTCCGAGCGTGGTCGGGATGCCGGATTCGGTTCCTCCGACGAAGCCCTGGGTCACGGCAACGGTGCCGGTGTCCGGTCCAAGGGTTTCCCTGACCAACCTTCCGGTGACCTCGAGGTCCACGTTCGAGGCACGGTGCGCATCATCCGTCCTGATGAGGCTCCAGGCCGAATGCCATCGGGCGTCCAGGCCCTGTTGCACCAAATGGGCGTGAACGATCCTGGTCGAAAAACGCTCACCGAACCCCACCAGCGCATCGTATCCCGAATCCGAGCACCGCTGGGCATTCAGGTGCCGTGCAACCTCGATGAAATCAAGCCAATCCGGGTGCAGGACCTCCCAAGTGAAGCCAAGGTCACCGAGGACCTCCTCATGGAAATTCCTCACCTCCTCCAGCACCGGTTCGGGCGATGTGGATGACGGAAGGCCGCGCCACACTTTCTCGAGGGCATTGGTCGACTTGGCCATGGCGCTGACCACCACGATGGGCCGGATGCCCCTCCGGACCAATCCGTCCACAATACGCCCCACATTGCGCACCCCCTCGGCGTCGCGCACTGCGGCACCCCCGAATTTGTGGACTTCGAGCTTCATGATGCGTCCGCCAGACGTTGCAAGGCCTCGCCCGAGAGGCGTCCATTGAGCCATTCACTGCTCACCTCAGCATCCATCGCCTTGTAGAACTCTATCGCGGGGGTGTTCCAGTCCAACACCTGCCACTGCAAGTAGGCACATTGGCGTCTCACCGCCTCTGCCGCTACCGCAGAAAATAGTTGCAGGCCGTATCCCTTACCCCTTTCGCGCTCGGTGACCACGAGATCCTCGAGAAAGAGACAGCGTCCATTCCAGGTGCTGTACTTCTCATAGTAAAGTGCCATCCCAACGAGCTCATCACTTCCGTTGGCCTCCAAGACCAACAGACCGTAGGCGGGATCCGGTCCAAATCCGTCCTCAGCCAGGGTATCCACGTCAATGTTCACCTGATCCAGGGCGCGCTCGTACTCCGCGAGCTCCCGGATCAACTCCATCGTCCTCGGGATATCCTCCACTTTTCCTTTTCTGACCCTGCCCTTTTCTTCCATGGCACAAACGTAGATTGCGCGGCGACATGCCCGAAACGATGTGCCCCATCGATATCGCACTGGCCATCCCCCTCATCTGGGGGGCAATTCGGGGATTTCGGCGCGGGTTCATCCTCGAGGTGACAGGATTGATCGCCCTTTTCCTCGGCGCCTATGCCGCGCTGTTCGGTTCCGACATCACGGCGGGGTGGCTCGATGCACAGTATGCCATTGGCAAGGAGTACCTCGGTATCGTGTCCTTTGCGCTCACTTTCCTTGTGGTGGCCTTCGGCGTCCATCTGCTGGGCCGATTGCTGGAGAAACTGGTGGACATCACGGCGCTGAAACCATTGGACAGGCTGGGAGGAGTGCTGTTCTCCACCGGAAGGGCGTGGTTGTTCTGGTCCATCATCCTGCTCCTCGTCCAGGGCTTCCTGGGAACGGATTGGCTTCCGGAAGCGTGGGTGGCGGACAGTGTCCTGTGGCCATGGTTGGACCAGACCGCGAGGACGGTCCTGCCACTCATCGATCCCTGGATCCCCGAATTCTGAGCCGGTCCCGGTCTGGATTCAAATGCTGACCTCCACGCCCAGGTCCTTGCCGAGGGCCACCAAGCGCCTGCCCAATGCACCCCAAGCATCCTCGTAGGCCGCGCCTTCCTCCCAATCACCGCGGATGGAGAAGTAGAACTTGATCTTGGGCTCCGTTCCGGATGGACGGGCGGTGACCAGCGCACCGGAAGCAGTCAGGAACTGTACGACATTCGAGGGGGGCAACCCATTCCATCCGGTCAGATGGTCGCGCACCTCCACCACGGTTTCGCCTCCGAGCTGTGCCGGTGGTGCCTCCCTGAAACCCGTCATCATCGCACGGATCTCGTCGGCCCCGGCCATGCCTTCGCGCTTCAGGGATACCAGTGCCTCCCTGTACATGCCGTAATGCCGGTGCAGGTCGCGCAGGCGATCGAGAAGGGTGCGCCCCTTGACCCATTCGACGTGGGCCATTTCGGCGATCATCGCGGCAGCGGCGATGGCGTCCTTGTCCCGGACCTCGTCACCTACGAGGTAACCGTAGCTCTCCTCACCGCCCACCAGGAATTGGCCGTGCCCCTCCCGGGCCAGGATTTCCGCAGCGATCCACTTGAAACCGGTCAGCGTCTCTGCGACGGGCACATCGTAGGCCTCGGCAATTTCTGAAATCAACCGGGTGGTCACGATGGTGCGGGCCACGAAATCGCCTTCCTCCAATCCGTCGCTGTCCGCCTTGGTACGCAGGACGTAATGCACCAGCAGGGAAGCCATTTCGTTGCCGTTGAGCAATCGGAAATGGCCTTCCGCATCGCGCACGGCTGCACCCACCCTGTCCGAATCGGGGTCGGTGGCCAGCACGAGGTCCGACCCGGTTTCCTCGGCCCTGTCGAGGGCCATTTTCAATGCACTCGCCTCCTCCGGGTTGGGGGATTCCACGGTGGGGAAGGCGCCATCCGGATCGGCTTGCGCAGCGAGGACCTCCACGTTCCGGAAACCGCAGGCCGCCAAGGCCGGCGCCATGCTCACCGTTCCGGTGCCGTGCAGGGGGGAATAGACAATGCCCAGATCCGAACCCTCGCTGCGCAGGCCGGCATCCAATCGGTGTCCGGCGATGGCCGCGTAGTAATCACGGTCCATTTCCTCACCGATGGTCCGGATAAGCGGGTCGTCGGCTGCCGCGCGCTTGACGGCGGACAGGCCGTCCACCGCCCGGACACAGGTGATGATGCCCTTGTCGTGGGGTGGGACGATCTGGCCGCCATCACCCCAATAAACTTTGTAACCGTTGTATTCCTTGGGGTTGTGGCTAGCCGTGATGACGATGCCGGCCTGGCAGCCCAGACGGCGGATGGCAAAGCTCAATTCGGGCGTGGGACGCAATCCTTCGAAAACATGGGCGGAGATGCCGTTTCCGGCCAGGACCTCGGCGGCCACCCGCGTGAATTCATCGCTCCGGTGTCGACTGTCGTGGGCGATGGCGACGGCGATGTCCCCGCTGCATTGGGCGGTGAGGTAATCGGCGAGGCCCTGCGTGGCCATGGCCACGACCGCTGCATTCATCCGGTTGGTGCCCGGGCCCATGATGCCCCGCATTCCGCCGGTTCCAAATTCCAGATCCTGGTGGAAGGCCTCCATCAGCTCCGATGAATCGGCCGCATCCAACATGTTCTGCACGGCCCTCCGGGTCTCGTCGTCATGTGGTTCTTGGGTCCAGGCCTCGGCCTTGGCTCGGGTGGTATCGAGGTTCATGCAGCGTATTCAGGCAGGTGAAGGGGCATCAAATTTCGCATGGAGGCACCGATCCATGGCCTCCTTCCACGAAATGGGTGCCCTGCCCAACCGTTGAAAGAAGCCTACCTCATCCAATTTGCTGTATCCCGGCCGCTTCGCCTTCGTGGGAAAAGCAGCTGTGGACACGGGCAACACCTCGACATGCGGTGCCTTCACCTCGAGTATGGCGGAGGCAAAACCATGCCAGCTGGTGATGCCGGAATGCCCGTAATGATGGATGCCTTTCGTCACGGCAGGATCCGTTGCGCCAAGACGGACCCAATCGAGCAAGTCCTCTGCGAAATCGCCCACGTGAGTCGGACATCCCAACTGATCGTCGACCACATTGAGCTGTTGGCGTTCGGAAGCCAGGCGAAGCATCGTATTCAGAAAGTTCTTTCCGTCCCGGTCGTACAACCACCCCACCCGCACAATGGATGCGCCCGGCAGTGCCGCAGTCAAGGCCATTTCGCCCGCCAGCTTGCTCTCACCATAGGCACCGGTCGGACCGGTTTCATCTCCGGGCAGGTAAGGTCGCTTTCCGAGGCCGTCGAAAACATAGTCCGTACTGATGTGGACCACCCCGATTCCGCGCGCAGCACAGGCTTCTCCAAGAATACCCGGGGCCGCGCCATTGATTGCGAATGCCCTCTCGCGTTCGTCCTCCGCGGCATCGACTGCCGTGTAGGCCGCACAACTGATGACCACTTCCGGCTTGAGGAAATCCAAGGCGGAAGGAATGCTCTCCGGTACAGCGAGGTCCATGAGATCCCTGGCGCATTCAAGCAGCGTCAGCCCCTCGGCTTGCGGGGCTTTCCGCAGGGAAAACAATCGCCCCCCCAATTGCCCCGTTGTTCCTGTGATGGCCACGCGCATGACGACAAAGAAAACAAGCCTCTTCAGGGTTTTGGCACGGATTCTGCTTGGTCAACAACATCAAACCGTTCACCATGAGAAACCCGAACACCTCCCTCCTGCGGAATTCCGCCCGGTTCACCGCCTTGCTCGCGGCCCTGTTCACGCTCGGTTCAGCCCATGCCCAATGCTGTGGAAGACAAGCCGCCAGGCCTGGAGGCGCCTTTGAGCTCTCCGGTGGAAATGTGGCCGTGGGTCTGCCGGATGGCAGCTTGAACCGGCTTCACTTGGACATGGCCTGGTTCGGCGCCACACGCAGCCCTTTCAAGAAGGGGATCAGGATCGGGCTGGCATCGCTCGGCACTTCCAACATGCCCGTGGAGGATGTCGACCTGTCGACTCCCGATGCGGTTGATGAGCACATATACCGGCTGCTCCTGCCCGAGTTGTCCGGCGTGCTCAGATTCGACCCCTTGCGTGGCGGATTCCGTCCCTTTCTCGAAGGTGAATTGGGAATCGCCGCCGCTGTCGTGGACCAGCGCAGCTTCGACGTCACAGGGGAGCGCACAGGTTACCGCATCAATGATCTCGACCCTACCGTAAGGATGGGATGGTCCGCCGGTACGCGGGTCCGACTTGGCAGGGCTGCCTTTCTCGTGCTGAGATATGGGGAGCAGCAGGGAGGGGTCCTGCCCTACCATGACCTCCATTCGCTGGATACCGAAGCCGGGGACATGGGAGAGAGGCGACGTCAGGCCACCATCGGCTTCAGTTTCGGCCGATGAACCTGCTTCAGGCAGCCCGCATGGCTTCAACAGGATCCATGCGGGCCGCCTGCAGGGCGGGTGCCAATCCGGCAATCACACCGCTGACCACGGCAATCCCCAGTCCGAGGAGGAAGCGGTCCAGCCCGAACACGAGGGACAATCCCTCCGACAGCACGTTGTTGACCATGAAGACCATCAGACCCACTGCGAACAAGGCCATCAGTGCTCCGATGATGCAGAGGGCCACCGCCTCGGTCAGGAACTGGGCCAGTACGAAGCTCCGTTTGGCCCCGAGGGCTTTCTGCACGCCGATGAGGGGCGTGCGCTCCTTCACCGAGACGAACATGATGTTGGCCACCGAGAAGCAACCGATGAGGATGGCGAACGCCCCGATGAACCAGACGCCGTACTCCACACGGCCGAAAAGCGTGTCGATGAAGGCTGTGAGCATCTCGACCTCATTGACCGCGAAGTCAGATTCGTCGCGGGGGTGCAATCGGCGAATCGGACGATAGGCTGCGATGACCTCGCCACGCAACGTCTCGAGGTCCACCCCCTCCCTTGCACGGATCAGGATGCTCGATTTGAGGGCTCGGAAATTCGCCATTTGACGCCCGAATGTCACGGGGATGAGGATGAGGTCATCGGTGCCCTCACCCACGATCGAAGTGCCTTCCTGTGCAAGCACCCCGATGATGCGCACCTTTCGGCCATCCAGTGAGCACATCCCACCGAGGACACTCCCTTCGGGAAACAACCGGTTCACGATTTCCCTTCCGACAATGGCAACCGGGGTGGACGCCAGCATCTCCCGTTCCGTGAAGAACCGTCCATCCTCGATGTCCAACTCGATGGCGTCGAAGTAATCCAGGGTCACTGCCGCCATGCGAGCGCCCTCGAAACGGCTGCTGCCCCGCTCGATGGTGGCCATGTTGCCTGTCTGGAAAGCCACGCTGCGCGCCGATGGGAGACGTTCCGCCAACATCTCGGCATCCTCGAGGGTAGGGTCCTTCCTCAGGGCGTATTTCCACCAAGGGTAGTTCGAGGAGAAGGTCCACGGCATCTTCTCGACGAACAGGACGTCACTGCGCACGGAGCTGAAGATGCCCTTGAGGTTCTCCTCAAGCGAATCGGATACGGCAAATACCGCCGTGATCATGAAGATTCCGATCATGACGCCCAACAGGGAAAGCAGGGTTCGGAGACGGTTGGTCACCAGTGCCTGCCAAGCCTGGATGAAACTCTCCACGAACAGCCTGCGTGACATGTCCGCTAAGCTACAGCCCAAGGCTTGCGGTGCGGACTTGATGTGGCCTAATTTCGCAGCTTCATTTATCCCTTCCCGCCATGGAACGCCCCATCCGCCGCGCCCTGATTTCCGTTTTCCACAAGGAGGGACTTGCCCCCATCGTGGACCGCCTTCACGCCCACGGCGTGGAAATCCTCTCCACCGGAGGTACCCAGCGCGCCATAGAGGCCTTGGGCGCCAAGGTGACACCGGTGGAATCGGTCACCCACACTGCGGAAATGCTCGGCGGTCGGGTGAAGACCCTGCACCCCATGGTGTTCGGCGGCATCCTCGCGCGGCGCGATTTCGAACCGGACGACGTGGATGTGGCGGATCATGGAATCGGTCCCATCGACTTGGTGATCGTGGACTTGTATCCCTTCGAGGAAACCCTCGCTTCCGGTGCATCAGAAGAAGACATCATCGAGAAGATCGACATCGGTGGCATTGCGCTCATCCGTGCGGCCGCCAAGAACTTCACCGATGTGGTCTGCATTCCCTCTCGAGGGCAATACGCGGACCTCGTTTCGGCCTTGGGCGATGGCATGTCCACCACAATCGACTTCCGCCGCCGCATGGCAGGGGCTGCATTCGGTGTCTCCTCGGGCTATGATGCCGCCATCGGGCGTTGGGTCCGCGAGGGTGGAAATCCCGAAGTGCTCGCAGTTCTGGAGACGTCCAGTACTTCCCTGCGCTACGGCGAGAATCCCCACCAGGAGGGCGCATTCCACGGAGATTTGGGTGGCCTCTTCACGCAGCACAACGGCAAGGCCCTCAGCTACAACAACCTGCTGGATGTGGACGCCGCCGTACAACTGATGGCAGAGTTCAAGGAGGCCCATCCGACCGTGGCCATCCTGAAGCACAACAACGCCTGCGGCCTGTCCACCCGTGCCAATTTGGCTTCGGCCTACTGCGATGCGCTGGCAGGCGATCCCGTATCCGCGTTTGGTGGCGTCGTCATCGCCAACCGCCCCATGGACCTCGAAACGGCCGAAGCCCTGCACACGCTGTTCTGCGAAGTGGTCATTGCGCCTTCATACGCCCCGGAAGCCCTCGCCTTGCTGAGCGGAAAGAAAAACCGCATCCTGCTCGAACAACGCCGCTGGCCTGCTCCCGACCGCATCGTTCGCAGTGCCTTGGGCGGTTATCTGGTGCAACAGCCCGATGACTGTGTGGAAGAGGCGGCACAGTTCGAATGTGTCACGGATACCACACCTACCGGGCAGCAGATGGAAGACCTGGCCTTCGCATTGAAACTGGCGAAGCACACCCGCTCCAACACCATCGTGCTGGCGCGGAATGGACAATTGCTGGCGAGTGGAACGGGCCAGACATCCCGCGTGGATGCCTTGAACCAGGCCATCGACAAGGCCGGGCGGATGGGCTTCGACCTCACCGGGGCGGTCATGGCGAGCGACGCCTTCTTCCCCTTCCCCGACTGCGTTGAAATAGCCGACAAGGCAGGAATCTCAGCCGTGGTGCAGCCCGGAGGCTCCATCAAGGACAGCGAAAGCGTAGCATACTGCAATGCCCACGGGCTGGCCATGGTCATGACCGGCGTGCGGCATTTCCGTCACTGATTCCAACCCCGGGCCCGGCAGCTCGGAAGGATGTTGGGCTTATCCACCGTCCAACGTGTTCATTATCCCACAACACCTGCACTTCCACCATCGTTATTCCCTCAAATTTGGGAGCATATGGGTCTGTTCAACTTCTTCATGCAAGAGATCGCCATCGATCTCGGAACCGCCAACACCGTCATCTACTACGAAGACCAGGTGGTGGTGGATGAACCTTCCATCGTAGCGAAGGACCGGGCCTCCAACAAGACCGTGGCCATCGGGCGTCAGGCCCAGCAGATGCACGGAAAGACCCACGAGAACATCAAGACGGTGCGCCCCCTCAAGGATGGCGTGATTGCGGATTTCCAGAGTGCGGAGGACATGATCAAGGGCATGATCCGGATGATCCAGCGCCGCCGGAGCCTGTTCAATCCGACCCTGCGGATGGTCATCTGCATTCCTTCCGGCATTACCGAGGTCGAGAAGCGCGCGGTCAAGGACAGCGCGGAACATGCCGGGGCGAAAGAGGTGTTCCTGATCCACGAGCCCATGGCCGCGGCGATCGGCATCGGCATCGATGTGGAAGAGCCGATGGGCAACATGATCATCGACATCGGTGGCGGCACATCGGAAATCGCGGTCATCGCGCTCGGCGGCATCGTCACCGACAAGAACATCCGTGTGGCCGGGGACGAGTTCACACAGGACATCGAAGAGTACATGCGGCGCCAGCACAACATCCTCGTGGGTGAGCGCACGGCGGAACAAATCAAGATCGAGGTGGGAAGTGCCCTTACCGAACTGGATGATCCGCCCGAGGATTACGCGGTTCGCGGCCGCGACCTGATGACCGGCATCCCCAAGGAAATTCTGGTGAGCTACGCAGAAATCGCCATGGCATTGGACAAGTCGATTTCCAAGATCGAGGAGGCCATCCTGAGCTGTCTGGAGAACACCCCTCCGGAACTCTCGGCAGACATCTACAAGACCGGCATCTACCTCGCAGGCGGTGGCGCATTGCTGCGCGGCCTGGACAAGCGGATCAGCGGAAAAACGAGGCTCCCGGTACACGTGGCGGAAGAACCGCTGAGGGCAGTGGCACGGGGCACGGCGATCGCATTGAAGAACGTGGAGAATTTCGCCTTCCTGATGCGCGAGTGAGCCTGGCCTGCCGATGCGGAATCTCTGGCTGCTCCTCCAACGAAACGCGTTTCTCCTCGCCTTCATCGCCCTGATGTCGGTGTCCCTGTCGGTGCTGTTCCGCAACCATGGTGCGGCACGGACGTCCTGGTTCCAGAAGACCGGTGCCATTTCCTCATCCATTGAACAGCAGCGGAGCCAGTGGTCCAATTATCTGCACCTGGCAGAGCAGAATGCCGCGCTGGCGGGAGAGAATGCTGCATTGCGCTCCCGGCTCCTGTCCATGGAAATGGCCAACAGCTGGAATGAAGACACGCTGCGCGCCTGGACGGTACTGAGCGGTGAGCTGGTCAAGGGGCCCGATGGCGAGCCCCACACCCTCTCGCTGGCGACCCCCGGCCGAGACATGGGCATACGGAGGGGCATGGGCGTGCTGTCCGCCGGGGCTGCATTCGGTACCGTGGAAGAAGTCGGTGAGGCACACAGCCGCATCCTGACCTTGATGCACGCGGCAGCCACTTGGAGCTGCCGGATCGGAAGGAATGGCCCCGTTGCCTCCCTCGGTTGGGATGGCGTTGCGCTGGACAAACTCCAATTGCATGATGTGCCCCGCCACGTGGATGCCCAACAGGGCGACTCCATCTTCACTTCCGGCTATGACCTCCGGTTTCCTGCCGATGTGCTCATGGGTACCATTGAGAAAGTCGAAAGGCGTTCCGGAGCCGACTTCATCGACGTCGCGGTGCGTCCCGCCATCCATTTCAATGCCGTCCGCCATCTGGAGTTCATAGAACACCGCGTGGACTCCGAACGCGTCGAATTGACGGTACCATCCGATTTGCCATGATGGTGTTCCGTGTCCTGTTGATGGTGGCCTTGCAGGCCTTGGTCCTGAGGGATGTCAGCCCATTCGGGGAGTGGACCCGTCCGGAATGGGCCCTCTGGGCGTTGCTTCTCGTCCCCCCCCAGACGGGTCCGTTCAACAAACTGATCAGCGGCTTCGGCATGGGTTTGGCACTGGACATCGCGTTGGGCACCTACGGCCAGCACATGGTGGCGGGTACGGTGCTCGGAGGTGCACTGCCGACCATACATCGACTCCTCGCTCCCCGGGAGGGCTATGAAGTCACGGACCGTCCCGTCCTCAGAGACATGGGGTCGGGATGGCTGCTTGGGTTCCTGTTGACTTCGGCGCTGGTTTACCACCTGACCCTCATGCTGGTGGTCGAATGGTATTGGCACCTCTTTGCCAGCGCCCTGTTTCCGACCATCACCAGTGCCTGTTTCACGACAGCGTGCTGCATGGTCCTCCATATGGCGGTCTACTCACCTGAAAGGCGCAAATCCCCCATCTGATGGACGGTCGGTTCCGTACGGTCGTTCTGTTGGTCCTGTTCTTCACCGTGGCATTCATGCTGCGCCTTGTTTCGCTCCAGATCCTGCAGCCCGAATGGAAGGAGAAGGCCATCGCCCTCACCAGTGACCGGCAGTCGATTCCCCCGAGCAGAGGCCTGCTATTCGATCGTGCTGGCGAATTGCTTGTGGGCTCACGTGCGGCACACGACCTGATGGTCCTGCCGCGTCAGTTGCCTGAACTCGACAGCATCGGGCTGGCAGGGGTCGCCGAATGGGCCGGCATGACCGCGGAAGACCTCGAGGCTGCGTTGGACAAGGCCAAGCGCTACAGCAGGTACAAGATGTCCACCGTCAAGCGCGGCATAGATGTGGAGGAGCACGCCAGAATGGCTGCCGACATCCGGCTGTACCCCGGATTCTCCTTCAGGACCAGACCGGTGCGCAATCACCTCCACGGCGTTGCGGGGCACCTCATTGGTGAATACGCAGAGGCCACATCGGAGGACCTCGAAATCGATCCCTTCTACAGGCTGGGCGACCGCAAGGGGCGCAGCGGATTGGAAAAGGTATACGAGTTCGAGCTGAGGGGGGTCAAAGGGAGGGAATCCGTGCTCGTAGACGCCCGGAACAGGGTGCGGAACACTTCCCGCCAGGAGGGGGAAGACCGTCCAGCGGAGGCAGGTCAGGACCTGCATCTGACCATTGACCTTGAACTCCAGCAGTTCGCCGAACAACTGATGCAGCGGAAGAAGGGCAGTGTGGTGGCCATCGAGCCGAAGACCGGAGAAGTGCTGGCCATGGTGTCCGCTCCCGGATTCGACCCGGACATCCTGGTGGGTCCTGGCCGCGGCAGCTACTACAAGTCATTGGTCTCAGACCCCGACAAGCCTCTGTTCAACCGGGCCATCAAGGCGACCTACCGCCCGGGTTCCATCTGGAAGATGGTGCAGGGCCTGGTCGCCCTCGATGAAGGTCACATCAAGCCCGCGTCGCGTTTCCACTGCGACCGGAGCATCATCGGATGCCACGGTCCGCACCGTTGGGATGACCTCAGGTTGGCGGTCGTACACAGTTGCAATCCCTATTTCTACCGGGTCATGAAGCGGGTGGTCAATTCCGGCGAGGGAGAGACCCGTTTCGAGCGGGATGCCGCGGGGCTGGACCACTGGAGAACGCGGGTCACGGCCTTTGGATTCGGCACCCGGCTGGGGGGGCGACTCCCTGGCACTTCCACGGGCAACATCCCTGACAGCAAATACTACGACGGCATCTATGGCACCCGACGCTGGGATTTCGGTACGATCTACTCCATCGCCATCGGCGAGGGCGAACTCCTCACCACACCCCTACAGATGGCCAACCTGGCCGCCACCTTGGCCAACCGCGGCTGGTACCGGACCCCACACTTCATCCGCAGTGTCGGCAACGAAGGCAAGCCCCCGGGATTGGGGGTCAGGATGGATACCGGCGTCGATTCGGTCCACTTCGACCCCATCATCCGGGCCATGCAACAAGTGGTCGAAAACCAATCCGGTACCGCGCGGCGGGCCCGCACCAAGGGCATCGAGATCTGCGGCAAGACAGGGACGGTGCAGGACGAGCCGCGAAAGGACCACTCCGTCTTCATCGCCTTCGCCCCGAAGGACGATCCCCAGATCGCCCTCAGTGTCTATGTCGAGAATTCCGGATTCGGGGGACAATGGGCGGCCCCCATCGCCGCCCTGCTGATTGAACAGTACCTCAACGGGGAAGTGAAAAATGAGCGCCGCCTTCAGCGCATCCTCGATGCCGACCTCACCGACCCCTACCCGGAAGAGGAGACGGCGGTTACCGCAACACCGAACGCTCCATGACGCGGAATTCGGACATCCTGCGGAACATCGATGGCCTGACCATCCTGCTTTTCCTCATGCTGGCCGTACTGGGGTGGGTCAACCTCATCTCGGCCACCACCGGTCCGGACGGTGCCGTTGAATGGGGATTGCGCACCCTTCACGGAAAGCAGGGGCTGTGGCTGGTGGTCAGTCTCGTCATCGGCTTCCTCATCCTTCAGGTGGAAGGCACCTTTTTCATCCGTACGGCCTGGTTGAACTACGCCTTTACCCTGCTGCTGTGCGCCCTCGTTCTGGTCGTCGGCCGCAAGGTCGGCGGGGCCCGATCCTGGTTCGGCGTGGGCGGCTTCGGCATTCAGCCGTCCGAATTCGCCAAGATGGGGGCGGCACTCGCGCTGGCTTGGTTCTGTTCCAAGGAAGGCGGGCTGAATACCTTCGGACAACGCATCCGGGCGGCCCTCATCGTCGGCATTCCTGCCGGCCTCATCCTGCTTCAACCCGATGCGGGAACGGTGCTGGTCTTCCTTGGGTTCGTCTTCGCCATGTATCGGGAAGGGCTCAGCGGCATCGTCCTGATCGTGGGGTTCGCCGCCGTGGTGATGGCGGTACTGACCATCCTGTCCGGCGCAGGAGACTTGACCTATCCCTTCATCGGGGAAGCGAATGGGATCTACCGTTTCTGGCTGCTGTTCATCGCCATCGGAACTGCGGGAATCGTGCTGTTGCGCAATGCGACCCTGCCCCGATACCGCTCGCGCATCACCACGCAAGCCATCGCCTCGGCACTGGCGGCACTCGTCTTCTCCATCGGCATGCACCTCGCCTTGGAAGAGGTCTTGCGACCACACCAAAGGGAGAGGATTCAGGTGCTGTTCGGCCTTGAAGTCGACAATCCGGATGCCGACTACAACATCCGCCACGCGAAGACGGCCATCGGATCGGGGGGCTGGACAGGCATGGGGTGGCGCGAAGGCCCCATGACGGGGTACGGCTTCGTCCCCGAACAGGAGACCGACTTCATCTTCTGCGTTTGGGCGGAGGAACGGGGATTGATCGGTGCCGTTTTCTTCCTCATCCTGTTCGCGGGGTTCATCCTGCGCATCCTCTTCCTCGCTGAGCGACAACGGAGCCAATTCACCCGCGTGTATGCGTACGGTGTAGGCGGCATACTCTTCATGCACATGCTGATCAACGTGGGCATGGTGCTCGGCCTGGCTCCGGTCATCGGCATCCCGCTGCCGTTCATGAGTTATGGAGGGTCCAGCTTCATGGCCTTTGCACTCATGATTGCCATCCTTCTAAGGCTGGATGCAGAACGTTTCAGCGTCCTCAGATAAATTTTATAATTCCTATCTAATTTATAGGAATAAGACTTATCTTCACTCCATGTTGAGTTCGGTCCTCTGTTGTTGCTGCGATTGTTGCGCGCCCCCGGGAGTGTGAAGTCGTGTGCAATCCAGCAGGCCTTTCAGCCATTCGACGCCCTCCCTTAGAGGGCGTTTTCATTTTCCAATTTTTTTTTTCTCAACCCCCAAATTCCTCCGCATCATGTCGGAACTCCAATCCACCGGGATCCCCCGTATCGGCGATACGGCCCCCCAGTTCACCGCCTCCACCACGCATGGAGAGTTGACGCTCAGTGAGTACAATCAGGACCACTGGATCGTCTTCTTTGCCCACCCTGCCGACTTCACGCCGGTCTGTACGACGGAGCTGGTCGAATTCGCCCGGAGGAAGGCGGATTTCGACGCGCTCGGCACGAAGCTCCTCGGGGTCAGCATCGACAGCATCCACGCCCACCTCGCCTGGGTGCACTATGTGAAGCAGCAGACGGGCATCCTGCTCGATTTCCCCATCATCGCGGACCTCGACACCAAGGTGGCCCAAGCCTACGGGCTGCTCCACCCGGGTGAGAGCACCACGGCCGCCGTGCGTGCCGTCTTCGTGATCGACCCGAAGGGGACCATCCGCGCCATCGTGTACTATCCACTCAACGTGGGCCGCAACATCGACGAGGTCCTGCGCCTCGTCCGCGCCCTGCAGACGGCGGATGGCAACGCCTGTGCCCTGCCCGCCAACTGGAACACCGGCGACAATGTGGTGGTGCCCCCGCCCAAGACCTGGGCCGAGGTCGGTCAGCATGACGGCAAGGGATACGAGCAGACGGACTTCTATCTGCTCAAACGGCCATTGGCCCAGTCCTGATCACAGGCCCAGCAGCACTTCCATCGGATCCTTGGAGCCGAAGAGCAGCCGTTCCGGGTGCTCGAGCATCTCCTTGACGGCGACGAGGAAACTCACGCTTTCCTTGCCGTCGATGATCCGGTGGTCGTAGCTGAGGGCCACGTACATGATGGGCCGGATCTCCACCTGGCCGTTGACCGCCACCGGACGCTCCACGATGTTGTGCATGCCGAGGATGGCGCTCTGCGGCGGGTTGATGATCGGGGTCGACAGCATGGAACCAAAGACACCGCCGTTGGTGATGGTGAAGGTGCCACCGGTCATCTCGTCGACGGTGATCTGGCCGTCCCGGGCGCGGATGGCCAGGCGTTTGATCTCGGCCTCGATCTGGTCGAGGCTCATGGACTCGGCATTGCGCACCACCGGCACCATGAGGCCCTTGGGCGAGCTCACGGCGATGCCGATGTCGGCGTAGTCGTGCATCACCATCTCCTTGCCGTCGATCATGGCGTTGACGGCGGGGTAAAGCTCGAGGGCAGCGGTGACCGCTTTGGTGAAGAAGCCCATGAAGCCGAGGCCGACGCCGTGATGCTCCTTGAACTTCTCCTTGTACTTCTTCCGGAGGTCCATGATGGGCTTCATGTCCACCTCGTTGAAGGTGGTCAGCATGGCCGTCTCATTCTTCACGCCGACGAGGCGCTCCGCCACCTTCCGCCGGAGCATGCTCATCTTCTCGCGGCGCTGCTCACGGCTGCCGGTCCAACCGGCGCCCGGCAGATTGGGTTGCGGGATGCCCGCCGCCAGCGCGGCCATGACGTCCTGTTTCAGCACGCGGCCACCCGGGCCCGTGCCGGAGACCTGGCCCGCCTTCAGGCCGTTCTCCTCCATCAACTTTCGGGCTGCAGGTGAGGGGTGACCCGCTGCATGGCCCGATGGCGCCTCCGCCACGGCAACCGGGGCCGGAGCCGGAGCAACTTCCGGGGCAGGCGCAGGTACTGCAGCAGGAGCGGGCGCCGGCTCTGCCGCCGGAGGTGTGGCATCGGCCGGAGCCTCAGCGTCCGTATCGATCAGGCACACCACCGCCCCCACCGCCACGGCATCGCCCTCCTCCGCCTTGAGTGTGATGGATCCACCTGCCTCGGCGGGCAACTCCAATGTCGCTTTGTCACTGTCCACCTCCGCAATGGCCTGGTCCTTGAAGACATAGTCTCCATCGGACACCAGCCAGGTGGCGATTTCCACTTCCGATATGGACTCTCCCGGGCTGGGGACCTTCATTTCGAGGATGGGCATGGGAACGGGGTCAGGGGTATGAATCGTAGCTTGGGTTCCAAGGTCGTCAAGCCATGTTGAATACGGAATCGATGATGGCCTTGTGGCGCTCCGCATACACCACGGGGCTTCCTGCGGCCGGACTGGCCGACTCCGGACGGGCGAAGAACCGCTGGACTCCGGGACCGAACCGGTGGAGGTGGGCAAAAGCACCCATGTTGGCTGGTTCCTCCTGGGCCCAGCACAGGGTGGCGCCCTCATAACGGTCCAGGATGGCGCCCAGCTCCGCAGTCGGGAACGGATACAGCTGCTCCAACCTCACCAGGGCGATGTTGTCCATCTGCCCGGCTTGCACGCGGCTTTTGCGCTCCTCAAGCAGGTCGTAGTAGAACTTGCCCGAGCAGAGCACGACGTGCTGGACGCCTTCAGCCGAACTGCCGCCACGCTGGGGGTCGTCAATGACGGCCCGGAAACGGCCCTCGGCGAGGTCGGCCATCGTACTGATCGCGTCGGGATAGCGCAACAGCTTTTTCGGGGTGAAGACCACCAGTGGCTTGCGGAACGGCCGCAGCACCTGACGGCGCAACAGGTGGAAATGGTTGGCCGGGGTGGTCGGGTTGGCCACCTGGATGTTGTCCTGTGCACACAACTGGAGGTAGCGCTCCATGCGGCCGCTCGAGTGCTCACTGCCCATGCCCTCATAGCCATGCGGCAAGAACAGGGTCAATCCATTGGGCGCGTTCCATTTGTCCTCGCCCGAACTGATGAACTGATCGATGATGATCTGCGCCCCGTTGTTGAAGTCGCCGAATTGCGCCTCCCAGATGGTCAGGCCCTCCGGCGTGCCATAGGCATAGCCGAAATCGAAGCCCATGACCCCGTATTCACTGAGGTTGGAATTGTAGATGGACAACTGCTCCTGGCCCTCTTCGAGGTGGTTGAGCGGAATACGCTCTTCCTCCGTGTCCTCGGTCTTGACCACGGCGTGCCGGTGGCTGAAGGTGCCGCGCTCCACATCCTGACCACTGATGCGGACGGGATGACCCTCTACGAGCAGGGTGCCGTAGGCGAGCAATTCCCCAAGGCCCCAATCGAGCCGGTCTTCGGCCACCATCTTCTGCCGGTCGGCGAACAGCTTCTTGACCTTGCGGAAGTAATTCCCGTCCTCGGGCAGGCTGCAGAGGGCCTCGGCCAGCTGGCCGAGTCGGGTGCGGTCAAATCCGGTCCACACCTCCATGGCATCATCGCCGGGCTGTTTCATCCGGAAATCTCCCCACAGCTTCTCCAGGAAGTTGGTCACGTAAATCTTGCCTGCTCCCTTGGCCTGCTCCATCGCCGCATCGAGCTGCGATTCGAGCTCGACGCGCATGCCATCCGCCGTGGCGCGGTCCATCAAACCCTCGCCCTCCAGCTGCTGCAGGTAGAGCTCACGGGCATTCGGATGCCGTTGGATGGCCTTGTAGAGCTTGGGCTGGGTGAATTTGGGTTCGTCACCCTCGTTGTGGCCGTATTTCCGGTAGCCGAGCAGGTCGATGAAGACGTCCCTGTGCCAGCGTTGGCGGTATTCCAGCGCGATGCGGACGGCGGTCACCACGGCCTCGGCATCGTCCGCATTGACGTGGAAGACCGGACAGTGGGTCGCCTTGGCGACATCAGTGCAATAGATGCTCGAACGGCCGTCCAGGTAGTTTGTGGTAAAACCGACCTGGTTGTTGACCACCAGATGGATGGTGCCTCCGGTGCGGTATCCATCGAGCTGGGCCATCTGGACCACCTCATACACCACCCCTTGTCCTGACAGTGCCGCGTCACCATGCACCAGGATGGGCACGACGGCGTCCTCATTCTGGTGGCCCCGGTCGATCCGCGCCCGGGCGATGCCCTCCACGACCGGATCCACCGCCTCGAGGTGGGAAGGATTCGGGGCCAGGGTAATGTGCACGGGATTGCCGTTGTCCGCCGTGAGGTCGGTGCTGTAACCCATGTGGTACTTCACGTCGCCATCGAAGTCGTCCCCGTTGTCATAGGCCTTGCCTGCAAACTCCTCGAAGATGTCGGCATAAGGCTTGTTGAGGATGTGGGCGAGGGTGTTCAGCCTGCCGCGATGGGCCATCCCGATGATGAATTCCTTGGCCCCCAGCTCGCTGCCCCGCTCCACGATGGCGTCCAATGCGGGGAGCAGGCTTTCTCCCCCTTCGACACTGAAGCGCTTCTGCCCCACGAACTTCTTCTGCAGGAACTCTTCGAAAACGGTCGCCTGGTTGAGCTTGCGGAAAATCTGGTGCTTCTCCTCCTTGCCGAGTACGGGGCGGTTTGCGAGTTCGATGTGGTCCTTGAACCAGCTCCAACGCTCCGGCTCCCGCATGTACATGTACTCGATGCCGATGGAGTGGCAGTAGGTCGCCTCGAGGTGGGCAATGATGTCGCGCAGGGGGGCAGCACCGATGCCGACCTCGCTGCCCGCTTCGAATACCGTATCCATGTCCGACTCCTCCAGCCCGAAGTGGGCGATGCCGAGGTCCGGGCTGTAATCGCGGCGGGCGCGCACCGGGTTTGTCTTGGTGAACAGGTGGCCCCGTGTGCGGTATGCATGGATCAGATTGATGACGCGGAACTCCTTGGGGCCCATGGCCGAAGCGCCTGCCTGACCACTGTCGGCAGCACCACCACCGGAAGTCAGGGCCTCCTCGCCATAGATGCGTTGGGCAAAATCGAAACCGAGGAAAAAGTGGCGCCAACTCGGATCGACCAAACTGGGGTCCTCGAGGAACTGCCGATAGAGCGCTTCGACGGCGGCGGGCTCGGCATTGCTCAGGTGGGAATGGAGGTCCATGCTTTCGCGGGTACGCAACACAAAGTTAATTCGCCAAGCATGCGCAATACAGTGCCGAACAGGGGGTTTTCCCCAAGAAAAGCAAGGTTCAGTTGATGCGCTCGGTGACCATGGTGGCCAAGCCATGCAGGAAGGCTCTGGCAGAGGCTGCTGGTGCGGTCACGGAACGCTCAAATCGGGTCAGGGAACCTTCGGCAAGGGCCACCTGTCCAGCCATGGCGTCACGCAGCTCGGCATCGACACCGAGGCGCCGGTAGAGGTCCAACACGCGGGCCACTTTGCCTTCGCGATTTTGGCCCAGCTCGGACTGAAGGGCATCGCGGTCGGGACCCTGCGCCTTTTCGAGGGCGCGAATGAGCAGGAAGGTCTTCTTGTTGGCCAGGATGTCGCCGCCGACCTGCTTGCCGAAATTCTCCGGATTCCCGAAGGCGTCGAGGTAATCGTCCTGCAACTGAAAGGCCAAGCCTACGTGGAGCCCGAATTCATAAAGGGCATCGAGGGTCTCTGAGGAGGCGCCTGCACTGCTCCCACCCATGTGCAGGGATGCCGCCAACAATACGGAGGTCTTCAGGCGGATCATCTCCATGTACTCGTCAAGCGCAACCTGTTCGCGGGATTCAAAGGCCATGTCCTGCTCCTGACCTTCACACACCTCCAACGCCGTGCGATGAAATGTCCGCAACAGGGATGGCAATGCCGGTGCCGGAACCTCGAGCAGGGCCTCGCAGGCCATGACATGGAGGGCGTCGCCGGACAGGATCGCCAGGTTGTTGTCCCACTTTTCGTGCACGGTGTCATGTCCCCGGCGCAAGGGCGCGTCGTCCATGATGTCGTCGTGCATCAGGGTGAAATTGTGGAAGAGCTCAACAGCCAGGGCCGCCGGCATGGCTTGCCCGCGCGTTCCACCGCAAGCCTCACAGGCGGCCATCACGAGGGCGGGACGCAGGCGCTTGCCCCCGAGGCCCATGAGATAGCGAACCGGTGCATACAGGTCGCTCTCTGGATATCGGGCCAGGAATGACGCACACCCCGTCTCGAACGCGGTGATGTAGCCTTGGAGCGTCTCCGCCGTGGTGCCGGTGGCCGTGGCGTCACTCATGCCAATCCCCGATCCAGTTGCTGGTGGATGTACGCGCCGTACCCGCTCTTGACGAGCTCGTCTGCAAGCTTCCGCGCCTGGTCCGTGTCGATGAAACCCATCCGCCATGCGATCTCCTCGAGGCAACCGATCTTGATGCCCTGTCGGTCCTCAATGACCTTGACGTATTGGCTGGCCTGGGTCAATGAATTGAAGGTGCCCGTATCCAACCACGCCGTGTATCTATCCAGCTTGCTTACGAAGAGTTCGCCCATCTCGAGGTAGGCCTTGTTGACGTCCGTGATCTCATACTCCCCCCGCGCACTGGGCTCCAGATTCTTGGCGATGTCCACCACCCGATTGTCGTAGAAGTACAGACCGGGAACCGCGAAGTTGGATTTGGGATGGGCCGGCTTCTCCTCGATGGAGAGGACCCGGTCCTCTTCGTCGAATTCCACCACGCCGTAGCGTTCCGGGTCACTGACGTGATAGGCATAGACCACCGCCCCCTCAATGTCGGTATTGTCGCGGAGGATGCGTCCGAAACCCCGGCCGTAGAAGATGTTGTCCCCGAGCACGAGGGCCACCTTGTCGTCACCGATGAATTCTTCCCCGAGGACGAAGGCTTGGGCCAATCCATTGGGCACTTTCTGCTCCACGTATGAGAAACTGCAACCCCATTGGCTGCCATCGCCCAGCAAGCGCTGGAAACCCGGAAGATCGTGCGGAGTGGAAATAATGAGAATGTCCCGAATCCCGCTGATCATCAACGTGGACAGAGGGTAGTAGATCATCGGCTTGTCGTAGATGGGCATCAGCTGCTTGCTGATGGCCTTCGTGATCGGGTACAACCTTGTACCACTTCCGCCGGCGAGGACGATGCCTTTCATGCCGGTAAGTTCCGGCTTCATGCCCGCAAGGGCAAGGAATGGGCTCGTGAATCGTGGAAACCATCGACCCATGCGCGCACCAGACAGCGCCGGGCCGCGCCAGGCAGGTCTTCGAATGCCTCCCTGCCATGGACCATGGTGCGGTTGTTGGCAATCAGGATATCGCCTCGCTTGAGGTTGAACCGAAGGGCGTGCTGCGCCATGTCGGCGTCGATGAAATCGAACAGCCGGGTCAATTCAGCCGGAACCTCGCGGTTCAGTTTCGCCATGGCGCGCTCTGTCCAGTAGCGCATGTAGCGGAACACAAGGCCATGCTCATCCTCGGCAAACACCGGGATGGCGTTGGCTTCAATGGCGGCTTTGTGCTCCTGCAATCCAGGTGTGACCACATCCCTCGGAAAGGATTCCCGTGCCACGGCCTCAAGCTCGGGATGCGCCACACGCAATCTGGCGAGGAGGTCGACCGCATTGGCGAGTAGGGACTGACCTCCTACCGATCCGGGCTGCAGGCACAGCAGGGCGATGAGATGTGGATTGTACCGCGCATCGCTGCTGTCCGTGTGCATGCCGGTGGCCGCTTTCGTTTTCGAAATCGGCGCATTGGACTTGGTATGATCCACACCACGGTCCACGACATCGAACAGCTGTCCATACCGGTCATTGAGCTGCCCGATTTGCCGCAGGATGACCACATAGGCCCACCGCAACTGGGCATCTGTCCATGAAGATGGTGCCCGCAGGATGGCATGGCCCCGCGTCGACGACAGCGCGTCCGACAAGTGGGTGACATCCACCGTTGGTGCACTTGCACCCGCCAACAATGCGGCCAGGGCGGCTTCTGCCTCATGGCTTGTGGGCAGCGCCCTGCGGAGCGCGTGGGGGATCGGAAGCCGGACGAGGCGGGCTTCCCTGGCAAAGGGGAGATGGAAGGAATTCGTCATGGCACGAGGGAAAAGGCGACGTGGAGCGGCAGGTCCGCGAGGGGTCCGAAGAAATCGGGATCGAGGGCCACGTGGTCGGCGGTGATGTGGAGCTCCTCCACATGCGGCATCCGGGTGAAGCCGGCCGCATTCAGGGCGGAGAAGTAGGTGGTGAAGGTCTTGTGGACGGCCTGTACCTCGACGGACTCGCCGTCCCGGCGCCAGATGCGACCCGGGAAGGGCACGTCCACGGAAGAGAGGTAACCGCCCTCCGCCCGCATGTAGAAGGGCTTCTCTTCGGGCTTGATGTAGGGCAGCAGCGGGTGGGGCACGGTGAAGATGAAGCGCCCTCCCGGCTTGAGCACCTGTCGCACGCGGGAGAGGATGCGTGCCATCGAGCCGGTGTCCATGTAGTTGAAGAGGAAGACGGCAATGACCAGATCCACCGGTTGATTGGCATCCCCGAACGCGGCTTTGCGCAGGTCGCTTACGGCATAGGTCAAGTGGTCGAGGCGTTGCGCCGCAGCAGCCTGTTCGGCGCCCGCGATCATACCGCTGGACACGTCGTAGCCGAACACTGAGGCCGCGCCGCGCTTGGCGAGCTGGCGACCCACGTAACCCTCACCGCACCCGAGGTCGAGGATGGTCAGGCCCTCCACGTCACCGCACAGCTCGAGCACCCTTGGACGGGCCGAGTAGTCGGAGAGCAGGATGGGGTCGTGCCGGACCCAGAGGTCCGCGTGACCGTCATAGATTTCCTTGGCTTCCATGACAGCTCGGATCAACGGTTCATCTCCTTCTCGAGCATGCGGTCACAGAAGAGGGAGCGCAGACCCAAGGCCTTGCGCATGCCCTGCTTCATGGACTCGTAGTTCGCAGCATCGGCCGCGATCAGGTCCTCTGCGATCTTGAGCATCAACTCACCGTGCTCATCGTCCAACTCGGCGTGCAACTCGAAGAACACCGCGTCACGGCGGGACACGTCCGTGTGGTTGCGGATGGCCTCCATCAGGGGGCGGTAGAAGAACTTCACGATGCTCTCCGTACCCAACCCGAGCGCACCGAGTGCCTCGGCAGCATTGGCTTGGGTCAACTGGGCGATGAACAACTCCTTCCAGGTTTGGGCGATTTCGCCGGTCTCCGGGGTGTCCACGGCACCGATTGCATTGCGGAAACGGGCGTAGAGTTCGGGGTGGGGCACACCTTGGACCCATTCAGGCTGGATGCCCAGCTCGGCGATTTCGGCGAGTTCCTCCTCCTCGATCATGCCGCTCTCCTCGCAGAGGTTCTCCAACAGGATGCTCCTGTGCTTCTGGTCCTCCAACTTGCTCATGGTGAGCAACAGGTAGTTCTGGAAGGACTTCGCGTACACGGCGTATTCAGCGGCAAACCGCTTGAGCGCACCTACGGGATCGGGCAGGGTACCGTCCTTCAGCGCAGTGAGATAAGGGTGGTTCAGCGCGCGGTGGGACTCTGCTTCACCGAGCAGGAAGGCGACGTGGGTGTGGGGAGGCAAGACATTCATGGCATATGGGATTTGAACAGTGAAGGCAAATTGCCCGGAATGTCCATCCCTGCACCTGACAGCCGTCACCGGCCCCGATGACATTCATCAATGGGCCTATCCCCTGACGCCTTCTTGGACCTCGAGCTCGGCGAGGTCCACATCGTCCTCCTCGTCGATGATCTCGAGCAGGGGCTCCTTGAAGGTCTGGGCCGTGATGTAGCGTTCGAAACCGAGCAACATGGAAGGCAGCAACACGAGGTTCGTCAACATCGCCACGAGCAGCGTCGTCGAGACGAGGATGCCCAGGGCCCGGGTTCCCTCGAAATCAGAGGCGAAGAACATCAGGAATCCAAAGAAGAGCACGATGCTGGTGTACATCATGGAGACCCCGGTTTCGCGGACTGCGAGCAACACGGCCTCCCGCATGTTCCATCCGTGCAGGTCGAGTTCCTGTCGGTATTTGGCGAGCAGGTGAATGGTGTCGTCGACCGAGATGCCGAAGGCGATGCTGAAGACCAGGAGGGTGCTCGGCTTGAGTGCGATACCGAAGAAGCCCATGACCGCAGCGGTGAAAATGAGCGGAACGAGGTTGGGCAAAAGGCTGATGGCCACCATGCGGCCTCTCCGGAACAGGATCGCCATCACCGTCGCGATGACCAGTACCGCCAAGGCGAGCGAAACAAAGAGGTTTTTGACGAGATAGGTCGTCCCCTCGACGAACACGACGCTGGTGCCCGTCATGAAGACTGTGTGATCCTCCGGAGGGAAAATGGAATCGATGCGCAGCTGCAGCCGATCCGTCAGGGCGTTCATCTACTGCGTTCCGATGTCCGCAACTTGGGCTGAAACCCGGATGGTGGTCCTTGCACTGTCCACGTAGCGCCCGTCACCTTCGATGCCGCCGCCGGAGGTGCCGGTCAGGTAGGGGCCCATGAAACTCTGCTCGCGTCGGGAAGGGAGGGAATACCGGGCCGGATTGCCACCGAAGAAACCCTGCTTGGCCAGTTTCAATCCGTCCACAAGGCTCACGGAGCGTGACAATTGAGGCTCTTCCTCGAGCACCCTTTGCAGGCGTTCCACCTTTTTGAGGAAGGAGAGTTGCGTGACCTTACCAGGCTTGTCGGTGCGGACCACCACCTCGAAGGGCATGACCCCGCCGAAGCGGTTCTCGAACCAATTCAGGTCGGCCAGGATCACATCCTCCTGTGGGAGGTCGCCCGCCACATTTCCGGTGACGCGCATCAGGGAGATCCCCACGCCTCCCAACATGAGGACACAGGCCGTCACGATGTAGACTGCGCGCCGGTGGTGGCTGACGGCGCGTTCGAGCCGGTGCACGACGAGGTAGACCCAACGGCGGTCCAGGTGGCGCACATGGCGGCGGCGGGGTGGGGGCAACCAGCTGAACACCGACGGAATGATCAACAGGGATATGCAGAACATCGCCAGGATGTTGACGGAGGCGATGACCCCGAACTGCTGCAGCACGTCGCTCGTCGTGAACATGAAGGCGGCGAAACCCAATGCCGTCGTGGCGTTGGTCATGAACGTCGCGTTGCCCACCTTCTTGACCATCCGCGTCAGGGCAAGGCCTTTGTTGCCGTGGCGCTTGAATTCCGCGTGGTATTTGTTGAGCAGATAGATGCAGTTCGGGACACCGATCACGATCATCAAGGGCGGGATGAGCCCCATCAAGGCTGTGAGCTTGTAGTCGAACAGGACGATGCTGCCCAGCGACCAGATGACGCCCGTGCCCACCACGAGCATGCAGACGGCCATCACGATGATGTTGCGGAAGAACAACAGCAGCAACAAGGCCGTCACGATGGCGGCCAACGCGATGAAGAGCCCCAGCTCGCGCTTGATCTTGGTCGTGACTTCGGTACGGATGTAGGGCAGGCCCGACACGTGGACGTCCACCCCGGTGGCCTGTTCGAACCGCTCCACCTCGGCCACGAGCAGTTCCACGGATTGGCCCCGGTTCTCGGAATTGAACAGGGGCGCATTGACGTAGACCATCTGAATGGTGGCGCCGCCTTCGGTGTGCAGGAAGCCTTTGTAGAAAGGCATGCTTCTCAGCTTCTTCAGGGTGCTGTCCAATTCAGCCTGCGTCTCGGGCCTGTGCTCGAAGACGGGCTGCATGGCAAAGGACTTGGGGTCGTCCTGCCGTACCAGCTCCACCGCCGTCCGGAAGCCGAACACACTGTCGACCACGTGCACGGTCCATGGCGTACCATCCGGCCTCAGACTGTCCACCGGCACCTGCACAGAACGCAGGGCAGCATCGAGGTCCCACCATTGTTGGAAGACCCCGATTGAATCGAGCTGTCCATCCTCGACGCCGAGTGCCACGACATTGCCTTCCTCCCCGAATTCGGCCAGGAACGCTTCGTAGTTCACCAGGGCCGGATCGTCATCCGGAAGCAGGCCCCCGAACTTGTATCGGATGCCCAGTTCATCGATGCGCGATGCCATTGCGACCGTCACCACAAGCAGGGTGAGCAGGATGGGAAGACGTCCCCTCAAGATGTTCGTAGCGAGCCGGGACCACATGGGCAGGGCGCAAAGGAAAGGCAAGGCGCGTTAACTCCTGTGGTTCCCCGGATGGGCGGGTTTACCTTCGTGCTCCCAACCGTTCGCATTCATGGACAAGTACGACCTCGTGGTCATCGGCGCCGGACCCGGCGGATATGTAGCGGCCATCCGTGGCGCCCAGCTCGGGTTCAAGACCGCCCTCATCGAAAAGCGCGGCACCCTGGGGGGTACCTGCCTCAATGTCGGATGCATCCCCTCGAAAGCACTGTTGGACAGTTCCGAGCACTATCTGAAGGCCAGCAAGGAATTCGAGGTGCATGGCATCAAGACCGGTGGCCTGGAGATCGACTTTCCGCGCATGATCGCACGCAAGCAGGAAGTGGTCGACCAGACGGTAGCCGGCGTTGATTTCCTGATGGAGAAGAATGGCATCACCGTGATCCAAGGGGTGGGTGCCTTCCTCGACGCCCAGACGATCGAGGTCACACCAGACAAGGGCAAGGCCCTGAAGGTACAGGCCGCACGCACCCTCATCGCAACGGGGTCCGAGCCGGCGAGCCTGCCCTTCATCGCGTTGGATGGCGACCGCATCATCACTTCGACGGAGGCCCTCTCCCTGCCGGCACTGCCCGGGTCCATGGCCATCATCGGCGGCGGTGTGATCGGATTGGAGCTCGGTTCGGTCTACGCCCGTTTGGGCACGGAGGTCCACGTCATCGAATACCAAGATGCCATCATCCCCACCATGGACCGTTCCATGGGCAAGGAACTGCAGCGCTCCATGAAGAAGATGGGCGTCAAGTTCCACCTCTCCCATGGTGTCAAGGAAGTGGCCAATACGGGCGACAAGGCCGTGGTCAAAGCAGATGACAAGAAGGGCAAGGAAGTCAGCTGGGAGGTGGATTACTGTCTCGTCGCAGTGGGACGGAAGCCCTACACCGAAGGACTGGGCCTCGACAAGGTGGGGGTTGCACTCGATGACCGCGGCCGCGTGGAGGTCGATGGACACCTCCGCACGGGTGTCCCCAACATCTATGCCATCGGTGATGTGGTGAAGGGTGCCATGCTCGCCCACAAGGCCGAGGAGGAGGGCATTTACGCCGTCGAGCACATGGCCGGCCAGAAACCGCATCTCGACCACAACCTCATCCCCGGGGTCGTCTACACGTGGCCGGAGGTTGCCGCGGTCGGTCAGACGGAGGAACAACTCAAGGCGGACGGCATACCTTACAAATCGGGCAGCTTTCCGTTCAAGGCGTCCGGGCGGGCGCGCGCCTCGATGGATACGGACGGCCTCGTGAAGGTGCTTGCCCATGCCGATACCGACGAGGTCCTGGGCGTCCACATCTGCGGGCCGCGGGCGGCGGACATGATCGCCGAAGCCGTGGTGGCCATGGAATACCGGGCTTCCGCAGAGGACATCGCGAGGATGAGCCACGCACATCCGACCTTCACAGAGGCCATCAAGGAAGCCGCCCTGGCCGCCACGGGAGACCGGGCACTGCACATTTGAAGCCGTTCGGCGAACCCCAACGGCCCTCATTTGTTGCCCGAACGAGTCGTTTGAATTCCTGCCCATGAAGACCGGCATCCTGCTCATCAACCTCGGTACTCCGGACAATCCCGGGCCCGGTGCCGTGGGGCGATACCTCACCGAGTTCCTCTCGGACGGACGCGTCATCGATATCCCGTGGCTGCCCCGCCAGATTCTGGTGCGCGGCATCATCTCGCCCCTTCGTCGGTTCCGCAGCTCCCGCGAATACAAGAAAGTCTGGACCGAAGAGGGTTCGCCCCTGCTGCTCCACGGCCTCGAGTTGACCCGGAAGGTGGCCGAGCGGTGCACGGACCTTGCCGGTCAGCATCCGGAACTGGGTGAGCTCCACGTGCACTTCGCCATGCGATACCAGCATCCGGGCATGCCCAAGGTGCTCGAGGAAATGCGGCAATGCGGCTACGACCGGGTGATCATCCTGCCGCTCTATGCGCAATACGCCTCCGCTACGACAGGCAGCACCCTCGAGGAAGCGATGCGCCTGATTTCCAAGTGGTATGTGATCCCGGAAGTCCGGATGGTGAGCCAATATTGGGATGACGGCGGCTACCTCTCCTGTTTCGAAGCGCGGGCCAAGGCGTTCGACCTCGACAGCTACGACCACATCCTGTTCAGCTACCACGGGGTCCCGACCCGACAGGTGGACAAGGTCTATGAGGACCGACGCTGTGCCAACCACAGCTGCGAGTCGGAGATCAACGAGGAAAACAAGTTCTGCTACAAGGCCACCTGCTATGCGACAACGCGGGCCTTGGCGGGCCGATTGGGCATACCGGAAGACCGCTACACGGTCGCTTTCCAAAGCCGGCTGGACAAGAAGTGGCTGACGCCTTTCAGTGACCACGTCGTGGAGGAAAGGGCCAAGGCCGGTGACAAGCGGCTGCTTGTGTTTTCGCCCGCCTTTGTTGCGGATTGCCTCGAAACGACGGTGGAAATCGGAGAGGAGTACGTCGAGATTTTCGAGGAACACGGCGGAGAGCACCTGGACCTCGTGCCGAGCCTGAATGCGGGTGACGACTGGGCAGATGCGGTGACCGACCTCATCAGGCGCCATCTTTGAGGGGTGAACCCCTACGTCGATTCGGACCCCTTCCTTTTGCCGGACCTTGCCGGCCTGGCCGATGGGTCCCCCTGGTTGCTGTTCGATGCTTCCGGTGGGGCTGAAGCCGTCAGCGGCTTCATCGCCGTCGGGGTATTGCGGTCACTGACGGTGGATGACCCGGCAGAAGATGGATTCGAGCAAATCCAATCCTTCGTGGGAAAGGGTCAAGGGCGGTGCTTCGGCTGGGTTGGATATGACCAATTGCGCGCCGATCCGATGTTGGACCTCCCACCCCAAGGAGCTGTCGGAATTCCGCTTCCGATCATTCACTGGATCGAGGCTGAAGGCGTCTTGTCATTTGAAGGGGTCGGGCCGGATGCCACATGCACCTGGATCAATCAGCCACTGGATGAAGGCCTGGCCAACCGCATCCTGCACGCCGTCCGCAAGCCTGTGCGCGTCCGGGAAGAATTGGCACTTCCGCAAGCGCCCACTTCGGCATGGAGCAGCCTTGATCGCCAGGCCTACCTCTCCGCCTTTGAGCGGGTCCGCGCCCACATCCAACGGGGAGACCTTTACGAACTCAATCTGTGTCGGGAACTCAGGGGCGTTTTGCCCGCCACATTCTCATCGATTGACGCCTTCGCCCACCTGGTGCGCAAGACCCACGCGCCTTATTCGGCCCACTTGTCCCATCGCGACAAGCAGGTGCTGTCCGTCAGCCCGGAATGCTTCCTTGAGCGGCGTGGGGAGCGGCTGGTCTCCAGACCCATCAAGGGGACCGCACCCCGACACATGGACCCGGCAGCGGACTCCCTTGCTGCACAGGCCTTGCAAAGGGACACCAAGGAAAGGGCGGAAAACGTGATGATCACGGATCTCGTCCGCAATGACCTGAGCCGTGTCGCCTGCCCCGACAGTGTGCACGTCGAAGAGCTCTGTGGCATCCACAGCTTCCGCAATGTCCACCAGATGATTTCCACGGTGTCATGCCGGGTCCGGCCCGATGCGGATTGGTCCGACATCATGAAGGCCACCTTTCCCATGGGCAGCATGACGGGTGCTCCGAAACTGCGTGCGATGGAAATCACCGCGGAGACCGAGACCGTGCGGCGCGGTCTCTATTCCGGAACGCTGGGCTGGGCAGATCCCGACGGTATGGGGGGTGTGGGCGACTTCCATCTCAATGTGGTGATCCGCACCGCCGTCGTGGATGCCGGTGCCGGAACTTGGAGCGCCCATGTCGGTGGAGCGCTGACCGCGCTCGCCCAACCGGATGCCGAGTGGGAGGAGACCCGACTCAAGGCCAAGGCCATTCTCGAGGTGCTCGGGGCGGAGGAACAGGAACCGTCCGTCCATACCGCCATCCCCCAATCCGACACGCATGGGTGAGGCGTTCCAACCGTTGACTCGGGCGCTGTCTTCTTGGGTCCACACCCACCGTGCAGGTGGATCGGGTCGAATCTGGCTTGCTGTGTCGGGCGGGTTGGACTCGATGGCGCTGTTCCATGCGGCCCGGATCCGAGGGGGCGATTTCGGCGTGCTCCACGTGGACCACGGACTCCGATCGGAATCACCGGATGACCTCGCTTTCGTGGAAAAGGCGGCCAAAGAGGCGGGTTGGCCTTTCCGCAGTCAGACATTCGAGGGCATTGCCGATTCAGACCTTCGCAAAGAAGCTGGACTGGAAGCCGCTGCGCGGTCATTCCGCTATGATTGGATCGCCCGAACGGTGGGTTCGGAAGGCGTCGTCCTGACTGCCCATCACGCAGACGACCAGAGGGAGACACGCCTGCTGCACCTCCTTCGCGGAAGTGGTCCGGAGACCCTTGCCGGAATGAAGGTTGTGCACGCCGATTTCGGTTTCCACCTCGGTCGTCCTTTTCTGGCCTGCCCCAAATCCGCCCTGTTGGATGCCATGACCCGGGAAGGGCTGCCCTGGAGGGAAGACGCCACCAACGGGGCCCCGGATTTTCTGCGCAATCGGATTCGGCACGAGTTGATTCCGCTGTTGGACAGCATCCGACCGGGATGGGAAGAAGGACTCAAGCGGTGGGGCACCATGGCTGGATTGTGGCGCGCTCATGCCGAGGAATTGCTGGCACAAGCGACCTCACCTGGAGACACGATGCCTTTCGCTTGGCTGTCCACCGTGCCATCGGCCCTTCAAATCCTGGGTCTCTGGTCACAGGAATTCGGATTCGCCCCGCTCCAGGCGGGCGCCCTGTTCGACCTGGCCGCCGAAGGGACCGAAGTGGGTCGCCGCCTCTGTTCCGCCACCCATTGCATCATCCGTGAAAGGGATGGCCTCGTGGCGCAGCCCATCGATGGGAAATCAGATGCCGTCCCGCGTTTCTGGGACCCCCAGGCGGATGGCAGCTCAGGGCACATCGAGACCCCGCATGGCACACTGGAATGGAAGCCCCTCGAGATCACAGGAGGCTTTGACCCTGATCCGGCGGATGCCACCGCACAACTCGAATGGTCCCGTCTGGCACTGCCGTTGTGTCTGCGCCCATGGAAGGAGGGAGACCGCATCGCCCCCATCGGAATGGACGGCACGCAGCTCGTCTCCGACATCCTCACACAGCGCAAGGTGCCTGCAACGGAGCGAGAAGGGCAATGGGTCGTGGAACAGTCAGATGGGCGCCTGGCATGGTTGGCAGGACACCGGATCGACCGCTCGGTGGCGGTGGACCTCGGTATCGAGGCCCGGCGCCTCTGCCTCGAACTGACGTGGATCTCCCATCGGTAATTTGGCGGTCCCGGAATTCATGGAACACACGCTGCCACCCCCATTGAAACCCGCGTCCGAGAAGGACCGGGAGTTCGCACTTGGGCTCTACCTCGCACTCGCGGCCCTGTTCGTCGCGAGCCTCGTCAGCTGCAACCTCATCTTCCGCAAGTTCTTCATCTGGGCCATTCCCGTGCCCGGTATGGATTACGCCTTTGAAGCAAGCGTGGGCCTGTTGCCCTACCCCTTGACCTTCCTCGTCACCGACCTGATTTCGGAAATCTTCGGCAAGAAGCGGGCAGATGACGTGGTCAAGGGAGGACTGGTGGCCTCGGTGTTCACGCTGCTCATCATACTGGTGGCCGGTGCGGCCCCTGCCACGGCATGGTCCCCTGTCACGGACGGGGAGTTCGATCATGTATTCGGCCAGACCGTGCTGGCGGTCGGTGCTTCCATGTCGGCCTACCTGATCGCCCAATTCCTGGATGTCCGCATCTTCCACTTCTGGAAACAGCGCACGGGAGGTCGGATGCTGTGGCTGCGCAACAACTTCTCGACCATTCCCTCCCAGTTCGTGGACACCATGGTCGTGCTGCTCTTGCTCTGCGCTACAGGGGAAATCGAATGGGCTCTGTTTGGTGGATTGCTCGTCAACGGCTTTGGATTCAAGGTGCTCGTTGCCGCATTGGATACACCGCTGGTGTACGCCGGCAGCGCCATGATCCGACGCCGTTTCGGGCTTGCCCCGGGACAGGAAATCAACCTCTGAGGGACGGATCTGCCCCCAAGCCGCAAGGCGGGATTGACATGCTTTGGCCCGCACCATCCTGTTGCGCGCGTGCCTCGGCATTATCTTTCGCGCCCGCAAAGCACCGTGCCGTGAAGCCACTGCAGCTCCTCCTCACCTGGTCCGCCTTCGTCCTGCCGGCGTTGGTTGCCACCCCTTCCCTTCATGCCCAGATCCATGACCCGGTATCCTGGGATGTCGCCCTCTATGACAATGGTGATGGCACCCTCGACCTCGATTTCAAGGCGGAGATCGATGCCGGATGGCACGTGTACAGCCAGTTCCTGAATCCCTTCGACGGGCCGATTCCCACTTCCTTCACGATCGAAACGGAAGGGGTCGGCACGGCGGACACGGCGGCGACAGAGTGCGAGCCGCACCTCGAGTATGATCCCAACTTCATGATGGACCTCCTCTTTTTCGAGGAGGAGACCCACTGGGTTCATACCCTGTCGTTCCCCGGTGCCATTCCGGATACGGTGAAGGGCTATCTCACCTTCATGGTCTGCGATGAAAGCAAATGTCTGCCTCCGGAGGATGTGGACTTCGCCGTGGCGTTGACCGACCTGAAGCCTGAAAGTGACAAACCGGACTATTGCGGCGATGGCGCGTCGGGACACGGTGCCTTTGACTCCGGTGGAATGGAGGAGCCCATGGGGATGTATGACCCCGTGTCATGGGACGTTGCCCTGTACGGCTTGGGTGAGGGCAGCGCCACCATCGTAGCGACCGCCGTCATCGAAGAAGGGTGGCATGTATACAGCCATGACAACGACCCGTTGGATGGTCCGATTCCGACCGCATTCACCATCTCTACCGAGGGTGTCGAGGTGGGGACGCTCATGGAATGCACGCCCGAGGTGCATTACGACCCCAACTTCAATAAGGATGTCAAGTCCTTCGAGGGCACTGTGCGCTGGGCCCTCGAGGTGGGCTGGACCGGCGAGCGGCCCGAGAAGATTGACGGTCTGCTGACCTACATGACCTGTGACGACACCAAGTGCATTTTCCCTCCCGATGTCGAGTTCTACCTCGCCACGGCTGAGGCGCGCCCCGGGGAAGTTCCGGAGTTGTGTCCCGGTCAGGCGCCCGACGCCTCGGACCCGCAAGAGGGGGATGAAGCGGGAGATGGTCTGCTGATGTTGTTCATCCTCGGGATGGGGTTGGGTTTTGCTGCCCTCTTCACCCCATGCGTCTTTCCCTTGATCCCCATGACGGTGAGCTTCTTCACGAAGCAATCCAAGACACGCGCCGAAGGCATCCGGAATGCCCTGATCTACGGTGCGAGCATCATCTTCATCTACACGGGGCTTGGGCTGCTGCTCACCGCCGTATTCGGAGTCGATGTGCTCAACCTCATTTCAACGGATCCCTATTTCAACCTGTTCCTGTTCCTCCTGCTGGTGGTCTTCGGCGTCAGTTTCCTCGGTGCGTTCGAAATCCAACTGCCTTCGAGCTGGGCCAACAGGGTGGACGCCCAGGCCGACCGTGGTGGATTGATCGGCATCTTCTTCATGGCGGCGACGCTGGCCATCGTGAGCTTCAGCTGTACGGGTCCACTGGTCGGCAGTGCGCTGGCCGGAGCGGCCACGGGAGATTATGGCGGACCCATCGCCGTCATGTTCGGTTTCTCCCTGGCGCTGGCCATTCCGTTTGCCCTGTTCAGTGCCTTTCCAGGATGGCTCAATTCACTGCCCCAAAGCGGCGGTTGGCTGACCAGCGTCAAGGTGGTGCTCGGTCTGCTGGAGATCGGATTCGCCTTCAAATTCCTCTCCAACGCCGACCTGGTGCTCCAGCTCGGACTGCTCAAGCGGGAGTTGTTCATCGCCATCTGGATTGCGGTGGCGCTCTGTATCGCCGTGTACCTCTACGGGGGACTGCGCTTCCCTCACGACAGCAAGCTGGAGCGCATGAGTGTCGGTCGCTGGGGGCTCGGTACCGTGTTCCTCGTGCTGGCCATCTACATGCTGCCTGGCATGTGGGGGGCGCCGCTCAACCTGATTTCCGGTTTCCCACCGCCCCTCTTCTACGCGGAGAGCAGCGGGGGCGTCGGTGGAAGCGGCGGAAGCCATGGCGACGGTGGCTCGTCATCGGGGCATGTGGAGGCCCGGTTCCGGGATTACGATGAAGGCCTCGCCGCCGCACGTGCAGAGGGCAAGCCCATGATCCTCGACTTTACCGGTTGGGCCTGTGTGAATTGCCGGAAAATGGAGGAGCAGGTATGGCCACATCCGGATGTCGTCCGCTACATGACGGAGGAGGCGGTGCTCGTCTCCCTCTATGTCGATGAGCGAAAGGCCCTGCCCGAAGAGGAGCAAAGGGTCGAGCAATACGGGGGTAAGGATTTCCGAATCCGCACGGTGGGCAACAAATGGACTTACCTGCAGGCTTCGAGGTTCGGCACCAATGCCCAGCCGTTCTACGTCATGATCGACCATGAAGGGGAAGCCCTGGGAACGGGAGTGGGTTATGATCCCGACCCCGAGAAGTTCGTAGCGTTCCTGAAGGAGAACATGGCCCGTTTCGAGGCTGGCAAATAACCTGCGGTCAACGACCGCGAAAGGAACGGCAACACCTGTCCAACGGCTGTCGGTCCTTAGCTTGCGAACCGCACCTTGGTCCCATGGAAAAAGCCCAACGCATCCGCCAGCATTTCGAGGAGGCACACCGTGTCCTCGGGGACTTCATGTCGGACCCGGCGCAGCTTGAAGCGCTGGAACGGGCCGGTGGGTTCATGGTGGGTGCCATCCGCAGTGGGGGGAAGGTCATTTCCTGTGGCAATGGTGGTTCCATGTGCGATGCCATGCACTTCGCGGAGGAATTGACCGGTCGCTATCGGGATGACCGGAAAGCCCTGCCCGCCATTTCAATTTCGGATCCCTCTCACCTGACCTGTGTCGGAAACGATTGCGGTTTCGATGCGGTGTTCTCCCGATTCGTTGAGGCCATGGGCCAGCCCGGGGATGTGCTGCTCGCCATCTCCACCTCCGGCAACTCGGCCAATGTGTTGAAGGCCGCAAAGGCGGCCAAGGAGAACGGGATGGCCGTGGTGGGCCTGACCGGAAAGGACGGGGGTGCTCTCGCCGCGCTGTGCGACGCCGAAATCCGGGTGCCTTGGTCGGGCCATGCCGACCGTATACAGGAAGTGCACATCAAGTGCATCCATGCCCTGATTGACCACATCGAGGCGGACTGCGCCTGAACGGGACCTTTCATGCTCGTCCGATTGCATGCGGCCGCCCTGCGGGGCGTTGAAGCCGTGCCCGTCACCGTGGAGGTGCGGGTGGACCGCGGCATCCACTTTCTGATGGTCGGTCTGCCCGACAGCGCGGTTCGGGAAAGCCAGCAGCGCATCAAGAGTGCCATCGAGCACCTCGGTTACCGGTGGCCCGGCAAGGGCATCACCATCAACCTTGCACCGGCTGGGCTCCGAAAGGAAGGAGCGGCCTATGACCTGCCTCTCGCTGTCGGCATCCTGGCCGCCTCAGGTCAAATCGAAACGGAAGCGCTGGAAGGCTGGATGATGATGGGCGAACTGGCGCTGGACGGAACGCTCAGACCTGTGCGGGGTGGACTGGCCCTGGCCCACGCCGCCCGCTCCCCCGATATGAAGGGACTGCTTCTCCCGGGGCCATCTGCTGAGGCTGCAGCCCTGCTTCCCGATGTCACCGTGCATGGGGCGGATCACCTCTCCTCCATCCTCGACCACCTGACCGGCGCACATCCACTTCCGCTCCTCACCGGCAACCTGGCCGGACTGCTCGAAGCACAGGAGGCCCAGTCATTGGGTCCTTTGGCTGATATCCGTGGCCAGGAGCATGCCATCGCCGCCATGGCCCTGGCCGCCGCGGGAGGACACAACGTGTGCATGGTCGGGCCGCCCGGTTCCGGTAAATCGATGCTGGCGCGGGCCATGGTAGGGCTGTTGCCTCCCCTTGAGGTGGAGGAAGCCATCGAGGTGAATCGCATCCACTCCGTTTCCGACCGTTCCGGCCGCACGTCAAGGCTGGTGCTCCAAAGGCCATTCCGCAGCCCACACCACACGATTTCCGACGTGGCACTGGTGGGGGGAGGTTCGGATCCCCGGCCGGGAGAAATCAGCCTTGCCCATGCAGGGGTGCTTTTCCTGGACGAATTGCCCGAGATGCCACGCCATGTTCTCGAAGTCCTGAGACAACCCATGGAGCACAGTGAAATGACCGTCAGCAGGGCGCGCTCAACGGTCGTTTTTCCCGCCGCATTCCAGTTGGTTGCCGCCATGAACCCATGTCCTTGCGGCATGTTCAGCGAAGATCCTGCGCGCCGTGGCCGATGCAGCTGCAGTCGACATGCCCGACATCAATACATCCGCAAGATCAGCGCCCCGCTGCTCGACCGCATCGACATCCACCTCGCGGTGGATGCCGTATCTCCCCATGATCTGATGCCGGAAAGGGGACCGCAGGGCGAACGGGACAGGCAACACAGGCTGGATTGCATGCGGGAATGGCGGCGCAGGGTGCACCTCGCCCGAAGCATACAATCCCGGCGCAATCCAGGAGGCCTGACCAACCACAGACTGGATGGAAGGGTGCTGCATGATCTGGTCGTCCTGGATGCCCAAGGAGACCGCCTGTTGCGACGTGCCATGGAACACTTCGGGTTCAGTGCGCGCACCCATGTGCGCATTCTCAGAATGGCCCGGACGCTGGCCGACTTGGAGGAACGGCGGGAAGTGGAGGCCTCCGACATCGCCGAGGCCATTGCCTTCCGGCGTGGCGGCAGGGAAGCGATATCACAGAGGACGGAGTCCGCCGGACTGGATGACATGACCCTTTTCGAGGGTTGATCCTTTGGCCGGTTTCCACCCGAATTACCTTTCAGCCATGGAAAACAACGCCCCCAATCAACTTCCCGTTCTCCTTCCCGTCAATGGGGTTTCCCCCTCATTCGGGGAGGGCACGTGGTTGGCGCCGAACTGCACCGTGGTGGGAAATGTCACCACCGGAAAAGACTGCAGCATCTGGTTCGGTTCGGTGGTCCGGGGGGATGTGTGCGCGATCCGGATCGGGGATACCGTCAATGTACAGGATGGGGCGGTCCTTCACGGCACTTATGAGAAAACCAGCCTCATCATCGGGGACCGCGCCAGCATCGGTCACAACGCCATCGTGCACGGCTGCACCGTGGGCGACGGTGCCCTGATCGGTATGGGGGCCGTGGTCATGGACCGTGCGGATGTCGGAGCGGGTGCGGTCGTGGCGGCCGGTGCCGTGGTGCTCGAGGGCACGGTCATCCCTCCGGGAGAACTGTGGGCGGGGGTTCCGGCACGCCACGTCAAGTCCGTGGGGGAGGAGTTGATCGGCCATGTGGCAGCCACGGCGGAGCGATACCGGGAGTATGCTGGTTGGTTCGTGCCCGGAGCTGGTGGCGTGGATTGAATCGTCAGGCCATGAACCAGGGTCCGCCTGCCACCAGTGGTATCTCACGTCCGAAAAACCGATGGGCCGAGCGCGTGAAATTCTCGGTCAGGTCGCTGACCAGGAAACCATGCCTGCCTGCAGCGGAACCATCCATCGTGGTTTTGAGCCCGCGCTCCTGCAGGGTGGCTTCCACTGCCCTCGCCACGATGGAAGGGCCGTCCACCAGCTCCACATCCGGACCCACCACCCTTCGGATGGCGGATTGCGCCATCGGATAATGGGTGCACCCCAGGACGAGGGCATCCAACGAGCAGGTGGTTCCTTCCAACCAACCTGCGGCACCGAGATACGAACGGATAACGGGATCCATCAACCCGTGGTCCTGCCAACCTTCCTCGATGAGGGGAGCGAGCAATGGCGTCGCCCACTCCTCAACAACGTGGTCGCCATGACCGGTGCGATCGTGCGCCGCACGCAGGGACCTGCCATAAATACCACTGCCGACTGTGGCACGGGTACCGATGATGCCCACCCGTTCCACGGCACGACGGGACAGGTCTCCCACCACGGGGGTGACCACATCGATGACCGGAATGTCGGGGCCCAATTCCTCCTCCACGGCTTCCTTGGCCGTGGCCGAGGCGGAATTGCAGGCGATGACCACGGCCTTGCAGCCCTCCTCCGCCAGGAACCGTGCGATGCGCGTCGAATAGGAGCGCACGAGTTCGGCCGAACGGTCACCATAAGGCATGTGCGCCGTATCCCCGAAATACAGCATGCGCTCAGCCGGCATGGCCTGCGCCATGGCATGGGCCACCGTCAGGCCGCCAATGCCGGAATCGAAAATGCCGATAGGCGCGTCAGAGGCCAAGCTTGGCCTTGACGAGGGGGAGTACATCCTCTCCACCATTGAACACGGTCGCGCCGGATGAGGTGTCGAAAATGTAGGTGAAGCCCTCCTCGGCACCCACTGCCTCAATGGCTTCACGGGCGCGCTCGATCATGGGCTCGAGGAGGCCCGCCTCCAAACCAGCCAACTCCTGCTGAACCGTGGCATAGAACTGTTCGAGCCCCTGCTGGTCCATGGTGATCTCCTGCTCCTTCTGGGCACGAATCGCCGCGGGCCATGACTCGGCCTTCTGCTGGTACTCAGCCACCTTGCCCTCGAGCTCGCCCTGCATGCGGACGATTTCCTGCTCGTACTGGGCTGCAGCGCCTTCGATCTCGGACTGGATGGAATTGCGCTCGGGCATCGCCTCGAGGAGGGTCTGCGTATCGATGTGACCGAAACGGGCTTCCATGACCTGCGCCTGCGCAGGCATGGAGAGAAGGAAAGTGGCCATCATCAGGCCGAAGGATAAGAGGTGCTTCATGATGTTGTGAATTCGTTGTGAGGGGAGCGTCATTGCTTGGGTCTGCCACCGCCCTTGACGCCGGCGTTGACGCGGTTCGTGACCTGCTCCCTGCGGTCGTTCAGTTTGTCCTTGCCCTTGTTGAGGGTATCGTCCATGCGGTCTTGGAGGCTCTTGCCCTGCTCGTCACCATCCTCTCCTTCCTCTCCACCCATGGTTTCACCAGGCGTGTAACCCAGCTCCTTGATGACCCGATCTGAAATGTCATACTTCGGATTGGTGTAGAGCATATTGGAGTCCTTGGCCTTGTCGAAGATGACCATGTATCCCCGGGAACTCGAAAGGTCCTTGAGCACTTGGAAGATCTGCTCCTGCACGGGTTGGATCAACTCCTGGCGCTTCTGGAACAGCTCGCCTTCCACGCCGAACTTGGCCTTCTGCATGTCGGTCGCCTCGGTTCTCTTGGAGGAAATCTCGTCCTCGCGCTTCCGCCGCATTTCCGAAGTCAGCAACACCCGCTCGGCCCGATAGGCGGTCTCCAATTGGTTTGCCGCCTCGTATTTGTCCTCGATCTCATCGAGCCAACCTGAAGCAAGGGAATTCAGCTCCTTCTGGGCCTCGGCATATTCCGGCAGATGGGACAGGATGTACTCCGTGTCGACATAGGCGTACTTCTGTCCCCACGCCGAAAGGCTGGCGAACAGGAGAAGCGCGGGAAGCAGTGAGCGAAGGAGACGCATGGTATACCGTGGGGTGAAATTAAGTCGAGACGCGTGGACAACGTCAAACTGGGGGTGTTTCGCACATGCGTTCACAAATCGCCGATGTTCATGCCGAGTGAGAAATGGAACTGGCCGCGTGCCATGCCCGGTGAAGTGACGACATCATCGAACCGCCAACCGTAATCGAGACCGAGCAATCCGAACATGGGAAGGAATATGCGCATGCCGATGCCGCCCGAGCGGTAGACGTCGAAAGGATCGAAACCGTCTCCCGTCTCCCAGGTGTTGCCCGCTTCGAGGAAGGCCATCGTGTAGATGGTCGCATTCGGATTGGTGGACAGCGGATAACGGAGCTCGGCCCCATACTTAGCGATGGCCCCTGCACCTGTGTTCTGGTCCGGTGCCGTCAAGGAGAGGTTATCGTAACCGCGCAGCGAGATGATCTCACGCCCGTCGAGCACGAAGCCGCTGAGGAAGACCCCGCCGAGATAGAAGCGCTCGAACGGGGACAGGCCGATCTGTCGGTTGTATTGACCGATGATGCCTCCGCCGAAATAGGTGCGCAACACCAGTGATTTGGGGTTCTCCCCGCCGCCGGTGGTCAATGGGGTGTACCAATTGGCGACGAACTTCCACTTGTGGTACTCGACGAAGCGGAACCGCTCCTGCTCGCTGAGTCCTGTCCACACCTTGTCCGGCTGGAAAAGGCTGTATGGTGGGGTCACTTTCACATTGAGCCGGACCTCTGAGCCCCACACCGGAAAAATGGGATCACTGACCGAGTTGCGGCTGACGATCAGGTTCAGGGCGATGTTGTTCGATTGCCCGTCGGTGAAACTGAACAGACCGCTGTTGTACTTGTCGAAGTCGAAGTGCTGATAGCTGATGCCCGCATTGACGGTAAACCAGTCATCGGGCTTCTTCCATCGCTGACCGATGGAGGCGGAGACCCCCGTGATCATGAGCGTCTGGCGCAGTGGGTTGGCTTCTCCCTCGACATTCCGGGGTTGACCGTTGGATTGGATGGAACGCCACGCCGCGACCGTCAGTGCGTTGGGCTTCTTGCCGCCCAGCCAAGGCTCCGTGAAGCTCACGTTGTAGCTCTGGAAGAAGAGGCCGTTGGACTGTGCCCGAATGCTGATGCGCTGGCCATCCCCCATGGGCACCGGACGCCATGCCCCTTTCTTGAATGCCTTGCCGACCGCGAAGTTGTTGAAGGTCACACCCAGCGAACCCACAATGCGCCCGCCACCCCAGCCACCCTGGAGTTCGATCTGGTCCGTCGGCTTCTCCTCCACGACATATTCGATGTCCACCGTACCGTCTTCCGGGTTCTGCACGGGATTGATTCCGAACGCCTCCGGATTGAAGTAGTTGAGCTGGTTGAGCTCGCGCTGGGTCCGGATGACATCCGTGCGGCTGAACAGGTCTCCCGGCATGGTCCGGATCTCCCTGCGGATCACGTGGTCACTGGTCTTCGTGTTGCCCCGCACATCGACCCTGCCGATGCGGAATTGCTTGCCTTCGACCAAGCGGATTTCGAGGTCGATGCTGTCATTTTCGGCACGGACCTCGACCGGAATGGCCTGGAAGGTCAAATAGCCATCGTCGCTGTAGAGCGAACTCAGATCGATGCCCTTGGGGTTCATGAAGAGCCGCTTCTCCAACTCTGCCACATCGTAGAGGTCTCCCCGCTTGAAACCGAGCAGACTGTCCAATTGGCCGGTCGAATACTTGGTGTTTCCCGTGAAGGTGATCTCGCGGAAATGGAATTTCACCCCCTCGTCCACCTTGACCGCGATTCCGAGTTCGTCCTCAGGCGTCCTGAACAGGCTGTCTCCCTCGATGCGGGCGTTGCGGTACCCCTTTTCCCGATACAGGGCCACGATGGCCTCGAGGTCGGCATTGAACTCCTCCTCCAGGTACTTGGAAGGTTTGAACAGGCGCCACCAGGCCTGCTCCTTGGTGTTCTTCATCCTCCGCTTCAGGACCTTCTCACTGAGGGCGTCCGATCCTTCGACCCGGATGACGCCGACCTTGATTTTCTCTCCCTTGACGATGTCAATATTGACACCAGCCGCATTCTCCAATACGCTGTCCTGCGTCGAGGTGATGGTCACCTGCGCGTCGAAGAACCCTTTTTCACGGTAGTGGTCTTCGAGGATGCGACGGGTCGTCACCTTCAGGTTCTCGTTCACGATCTGACCCCGCACGAGATCGAGCTTGCCGCGCAGCGTCTCCTGTTCGCCCCTCCGGACCCCAGTGAATCCGTAACGCGTGAGGCGTGGCATCTCCTCAACCCGGATGACCAGATAGACATCGCGGTCCCTCCGCTCCGCCAATTCGATCGAGACATCGCTGAACAGCCGCTGATCCCAGAGGTTGCGGACGGCATCGGACAGCCGGTCCCCGGGAATCGTGACCTCATCCCCCACCTGCAATCCACTGAACAGCTTGACCGCCTGCACGTCGGTGTAATCCGCACCGATCACGGTCAAACCGGCAATGCGGTAGTCGCTGGGCACGGCCAGGTCCACATTGCCGGACCCCGGTTGTGCTTGCAATCCTCCTGCAAACAGTGCCGTGCAGGCCATCAGGATGGCAAAATTCCGCAGCATCATTTTCCCGTCATCTTCTGCTCCGCGGCGGTGGATCCCGCCTTGGACACTTGGTCACCGGTCCTGCCGAACCGGCGTTCTCTTCCCCTGAACTCAAGGATGGCCGCCTTGAAGTGGTCCTCCCTGAAATCGGGCCACATCACGGGGGAGAAATGCAATTCCGAATAAGCGAGTTGCCAAAGCAGGAAATTGCTGAGGCGCTGCTCACCACTCGTGCGGATCAGCAACTCGGGGTCGGGCACATCGGGCATGCCCAGATTGGCCCTGACGGTATCCTCATCGATGGCCTCGGCAGGAATTCCGGAACGCACGATGCGGCGCACCGCTTCGGTCAGCTCCCAGCGACCGCTGTAGCTGAGCGCGAGGATGAGGTTGAGTCCGTTGCAATGGGCCGTGCGGGCCTCCACGTCGCGCAAGGCGGCGATGCATGAATCCGGCAGCGCATCGATGGCCCCGGTCGATCGGAGCCGCACGCCCTTGCGGATGAGCTCGTCCACCTCACCAGCAAGGCTCTCCACGAGCAGCTCCATGAGGGCGTTGATTTCCTCCTTGGGCCGGGCCCAATTCTCGGTACTGAAGGCGTAAAGCGTCAAGAACTCTACGCCGAGCTCCCCGGCGGCGCGGACGGCGGAGCGCACCGATTCGACACCGTTGGCATGCCCGAAAACCCTGTCCTCCCCGCGCTCCCGGGCCCACCGTCCATTGCCGTCCATGATGACGGCGATGTGGCGCGGAAGCGGGTTGGATTCAGATGAGTGGTCGACCATTTCCTATGGCATGCATTCCAATGCGGCGGCGAAGGTGCGCACCACCGGATGGAGATGCAAGGTAGACCGCCCTTTCCGGTCCGGGATTGGGAGTTTTTCACCTTGTTTGACCGATGATCAACGGTCCCAACAGGTGGTGGGGGATTTGTCGATCCGGAAAGTGAAGGAAAGGTTCATCACCGCGAAGCGGTCATCCAGGCCGTTGTAACCCCGCATCTGCCCCACGGGATCCTCGAGCCCACCCTCTTTCTCGATGCGCGACTCACTGAGCTCCTCTGCCAGCGGCCCCGACTCCTCCTCGAGGACGGCAATGCTCGCGTAGTACCCTCCGATGTCATCGAGGTGGTCGGTCCATGTCCGGCGCATGCCCCATTCGAAATTGATGGCTGAGAAATGGCCGAGGTTGAACTTGACACCGAATCCGAATGGCACCGCAAAACCGGTCGTCGCGTAGCGCTGCCCACCCGCGGTCGTTCCCTGACCTTCGGTGCCGAGCGGTTGCAGTTCATACCAGATGTCTCCGATCTGGGCCTCGGGCATGTGGCTGTAGAGGGAAAGGCCCGCGAACAGATATCCCGCAAACCTGTCCTTTGTGTTGCCGATCTGGTAGCGCGTATAGTTGAATTCGGCGACGACGGCCCCCTCCGTGATGGCATTCCGGAAATGCAGGTTGCGGTTGGCAATCCAGGGGTCGTTTGAATCCGAGTCATGGTACAGCAGGACGGTCCGGTTCAAGCTTGCCTTTATGCCGATGCGACGCGTCATGTTGAACCGCATGAAACCTCCAAACCCCGGTTGGAATCGGCCCTTGAAATGACCAAAGGGGTTCATCTCTCCGAGGTAGTAGCCCGTTCCAATGGTCAGGCCCATCACCTTGCTCGTCTCGAATTTCCGCTGTGCATCGGCAGAGCCGTACAGAAAGAGGAGCAATGGCAGCAATATGAAGAAGCGCGTACGGTCCATGTTGCCCAAGTTCATGCGCTCAACGGGATTCATCCGCGGAATCGTATGGCGCACCGTGCGAATCGCCCTCACGACCGTCGAGGCCAAGGTGAAGCTTGCGCCGCACCGTTTCGATGAAGTCCACATCGGGCAGCTGCACAAGCAGGAAGGGCTGCTCCGCGCGTTGCACGGTAAAGCGGGCAGGGGCCGGCACTTTGTGGGAGCGCGTATCCATGGTCAACATCAGGTGATCATCCCGTCCTTCCGCCTCGATTTCCAGCGTGCCATCCAGGGGGATGACGACAGGCCGGTCATACAGGTTGTGCGGTGCGATGGGGTTGAGGACGATGGCATTGCTGTCCGGGTGGATGATGGGGCCGCCGCAGCTCAAGGAATAAGCAGTGGACCCCGTGGCGGTGGACACGATCAAACCATCAGACCAATAGCGGTTGATGAAGACGCCGTTGCGGCTCACCGAAACGCGGATCATGCTCGCCACGTCGCGGCGGTGCACCGTGATCTCATTGAGCGCCCGTAGGTTGGGACCGAGGTTCTCGCCGGGGAAATCCACCTCGAGCATGGCCCTGCGTTCCACCTTGTAATCGCCCTTGAGGATTCCGGAGAGCGCCTCTGCCGCTTCGGGCATGGGCAGATGGGAAAGAAAACCGAGCCGCCCGGTATTGATCCCAAGAACGGGTATCGCTTTTCCCGCCAACATGGCCGCTGTCTCCAAAACGGTGCCGTCTCCACCGAAGGTCAGGACCATCGCTTCGGATTCGCTGGAGAATCCATCGGCATCCGAAATGGTGTCGGAGGAGGAGGAAAGCCCGTGCGGCAATGCGACCGCGTGGAATTCAGGCGTAAAGGACACCTTCAGGCCCTCCATGGACCGCAGTACTTCCAGGATGCCCCGGTATTCCCCTGCATCCGCATCGGAAATGACACTTCCATGCAGCAAAAGAGAGTGGATGGGGGCTGCGGAACCGGCCATGCTCAGGTATTCATGTATCGCATGAAGGCCGCCATGCGCCGCTTCATTTCCTCCGCATATTCCTCCGCACGGTAGAAGGCCCGAACGTCATAACCATGGCGTCTCAGGGAGTCTATGAGGCCCTCGATGTCCCGGGTGGACAGTCTCAGGGCCACTTCCGCGTTCTCGGGTTGGGCGCCGTCGCTGACGAGGACCTGCAGGATTTTCACCCCTTCGGATTCCACCCTGTGGGACACCTGGGCCAGGCTGTAGTCCTTCCAGGGCATTTCCAACGTGAGGATGCTGCCCTCGCTGTAGGGGGTCAGGCTGTTGTGGAAAGCCCTCCAGAGATGGGCACGGTCCGTGCACCCGAGGAGCATGCCATCGTCCACCACGGGCACCACGCTCACATCAGCCTCACACAGGACATCGACCACTTCGAGGAAGTGCTGACCGGGGGCGACCATGAGGGGCATCAATTGGAGGTTGGTCAGAAACACGACTTCGCCCTCCTGATCCAAGAGATGCTGCTCCGCCACCAGCCCCAGATAACGTCCTTCCGCAGCAACGGGCAGGTGCTCGACCTTCAGCTCGTCCATGGTGCGCAAGGCCTTTTCCAGTGTGTCGCCCGGGTTGAGTGCGATCAGTTCTTCGTTGATGATGCTCGCTGCATGCATGGACTTCGTTGCCCCTGACATCCGGGACTTTGCGAAATTAGCCGTCTGACGGTGCGCAACCGCCGTAGGTCCATGGAAACTTTCCCCACGCGCCTGAGCGTCAACATCAACAAGATCGCCACCCTCCGCAATGCCCGCGGAGGCCATCGGCCCTGCCCCCTCGAAGCGGCTTCACGCATCCAGCGATGGGGTGCCGACGGCATCACCGTCCACCCTCGTCCCGATGCGCGGCACATCACGTATGCCGACGTCCGCTCACTTCGCCCGCGGGTCATCAAGGAGTTCAACATCGAAGGCTATCCCTCCGCGGATTTCATCGACCTCGTGCTGGAAGTCAAGCCTGAACAGGTCACCCTCGTGCCCGATCCGCCCGGTATCCTGACGTCGAACGCCGGCTGGGATACGCGCACCCATGCGGGCATGCTTTCCGATGTACTCGGCAAATTCAGGGCTGCGGGCATCCGGACCAGCTTGTTCATCGGTACCGACGGGGACCTCATCCGCGCCGCTGCGGATGTCGGGGCAGACAGGATCGAATTGTACACGGGTCCGTATGCCGAGGCATTCCCCGCCAACGCGGATCTGGCCGTTGCCCCCTTCGCCAGGGCGGCACAAGTCGCCCATGAGGTCGGGCTGGGGGTCAATGCGGGGCACGACCTTGACCTGCAGAACCTGTCTTGGTTCTCCAGGCAAGTGCAACCCCTGGACGAAGTGTCCATCGGGCATGCCATCATCAGCGATGCGCTCTACTTGGGTCTGCAGAATGCCGTAGGCCAATACAGGGAGCAATTGAGGCCGTCCTGAAATGGAATTGTTCCACCGCACCATCGGGGACATCGATCCTGCGGGGCCCATTCCTCCACTTGTCGTGCTCCACGGCCTGCTCGGCTCATCCGACAACTGGCAGACGCTCGCCCTGCGCTGGGCCGAGGACCGTCCCGTCGTACTCATCGACCAGCGGAACCACGGTCGCAGTCCGCACCACCCAAGCCACACCTATGCGGATCTCGTGGTGGACCTGCTGGACACCTTGGACAGCCTCGGCATCGACAGAGCAGACCTCCTCGGGCACAGCATGGGTGGCAAGACCGTGATGCACTTTGCCGACCGCCATCCTTCGCGGTGCCGGCAATTGATCGTGGCGGACATGGCGCCCGTTCCGTACCCACCTCACCATACGCCACTCTTCGATGCCTTGATGGGCCTCGATCTGTCCGCATTCGAGAGGCGGGGAGAAGTGGAAGCTGAACTCGCCCGAAGCGTGAAGGACCCGGGTGTCCGTCAATTCCTGCTCAAGGGCCTCTATCGGCCCGATCCGGAACGCTTCGGCTGGCGGTTCAACCTGCCCGTCCTGAGACGGCACCTCGCCGATATGACCTCCTTGATGCCTTTGGGCACCATCGACATCCGGACGCTGGCCATCTTCGGCACCCGATCCGACTATGTCGTGGGCAGGGGCATCGCCTCGATGCGCAGGCATTTCACCACACTCGAGGAAGTGGCCCTCGATGCGGGACATTGGCTCCATGCCGAACAGCCCGATGCCTTCCGGGATGCCGTCGTGGACTTTCTCGGTAGACCCGATGCCTGAAAGCCACAACGCCCGTCTCGGCAGGACCGGACGGGCGTTGTGGTGTCAGCTGAAGCTGCTGCGTCAGCCTTTCGAGCCGACCATGATGCTCACGCACCCTTCATGCTGGATGACGGCATCCGTCGCAGGTACCTGCACACGGATTGTCATCTGCTGGGTGTTGGCCACCCTGAAATCGAAAAGATCCGATTCCTTGTCGGTGCTGTCGTAGATGCCATTCCCACGGCTGTCCAACACCTGGAAGGTGAGGTCACCGAGGACCGGATGACCACAGACGAGCAACCGATAAGCCCGGTCTCCGAAAAAAGTCAGTTCGAGTTCAGCTTCATCACCGGGAATCAGGACCGCGGTGTTGTAATTGTCGTTCTGCACGTAATCCTCCAATTGGGGAAGGCAGCGCTTCTTGGTGAAGGTCCGACATTGTGCTGCAGCGTCAACCGTGGTGAACATCATCACCAGGGCAAAGGCCGCGAAGGGGAGTTTCTTGATCGCAGTCATGGCGCTTCTCTTTACGTTCACTGGGCGTATTGGTTACGAATCGCGGCAATGGATTCGGAAATCGCCGCCAACGTGGCTTCATCATAACTCACCTCCGGACCACCACTGATGATGACGGTCCCGTCCTCAGCTGCTGTCGCCGCAGCGGCATTCTCCGTGATGGTGACTCCGGCGAATGCCGCCTCCACCGGTCCGAGCGCCTCCTTCATGGCCGTCAGTGCCGGCGTCGCCTCATAGCTGTTGAGGAGGCCCACAAGGTTCTCCAAGGTCATCTTCTGCTCTGCGATGCGGAGCTTCAGATCATCCGTGGATGTGTTGAGGCTGCGGGTTCCGAGGTACACGCCCTCGATCCACCCCCCGGCCGCCATGAGTCCGCCCACTTCCTCCATGTCGTTCTCCCTGAAGCGGGCGTTCAACGAGTAGAAGGTGTCGGTCACGATGTCGACGAGCGAGTCGCGGATGTCGCGGTTGTTGTCTGCCCGGCTGATCAGGTCGGCGTCGATGATGTCACCCACGCCGAGACCGTCACAGAGTCGGCGACAGGTGTTCAGGTAATCGACGGACTGCTGGTTCTGATTGAATATGACCGAGTAGCTCAGGTCACCGGCATAGATGCCGAGGTTGACGGATTGGAGCTCCGTGGTGGAATATCCCACCGCCTTGTCCAGTGCGTGCAAGGCACCCGCATCGAACTGGATGCCACTGCGCTCGAGCAGCATGGCCGTCTCGATTGGCGAGGGCACGGCGTGGAAGATTTTCTTGAATGCCTTTTGACGGCGCGCGGGCATCATGCCCTCCACATCCATGTCGGCTTCTTGTGCGGAGGCCGCAGCCCCGGTTGATTCCTCTGCAGGTCCTTCGCCGCATCCGATGAGGAGCAACATCATGGGGAGTGCCATCCACTTTGCATGGCGCAGGAAAAGCTGTGATCGGTCGTGTTGGAGTTTCATGGAGATTCCAGGAAATAATATTGAAGCAAGTTGAAACGGGGACCACCCCCGGCAGGTCCTTCCGGCTGAAAGTTATCCTCCTCGAAGGGTGGATGTTGTCGGTACGGCGAGAAGAACAAGGGTGGGAATCCGCCGATGCCTTCCTCAACGGCAAACGGAACCGCAAGGTTTCAGTGGGCTTCCAGCCAATGTGCGCCCGTCTCGATCTCCACCTCGAGGGGGACGGCCAATTCCACGGCCTGTTCCATCTGCTCCCGAACCAGAGGGCCCAAGGATCCCACTTCATCGTCGGGTACATCGAACACGAGTTCATCGTGCACCTGCAGGATCATGCGGGCGCTGAACCCCCCCTCTCGCAAGGCCTCCTGGATGCGGACCATCGCCACCTTGATGATGTCGGCCGCCGAACCCTGGATGGGCGCATTGATGGCGTTGCGCTCCGCGAAACCGCGCACCACCGCGTTGGCCGATGTGATGTCGGGCAACCAGCGCTTCCGTCCGAGGATGGTCTCGACATACCCCGTCTCACGGGCGCGATCCACGACTTCGGTCTGGTACGCCTTCAAGTCCGGGAATTCGGCGAAATAGGCTTCTATGATGCCCTTGGCCTCTCGACGTGGGATCTTCAAGGTCTCCGCCAATCCGAATGCCCCCTGACCATAGAGTATGCCGAAGTTCACAGCCTTGGCCTGGCTTCTCTGGCCCCGGTCCACATCTTCGGGCGCGACACCGAACACCTTGGCCGCAGTGGCCGTATGGATGTCAGCACCGTCGAGGAAAGCCTGGCACAATCCACGGTCCCCACTCAGGGCAGCCACGATGCGCAACTCGACCTGGCTGTAGTCGGCAGCCATCAGGACATGGTTGGCGTCCCTCGGCACGAAGGCCTTCCTGATTTCCCTTCCCCGCGCCGTGCGGATCGGAATGTTCTGGAGGTTGGGGTGAGTGCTGCTCAATCGGCCTGTCGCCGCCACGGCCTGCATGTATTGGGTATGCACCCTTCCCGTGACGGGGTCGGCGAGTTCCGGAAGGGGCCTGACGTAAGTGGAGAGCAGCTTGTTGAGTTGTCGATATTCCAACACCTGCTCCACGATGGGATGGGCCCCGACCAATTTCTGCAGGATGTCTTCACCGGTCGCATATTGACCGGTCTTGGTCTTCTTGGCCTTCTCGGCAATCTTCAGGTGGTCGAAAAGGACCTCGCCCAACTGACGGGGAGAGTCGATGGAGAAGGGCACCCCTGCATGCTCCTGGATGGAGTCGGTCAATTTTCCGAGGTCCTGTTCCAGCGCCTTCGCCATTTCCTGCAGGACCTCCACATCCAATCGGACGCCCTCGAGTTCCATGTCGGCCAACACGGGAACCAGCGGATGCTCGAGCGTATCCAGGATGCGCCGCTCGGGAGTGTCCGTCCCGATCCGCTCTTCGAACAGGTTCGCCAGCCTGAGGGTGATGTCGGCGTCCTCGCAGGCATAGTCCCGCACCTGGTCCGGCGGGATGTCGGCCATGGTCTTCTGGTTCTTGCCCTTCTTGCCGAGCAGGTCCGTGATGGGAATGGTGGAATAACCCAATTCCACCTCGGCGAGGTAGTCCATGCCGTGCTTGAGGTCGGGCTGCAGGACATAGTGTGCCAACATCGTGTCGAACACCCGGCACCGCACCGTCACCCCTGCACCGAGCATGACCTTGTGGTCGTATTTCCAGTTTTGTGCGATGAGCAATTTCTCTTCGTCCTGCAACACGGGGTCGAATTCCTTCAGCAGGGCCACGACTCCATCATCTTGGCTCTGAGGAAGTCCGGGGTCACCGAGCGGAACGGGCACATACCAGCCACTGCCCTCCTTGGTGGAAAAGCTCATGCCCACCAGCCTGGCCGTCCTCGCATCCAGTCCGGTCGTCTCGGTGTCCATGGCGAACCGCTCCGACGCCATGAGCTCCGCCACCAATTCGCTGCGCTCCTCGGCCGTTTCCGCAAGGCGGTAATCCACTTTTTCCGGGTCGAACCGCGCTAGGCCGCCTTCTGATTCCTCCTTGCCATCCCCGGTCCCATCTCCACCGCCGAACAGCCCCATCTGGCTCCCATTGCCTCCACCGGTGACCGCAGCTGCCCCGGCCGTGGTGGCCATGGCCGGACTTGAAGCGACGGCGTCACCGAGGATGCGCCGCGCCAAGGTGCGGAACTCCAGCTCTTCGAACAGGGGTGCCAGTTTATCGGCATCGGGAGCTTCCACGACCATGCCCTCAAAGTCAGGCGTGTAGGGGATATCGGTCACGATGGTCGCCAGCTCCTTGGACAGCAGGGCCTGCTCACGGAACTCTTCGAGGTTCTCCTTCTGCTTGCCCTTCAACTCAGCAGTCGAATCGAGGAGGACCTCCACCGTGCCATACTTGGACAGCAACTTGGCGGCCGTCTTCGGTCCAATACCCGGCACGCCCGGGATGTTGTCGGCCGAATCCCCCATCAGCCCAAGCAGGTCGATCACCTGCTCCGTGCTCTCGATGCCGAAACGCTCACAGACTTCGGCAGGCCCCCAGATCTGCGGTGGATTGCCGGATCGTCCCGGTCGGTACATGCGCACCTTTTCCGTCACGAGCTGTCCGAAGTCCTTGTCCGGCGTCATCATGTACACGTCGAATCCCTCCTTTTCCGCCAACTTGGCGAGGTAGCCGATCATATCGTCCGCCTCGAAGCCGGGTTCCGTAATGGTGGGGATGCGCATGGCCTCGGCCAGGGCGTAGATGTGCGGCACGCTGGCCCGGATGTCCTCAGGGGTCTCGTCACGGTTGGCCTTGTATTCGGAGTAGGTCTCGTGACGGAAGGTCGGGCCGGGTGGATCGAAGACGATGGCGAGGTGGGTCGGCTTCTCGTTCCGAAGGATGTCCAGGATGGCTGTGGTGAATCCGAAGACCGCACTCGTATTGGCCCCCTTGCTGTTGATGCGCGGATTGCGGATGAACGCATAGTAGGCCCTGAAAATCAAGGCGTAGGCATCAATGAGGAAGAGCTTCTTATCGGATTCAGCGGTCAGCATGGGCCATGCAAATTACCCCGCTCCACGCGGTTCCCCTCCGCCTGTTTTCTTCAACCCCGGCGGGACTTGTACACGGGTACGGTGCTGCACGGCTCACCGAACATCAAGGAGCGCACCACCGGCTGCAGCCGCTCGACCAAGCGGACGGCCGGACCCGCTGTGCCATCCAGACCACACCCCTTGACCACGACGCGCGCATCGCGATAGGGCCCGATGTCCAACTCCTCCACCAGACGGCCCAGCACGGCCGCCGGCAATTGGTCCTCATCGCACAAATGCACACTGGCCGCCGTTGCCTGCAGATTGGAAGCGACCAGCATCCAGGCCCACTCGGGTATGACCGCATCGGTCGAGCAATGCAGGGCGACATCCGCGCCTTGAAATCCTGTTGCATCCCATTCCTTCAACCACTGGCGGAAAGGCTGTTCCCGAAGGACCAGACCCTCCCACAATTGCGGGGCAAGGTCCAACGAACGCAAGGTGCGCTTGCCCAGTTCTGCGCCCAGGTCCAATTGGACCAATCCGCTCTCCTCCACGCGGTTGCGTATGGCATCTTCCATGCCGTGAAGTTCAGAAGAATGGTGGAATCTGCGGGGCGGGTCAACCAGCGGTGGCGCGACGCTGTCCGACCGACATCAACTTCCGCGCCGCGGCCGCGATGTCCTCGACGTTGAATCCGCACTCCGTGTACAGCTCGTCCTGTGTGCCGTGTTCAATCCAACGATCCGGTACGCCCAGGCGCACCACCCGGGCTCTGTAACCCTGATCTGCTGCAAACTCCAATACGGCACTGCCCATGCCCCCTTGGATGCATCCATCCTCTATGGTGATGACCTTGTCGAATTTGCCGAAGACCTCATGGAGCAGCGTCTCGTCGAGCGGCTTCACGAAGCGCATGTCGTACATCGCCGCAGAAATGCCATCGGCTTCAAGCTGCTCCGCAGCCTTGAGCGCATGGTTGCCGAGGTGACCGATGCCGAGCAGGGCGATGTCCTCTCCGTTGCGGACGCGGCGGCCGGTGCCCACCTTGACCTTCCGCAGGGGGGTCTTCCAATCGGTCATGACGCCTTTACCCCGGGGATAGCGGATGCTGAAGGGGCCATGATCGTCGGCCGAAGCCGTGTACATCAGGTTGCGCAGTTCCTCCTCGTTCATGGGCGCCGCCACGATCATGTTCGGCACACATCGCATGTAGGCCAGATCGAAGACGCCATGGTGGGTCGGTCCGTCCGCCCCCGCCAGACCTCCTCGGTCCAGACAGAAGACAACATGCAGCTTCTGCAGGGCGACATCGTGCAGGACCTGGTCGTAGGCCCTCTGCATGAAAGAGCTGTAGATGTTGCAGAAGGGAACCAAGCCCTGGGTGGCCATCCCGGCCGAGAAGGTCACGGCATGCTGTTCGGCAATGCCCACATCGAATGCCCGGTCGGGCATGGCCTCCATCATGAATTTCAGGGAGCAACCGGTCGGCATGGCCGGCGTCACACCGACAATGCGCTCGTCCTTTTCCGCCAATTCGATGATGGTGTGGCCGAACACATCCTGATACTTGGGCGGTTCCGGAGACTTCGGGGTCACCTTGATGATCTCACCGGTCTCCTTGTTGAAGAGACCCGGAGCGTGCCATTTGGTCGCACTGCCCGCTTCGGCAGGCGCATACCCCTTGCCCTTCTTGGTCAGCAGGTGCAGGAGCTTCGGGCCCGGTATGTCCTTGAGGTCCCGCAGCACATGCTCGACCTGCTCCACATCGTGACCGTCAATCGGACCGAAGTACCGGAAATTGAGGGATTCGAACAGGTTGGACTGCTGCAAGAGGGAGCCCTTCACCATGTCGCTGACCTTGGACGCGATGGTCTGGGCGTCCGGTCCGAATTTGGAGACCTTGCCCAGCAACTGCCACACTTCGTCCTTGACGCGGTTGTACGTGTGGGAGGTGGTGATGTCCGTCAAGTAGTCCTTCAAGGCGCCCACATTGGGGTCGATGGACATGCAGTTGTCATTCAGGATGACAATCATGTCGTTGTCCTGCCATCCGCCGTGGTTCAACCCTTCGAAGGCGAGGCCCGCAGTCATGGCACCGTCTCCGATCACGGCGATGTGCTGGCGCTTGTCTCCCTTGATTTTGTTGGCCACCGACATGCCCAGTGCCGCACTGATGCTGGTCGAGCTGTGGCCGACACCGAAAGTGTCGTATTCGCTCTCACTGCGCTTGGGAAAACCGCTGAGTCCTCTATGGATGCGGTTGGTATGGAACCGCTCACGGCGGCCCGTCAGAATCTTGTGGCCGTACGCCTGATGCCCCACATCCCAGACAATCTGGTCTTCCGGTGTGTTGAACACGTAATGCAGGGCCACCGTCAGCTCCACCACACCAAGGCTGGCTCCGAAATGCCCCCCCTTTTCGCTCACCACATCCACGATGTACTGCCTGAGCTCGTCGCACAGTTCGGGGAGTTCCTCCACATTGAACTGCTCGCGCAGGTCCTTGGGCTCGGCAATGCGACCGAGCAGCGGGCCGGGTGGGTATTGAGGAGTGGAATTGGCCATGGCGGGTACCGGGAAATTGCCGGGAGGTATAGGAACAAACTTAACCCTTCCTTGTTCCGGTCCGTTTCCCTCGTCCGGAGGTCCTGGCCATCAAGTGTGAAGGGTCAGGCCGTCTCCACTGCAGCGGACAGGGCCTCCAGCATGGCGCGACCATCGGTATTGCCCAGTTCCTCACTGCATGCCCGCTCCGGGTGGGGCATCATGCCGAAGACGTTGCCCCCGGCATTGCAGACGCCCGCAATGTGGTCCACAGAGCCGTTGGGGTTGTACTCATCCCCGATCTCGCCCTCCGGTCCGCAATAGCGGAAGAGGATCTGATCCCCATCCTCGAGGGCGTCGAGACCCTCATCATCGATGGTGTAATTTCCTTCGCCATGGGCGATGGGAATGCACAGGGGCGTTCCATCCGGCAGGGATGCCGTCATGGGTGCCATCAGGGATTCGGGACGCAGCAGGACGTTCCGGCAAATGAACTTTCGGCTCTCATTGTGGCGCAGGGCTCCCGGCAGCAATCCTGCCTCGCACAGAATCTGGAAGCCATTGCACACGCCAAGCACCCGTCCGCCCCGATTCGCATGCTGCACCACTTCCTCCATGATGGGGGAGAAACGCGCGATGGCTCCACTGCGGAGATAGTCTCCGTAGCTGAAGCCACCGGGAAGGACCACCAGGTCGACCCCCTTGAGGTCGCGGTCCTTGTGCCAGAGCCGCTCGACCCGGAACCCGAGTTCCGTGCCGAGGGCGTATTCCATGTCGTGGTCGCAGTTGGACCCCGGGAAGGTGATGACGCCGACTTTCACGACGGCGAAGTTCGGCAATCCGAGTGGGATTCCCGACCTGTACACCGCCCGTCCGTCAGCGGGCCACGCGCCAAGTCTGCTGGCGGCCCGAAGTGGCGCCAATCCAGTGGACCAAGGCCACCGGGGGCAACATCGCCGGATCGAGAATGGCCGGGATGCCGGGCGTACCACCCGTGCGGTATACCATCCGTCCGGTCAAATCGAATACCTCGACGGTAAAGGCCTCCTCGGGATGGCGCACCTCCCATGCCCCGTTGTTCCTCGAGATGGCGGCCGGGATAGCAGCGAGGACGGCACCCACGGAGCTGACCGTCTCCACGGTTACGACCATCTGATAGGTGTCCGAACAGAAGTCATTCCAAGCATTGAGGCCCACGGTGTAGGCTCCGACCTCCGTGTAGGCGTGGACGGGACTCTCCGCAATGCTCGAACCGCCATCGCCGAAATTCCATTGGTAGGCTGTGGCTCCGGAACTCGTGTTTTCGAAGTGCACCTCGGCCTCACCGTCGATCAGCGTGACGACGGCCTGCTCCACGCCGATGCCGGCTTCAACCTGGGGTGCAGCGAGCACCTCCACGGTCGTGCTGTCCGAACATCCCGCGGCATCCGTGATGATGGCGTCCAGGATGCCCGCATTGTCCACCTCGATGGAGGTTCCTGTAGCACCGTGCGACCATTCCACCGTGTACGGTGCCAGTCCGCCCTCGATCTCGAGGACCACGCCACCGTGGTCGTCATAGCAACCGATGTGGTCCGGCTGCGCCTCGATTTCGAACAATGCCGTGCCTGAATCTCCAACACCTACCTCAACTATCCGGGTGAGGTCTGCACAGCCGGATGAGTGTGCAATAATGCTGTAGATGCCGGCTGCGAGGCCCGTGAATGTCCCCCCTGAGGAATCGGGGTTAAAGGTCCCAACTGACAAACCACCAGCGTCCAGGAGCTCAAATGTGCTGGCGGGATCAGGGCCCATAACAGTGATGGTTCCATCCGAAGCCGTGGCACAAGCCACTTCGCTGGTCGTTGCTTCCACGCCGCCGCCCACAATCAAATTGAACCTGTGGTGATCCAACGAGCTGCTCAAGGTCACCGTGAAAGCCATGTCTTCGTCGACCACATGGTATTCTCCTGTTTCGATATCTTCAATTGTCAGGCACACCGAAGCCGGCCAATGACTGGCGGTCATAGTAAGCGGAAGCCCCACGGGCCCCTTGACGAGAATGGGTATTTCCTGACCAGGAGCATCACTTGTGCTGTTCACCATCAGAGGCTCCCCATCTGAACTTTGGGAATATAGATCCAGGTTGTTCCTGCCTCGGAATGCGACATGGAATTTTGCGTCCTCCGTGCTGCTGTATTCTTCGGTTCCATTGCCCAGTGCCACCGTGCATTCTTCCGTAAGTACACCATCGGAGATACTCAGCTGGAGAAGCTCTGTCAAACTGGATTCTTTTTGATTCAAGAATTCGTCCCGAGAGACGATGCAGGAAGCGTCGAAGGAAGCGGAGAAACTCGTGTCTGCCAGAATCCAAAATGCAGCACCTGGCTCGAATAATCCCCGGTGGCCGAATTGCCCAACGCCATTGACCTGCACCACATATGTCTGCAGGCTGTCCACCCACTGATAGGTTGCGCCAACATTGGGTAACACCGTCGTGGAAACTCCACTGAAGTCAACAAATGAAGTCAATGGGTTTCCCACCATGTTCCATCCATTGAAGAATGTGCTGGAACTTTCGGCAGTCAAATTCATTGTGGCTTCCAGAACTGCCGCGCCTGATACATCAAAGTGATATCCTCCCTCGGGCAATGAGCAATTCAGACCGAGTCCGTTGGGTGTCTCATCCTCTCCCAACAATTCATGGTAGCTGGTGGTAGGCTCATCCCAACGCTTGACGAAAACCGCGCCAGGAACTTCGAGGAATTGACTTGCCAATGCACCCTCCACACCGGGAGAAATCCAGTGATTGAAATCCGAAATCTTGACAAAGTCGAAGCTCCGAACAACTTCGCCTTCGATGTTGCCGGAGACATTCTGAATACCGGACATCCCTTCGAGGACTAGCATTCCTCCCGAAACAAGATGAGCACCTTCCAGTTTCAATTCCTCCATGATGGTCAAAGTGTCGACCAATGTCACTTGACCAACCCCACAGGACAGGGTTTGCAATTCAGCGGGGCCGCACACGTGAGGGCCCTCTCCAACCAGGGCAACCGCGCCCCGACCAATGATGTCTCCGACCGATGAGAATGCTGCCGACAGCTCGATGCGCGCGCCTGCAGGAAGTTCGACCGTGCCG
>CAXQGL010000023.1:0-9215 GCA_964223495.1 Candidatus Nitrosopumilus sp. | reverse complement strand
GACACTGACATCAGCAACAATGCTGCGAATATCAGCAGCAACGACACTGACATCAGCACGAACGCTGGCAACATCAGCACGAACGCCACCAACATCAGCAGCAACGATACCGACATCGCCAACAACGCGACTGCCGTGACGAACGAGGCTACCGCCCGTGCCAACCAGGACAACGCCATCGAGGCCGGTGCCGGTTTGGACGCCGATGGTGGTTACACTGCCGATGCTACGACCAACTACCTGACGGCTGCTTCCAGCCTCAAGGACGCTGACGACAAGCTCGACGCCCAGGCCAAGACGAACGCCGATGCCATCGCCCAGGAGGTGACCGATCGCGGTACTGCCGTGACTGGCGAGGCTACCGCCCGTGCCAACCAGGACGACGTGATCGAAGGTGCTGCCGGATTGAACGCTGACGGCACCTATGCCCAGCCTTCAGGCACGAATTACCTCGATGCCACAACTTCGCTCGCCGGAGCCGACGCTGCACTCGACGCACAGGCCAAGACGAACGCCGACGGCGTCAGCACCAACGCAGCGAACATCACGGCCACGGACTACTTCGATCAGACGGGTTCTGCCCTGGCTGCCGGAGCTGGCGAAACGTGGACTGAGTTCCAGACCGCAACGGGTACGTTCTCCTCTGGTGTATCAGCGGGTACCTTGAGCATGGCGGGAGGTAGCGTAACGGACGGATCCGGTTCGATTTCCTTCGGAGATGAGAACCTCTCCACGACCGGAACCCTCGGTGCAGGTGCCACGACGGTGAGCAGCACGCTCGACGTAACGGGTGCCGGTGAGTTCGACTCCAGCCTGGGTTCGGATGGCAACCTGCGCGTCGGTGCCAGTGGAACGAGCCAGTTCCAGGTCAATGCCACCACAGGTACGGTGACCTCGCTTGGAGACGTCAACACGACGGGCGGCTTGTCCGGATCGACCCTCTTGATCACGGGTACTGCTCTCCTGCAGGGAACGACCACTGCCGGCAGCATGACGGTGACCAATTACCTCACGCTGTCCAATGATCCCCTGCTCGGCAGCCACGCTGCCTCCAAGAGCTATGTGGATGCCCACGCTGCTACCTTGCCGCAGGCCCACAGCTACATGAGCGACGGAACGTACACCTCGCTCGGTGCTGACCTCGGCGCCGCTGCTGTGACCATCACGGTCACGGGTGCGAACCTCGCCGCGGGAACCTACAAGCTGCACCTCGATGGCGAGGAGCTTGCCTTGACGGTCACGGTCAACAGCGCTACTGAAATCGAGTTCGACCTCGTCGATTCCGATGTGAGCACCATGCTGACGGCTTCCGGACGCGCCACGACGACCGGCTTGTTCGCCACCCAGCTGAGCATCGACGGCATCGCCACGGGTCTGACCATCTTCGTGAACCTCTGATCCAGGAACCCGAATTCACCCAATAGACAGCAATACCATGAAGCGAATCCTATTCCTCGCCATGCTGCTCGCCGGGTGCGGGTTGCTCACCGAAGAGGTGTCCGCCCAGGCGGTCCTCGGACGCCACGCCATCACTTCCGGTTTCCATACCGGAGCCGACGGCAGCGTTGACCTCGACGGAACGATCGGCCAGTCCTTCACGGGAACGGCCAGCATCCCCGATCAGTACCTCACGCAGGGATTCCACCAGCCCGACAACAACACCCCCTGTCCCGGAGACGTCAATGGCGACGGCCTGGTCTCCACCACGGACATCCTCGATGTACTCGGTTACTACGGGTGCCTCTCGGACTGCGGGGATTACGATACCACAGGAGACGGAGTGGTCGGTGCACCCGACCTGCTCTTCATCCTCGGATACTACGGTCAGATCTGCGAATGACCGGACGACAATTCAATTGAACATTTGGTTTGGTTCATTGAAGGAGGGCATTCCCAACGGGGTTTGCCCTCCACCTTTTTTATGCACCTTGAGCCCATGAAATCCGGACCCACCCAAGAGCCGACGATGCGGGCGGACCGCACCATTGACTCTGCACTGATCACTGTGACCCTCGCATTGTTCGTGGCCACGGCATTCGGATTGAGCGAAACCGCCGAAGGAGTTTCGGTTTGGCAACCCTCCGAATGGAAGGGGGTCCATGATGCCGCCAAGGCATTGATCCTGCCCTTGCTCGCCCTGCGTTTCGGATTGGCATGGAGAGATGAAGCAGGATCGGACCGAACACTGAGGAACCGCGTCCTGACGGCCATGACCCTCTGCTGGATCGGCGACCTCGCATTGACCTTCTCCGGCGAAACCGCCTTCCTTATCGGCCTGATCAGCTTCCTCCTCGGCCATGTCTTCTTCATCATGGCATTGCGTCAAGTGTTCTTGTCAGGATGGGGCCAGTCCAAGGCCTGGATCCGGGTCCTGAGCACAGGCTTACTGAGCGTGGAAGCCATCGCCGTGGCGAAGAGTCTGTGGGAACCCGCCGGAACACTCGCTCCTGCAGTCGCGGGATATGCAGTGGTCATCACGGTCATGGCCCTCCTGACCTGGCACCTCGCGATGGGCCCCGGCGTGCTCGCCCTGAGGCTTGGCGCCACCGCCTTCTTGGCGAGCGACATGATTCTTGCATTCGGCAAATTCGGTGAGGCCCCCATTCCCCATGGTCACTCATGGGTCATGGCCACCTACATTCTGGCACAATGGGCGCTGGCCGTAGGGTTCACTCAAGTGGCCTCGAGCCCAGCAGCCAACCATCCGTAAGCACGAGACCTACTGCGAGCACCAGATGCAAGGGCTGTGCAACGGCCGGCATGCCCAACCAACCGAAGGCCAGACCGGTCAGGAACTGCGCAGCGAGCAACGCCATGACCCCCCATTCCCAGCGAGTGGGACTGCCCACTTTCAATCCAGGCCACAACCAGGCAATGTGTGTGCCCAATACAGCCCAGTAGGCCAAGCGGTGGCTTTTCCACCATGCCGGCAAGGCATCGAGCCAATCGGCCCGCGCGATGCCCTCGTGGACGAGATGGTCGACAGCCTCGCGCACCTGTGTACCGAAAACGACTTGGGCCAGGGTGATCACGCAAGCCACAATCATCCAGCCCTTTGACCGCGTATTCAACACGGGAGCCGATGCCCCTGCCGCACGAAGGGTCAACAACTGCAAGGCCAGGATGGCCAGAGCCCCCATCATGTGCAGCGTGATGGAGCCGGGTATGAGGTTGCCATCGACTACTTTTTTTCCGAGCCAGGCCACGAAGCCCAGGGCCAGAAGGGCCCCCAATGCCGGCCGCAAGGGACCCCATTTCCCATGCCTGACGCCCATGAGCAACGACAAGGCCACCAGCAACAATGCGGGCAATCCGGCAAAGGCCCCCAACAACCGGTTGATGAATTCCACCCACGTGTGGAAAGGATTGAAATGCGCGTAATCATGGCGGGTGTAATGCGCCCACAGTCCCGTCGCGCGGTCCGCCTCGAAAGACGTTCCCGACTGGTGTTCCATAGGCGCAACCCAGAGGGAGTCATGCTCGAGCAGCATGCGTCCGGCCCCGTATGCCGTCTCCGGTTGCCAGCGCACCTGTGCCTCGTCCGTCGGAGGGATGGTCAGACCGAAACAACGAGGCCAGTCGGGACATCCCATTCCCGAACCGGTCATGCGCACGATGCTGCCGGCCAGCACGACGAGAAAAGCGGAAACAAAGGCCACCCGTGCCGTGCGCCGGATCCAGAGTGCCATGCGGTTTGTCGGGGTCACGCTCAGCGCAGTGATTCCGGAGCGTAGTGAACGACCTCGGCGGACCGGACCTCATACAGTCCGTCTCCGATTTCCTGTACGGTCGCAATCAACTCTTCGGGTGCCACCAGCGCTGGGTCGTAGGCGACAAAAGCCGTATCGACGACAGCATTGGCATCAAAGTGGATCTCGGCGCGGGCTACACCCTGCACATCGTGCAGCTCCTTTCTCACCTTGGAGACACAGGCGATTTCACACATCATGCCTGCAATGGCCAGTTCCGCCACGGTCTCTTCGGATTGGCCTGCCCGGTCCACGTGAACCACATCGACACCACAGTCGCCACATCCACTGACCAGGAACATCCCCACAGCCGCCATCCACGCTCGTGGTGGATGCGTTTTCAAGGACAGTTGGGCAGGATGGAATTGCATGGCCATCGATATTCGAACACAAATTTACCGTCCTTCCAGCATCAAACAGGGGCAAAGGCTGTTAACAACCGCGATGACCGAACGGAATCCCCCCTATGGTGCATGGGCCTACCTGCTCCTCCTCTTGTTGGCAGGTGTGTGGGGCAGTTCCTTCATCCTCATGAAGATCGGCCTGTTCGGGTGGACATCCAATGGCGAAGCCGTCATGAATGGTGTTCAGCTCGGACTGCTCCGCATCTGTCTTGCCGGCACGGTCATGGTGCCCATCGCCCTGCGCCACCTGCGCGGGTTGGACCGTTCCACATGGACGGCATTGGCCATCAATGGCTTCATCGGCAGCCTCGCCCCTGCCATCCTGTTCGCATGGTCGCAGATGCAGCTTCCGAGCGCAGTGGCGGGCATGCTCAACGCGCTCAGTCCACTCTGGACCTTGGTCATCGCCGTGGGCCTTTACGGCACAAAGGTCAGCAGCAAGCAGGTGTACGGCCTGCTGCTCGGATTCGGAGGGGCCATCGGGCTGATGTCCCTCAAGGACGCTTCGGGAACCGTGCATTGGGGCTCGGCCGGACTGCTGGTGCTCGCTACTGCATGTTATGGGCTGAGCATCAACGTGGTCCGGAACCGCCTGGCCCATGTGCCCGCCATCGCCATCAGTGCATTGGCACTCTCCATGACCGCACTGCCCGCCGGAATGGGCTTCCTCGCGACCGGCGGGATGACGGCTTTGTCACAACATCCGGAAGGGATGGAGGCCCTCGCCGCCGTCATCGTGCTCGCCTGGATCGGCACCGCCGCCGCCCTCATGCTGTTCAATGCCCTGATCAAAAAGACCGACGCCCTGTTCGCCAGTGCCGTCACCTATGTGATTCCCCTGTTCGCCCTGTTCTGGGGTTGGGTGGATGGTGAATGGCTGGGATGGCCGCACCTGTTGTTCGGTGCCGTGGTGCTCAGTGGCGTGCGCCTCGTGGCCAAGGGCTGAAACCCTTCACCCGCATCAGGATTCCGATTCCGTAGGCTGCTCGACCCGTTTCGGTGTCCCGCTGAGGTGCCGCAGGATGGCCATCGCCTGTTCAAGGTCCGCCACGGGTTCGACGCGCAACCGCAGGGAACCGTTGCGCTGGTACATCTGAACCCCCTTGGGATGGCGCTGCATGTAGTCGAGCACCCTCTGGAAACGGACGCCGCGGTAATAATCGCTGCCTTCCTCGTCGTGGAAGACCCCGATGAGCTTGCCCCCCTTGAGCACAAGCTTGCCGAAACCGACCACCTGCGCCATCCAACGGAGGCGGATGGTCTCCAGCAGATCGACCGCCTCCTGGGGCAAGGGGCCGAAACGGTCCAGCAACCTGGACTCGTAAGCCTGCAAGCCTTCTTCATCCGCCATCTCATCAAGCTCCCGGTACAGCGCAATCCGCTCCGCAATGTCCGAGATGTAATGATCGGGCAACATGAGCGCGAGGTCCGTCTCGAGTACGGTCTCCTCCACGTAATGCTCGCGGGAATCCGCCTCCTCCCTGGCGAGTTCGGCAAATTCCTCATCCTTGAGCTCCCGGATGGCCTCCGTCAGGATTTTCTGGTACATCTCGAATCCGATGTCCGTGATGAAACCGCTCTGCTCCCCGCCGAGGAGGTTGCCTGCCCCCCGGATGTCGAGGTCGCGCATCGCGATGTTCATGCCGCTGCCGAGTTCACTGAACTGCTCCATCGCCTGCAACCGCTTGCGGGACTCGGTGGGCAGGGCATGCAGGGGGGGCGCAAGCAGATAACAGAAGGCCCGCTTGTTGGAACGCCCGACCCGACCGCGCAACTGGTGCAGATCACTCAGTCCGAACGTGTGCGCCTCATTGATGAAGATGGTGTTGGCATTGGAAATGTCGATGCCGCTCTCGATGATGGTCGTCGCCACGAGGACGTCATAGGACCCATCGATGAAATCGGACATGACCCGCTCCAATTGCTCGCCATCCATCTGACCGTGGCCGATGCCCACCCGGGCATCCGGCACCAGCCGGTTGATCATGCCGGCCACCTCCCGAATGTTGGCCACCCTGTTGTGCACGAAATAAGCCTGTCCTCCACGGGAAATCTCATAGGCGATGCCGTCCCGGATGAGCTCTTCATTGAAGGACCCGATCTCCGTCTCGACCGGATAACGGTTCGGGGGAGGGGTCGAAATGATGCTCAAATCACGCGCGCCCATCAATGAGAACTGCAGGGTGCGCGGAATGGGCGTCGCGGTCAGCGTCAGGGTGTCCACTGTCGCCCGAAGGGTCTTGAGCTTGTCCTTCACGGCCACCCCGAACTTCTGTTCCTCGTCGATGACGAGCAGGCCGAGGTCCTTCCATTTGATGCGCTTGCCGACAATCGCATGGGTGCCGATGAGGATGTCCACTTCGCCGGCCTCGAGCTTCTTGACCGTCTCGGTCATCTTCTTGCCCGTCTTGAAGCGGTTGACGTAATCCACCGTCACGGGGAAATCCTTGAGCCGCCGCGAAAAGCTGCGATAGTGCTGCATCGACAGGATGGTGGTCGGCACCAGCACGGCCACCTGCTTGCCGTCGGTGGCCGCCTTGAAAGCCGCCCGGATGGCAATCTCCGTCTTGCCGAATCCGACATCACCACACACCAGGCGGTCCATCGGGGTTTCCTTCTCCATGTCCTCCTTGACCGCCTCCGTTGCCGTCAGCTGATCGGGCGTATCCTGATACATGAAGCTCGCCTCGAGTTCAGTCTGCAGATAGGTGTCCGGCGTATAGGCGAATCCCTTCGATGCCCTTCGCTTGGCGTACAGTTTGAGGAGGTCATAGGCGATCTCCTTGACACGCTTCTTCGTCTTGCTCTTGGTGGCTGCCCAGCTCGATGAACCGAGCTTGTGGACCTTGGGTGCCATCCCCTCCTTCCCCGTGTACTTGGAGATGCGATGAAGGGAATGGACACTGACGTAGAGGATGTCGCCGCCCTTGTACTTGAGGCGGATGGCCTCCTGCTCCTTGCCGCCGACGTCCACCTTCTGCAGGCCGCTGAACTCCCCGATGCCGTGGTCGATGTGCACCACGAAGTCGCCCGGCTCGAGGCTCATCAATTCCTTGATGGTCAGCGCCTGCTTGTTCTTCTTGAAGCCGTCCTTGAGGCGGAAGCGGTGGTAGCGCTCGAAGATCTGGTGGTCGGTGTAGACCGCGAGTTTGAGGCCCACGTCCACGAAGCCCTCGCTGATCTCCGCCGGAATCGGCTGGTACTTGACCTCGTCGCCACGGTCGGCGAAGATGTCGTGCAGGCGTTCGAGCTGGGTGCCCTGTCCGGCCACGACGAAGGTCGCGTAGCCATCCTCGTGCCGGTGCTTCAGGTGCTCGGCGAGGAGGTCGAAATTCTTGTTGAAACCGGGCTGGTCCTTCTGCCCGAAGTCCACCGACACCCGGTCCGTAAACGAGGATCCGCCCCCGAATTCCACCACACGGCAGGGCTCCAGGCCCCGCTCGAAACGGAGACCCGTCGTGTAGAGCTCACCCGGCCTCAGCGCTTCGGTCTGCCCGGTCCGCCGGTCATAAAAGGCCTGCGCCTTGTCCACCTCCTTGTCGAGCTGGTCCACCACACCCCGGATGTCCCACGCCCAAACGGTGGAGTCGACGCCGAGGAAGTCGAGGAAGGGCTCCCTGCCCTCCTTGAGCAGCTGGTCACCCACGTCCGGCACGATGACGGCCCGGTCCATCTTGCCCACGCTGAGCTGGTCGGCCGGATCGAATTTGCGGATGCCGTCAACCTCGTCTCCGAACAGCTCGATCCGATAGGGGTGATCGAAGGCGAAACTGAAAATGTCGACGATGCCACCGCGGATGGCATACTGACCGGGCTCATAGACATAGTCCACCTTTTCGAAGCCGTAGTCGATGAGGAGCTCGTCCACGAAATCCTGGGAAATCCGGTCCCCCCGCTGTATGGTGTAGGTGTTCTTCTTGAGCTGCTTGCGCGTGGTCACCTGTTCGGCCACGGCCTCCGGGAAGCTCACGATGCAAACCTTGCCGCGCAGCGCACCGAGCTTGTTCATGACCTCTGCCCGCATCGCCACGTTGGCGTTGTCCGTGCCCTCTTCCTGATAGGGAATGCGCGCGCTGCGGGGATAGAACAACACGTGGTGCCCTCCCTCGCCCAAAAGGTTTTCCAGGTCGTTCATGAAATAGGCGGCGCGCTCCTTGTCCTCGAGGAGGAACAGATGGTCGCCCCCACGCCTCCTCACCACCTGCGCTGCGAGGAACGCACGGGCAGAGCCGACCAGGCCCCGCGCTTCCACCTTGACCCCCGGCTCCTCGAGCACATCGGATACCCGCGCAGTGCGGGCATCGTGGTCGTAGAATCCAAGGAGGTCCTGCAGGGTCATGGCGTGCGGCGCGAAGATAGCCTCGCCCCCTGCCCCCATTCCGGCCCGGGGAACGAGCGGTGCACATGCGGATGGAGACCACGCCCGCATCGACGACCTTTGCGCCATGGAATCGTGGCCGATCCACACGTTCAAGCGCTGGGAAGACTTCCAGGAAGGGCAGGTCCTGCTCATCGACAAACCACTGGAATGGACCTCCTTTGACGTGGTCAACAAGGTGCGCCACCTCATCCGCCGCGGTGGCGGTTTCAAGAAGATCAAGGTGGGCCACGCGGGCACGCTCGACCCGCTCGCCACAGCCGTATTGGTCATCTGCACCGGGCGCATGACCAAGCGGATCAACGAGCTCACCGCCGCCGACAAATCCTATGACGGCACGATCACATTTGGCGCCACCACCGAAAGCCACGACCTCGAATCCCCGTTGATTCCGGGAAGTGACCCTGCAGGACTCGACATCTCATCCCTTGAGCAGGCTGCAGCTGCTTTGACCGGGGAGATCGACCAGCTTCCGCCCACCTTCAGTGCCAAGAAGGTCGGTGGCCGCAAGGCCTATGTCGCCGCGCGCAAGGGGGAAGACATCGGGCTGACGCCCGTGCCCGTCACCGTCCACCGTTTCGACATCACGGAATGGGCCAACCCTGTCCTCTCCTTTGACATCCGGTGTTCCAAGGGCACCTACATCCGTGCGTTGGCCCGCGACATCGGAAAAGCCACCGGCAC
>CAXQGL010000022.1:0-12014 GCA_964223495.1 Candidatus Nitrosopumilus sp. | reverse complement strand
AACAGCGACTCCTTCTTCTCGACTGCGGTGGTCGTTTCGGTGCTCATCACTTCTGTGCTTTCGGAGCGGATTGGAAATACTTGAGGTAGATGCCCATGGGCCGGTCGACCATCTCACCCACCCCCTTGGAGGTGATCGTGCCGCCAGTGATGCCGTCCACGCTGTACTCGGTGGTCGGCGCACCGCCCTTCACCACGGCGAAGTGGGGCGCGCCCTTGCTGATCTTCTTGCCCTTGAACGGAGCCTGGAAGAAGCCTTCCTTGATTTCGGCGCCGAGGCCCGGGGTCTCCGTCTTGTGGTCGAACACAGCCCCATAGATGGTCTCCATGTCGGACTCGAGGGCGACGAAGCCCCAGATCGGGCCCCAGAGTCCCTTGCCGACGACAGGGACCACATAGAGATCCTGACCGTCCTTCCGGCAGGCGAATAGCGGGAACGACAGCTCGCTGGCCGGGGCCTTGCTGCGGTAGTCCTTCTTCACGTCGATGTTGAAGGGGTCCTCCGCGTTGGTGGGATCGACAGCACCGCCCATGGTGTTGACCTGGCGGCCTTCACTATCGATGGAGATCCGCTCGGTCACGTACTCGGCGAAGACCGGCTCGACCGCACCACGTTCGCTCGGCACGCCGATGGCGCCGAGGATGTTCATCATCTTCTTTTCGGCCTGGTTGGCCTTCTGCAACGGCTTGAGCGAAAGGCTCAGCGAAGCCAGGATGGCGCCGACCAGCACCACCATCACGATGGCGAACAGGAAGGTGTATCCGTTGGAGTTCTTGTTGAATGCCATGGTTCAGCTTTCGGATTGGGTCAGGCTACGGATGCGGTGAGGCGCTTCTCACGGCGGCGGATGTTCGCCTCGATGACATAGTGGTCAATGGTGGGGGCCATGACGTTCATGAAAAGGATGGCCATCATCACGCCCTCAGGGTATGCCGGGTTGAATACCCGGATCATGATGGAGAAGAACCCGCCGAGGAATCCGTAGACCCATTTGCCGGTATTGGTCTGGGCGGCGCTGACGGGATCGGTGGCCATGAAGACCGCACCGAACATGAACCCTCCCATCACGATCTGGTGGAGCGGTCCGATGGTCATGTACGCGTTCAGGGCGAGGGCATTGAAGATGACGCCCATGACGAGTCCACCGACGATGAAGCTGGAGATGATGCGCCAGCTGCCGATGCCCGTCCAGATGAGGATGGCAGCACCAATCAGGGCAGCCAGTGCACTGGTCTCCGCCACCGAACCCGGAATGGTGCCGATGAAGCAGTTCATGAAGGAGAACATGCCCCCATCAGTGAACATCGCCATGACGCCATTGGAAACCTCGCCGCTGACCGGCTGACCCACCGTATTGGCCAAGTGGCCCAGCGCGGTGGCACCGGTGTATCCATCGGCCAGCAGGCCACCGGACTTGGAAGCCATGACATCGTGGATCCAGATCTCCCCGGACATCTGCTTGGGATAAGCGAAGAAGAGGAAGGCGCGGGCCGTGAGGGCCACGTTGAGGATGTTCATGCCGGTTCCGCCAAAGACCTCCTTGGCGATCAATACAGCGAAAGCCGTGGCGACAGCGACCATCCACAGGGGCACATCGGCCGGCATGATGAGCGGGATGAGCATGCCGCTGACGAGAAAGCCCTCGTTGATGGCGTGTCCATTCATGCCCGCGATCACGAACTCGATGCCGAGTCCGGTCGCATAGCTGACTACGATGAGCGGGATCACCTTGATGGCGCCCACGATCAACTTGTCGAGCAGCATGGCACTCCAGGGGTCCGCCGTGGTGACCTCGCCGAGGCTCAGGTAATACTGGTGACCGATGTTCCAAGTGCCGAAGAGCAAGGCCGGTACCATGGCCACGATGACCAGGAACATGGTGCGCTTCAGGTCGATGCCGTCGCGGACATGCACCCCTTTGGCCGTGGTGTGGCCGGGTGTGAACAGGAACGTCTCCAAGGCGTCAAAGACAACCCAGAAGCGCTTCAACTTGCCGTCTCCGGTGAAGTTGGGCTTGACGCGTTCCTCGATGAGTTTGTGAAGGGCCTTCATGGTGTACTTCTTTCTCGCGGTTGCTGGTTCAGGCGAATTCCTCGATCATCTGGTCGATGCCTTTCCGTACGATGTCCTGGACGGCGATCTTGGAAGTGCACACGTATTCGCACAGGGCGAAATCCTCGGGCGCCACCTCATAGATTCCCAGTTTCTCCATCCGGTCGATGTCGCCGACCATGATGGACTTGATGAGCTGTACGGGATAGATGTCAAACGGGAAAACGGCATCGTACTGGCCACTGACCACGAACGCCCGCTCTTCTCCATTGTTGTTGGTGTTCAAGTCGTATTGCTTGGACCGGGGCATCAGCCAGGTCGGAAAAGCACGGGACGCACTGAACTTGTCGAGGCCGGGACCGAGCCACCCCTTGGTCAGGAAGAACAAGGGTTCATGTCCTTCCGGTATGCAGGTGACCTGTTGGTCATGGAAGCCGAGACCTCCCTCCTCGCCCCGCACGGTACCGGTCAGCACATGACCTGAGATGACCCGGGTATCCTCGAGAAGCACGCGGTCCTTCACGATGTGGGCGATGGGCGTACCAATGGTGGTCTGAAGCAGTGCCGGTTGGGAGCGCGACCCCGTCAGGGCCACGGTGCGCTTGGCGACGAAGCGTCCGGACATCAATCCATCACCGATGTTGGCCACATCCTGCATCCCGATGGTCCAAACGACCTCGCCCTTGTTCACGGGGCGCACCTCGTGGATCTGGACGCCGACATTGCCCGCCGGATGCGGTCCTGAAAAGGAAGTGATGTCCGCCTCGGTCACCTTGGAGAAGGTATCGTCTCCGGATTGGATGCCGAGTTGAACCTTCCGGCCATCGGACAACAGGGAATTCAGGAATGCCAAACCGGCCCGGAATCCATCCATGCGTCCCTCCAGTACCATCGCGGCAGTGGGTGCAAGGGGAGCGGAATCGAATCCACTCACGAAGATGTCGCGCGGCACACTGTCGGGTGCCGGCATCACGTCGAAGGGACGCTGGCGCAGCATCGCCCAGTAGCCGCGCTCCAGGAGTGCGGCCCGGACAGCATCTCCGTCGGGCACCGTCGGATCGAGGCTGGCGTGCTCCACGGCATCACCGCCATTGGCGATGACATCCACCCGCATGATGCGGCGCTTCGCTCCGCGAACAGGTTCCTGCACCGTGCCCGCCACTCCGCTGACAAACTTGATTTCGGGGTGCTTCTTGTCGGTGAAGATGACCTCTCCCGCCTTCACCTCGGTACCGGCCTTGGCCGCCATGCGCGGCACGAGACCATGGAAGTCCGTTGGGTGGATGGAGAAGCGGTCTGCGGTGGGAAGGACATGGGATGCTCCTTGGACATGGCCCTTGAGGCGGATGTCCAAACCCTTCCGGATCTTGACGGATGCAGGCATTTCGCGTGTACGTGCTGAATTTGCGCCGCAAATGTACTGCTCAGAGGACCATTGGACATGCAGCTGGTGCCCGGGGTTGCTCCCATTGTCCACAAGCCGAAGTGCAGAGGCACGGGAAGGGTATTTTTGGAGGGTGACGACGCGCATTTCACGGCTTCTCCTGCTGACGTCCATGGCGTCCTTCATCTGGTTCTGCCCGATGCGGGGGCAGCAAGTGGCCGTGGCCTACACCGCCGCGCACATCGGCTCGGTGCGGCTGCATCCCCAAGGTGCACCCCTCGGTGGTCCGTTCCTCGAACTCAATGGCGACGCCCCCCTGGTCCTCAAATTTGACGACCTCTCGGATGAATGGCCCGAATACGCCCTGAAGCTGGTCCATTGCACTTCTGATTGGCGCAGGGCCTCGGACCTGGGCGAATGGGACTACATCGAAGGTTGGTCCCCGGCCCGGTTGGACAATGTCGAATCCAGCTTCGGGACGAGCATTCCCTTCACCCACATTTCGGCTACGGTTCCATCGGATGACCTGCGTCCCACGCGGAGCGGAAACTACCTGCTCATCGTGCACGCGGATGGTGACGAGGAAGATGTGGTGCTCTTGCGCAGACTTGTCGTCTACGAGAGGCTAGCCGATGTGGAGGTGAATGTCAAACGCCCGTATCAGGCGGACCGGGTCGCGACCCACCAGAGGCTCGAGGTCGAAGTCACCCTGCCTCCGGGACACCGATGGTCCGTGCCGATGATGGACATCCGATTGAGTGTCCTCAGAAACGTGGATTGGACGCAGGCGGGAATGGACATCCAGGCTTCCTTGGTCAGGGGTGACATTGTTCGGTTCGACCAGGATGAGGACCTCACCTTTCCCGGATCCGACCGCTGGCGGTCCGCTGACCTCAAGAGCCTTGCCTACCTGGCGCCGGGCATCGATGCCATCCGGGAATCCCGGGGGGGAGATGGTCCCCTCTGGAAGGTCCAACTCGGCAAGGACGCCTCGCGCCGCTTCCGGCTCCAAACGAGTCGGCCCGACCTCAATGGGGCATTCACGGTCCACAATGACCGGTTCGATGATGTCGAGCTGTCTTCCGATTATCTGGAAGTGGACTTCCGACTGGAACACAAGGATTTTGGGGATGTCCCGGAAGTGTATGTCTTTGGGGCGCTCACCGGTTGGTCACTCGACCCCGCCTTCAGGATGTACTATGATGACGCCGCGCAGGAATACCGTTTGACACGTTGGATGAAGCAAGGCTGGTATGACTACCGATATGTGACCATCGGCGACGGAGCGTCTTTTCATGCGTTCGAGGCGGACCACGCGACCACCCCGAACATGTACACGGTATTCGTCCATGCCCCGGGTCCGGATGGTGAGGATCGCATCATCGGAATGGAAGCGCGCCTAATGAATAATTAATCGATACTTATATGGTTTTAGTCTACATTTTTTAGTAACTTGTAGACATGCACCGGACAAGAGTATACCGCGCAACCACCGAGGGCATCCGGGTCCATGTGCGCAGCCGATTCGAACCTGAATTCTCCAAGCCCCTGGAGCGCCGATACATCTTCTCCTACCGCGTCACCATCGAGAACAGAAGCCATCATGGCATCAAGGTGATGAAGCGCAAGTGGCACATCGTGGACTCCATCGGCACGGTGCGGGACCTTGAGGGCACCGGCATTGTAGGTGTGCAACCGGAAATCCTGCCGGGAAGGGTGTTCGAATACGACAGTGCCTGTGATTTGACGAGCCCGCTGGGCATCATGTCGGGCATCTATCAGGTCCAATCGAAGACCCGGGCCAAATCGACCATCATCGAGGTCGCCATTCCCACCTTCCAACTCGAGGTTCCCTGGATGTTGAGTTGAAGTCCCGCCTTACTTTTCGGGCATGTGCCCGAAGGCCCCCTTTTCCCTGCTCCCCCTCTGCCTGGCATGGCTCCAGATTCTGCCGCTTGTTTCCTTGTCGCAACCAACCGTCTGGGTGTACCCAGGAGCCCTGGACGACCTCGTTGATGTGCACCAGCTCGCGGGCATGAGCGTGGTCACGCGTTGTGGCGATGACCTGTCCACGGAATTTTACGGCGGCTTCCGAGACATCTTTGCCAAGCTGCCGGTGGACCCGTCCACCAATTACAGGATTGCTTCAATCAGTAAAGCCGTGGTCGCCCTGGCCGCCGCCAAATTGGACGAACAGGGTAACCTCGATCTGGACGCCCCCATCGGCAATGTGCTGGAAGCCCCCCCTTTTCACCCCAATTACCCGGAAACGCCACTGACCCTGCGCCACCTGCTGACGCACACCTCGGGCATCCGCGATGGCGATGGATACGGCACCTTCCTGTCCGATACCTACAGCGCCATCCCCGACGTGCCTTCCCTCTCATCCGTTCTGGGAGAAGGCGGGGCTTACCACACGGCCAACATGTGGGGGCCGCAGGAGCCCGGGACCTACTTCCAGTACGCCAACCTCAACTTCGGTGTGGCGGCCACGGTGCTCGAGGCGGCGACCGGCGTTCGGTTTGACGTGCTCATGGAAGACCTGCTGTTTGCGCCCTACGGGCTCGATGCCGGGTTCCGGGTGCAGGACCTCGACAACATTGCCGATCTCGCCGTCCTCTACCGCCAACAGGATGGCGAATGGGTGGCCCAGGTCGATGACTACGGCGGGGTCATGCCGGGCGGCCCGGATTGGTCGGAGTACATCCCCGGGACGAGTGCGGTCGGCTTCGCGCCCCAAGGAGGCCTACGCACCAACGCGCGGGACCTCACCGTGCTCGCGCGGCTCTGGAGCCACGGAACGGCGCCGGGTGCGGACGGGACCCTCTTGACCTTCCTCGGTCCCGATGCCCTCGCCGAGCTCAAGTCACCACAATGGAGCTACGACGGCAGCAACGGCAGTAACTATTACGGTCTGTTCAACCAATGGGCCAACGGCATTCACCTCGCCGCCAGCGGACTCGGTCAGGATGAGATCATCCCCGATGTGGAGATTGCCCCCTTCATCGGCCATCCCGGAGAGGCCTATGGTCTCATCAGCGATGCCTATGCCACGCCGGATGGGGCTTGGAGCTTTGCCTTCCTGACCAACGGCAAATGGGAAGGATACGCCGCCGGCCCTGCCAGTGCCTACTATGCCGTAGAGCAGGACGTCTTCGCCGCATTGCAGGAAGACCTCCTCCAATGCCTGACGGTCAAGGTGCCGGAGATGGGAGCTGCTCTCACCGTGATTGGCTCGCCGAGGGTCGGGGACACCCTCGTCGAACTCCGCGCTCCCGGCTGGAACGGCCCCGTGGATTTCGAAATCGTGGACTCCGCCGGCCGCAGTCTTTGTTCGGGTCCGGTGACCGGCATGGGTGAAGACCGCTTGCTCATGGAAGTCCCGCCCTTACCCGGCGGCATCCTGATCGGACGGCTCTCCCACAGGACCACAGCGACCGGGGGCCATCCTCGTGGATTGGGGGGGCGATTCATCATGTTGGTCACCGGGTGACAGGTTCCGTTATCGGTATTTTCGTCCCATGAACGCAACACGCCCATCACAGGCCGTTTTCCTGACGGGTTCGAGCAGCGGCATTGGTGCGGCCATTGCCCGCCTGCTCGTGGCCAAGGGGCACCGGGTCATGGGTACGGCCCGAAGACAAGACCTGCTCGAAGCGGTTGCAGAAGAAGCCAACGCCGGCGCCTCGGGTGAGGGCCGCATGGTGACCCGTGTGGCAGACGTGCTCGACGCCGCTTCGCAGAACAAAGCCTTGGAAGCTTGCATCGCCGAATTCGGAGGACTGGATGTGGCCATTCCCAATGCGGGACTCGGTGTGTTCTCCCCCTTGGACAAGGCGGATTTGGATGATTGGATGACCATGGTTGATGTCAACATCAAGGGTGTCCTGATTACCCTCCATGCCTGCCTTCCCCACCTCGTCGAGCGCAAGGGACTGGTGGTCAACATCGGCTCCGTCGCCTCGCGCAATGTCTTTCCGAACAGCGGGGTGTACTGTGCGACGAAGCATGCGGTGCTGGCCTTGGGAGAAGCCATCCGCCAGGACCTCAAGTCTACGGTCGCCTCCACCACCATCTGTCCCGGAGCCGTCGATACCGCGTTCATCGAACAGACACGCGACTCGAATCTGTTGGATCAATACCGCCCGGGATTCCGGGATGGCATGGCACCGGAGTTTGTGGCGCGACAGGTACTCAACGCCATCGAAGCAAGGGGCGAAGGTGTGGTTTCCGACATCACCATCCGACCGGATTTCATCTGATGCCATCGCCCGATTCCTCACCACTCAGGCTCGTATTCCTGTCCACCTCGGAAGGTTGGGGTGGCCTGGAGATGAACCTGCTTCGCCACGCCCGATGGATGTCGGGGGCCGGACACATCGTGCGCATCCTCTGTGTCGAAGGCTCCCCCCTGCATGATGCGGCCCTGGCCTTCAGCCATTCGGATGAAGGACAGCGCCAGCATTTCGACTGCCGCACCATCCGCCGGAGCAGCCGATATTTCGCAGTGGCCACAGCCATTCACAGGGCGACCAGGCTCATCCGATACCGTGCGGATTGGCTCTGGATCAGAGACCCGCGCGACCTCGACACCTGTGCCATGGCCCGTCGGATCATCGGGCTCCTGGGCGGACGCACACGGTTGCTCTTCCAACAGGGCATGCAGATTCCCCGGCCGAAACGATCGCTATACCATCGTTGGCGGTTTGGTGCCATCGATGCATGGGTGACCCCCCTCGAATGGCTCAAGTCGCAGGTCTGCGGCAACACCCCCGTGAAACCCACCCGGGTACACGTCATCCCCCTGGGTCTGGATGACCGATGGTTCGACCCCATCGAGGACCGCATCCAGAGGCAGCGGATGGCCAGACTCGAACTCGGGCTGTCGCAGGAGTCCTTCGTGGTCTCGCTGGTGGGCCGGATCGACCGCAAGAAGGGCCAGGACGTCCTCGTGGCTGCTTTGCGCGAGTTGCCACCCGATGTGCATGCCCTCATCGTGGGCGACCCGACCCTCGATACGCTCAGCGACTACTTTGATGAGGTGCGTGCCTATGTCCGGGACCATGAACTGCAGTGGCGCGTTCACTTCCGACCCTACGCCAATTTCCCCCGCAGCGCCTTCCTCGCTGCCGATGTGGTGGCGGTCTGCTCGACACAGGAGAGTGTGGGCTCGGTCACACTCGAGGCCATGGCAACCGGGTGCGCCGTGATCGGTACCGATACCGGTGGAACGGCTGAGCTGCTGGGTGGCGGCCGGGGCTGGACCTTCCCCGCTGGAGACCCTTTCGCCCTGGCGGAAGCCCTGCTCACCCTGCGCAACCACCCCGATGCCATGCCGCCCCGCATCGAAGCCGGGCGGGAATACATCGCCCAACACCGGCGGGACCGACTCCTGGAACGTTGGCATGCCGTTTTGATGACGGCGGACGCGGAGTAGGCTAATTTTGCGGCCCCATGGCCGCATTGACGCAGGAAATCCAAAGGCGCAAGACTTTCGCCATCATCAGCCACCCGGATGCCGGAAAGACCACGCTGACCGAAAAATTCCTGCTGTTCGGAGGGGCCATCCAGACGGCAGGGGCGGTGAAGTCCAACAAGATCACCAAGACCGCGGCCTCCGACTTCATGGAAATTGAGCGTCAAAGGGGCATCTCCGTGGCGACGTCGGTCATGGCCTTTGAATACAAGGACAGCCTGATCAATCTGCTCGATACGCCGGGACACCGGGACTTTGCAGAGGACACCTACCGGACCCTTACCGCAGTGGACAGCGTCATCCTCGTCATCGACTGCGTCAAGGGGGTCGAGGCCCAGACGGAGCGGCTGATGGAAGTCTGCCGCATGCGGGACACCCCGGTCATCATCTTCATCAACAAAATGGACCTGGAGGGGCGCGACGGTTTCGACCTGCTGGACGAGCTGGAGGAAAAACTCGACATCAAGGTGCGTCCCCTCTCATGGCCGATCAGCCAGGGGCATACGTTCCAGGGAGTCTACAACCTGTTCGACAGCACGCTGCGCCTGTTCCAGAGCGACAAACAAAAGGTCACCGAGGACCTCCTCAACATCTCGGGCCTGGACGACACTTCCATCGACGAGCTCGTCGGTGAGGAGCATGCCGCCCAACTGCGGGAGGATGTCGAGATGGTGGAGGGTGTCTATGACCCACTTGACATGGAAGCCTATGCACGCGGCGAAGTCGCCCCTGTGTTCTTCGGATCCGCCGTCAACAACTTCGGGGTTCAGGAGATGCTCGATTCGTTCATCCGCATCGCCCCCACCCCGCGGCCCCGTCCGACGGCACAGCGGGAAGTGAAGCCGGAGGAAGAGAAATTCAGCGGATTCATCTTCAAGATCCACGCCAACATCGACCCGCGGCACCGCGACCGCATCGCCTTCCTGCGCGTCTGCAGTGGCACCTTCAAGCGCGGCGAGTTCTATACCCACACCCGATTGGGCAAGAAGTTGAAGTTCGCCAACCCGGCCACCTTCATGGCCTCGGCCAAGGCAGTGGTTGACGAGGCCTTCCCCGGCGACGTGGTGGGCCTGTATGACACGGGGAACTTCAAGATCGGCGACACCCTGACCGAAGGTGAAGACTTGCAGTTCCAAGGCATTCCCAGCTTCTCCCCTGAGATCTTCAAGGAGCTGCAGAACGATGATCCGATGAAGTCCAAGCAGCTGGAGAAGGGCATTCAGCAGCTGACCGACGAGGGCGTGGCGCAGTTGTTCGTGATGAATCCGGGCAATAGAAAGATCGTCGGGACCGTGGGCGAACTGCAATTTGAAGTCATCCAGTACCGGCTCGAGCACGAGTACGGTGCCAAGGCGAGCTTCGTGCCCAAGCGGTTCCACAAGGCCTGCTGGCTGACCGGCGACGAGGAGAAAATCGCAGAATTCAAGCGGCTGAAGGTCTCGGAGATGGCGGTGGACAAGGACGGCAACGACGTCTACCTCGCGCCTTCGGAGTTCCTGCTCGACATGGAGCGCGGGAACTTCCCGGAGATCACCTTTCACACGACCTCGGAGTTCAAGACCGCCCAAGCGGTGTGAATTTCCATGGTGGGGCCACCGACCCTGCTAACTTTGGACCATGCCGATTCCACAACGCCTGCTCGGACTGTGTCTCCTTCTGATGGCAGGAGGGCTCCAGGCCCAGACGGACAGCACCCTCAACCCCATGGTGGTCCAACTGACGGGTGTGGTGGTGGAAGGCGATTCGCTCGGGCCCGTGCCTTTCGCCACGGTGTACAGGACGCGGGACCAACGGGGCACCATCACGGATGAATACGGATTTTTCGCCATCCCAGCGCGGGTGGGTGATACGATCCGATTCAGTGCGATCGGCCTGAACGATGGACTGCTGGTGGTCCCCGACCTCACGGGCCAGGAGATGCCGGACCGGATGAGCGTGGTCCAGCCCCTGGGCGTGGACACCGTGTTGATGGATGAGGCGCGCATCTATCCCTGGCCGAGCCGGGAGCGCTTCAAGCAGGAATTCCTGGCGCTCCGGCTCGAGGCCGACGCCCGGGAGCGGGCCCGCCGCAACCTCGACTTCGACCCCATGGCGCTGTACGACCGGATGGCCGAGATGGGCACGAGCCCGGCGGAGAATTTCCGCATCCTGCAGGCCCGCCAAGCTGAAATGGCGAGCTATCAGGGAGGAATGATGCCCGTTTCGCTCCTGAGCCCCCTCGCCTGGGGCCAATTCATCAACGCCCTGCGCAACGGGGACTACCGCAAACGCTGACCCCGTGCAACATCCGCGGCGTCCTTCCGTTCACATGTCCGTGCGCTCCCTTGGCCTCTTCCTGCTGCTCAGCTTGACCCTGTGCACGTCCATCCCTGCCCAGTACTGGGTCCATGGCTGCGTGCTCGATGAAGAAGGCTTCCTCATGGAGGACGTCACGGTCACAGCCTCCGGTGTGGAAACGGGGACCTCGGACCGTGATGGCCATTATGACATCCTGCTCCGCGACACGTCGACGTTTGCATTGACCTTCTCAGCCCCCGGATACCGGGACGTGCTGATGTCGGCCAGCCCCTCGCTTCGAGGGACCCGTGTCAATGCCCGGATGCAGCCCGAAATCCAGACCTACCGGGTCTACGGCCGGGTCACGGACGCTCGAGGCAACCCCCTGCCCGGGGCCACCGTCCTGCCGATGGGCAGCCGCTCCGCGGCAGTGACCGACTCCGAAGGGCGCTATGACCTGCCCTTGCGCGACCCCGGAGAGGTGGCGATCCGCTTCTCCTTCATCGGCTATGACCCCGTGACCCGCAAGGTCGTACCGACCCCGGAGGGCACCCGCCTCGACGTGATCCTCCGCGCCGGTGTTGCACTGAATCAGGCGGAAGTGGAGGCCGACGGGACACGCACCTCCCCCGTCCAGAAGATCGATCCCCGGATTGCATCCCGGGTGCCCAGCGTCCGTGGAACGGTGGAGGACCTGCTCATCCAGGCGCCGGTAAACTTCACCAGCGAACTGTCCAGCGCCTACAATGTACGCGGCGGCAGCTTCGACGAGAACCTCGTGTATGTCAATGGCATCGAGGTCTACCGTCCCTTCCTCGTGCGGGC
>CAXQGL010000021.1:0-47525 GCA_964223495.1 Candidatus Nitrosopumilus sp. | reverse complement strand
TGGAGCGCAAGAACATCGACCTCGGCAGCGAGGTGATCCGCTATCTCGGCAGCTACACCGCCAAGGTCAAGCTGCACAAGGAGGTGACCGTGGAGGTGACCTTCGAAGTGGTGGCCGAATAAGATTTCCGTCCCCAACATGGGGACTCCGATAGGAAAAAGGGGGCGTTGCCCCCTTTTTTTGTACCCATCCATGACCGGCTTCAAACTCCACAGCGAATTCCAGCCCACCGGCGACCAGCCGGAGGCCATCCGACAGCTCGTGGAGGGGGTGGATACAGGGGTGCGCTACCAGACGCTGCTCGGCGTGACGGGATCCGGCAAGACCTTTTCCATCGCCAATGTCATCGAGCGGACACAGCGCCCCACCCTCGTATTGAGCCACAACAAGACCCTCGCCTCCCAGCTCTACAGCGAGTTCAAGGAGTTCTTCCCGGACAACCTCGTCGAGTACTTCGTCAGCTACTACGATTACTACCAGCCGGAGGCCTATATCCCTTCCAGTGGGACCTACATCGAGAAGGACCTGGCCATCAACGAGGAGATCGAGAAGCTCCGGCTGTCCGCTACGTCCGCTCTGCTTAGCGGCCGCCGCGACGTCATCGTCGTGGCCTCCATCAGCTGCATATACGGCATCGGCAACCCCGTGGAGTTCCACAAGAGCGTCATCGAGGTGAAGGTCGGGCAGGTCATCAGCCGCAATGCACTGCTGCACAGGTTGGTGGAAAGCCTGTACCACCGGACCAGGGGTGAATTCAACCGCGGCTCCTTCCGGGTCAACGGCGATGTGGTCGACGTCTTCTTGGCTTATGCCGACCACGCGGTCCGAGTGCATTTCTGGGGCAATGAGATTGAGCGCATCGAGACCATTGACCCCGAGCACGGCACCGTGCTCCACACCTTCGAGTCGCTGCGGATCTATCCGGCCAATCTCTTCGTGACCGGCAAGGACACCCTCAACCAGTGCATCTGGGAGATCCAGCAGGACATGGTCAAGCAGGTCGAGTGGTTCAACAACCAGGGGCGCTTCATCGAGGGCAAGCGGCTCGAGGAAAGGACCACGCATGACCTGGAGATGATGCGCGAACTCGGCTTCTGCAGCGGGATCGAGAACTACAGCCGCTACTTCGACCGGCGGGAGCCCGGGCAGCGGCCGTTCTGTCTGCTCGACTACTTCGCGGACGACTTCCTCCTTGTGGTGGACGAAAGCCACGTGACGGTGCCACAGGTCGGGGCGATGTACGGCGGGGACCGGTCGCGCAAGGTGTCCCTCGTGGAGCACGGTTTCCGGTTGCCCTCGGCGCTCGACAACCGCCCCTTGCAAGCCGACGAGTTCGAGTCGATGCTGCACCAGATCATCTATGTGAGCGCGACCCCGGCCGACTTCGAGCTGGAGAAGAGCGAAGGGGTGGTAGTGGAGCAGCTGATCCGCCCGACCGGCCTGCTCGACCCGCCCATCGAGGTGCGCCCCTGCAAGAACCAGGTCGACGACCTCATCGGCGAGATCCGCAAGACCATCGAGGCCGGGGACAGGGTCCTGGTGACGACCCTGACCAAGCGGATGGCCGAAGAGCTTTCCCGCTACCTCGACCGCCTCCGCATCTCCTGTTCCTACATCCACTCTGAAGTCAAGACTTTGGATCGCATCGAGATCATCCGCAACCTGCGGGATGGGGTCATCGATGTGCTCGTGGGGGTGAACCTGCTTCGGGAGGGCCTGGACTTGCCTGAAGTCTCGCTGGTCGCCGTCATGGATGCCGACAAGGAAGGCTTTCTGAGGTCGAACCGCTCCCTGACCCAGACGGCGGGTCGTGCGGCGCGGAACGTGAACGGACGGGTGCTGATGTACGCCGACAACATCACGGATTCGATGGCCCAGACCATCGAGGAGACTTCGAGGAGACGCGAGAAGCAAGAGGCCTACAATACGGAGCACGGCATCGTGCCGCAGCAGGTCAAGCGCTCCAAGAAGACCGTGTTCGAGCAGAGTGATCTCATTGATGAGCGGCCCTCGCCCATTGCCGCGGAGCCGGCAGCTTCCGGCATCGGCATACTCGAGGACCCCGTGGTGGCCGGGTATGTGCAGTCCAAGGACCGGAAAGCCATGGACAAACTCATACAGCGCACCCGGAAAGAGATGGAGCGCGCCGCCAAAGAGCTGGCTTTCATGGATGCCGCACGATTGCGGGATGAGCTCTTCGCGCTCAAGGAGGCCGTGGCCGATTGGCCAGCATGAACCACCTTGCAACCGGAAGGCACCTCGCGGTGTTGGTTCCACACCTGCACTTCAACTCCATGCTCAAACGAATCCTTGCGGCCCCATTGGCCCTTATCCTCATCTGCTCCCTGCCTTCGACTGCCCAAGTTCCCCATGGCGGTGTGCCATTCTGGAATTCCCCGGGCACCAACATGGGCAATCCGGCTTGGCCGGTGCACCGCATGCCGGGCATTGACCTCGACGCCTTGCGCGCTGCTGATGCCATCACCGATGTGGTCAAGAGCGCTCCGTGGCGGTTCGGTGAGGAATTTCCGGTGGACATCACCTTGGAGGATGGCCAATGGCTCGATATCGCCGGCACGGCCGTCTGGCGCACGCAGATCCAAGCGCCAGGTGCATTGGCCATGAGCCTCCGCTTTTCGGAGTTCGCCATGCCCAAAGGAGCCCGCATGTTCATCTGGAACGCGGACCGAATCGAGTTCATCGGCGGTTTCGACCACCGGAACATGAAGTCATGGGGCGGCCTGGCGACCGGCTTGGTGGCCGGTGATGCCGTCGTGGTGGAACTCCAGGTCCCTTCAGGTCTTGAGGACGCCGTGGCCTTGCGCATGGACCAGGTGGTCCACGCTTACCGGGACATTGCCGGCAAGGCTGCGCTTGCGGCTGAAGCATTGGGCGAACAACGCGGTCCATACGGCAACAGTGGAGATTGCAACATCAACGTGAATTGTCCCGAAGGCGCGACATGGCAATGTGAGAAACGCTCGGTCGCCCTCATCCTGCAGGGCGGCTATGCCGTCTGCTCGGGCGCATTGGTCAACAACACCGCACAGGACGGCACCCCCCTGTTCCTCACGGCGAACCACTGCCTGGGTGGCAGTGTGGCCAACTGGACCTTCCTCTTCAACCACGAAACGGAAGGGTGCACGGGCAACACGGGCCCAACCAATCAAACCGTCAGTGGGGCCGAACTCCTTGAAAACAGCAGCGCCTCTGATTATGGACTGTTGCTGCTCAATGAGACTCCCCCGGAGAGCTACAACGTCTTCTACGCGGGCTGGGATGGCACCGATGCCGAAACGGTACAGAATACCACCGGAATCCATCACCCGAGTGGCGATTTGAAGAAGATCTGCTTCGATGAGGACGCACCCTACCACGACAATGCCGGACAGGCCGCCGTCTGGTGGATTGATGCCTGGGAGGACGGCGTGACAGAGGGCGGGTCTTCGGGTTCGCCCCTCTTCGACCAAAACCACCGTATCATCGGCCAGCTCTATGGCGGGGCTGCCGCCTGCAGTGGGGAGCAGAACAATGGCCAATTCGATTACTATGGCAGGATGGGTGTGAGCTTCGACAACGGCATCACCGAGCACCTCGATCCGCTCGGCCTTGGCATCGAAGTCCTCGATGGCTACCCGAATGAGGGCTGCGTCACCTCCTTCGCCCTCGATATGGGTGTGGGCATCGCCAACGCACCGGAAGGCGTGCTGTGCGGCGGTGGTGAGGTCATCATCGAATTGTCCCTGGTCAACTCGGGAACGGACCCCTTGAGTTCCGCCACCATCGGCTACTCGGCCAATGGCGGCCCGGAACAGGTGGCCAATTGGATGGGCAACCTCGAGCAATACGAGAGCGCGATCCTGGCGCTGCCGGCGATCACGGCGGAGGATGGCAACAACGAGGTCGAGGTGCAGGTGTTGTCCGTGAACGGTTCGCAAGACGAGAATGGGTTCAACAACACGGCCATGGCGGAATTCAGCGCTTTCGTCGGTGAGACCTTCGACTTCACCTTTGAATTGGTCCTCGACGATTACGGCAGTGAGACCACTTGGGAAATCCGCCGATTGGGCAACGTGATCTACTCGGGAGGACCTTATGAGGACGACCTGGATGGCACCGTGATCACCATACCCCTTTGTCTGGAGGAAGGGTGTTACATCCTGCAGGTGAACGACAGCTGGGGTGACGGCATGTGCTGTGAATACGGAGAGGGCAGTTTCACCGTGTTCGACCCACAGGGAGATGTGATCTACACGGGTGGGGAATTCAGTGATGCCGACCTCGAACAGTTCTGCACACAGGACATGACCGTGGGCGAATCCGAGGCGATGCCGTTCAGGATCTGGCCCAATCCGGCCACCACCACCCTCACGCTCGATCAAATGCCGGAAAACGCCACGGTCACCGCCTTCGACCTGATGGGACGCACCCTCTTGAACCTGCGCCTTTCGGCCGCTCCATCGGCGGTGCTGGATGTCGCCCACTGGCCCCGCGGATGGGTGGTGCTACAGGTCCAATCAGCCCGGGGGACATACACCCGGCGTTGCCTTCTCCGTTGATTCAGCATGCGCAGCCTCGCCCTACTCTCCCTGCTCCTGTTGGTCGGCTGTTCGACCAGGCAGGCGGTATCCACAGATGAAACGTCCCCCGTGGCGGAGACCGCTGCGAACACCGAACCTTTCGGCTCCATGAGGGAGGCCATGAAGGAGGAATATGGCCTTGAAATGTCTCCCTTCACCCTGCTCGAGGCGCGGGTGGACGGTGATAGCTTGAGGACCCGCGTCCAATACGGTGGCGGGTTTCGGGAGCACCGATTCCACATTTTTCCGGCAGGACCGGCAACCAAGTCCCTTCCCCGTCAGCAACCGGTCCTGTTCATGCACTACAGCGACGGCGACATGGGACGGGCGCTCATCACGGAGGATCGGTCCTTTGACCTGAAAGCGTTCCGGGACCCCGTTCATCCCGTTGTCATGATCCGATTGGAGTTCTGGCCAGAACTGCTCGAATACCACTACACCAACTGAGCATGGCGGCCCTGTGGGATTTCGGGGCGACGGCTGTGCTGTGCATTCCGGGGGCAATGCGCATCCGCTGGGACCTTTACTGGCTGCGTGCCCTGTCACATCACCCCGGATTTGACCGCCCCATGGATATCGGAGATGACCCGAGTGAATGGTGCGTCACCCTGATCCTCTGTGCGCACAATGACCTCGACGCATTGCAAACCGTTTGGTCCTCCTGGCGCGGCCAGGCTTTTCCGGCGGCATGGCAGGTGGAGTGGCTGGTCGTCAACGACGGATCGACCGATGGCACGGCGGAATGGCTGGACCGGATGGTGGAAGGCGACGACAAGCTCACAGTGGTCCACCACATCAAGCAGTCCCCCGGCAAGAAAGGTGCCCTGGCGGCAGGGATTGCAGCGGCGCGATACGACAGGCTCGTGCTCACCGACGCGGATTGTCGACCGGGCCGGCATTGGGCGCACCACATGGCGGCTTCGCTGGCGGATACGGACGTCGTCCTCGGGGTCTGTCTGTCCGAAGGTGGCCCGGGCCTGCTGAGGTTCGACGCCCTGCGCGTGGCCTTGCAATACTGCGGCGAAGCGGTGAACGGAAAGGCCTACATGGGGGTTGGCCGCAGCATCGCGTACCGGCGTTCCACATGGTCCTCCATCGGTGGCTTCGAACGGCATGCCGACTTGGCCGGAGGCGACGACGACCTCTTCGTCCAGGATGCGCAGCGGATGGGCTTCCAGGTCGGACTCTGCCCTGCGCCCAGCGGACCGACCCGCATCGTCACCCTCCCCGCAGCGGGCATTCGGGATGGTTGGCAACGCAAATGCCGACATCTCAGCACGTCGGACCGCTATTCCCCGTCGGATCGGGCACGCCTTGCTTTGGACTCCTCCTTGGACATCCTGACCGTCCTGTGCGCGGTGGCCGGAGGGTTCGGCCTTTTGCACAGGGGCGGTTGGATACCGGTCGTGGCCATGATGCTTGCCTTCCTCGTCCGTGCGATTACCTTGTCGTCGTTCTCCCGAGTGTGGGGCAACGATGGACCGAGTCCTTTCGGGATGGCCTTCTGGGGCCCGATCCGATGGATTTTCCTCGCCTCAGCCACCGTGGTCAACGCATTCACCTCATCGCCGAAATGGACGCAGCGGGCACCGACAAGCCGGTCGTGATCGACCACCTATCCGACAAGGCCAAGTACGATTATGGCTTGATCCGCAGGGCATTGGACCAGCGTGACCAAGGTGCTTTCGCGGAGCTCATGGAGCGTTACCGTGAACCCATCTTCTACATGCTGCTGAAGATGGTCAACAACCAGGATGACGCCGAGGACCTCATGATCGAGACCTTCGGCAAGGCCTTCCGCCGGTTGAAGCAGTACAGCCCGCAGTTCGCATTCTCCACGTGGTTGTTCAAGATCGCTTCCAACGGGGCCATCGACTTCATCCGCAAAAAGCGGATCAAGGCACTCAGCCTGGACAAGGGCTTCACTGATTCAGAAGGTGAAACCATGGAAATCCAGGTGGCAGATGGCGGCCTCGATCCGGGCCAGACCCTCGAAAAGCAACAGCGGGTGGACCGCATGCGCGAAGTGGTGGCCCAGCTCAAGCCGCGTTACCGGCGCTTGGTCGAGCTGCGCTACTTCGAGGAATACAGCTACGACGAAATCGCCCAGGAGCTCAACCTGCCCCTTGGCACGGTCAAGGCCCAACTCTTCCGCGCACGTGACATCCTTGCGGGCGTGCTGGAAACGGACCGCGACAAATTCTGACCGCTCCGGTGGACCCCACAGCCGCAGATGGCCGCGCCGTCGATGCCTTGCTGACCGCACTCTCGAAAGAGGCTACGGAATTCGGCACCCCCATTCCCCAACCAACCGATGAACAGCGTCGGCAACTGGCCCTGCTCGGCCCGCTGTACAGGGAGTGGAACGCCCGAATCAATGTCATCTCACGGAAAGACCTGGACCAATTCTTCGTACGCCACGTCCTCCATGGCCTTGCCATTGCCCGGATCCTTCGCCCGGAAGCGGGCGCACGCATCCTCGATGTGGGCACGGGGGGCGGTTTTCCGGGCATGCCCCTCGCCATCCTCTTCCCCGAAGCCCGCTTTACCCTCTGTGACTCGATCGGAAAGAAGATCAAGGTCGTCGAGGCAGTGGCCGAAGCCCTTGACCTGAAGAACGTGGAGGGCGTCTGGGCGAGGGCCGAATCCTTGACGGACCGGAAACCCTATGATTTCGTGGTCAGCAGGGCGGTGACACGGATGTCGCCCTTTCTCGACTGGGTCCGTCCCCTGATCGCGGATGACCATCGACACGGCATTGCCAACGGTGTCCTGTATCTGAAGGGAGGAGACCTGAGCGAGGAGCTGTCTTCCGTCCGGGAACCCCTGACCCAATGGGAACTGTCAGCACTGCTGAGAGACCCGTGGTTCGAGGCCAAGTGCCTGCTCCACGTGGCCCTCTGAAAAGAATGAAGGGGGCATTGCTGCCCCCTCCGAAACCTGCAAGGATATTGAAACCGATACAGCCTTTTTGGGGCCGTATCCAGTGTATAGACGACACGAAGCGCAATCGTTGCCTCCAGAATCAAAAAATATTTGACCCCAATCCGTCGGGGCCCCGGTTTACTTTGGACCCATGCAGAAAGTCAAGGTGGCAAAAGGAGCTCTTCTTCAGGAGGCCAATGCATCCTCAACACACGCTTTTCACGTGGTCCAGGGGCTATTGAGGGCATTTTTTGTCGATGAAAAAGGCAAAGAGCACACCTACATGTTCGCTTCTGAAGGATGGACACTCGGTGATCTTGAGGCTGCTGCTTTCGACCGGAAAACCCAGCTGGTCATTGAAGCCTTGGAACCTTCGGAAGTTGAGGTTTTCCGGCTGAACGAAGTCTTCGATGCGCCGGTCACCGATGCCCGACTGGAGCTCAAACGCCTGCACCGCCGTGCGGGGGCCCTTCAGCGCCGTGTGTTGATGATGATGAGCACAAGTGCCCTCGAGCGGTATGAGCACTTCCTCGCCCTTCACCCGGAACTCACCGAACGCATTCCCCAGAAGTTGATCGCTTCCTATCTCGGGATCACGCCGCAGGCATTGAGCATGATCCGCAGACGCAGGGTGGAAACCTCCCGTAGAAATTCATCGGGTTGAATGCCAGAACGGACCCGTTGGAACACCTTGTGCGCTCCTTTGTTTCTCATTCAACACGATGACCATGGACAAGCCCAAACCCGCCGGAAAGATCCCCATGATGGCCTCCCTCGAAGAAGGCACGCGTTATGCGTGGTGCTCCTGTGGACGATCAAAAAATCAACCCTGGTGCGATGGTGGCCACAGGGGGACGGACCTGACTCCAAAGATGTTCGAAGCCGAATCCACGGGGCAGGCGGCCATGTGCACCTGCAAACAGACCAAGAATCCGCCGTTCTGCGACGGATCCCACCGGGAAGTCAGCTGAAACGCGGTCCATCCGCACAGCCACCCGATGCCCACCATCGCCCCTGAACAACGTCCATGGACCAAGTCCTGCAAGCTCGGGGGTGCTCGTCTACATTTACGCCCAGATGACCGAGAATTCCCCTGCATCGGGCATGCCCGATGAGGAACAGCTCAAAGCACTGGGTCGCAACACCATCAGCGAAGCCCTGGGCATCGAACTCACCGCGGTGAGCCACGGCCTTGTGGAAGGCCGCATGCCTGTTGACCAACGGACGCATCAGCCCTATGGCATGCTGCATGGGGGTGCCAGTGTGGTGTTGGCAGAAACCCTGGGTTCCGTGGGGTCACACTTCATCGCCGCCCCGCTCGGAAAAGCAGCTGTGGGGATTGAAGTCAATGCCAATCATCTGAGGAGTGTCCGCTCGGGTTGGGTCATCGGCAAGGCAAGGCTCCACCACGAGGGAGGCAAGTTGCATGTCTGGCACATCGACATCACGGACGAGGACGGCAAGGCCATCTGTACCGGTCGTTTGACCGTCATGCTCATTCCCGCACCCCAACAGGCTGGATGATGGAAGAAGAAAAGCTGGATCTGAAGCAAGGCGTGGGCGAAGTGCTGTTCCATCGACCGGGCAGCCCTGTCTTGGAACGGCTCGTGGCCGACCCATCAGGTTCGCTCATGTTCCGATTGCACCCGTGGGAACAGGCACGGGACCAAGAGGAAATGGTGCTTCGTGGCAGAACGGAGGTGGTGGAGAATCTGGTGGTCCATGCCAGGCCCACGACCAAGCGAACGGCGCGTCCCGTGGATGGCACGCGCAAGAAGGACCACATGGACCGGGTCATCCTGGCCCAAGAAGCCATTGCACAGGGATCGCTCAGGAAGGTGGTTTTGTCGAGTCGACTCCAAGTGGAGGTGGAAGGCCTCGATGGGCAGGATATCGTGCAACGGCTCGCCCTTGCCCACCCCGACTCGTTCAGCTGGACCTTCAAGCACCCCTCCATCGGAACCTGGTTCGGCTCCTCTCCAGAACCGCTCGTGCAAGGCCAATGGCCCCTGTTCCGCACGGCATGCCTCGCCGGCACCCGCATGGCGCATCTGGGCAATGTCTCGGATCCCTGGACTCCCAAGGAACAGGAGGAACAACAGCTCGTGACCGATGGAGCGCTTACCGCCCTGGCCGCCGCGGCATGTGAGGATGTCAGGACCGGCGACCGGGAAACCATCCAATACGGCCCCATCGAACACCTGCGCACCTGGGTCGATTTCAAGGCGACCCGCCCCTTGTCCGAAATCATCCGCGCGCTGCACCCCACACCGGCCGTAGGGGGCACGCCCCGGGCGGCAGCCTTGGATTTCATCGCCCGAAATGAGGGGCATGACAGGGCATACTATACGGGCTGGGTAGGACTGGAGGAGGAGGAAAAAGTGGCCTATTACGTCAACCTGAGATGCGCACATCTGTGGGACGGCGTCCTGACAGCCTACGCCGGTGGCGGCATCACCGCTGCATCGAAGCCGGCAGCGGAGTGGGACGAGACGCGCAACAAACTCCGGGCCGTCCTTGACCCCATCGTCCATTGGACTGAATGACGCCTTCCCCGAACGGTTCCCTCTCTTCAGCCATGGCCCTGGTCCAGGGACTTCAAGGTTCTGGGCTTGCGGCGGTGGTGACCAGTCCCGGATCGCGGAATGCCCCCCTCATGCAGGCTTTCGACCGCTGTGGCTTGCGAACCGTGGTGGCGTTGGATGAGCGGGCCGCTGCACATCATGCACTCGGCATGGCACTCGCCCTCGGACAACCTGTCGCCGTCTGCTGCACCAGCGGCACGGCCGCCATGCATCACGGGGCCGCTCTTGCCGAAGCCTTCCGGACGGGCATTCCCCTCATCAGCCTCACCGCGGACAGGCCCGTTGGTGCCGATGGGGAATGGCAAAGCCAAACCCTTCCGCAGGAAGGCATGCACGCCGTCCATGTCCGGGAGCACCTCACGTGGTCGGTGGAATCTCCTTCGAGGCCGGATGCACTCGACAGGATCGGCGCGGCCCTTGCCCTGGGTCCGGTGCACATCAACTGTCCATTCGAGGAACCGCTCTATCCCGAACACGGCTCCAATCGGACGGGGACTGAAACCCAGGCAACGAAAAAACAGGATGCCGTCCCGGGCTCGACTGGCGCTGCTGAAGTCTTGATTGACCGACTTTCCGAGGCCCTGAACAACGAAGAACGCATCCTGCTGCTCGGCGGGACGCAGCCCCATGAATTGGATGCCGCGGTACTCGGGAAATGGAGCGGTGCCGCCGTTGTCGCTGGAGATACGACAAGTGGCCTTGCCCCGGCTGGGGTACCGACCATTTCGGCCTGTGACCGTTGGCTTTCCGCCTGGCAGTCCGGACAGGGGGATTGGAATGACGTCCGCCCGGACCTCATCGTCACCTTCGGTGCCCCCATCTTGTCGCGACGGATGCGGTCGGCCCTCGCCTTCGGCACTCCCGATCACCTGCACATCGATGCCGGTGGACCAGCTCCGAGTGCCTTCGGAACTCCCGGCATCCTTGTCCAATGTCCCGTACCCGAAGCGCTCGCGCAAGGCGCGCGGATCCTCGATCCTGCAGCGGGAATCCAGCCGGCCTGGCGCCAACGGTGGTGGGGCCTCGAAAATGCACTGAGGGACCTGCATGGCCCGGTGCTGGACTCCATGCCCTGGAGCGACCTGAAGGTCCACCAATTGCTCCATGAAGCCCTACCGGAAGACTGGGCGTTGCACCTCGGCAACTCCACACCTGTCCGGTACGCGCAACTCTGGCCGGGCGGCCATGCCGTACACCCTTGGTGCAACCGCGGTGTGGCGGGCATTGACGGTTGCACCTCCACCGCCGTCGGGTCGGCCCTGGCAGGCTGTCCCACCACCCTCATCACAGGTGAACTGGGGTTCCTGTACGACGCCAACGCGTTCCATGTGCATCCGATGCCCGAGGCCTTGAGGGTTGCGGTGATCCACAATGGCGGAGGCGGCATCTTCCGTTGGTTGGATGGCCCGGAAAGGACGGGACTTGCCGAATCCCACTTCGAATGGCGTCACGACACGGAGTTGCGCCCCTTGTGCGACCTCCACGGACTGATTCACGAGCGGGTCGAGGACGAGGCCGGTCTGCGCGCCGCTCTGGATTCGTGGTGGTCCCCCTCGGAGGTGCCCAAAGTCCTCGAGATCGTGACTTCCGGGCCGAAGAGCGCAGATGCCCATCGTCGCTATATGGAGGCCGTCCGCCCTTAGCTTTGCTCACCCGCCCGGGCATCCGGCTCCCTGTTGTGAACCTGGAGACCGGCGGATTTGTCACCAGTTGAATACAGATCAGATGGCGCAAGACAGACACTGGCAGGAAATCAAGGCCTACGAGGACATCCGTTTCGAGTTTTTCGAGGGCATCGCCCGGATCACGATCGACCGGCAAAAGGTGTACAATGCCTTCCGTCCGGAAACCAACATCGAGATGCTGGATGCCATGGAAATCTGCCGTGAACGGCAGGACATCGGCGTCGTCGTGATGACCGGGGCCGGAGACAAGGCATTCTGCAGCGGGGGAGACCAGAATGTCAAGGGAACCGGTGGCTATATCGGCGGAGATGGGGTGCCCCGTCTGAACGTCCTCGACCTCCACAAGAAGATCCGCTCCCTGCCCAAGCCCGTCATCGCCGCGGTCAACGGCTATGCCATCGGAGGGGGACACGTCCTTCACGTTGTCTGCGACCTGACCATCGCTTCGGAGAATGCCATCTTCGGCCAGACCGGCCCCAAAGTGGGCAGCTTCGATGCCGGATTCGGCTCCAGCTATCTCGCCCGCCACGTGGGCCAGAAAAAAGCACGGGAAATCTGGTTCCTGTGCGAACAGTATTCCGCAAAGGAGGCTGAGGCCATGGGTCTGGTGAATACCGTGGTCCCCCTCGAGAAGCTGGAGGACACCTACGTCAAGTGGTGCAAGACCATCATGAAGCGGTCGCCCCTGGCCATCCGCATGATCAAGCGGGGCCTCAATGCGGAACTCGACGGCCAGACGGGCATCATGGAATTCGCAGGGGATGCCACGCTCATGTACTACCTCATGGAAGAGGCACACGAGGGCAAGAACGCCTTCCTCGAGAAGCGCGATCCGGATTTCCAGCAATACCCCAAGTTCCCCTGACGGCATCATGGTCCGCGACTTCATCCAGGCCGCCCGCCTGCGGACCCTGCCCCTCGCCAGCGCCTGTGTGCTGACCGGAGGCGCCTTGGCGGGTGCCACGGGAGATGTGGGATCCGATCGGTTCCTTCAGCTCTTCGCCGGATGTCTGGTCACGGTCTTCCTGCTGCAGGTCCTGGCCAACTTCGCCAACGACCTGGGCGATTTCGAAAACGGAGCCGACCGTGTCGAGGGACGCGAACGGGCCGATCGCGCCGTCACCTCCGGCCGCATTACGGCTACCCAGATGAAGCGGGCGGTGATGGTCACCGCGGGAATGGCCTTTGCCACAGGTTTGGCTACCGTGCTGTTCGCCGTTGGCGGGGCGTGGTTTACCCTCTTGAAATGGGTCGCCATCGGCCTGGTCTCCATGGCCGCCGCATTCTCCTATACGGCGGGCTCCCGTCCCTATGGGTATAGCGGGCTTGGGGACATCAGCGTGCTCATTTTCTTTGGCTTCGCCGGCGTGGCCGGCACTGCCACCCTGATCTCCGGCGGGTTTGAGCCCATTTGGCTCCTGCCTGCCGCCACGATCGGCCTGCTGAGCGTAGGGGTCCTGAACCTCAACAACCTCCGCGACCACCTCACCGATGAAGCCACCGGCAAGCACACGCTGGTGGTGCGCATGGGTTTCCGCCGGGGCAGGATCTATCACGCAGTCCTGCTGTTCGGAGCGTGGGCCGCGCTCCTCCTCTTCTGGCAACTCGATCCGGATGGGCCGTGGCGGGGCCAGCTTTGGTACGGTCTGTTCGCCCTTGTCCACGCCCGTCACCTCGCATTCGTCTTCCAGACCGAGAACCCGGCAGACCTCGATGGAGAGCTGAAGAAGATCGCGCTCAGCACCTTCGCCATTTCCCTGTTTCTCTTCCTCAGCGCCACCGCATGACCGGCCTCGAGATCACCATCGTGGAGCGCATGCTCCAGTTCAAAGAGCCCGCGGGCACTTCGAGAGGGGTATTGACTGAGAAGCCGAGCTTCTTCGTGGTGGCCCGTGACCTCGAGGAAGATGGCCGGATCGGCATCGGCGAATGCAGCCTCATCCCTGGCCTGAGTCCTGAGCGCGCACCACGCGCCCGGCTGGAGCTCAAGAAACTTGCCGCTTCCGGCGTCTTGGATCCCAAGGCGATGAGCCTGCAATACCCCGCGGTGAAGTTCGCTGCGGAAACCGCCCTGATCGACTTGCTCAATGAGGGCGACCGCATCCTCTTCCCCGGCCCCTTCACCCAAGGGCGGCCCGTCCCCATCAACGGGCTCATCTGGATGGGGGATGTGGCGGATATGGTCGCACAGGCCGAGTCGCTCCTGGAACGCGGATTCGATACCCTGAAGATGAAGGTAGGGGCACTCGACTTCGCGCATGAACTGGAGTGCCTCGAGGCCATCCGCGCCATTGCCCCGGCGAGCGAGGTGACCCTGCGACTCGATGCCAATGGCGGCCTCGACGACGAGGACCTCTCCGTGACCCTCGGCAAGCTGGAACGGCTCGCCACCTTCGACATCCACAGCATGGAGCAGCCGATCCGGCCGGGGCAGTGGAAGAAGATGCAGGCCCTGTGTATCGGTTCGGACATCCCGATTGCCCTCGACGAGGAACTCATCGGCGTCCACGACACGGACCTGCGCCGCAACCTGCTCCACATCATCAAGCCGCATTACATCATCCTGAAGCCCAGTCTGATCGGCGGATTCGTGGAGGCCAACCACTGGATCGATCTTGCGGCGGAGGTCGAAGCCGGCTGGTGGGCGACGAGTGCATTGGAAAGCAACATCGGCCTCAATGCCATTGCCCAGTGGGCGGCGGACGCCATCGCCGAAGACCCCCGCCCCCTGCCACAGGGCCTGGGCACGGGCAGCCTGTTCGAGGACAACATCCCCTCCCCCCTCGTGGTGACTGGCGGCACCCTGCGCATGGACCACCCGACGGCACGGGCCAACGGCACGCTCCACACCTGGGATCTTTCGGGCATCCTGCCATGAGTACCGAATGGCGGATCGATGGGAATGGGGATGTCACCCCTCCCCCGGGCAAGGAAGGCTGGACCCGTGCCCTGGACGGCGCCGTGGCCGCATGGCGTGATGGGAAGCCCATACTCCGTACTTCCGGCACTACGGACACCCCGAAGGAATACCGGTTCACTGCGCAGGCCGTCATGGCCTCCGCAAACGACACCGCCCAGCATTTCGGCCTTGCCGGCCGGAGCGTCTCCGCTTGGTCCGCACTTCCGGCAACGGGAACCGGCGGACGCATGATGGTCTGGCGGGCCTTGATTCTGGGGTGGAAACTATCGGTGGCCGCTCCTTCCGCGCGCCCCAGACCTGAAACCGGCGGGGACGGCCTCCCCCACGACTTTGCCGTGGCCACCCCCATGCAGATGGCGCATGTCCTTGACGTCGGCGCCCTTGCCTCAAGCCGGCAGTGGCTTCTGGGCGGAGCGCCCATTCCTCACGGTCTCGAAGCCCGGTTGGCCGATGCGGCCGCCGCCTCCGGATGCACCATCCACCACGGATTCGGCATGACGGAGACCTTGACCCACATCGCCACCCGGGCGGTGGGCTCGGATCTGTATCACACCCTGCCGGGCATCGCCATCTCCGTGGACGGCACCGGTGCCCTCATCGTGGAAGCCCCCGGAAGGGGGATATCCCGGTTGCGGACGCAGGACACAGTGGAATTGGTGGAAACGGAAGCCGGTCGGGGTTTCAAATGGTTGGGGAGACTGGACGACGTGATCAACTCGGGCGGACTGAAAGCCCATCCCGCGGTCCTCGAGCGCGCCTGGTCACCCCCCCTTGCAGAACTGATGGGACCGCGGCGTTGGTACATCGCGGGAAGGGAGGACGGCACCCTCGGTCAGCGCATTGCGGTGGTCGTGGAAGGCGATCGTGATGAGGCCCTCGCGGAGCGGGTGCTGGCGACTTTGTCGGGAGAAGGCAACAAACGTCCGAGGTCCGTGGAGTTCAGGTCGGCATTCGCCATGACCGATACCGGAAAGGTCCGCCGCATCTGAACCCGTCGCATCTTCGCAGCATGGAACTGCCCCGCATCGTTTTCGCCACCCGCAATCCGGGCAAGGTCCGGGAGATTGCACAGTTGCTCGCCGGACACTACGACGTGGTCGGCCTCGATGAGATCGGCTGCAACGAGGAGATCCCTGAAACGGCGCAGACCATACAGGGCAACGCCATCCAGAAGGCCGAGTATGTCCGGGCCCATTACGGCGTGGATTGCTTCGCTGACGACACGGGGCTCGAGGTCGATGCGCTCGGAGGGGCGCCGGGGGTGGACACGGCATTCTACGCCGGACCCGCGAAAGATGCCGATGCCAACATGACCAAGCTGCTTGGAGCACTGGAAGGACGCTCTGAGCGGGGAGCACAATTCCGGACCGTGATCGCATTGACCTCTCCAACGGGGACCCGAACCTTCGAAGGCATCTGCAGGGGCAGCATTGCAATCCACCGAAGCGGGGCCCAGGGTTTCGGCTACGACCCGGTTTTCGAACCTGAAGGTGTGGGGCGGACGTTCGCTGAGATGGACGCGGACGCCAAGAATGCCATCAGCCACCGCGGCAAGGCGGTGCGCGCCATGGTGGAGGAACTCAGAAATCGTGGTTGACAAAGCGTGCAAACGCCCTGTGTCCGAATCCCCCTGCCACATTAGGTTTGCACATTGGAATCTCCCGAGCGGAGCCATAGAGGAATCCACACGATGAACTACCTCGATTTCGAAGAGCCCATTCGCCTCCTGAGGGAGCAGATGGAGCAGGCCCGCAACATTGAGGGTCAAGGTCAGGTCGACATGCAGAGCACGGTGGTCGATCTGGAGCAGAAGATCGACGAGGTGCGCAAGGATATCTATTCCAACCTGACGCCCTGGCAACGGGTACAGGTTTCACGCCACCCCGATCGTCCCTACACCCTCGACCACATCGACGCCCTAACCGACGGGCGCTTCATGGAGCTCCATGGCGACCGGGCCTGCAAGGACGACAAGGCCATGGTCGGAGGACTGGGCATGATCGACGACCTGCCCGTCATGTTCGTCGGACAGCAGAAGGGGGCCAACACCAAGCTGCGCCAATACCGCAACTTCGGAATGGCCAATCCCGAGGGTTACCGCAAGGCGCTGCGGCTGATGAAGCTCGCCGAGAAGTTCAACCGTCCCGTGGTCTGTCTCATCGACACCCCCGGAGCCTACCCCGGTCTCGAGGCCGAGGAGCGGGGACAGGGCGAAGCCATTGCCCGGAACCTCATCGAGATGATGCAGTTGCGTGTGCCCGTGATTTGCGTGGTCATCGGTGAGGGCGCCTCCGGTGGTGCGCTCGGCATCGGCATCGGCGACCGGGTTCTGATGATGGAACACACCTGGTATTCGGTGATTTCCCCTGAATCCTGCTCGAGCATACTTTGGCGTTCGTGGGACCACAAGGTGGAAGCCGCAGAGGCCCTCAAGCTGACTGCGGACGACATGCTGGGCCACAAGCTCATCGACGGCATCATTCCGGAACCGCTCGGAGGCGCCCACAATGACCGCGAAGCGGCCTTCGCTTCCGTCAAGGAGGAGATCCTCAAGCACCTCAGGAAACTCCGGGTCCAGAATCCCGACAAACGCATCGACGCCCGTATTAGAAAATTCTCTTCAATGGGTGTTGTCCAAGCCTGACAGACGCTTGCGGAACGACTATTTTTGACCGTGACACGATTCATGAAAATGCAATACACCACCCGCCAGACGCTGGCATTCCTGCTCCCCGCATTCGCCCTCCTGCTCGCCCTTCCCGGCTGCGGAGGCCTCGGAAAAATGGAGAAGACCCTCGAGGAATTGAACTTCACCATGGACCCTGAACCGCTGATCATGCGGGGTGGTGAGGTGTCGTTGAGCCTCTCCGGTACTTTCCCCGAGAAGTACTTCGCCAAGAAGGCCATCATCGAAGCCACCCCCGTGCTCGTCTGGGACGGAGGTGAAGCTGCCTTCGAGACGCAGGGCTTCCAAGGTGAGGACGCTGCGGGCAACTACACCGTTGTCCCCTTCAAATCCGCCAAGTCCTTTGACTACAGTGCCAAGGTTGCCTATCAGGAGGGCATGGAGGACGGCGCCCGCCTCGAATTGCGCATCAGCGGCACCATGGGCAGCAAGTCCATGGATTTCGAGCCCGTGGTCCTCGGTGACGGTGTGATCACCACGCCCAACTGGGTGCAGTCAGACGACCGGTTCGTGATCGGAGAGGATGCCTTCCAGCGGGTCGTTTCCTACACGCAGGAGGCTGAAATCAACTATGAATACAACCGCTCCCGTGTGCGCTCGGCAGAATTGCGCGACGAGGACATGAAGGAGATGAAGGAATTCGTGTCCTTCGCAGCCGACCACGACAGTGTCATGCTGAAGCGGACGGATGTGAGTTCCTATGCCTCTCCCGAGGGAGAAATCACCCTCAATGAGGACCTCGCCCTGGAGCGTGCCGAAAGTGCCAATGCCGCGATCGCCAACCTGCTCAAGCGGGCCAAAGTCGACGTCGAGGATGGATTCTACGGGAACAGCCCCAAGGGTGAGGACTGGGAAGGCTTCCAAACCTTGATGCGCGCATCGGACATCGAGGACAAGGACCTCATCCTTCGCGTACTCTCCATGTACAGCGACAAGAACCGCCGGGAGGAGGAGATCAAGAACATCGCCAAGACCTACAAGGAGATCGAAAAGGAAATCCTTCCCGCCCTCCGCCGCTCCATGATCACCCTCCACTACGACATCGAGGGCTATTCTGATGAGGAGCTGATGGACCTCGCCATGAGCAACCCCGACACCCTGACCGTGGAGGAAGCCCTGTACGCTGCGACCCTGTTCGAGGGAACGGAAGACAAGCTCAAGGTCTATGAGGCCACCAGTCGGGTGCATGCCGACGATTGGCGCGCGCCGAACAACGAGGGCGTCTGTCTCATGGAGATGGGCAAGCTCAATCAGGCGGCCGACCGCTTCATGGCGGCCGACGAGCGCGGCGACAGCCCCGTCATCAACAACAACCTCGGTGCCGTTGCCCGGATGAAAGGCAACTTGGCAGATGCGAAGCGTTTGCTCGCCAGTGCCTCCGGGGCTGGTGACGCCGTCAAGTACAACAAAGGCATCCTCGCCATCCAGGAGGGTGATTACAGCAAGGCCGTCTCCAGCTTCTCGGGTGAGAACACGGTGAACGCTGCGCTCGCCAAGCTCCTGAATGGAGATGCCAATGGCGCGAAGACCATCCTCAACAATGCGGACGACGACAGTGCCGTGGCCCATTACGTGATGGCCATTGCCAATGCCCGACTCGGCAACGCAGCTGATGCCAAGCAGCACCGCGACATGGCCGTCCAAAAGGACGCCGGACTTTCCGCAAAGGCCAGTGCCGACCTGGAATTCCGCGACCTCGACTGAGGTTCACCATGACCCCATCAAAAAGCCCCGGCCGCCACTGCGGACCGGGGCTTTTCATTGGGTCAGTCCAATGGAAAGCAGGCGACGGATCATCCCGCAGGTACGCCCATGGCTCGGAAGGCCTGCCAGCAAACCATGCCTGCCGCTACGGACACGTTGAGGCTGTGCTTGACCCCAAACTGCGGGATCTCGAGGACGCCATCCACTGCCGCGAGGACCTCCTCCGAACAACCTCGGACCTCATTGCCCAGCACTACGGCCCAGCGCTCTTCCTGTTTTGGTGACCACGCCTCCAGGGTGGTGGATCCCGAAGCCTGCTCGAGCGCATAGACGCGCACCCCTTCAGCCTTCAACCCCGTGATGGCCGCCACCGTGTCCGCATGGTCCTCCCAGGGCACGTGCTCCGTGGCCCCGAGGGCCGTTTTCAGGATGTCCCGGTGGGGAGGTCTGGGAGTGTAGCCACAGAGATCGATGCCCTCCAGACGGAAGGCATCCGCGGTGCGGAACACAGACCCGACGTTGAGGCCGCTGCGGATCCGGTCCAGGACAAAGCGAAGGGGCAGCTTCCCGGCCGCCGCGAAGGCTTCCGGGCTCAGCCGCCCCAATGCGTCCATGGCCGTGGCCCGGTGCCCCTCTCCCATCAGTGGATGCGCAGGGTGTAGGGCAGGCGTGCCTGGATGCGGTCGTGGGGTGCGGCCGTCAGCAGGGCCTCGACTTCGAGCAGGGGTGCCACCACGTCATCCTTGATGCCGGCCGCTTCGGCCATGGCCACAGCGGCCGATACCCCGGCAAATTCCGCGAGGAACTGCTCGAACGGGTCCACAGCCTCGGGCAGCTCCACCAATTCGGGGTCACTCAATCCTGCCATTTCCGCAGCCAGGGCTACGGCGTCCTGCAGATTGCCCATGCCATCCACCAGTCCGATGTCCATGGCGTCCTGTCCGGTCCACACCCGGCCGCGGGCGATCTCATCCACCGCTTCAACGGTCATGCCGCGGCCTTCGGCCACACGAGAAATGAAGCCGTTGTAGATGTCGGTGACGCCCTCATTGATGGCGTCCAACGCCTCACCCTGGACGGGCGTGTGCCCATTCATGACATCAGCATGCTTGTGGAGCTTGACCCCGTCAAAATCAAGGCCGATCCGGTCGCGCATCAGCTTGCCGGCTGACGGCAGGATGCCGAAGACCCCGATGCTGCCCGTGATGGTGTTCGGCTGCGCCAGAATATGGTCCGCCGCACAGCTGATGTAGTATCCCCCACTGGCCGCCAGATCACTCATGGAGGCCACCACGGGCTTTCCAGCCTCCTTGAGGAGCACCGTCTCACGCCAGATCACATCGCTGGCCAGGGCACTGCCGCCGGGAGAATTCACCCGAAGGACCACCGCGCCCACTTCCGGGTCGAGGCGGGCCTCCCGCAAGGCGCCTGCAATCCGCTCGGAACCGATGGTGGCATCGTCTCCCTGCCCGCTTTCGATGCCGCCCACGGCGAACACCACGGCCACGGCATTGGCCTCATCATCGGACTCCCCCTCTTCTTCATCGTCATGGCCACCTTCCATCTCCAACTGAAGGGTGGTGATGAAATCCTCGAAGAAGTCCGGGTTGTGGTATTTGCTGTAACCGACGAGCAGGGCGTGGCTCTCCTCATCATCGTCTTCTGCCGCCCCCTTTTCGAGCAGCATGGCGTGCAGCTCATCCTCATACAGCAGTCCGTCCACGAATCCGAGTCCCAAGGCATCTTCCGGCTTGCGCATGGAAAGGCCGTTGATGTGGCCGTCCAATTCGGCGAGCGTCATGCCACGGGCGGAAGCGATGTCCCCTCCCATCCGGGCCCAGAAATCCTCGATGAGGGCGGTCAATTGCTCCTTGTTGGCCTCGGACAGGCTCTCCCGCAAATAGGGCTCGACGGCACTCTTGTAGGCATTGTCCGGACCGCGCACGATGGTCATCTCCACACCGAGGTCCTCCAGCATCCGCTTGTAGAAGGTGGTCTCGATGCCCATGCCGCGCATGTCGATCCCTCCCTCCGGATGGAGGTAGACCTCATCCGCCACCGAACTCATCCAATAGGCACTCTGTGTGTAGATCTCGCTCCAGGCAACGACCCATTTTCCGGAGGACTTGAAACGGGCCAACGCATCACGCACCTCCCCCAACATGGAGGGATAACCGGACAGCATGTCAGCTTGGATCAGGACGCCCTCGATGCGGTCATCCTGGGCAGCGCGCTCCATATCGGAAAGGAAATGGTTGAGTCCCATTTGCGTCTCGGGCTCAAGGCTGCCGAAGCCGATGGTGAAGGGCACCTCCATGCCGCGCTCTGCCATGGGAGCGTCAAAAGTGAGGTGCAGCACGGACCCTTCCTCGATATCGACCCCGAAGTCGAACTCGGATTCGATGTCATCCCCGGCCTCTGCAAAGGCGGAGGCCAGTCCGCCCACGAGGGCACCGACGAAAATGAAGATGAGAATGGAGCCCGCGATGATGAGGGCGAGGGTGGAGCCGAGCAAGCTCGCGAGGAATTGCTTTCCGAAGTTCATGGTGGTGAGCGTTGTGAATTGCGCTGGAATCGAGCGTCAAAGTTGAGGTAAACAAAGAAGAATAAAGACAGTCAGGGGTGTGCGATCAAAAGACACCGCTCCACTGTCCGGTAATGAGTGCAGCGAGAATGAAAAAGCCGAATGCCGCGAATGCGACGATGGTCGCAATGATGACGAGCCAGAGCAGGAATTTCCCGAACCCTTTGAGGAATCGGGGCAGGCTTCTGTGCATCACCCGACGCCAGGTGGCCCGCAGCCGTTGCCCGAAATTCTGCTTGTCCACCTGCTCTCTGGCCTGCTGCATCTGCTTCTCCACCGTCGAGCGAATGGATTCGACCGTGACCGGATCACCCCTCATGGCCAATCGTTCGGCGGCTGTCCGCGCCTTGGGAACAATGGCCCAAAGGATCAGATACAGCGGGATGCCCACGCCCGAGAACAGACCCAGGACGAGCATGACCGCGCGAAGAATGACCGGATCCACACCGAGCCGATGGGCGAGCCCGGCGCAGACCCCACCAAACACACTGTCATCCGGATCCCGGAACAACCTGCGGTGGGAGGAACGGGGAGCTCCATCGCGTTCATGTGATTCCTCCGATGCTCCCCCTTCGGCATCCTCCGGACTGAAATCCGCGGGCGCTCCCAGCTGGGAACAGGCCCGTTCGACATCCTGGAGGTTGACGGCGCGCCGAGTGTCGCCCAGCGTGGTCTGGAAGAGCTCGGCCAAGCGGTACTCGACCTCCTCAAGGATCTCGCCCTCCCCTTCCGCTCCACGCAGGACTTGCTTGAGTTCTTCGAGGTATCGATTCAACTTCTCGTACGCGGGAAGTTCAACGTGGAAGAGGCATCCTCCCAGTGATATGTTGCGCGTTTCCACCATGTCTTTCAGTCGTTGGAAGGGGTTGGGTTTTCAAGGGAATTCACCGAATCCACGAATTGGGACCAGGCGGTTTCGAGTTCAGCGAGCAGCGACTCACCCATAGGGGTCATGCTGTAGTATTTCCGAGGAGGGCCAGAAGCACTCTCCTCCCATCGATAGGTGAGGGTGCCTGCATTCTTCATGCGGGTGAGCAACGGGTAGAGCGTGCCCTCCACGACCAGCAGGTCCACGGACTTGAGCACCTCGACGATATCGGAGGTATACGCCTCCCCTTTCGCGAGAATGCGAAGGATGCAAAGGTCCAATACCCCTTTGCGCATTTGTGCGGTTGAAGCCGATGTTTCCTTTGTCATGGCGATGCAAAGATGTGCGCATCACCCTGTACTTTGCAATACATAGTACCAAAAAAATGCAATGACGGGAATATTCCCACAAGGTGGCCTCACGATATCCGGCGGTGCGATCTTCGCACCGTGATTGTCCACATCGCCACCGGATCCAATCTCGGAGCGCGCATCGACCACCTCGACCGTGCCGATGTCGAGCTCTCTGCACTCGGTGGGGTCCTGCGGATATCTCCCACCTATGAGACGGCAGCCGTGGGTATGGCGCCCGGTACCCCCCCTTTTCTCAACAGGGTGGTCGAAATGGAGATCGACGGCGACCGGTGGACACCTGCACAATTGATGGAAGCCCTGCTCGACATCGAGCGTCGCATGGGGCGCACCAGGGCATCAGGCTTGGTGACCTCACGTTCCATCGACCTCGACATTGTCCTCTGGGGCATCCAAGAATTGGACCTGCCCACCCTGACCGTGCCCCATCCGCGGATGCTCGAGCGGCGGTTCGTCCTCCAGCCCCTCTGTGACCTCGTGCCCGACCAGGCCATTCCAGGAACAGGAGGACGCACGGTTTCCCAACTTTTGACCGCACTTCCCGAAGAGGTGCCCCAAATTGCAGCATGGCCACAGCAGGCAGCATTCCCTACCGCCACATCGTAATCGAAGGGGGCATCGGTGCGGGCAAAAGCACCCTCGCCCGGGCCATTGCCGAGCGCCTCGAGGTGGCGCCCGTCCTTGAGCCCTTTGCGGACAATCCCTTCCTGGAGCAGTTCTACAGCGACCCGGAACGCTACGCATTCCCGGTGGAGTTGAGCTTCCTCGCACAGCGATACAAGCAGCTCAAGGGCGCCATCACGGCACGCAACCTGTTCCGTGATGCCCTCGTGGCGGACTACGTATTCGCCAAGAGTGACCTGTTCGCCAAGATCACCCTGCCCAAAGCCGAATACGCGCTGTTCCGCAACCTCTTCGATGTCATGGCCGAGGGCATGCCGAGTCCGGAGCTCATCGTCTATCTGCGTCCTGGACCGGAGCGCCAGCACGCCCAGATCGCCGCGCGCGGCCGCAGCTACGAGCAGGACATCGACACGGCATACCTCGCCCGCATCGAAAAAGCCTATGAGAAGCAGTTCAAGGCTGCACGGGGCAGCCGCGTACTGTGGGTGGACACTTCGCGGGTCGATTTCGTGGCCAATGGTGATGACCTGTCCACCATGGTGGACATCATCAGCCAACCCTGGAAGGTCGGGGTCCATCAAGTGGACCCCATGCCCATCAAGCCTTGACGCCCTTCAGGGCTTCAACCATCATTGAGCCGATGTGGGCCGGGCTGTCCACCACATGGATGCCGCACTCGCGCATCACGGCCTTCTTGGCCTCCGCACTTTCCTCCTCGCCGCTCACGATGGCACCCGCGTGACCCATGGTGCGGCCCTTGGGTGCCGTCACACCTGCGATGAAGCCCACCACGGGCTTGGTGCCGTTCTCCGCGATCCAGCGGGCTGCCTTGACCTCGAGGTCGCCGCCGATCTCACCGATCATGATGATGCCGTCCGTCTCGCTGTCGGCCATCAGCAGTTTGACCGCGTCGAGCGTGGTCGTTCCGATGATGGGATCACCTCCGATGCCGATGGCGGTGGACTGCCCGAGACCGGCCTTGGTGATCTGGTCCACGGCCTCATAGGTCAGGGTACCGCTCTTGGACACGATGCCGATCCGTCCGGGGTTGAAGATGAAGCCCGGCATGATGCCCACCTTGGCCTCACCTGCCGTCATGACACCCGGGCAGTTCGGGCCGACCAGCGTACAGCCGGGCAGTGTATCGAGGTGCGCCTTGACCTGGACCATGTCGGCCACGGGGATGCCCTCCGTGATGCAGATGATGACCTTGATGCCCGCGTCGGCGGCCTCGAGGATGGCGTCGGCCGCGAAGGCCGGCGGCACGAAGAGGATGCTCGTGTCCGCACCCGCCTGCTTGACGGCGTCCTCCACCGTGTTGAAGACAGGCCTTTCCAGGTGGGTCTGTCCACCCTTGCCCGGAGTCACACCTCCGACCACATTGGTGCCATACTCGATCATCTGGCTGGCATGGAAGGTGCCCTCGGAGCCGGTGAATCCTTGGACGATGATGCGGGAATCCTTGTTGACGAGAACGCTCATGGGGTCGTAATGGCGGAATGGTAATGTCGTTTGGCGCCTCGGCACCGGCGCAAAAGTAACGTGGGCAAAGGGAGCTTCGGAAGGGGCTTGGGGCTAATTTGCCCCCATGCCAGCCCACCCCTTGGACGGTACGACCATCTGCGCCCTTTCCACTCCACCTGGACGGGGTGGGGTTGCCGTAGTCCGGGTCAGTGGGCCCGAAGCGTGGACCGTGGTGGACCGGATGTGTGGAGGGACTTTGTCAACCGTCCAGCCGGGTTGCAGCGCATTGCGCCGGCTGATGGACGGGGAAGCCATGCTCGATGAGGCCTTGATCCTCCCCTTCCGGGGGCCGAAGAGTTTCACCGGTGAGGATGTGGTCGAATGCCACATCCACGGCAGTCCCTATATCGCACAGCGGCTCATGGAATGCCTTGTGGATTCCGGATGCCGCCCCGCATTGCCGGGCGAATTCACCCAGCGCGCCTTCCTGCACGGCAAGCGGGACCTCGCCCAGGCGGAGGCCATCGGGGACCTGATCGATGCGGACCATGCCGGGGCCCATCGTCTGGCCCTGCAACAATTGGGAGGCGGCTTCAGTCAGGAAATCAATGCCTTCCGGGAAGCCCTCATCGAATACGCCGCGCTCATGGAACTCGAACTCGATTTCGGGGAGGAGGACGTAGAGTTCGCTGACCGCGATGGATACCGGAACCATGTGGGCTCACTGTTGGATCGCATCGACCAGCTGCTTCACGGATTCTCCACCGGAAGGGCCATTGCGGAGGGCGTGCCCGTGGCCATCCTCGGAGCGCCCAACCGAGGAAAGTCGACCCTTCTCAATGCCCTGTTGCGCGAAGACCGCGCCATCGTCTCAGACACCCCCGGCACCACACGCGACACCCTCGAGGAAGTGCTGACCCTCTCGGGCATCCGATTCCGGTTCATCGACACCGCGGGATTGCGCGAAACCACAGACGACATCGAAGCCGAAGGCATCCGGCGGGCATGGGCCAAGGCAGCAGGAGCCCGGTTCATCCTGTACCTGCTCGACGCGAGGGGCCTCGCAACGGACGAAGGCCGGACCTCCGCATCACAGGAAATCCAGGATGCCACCTCCTCGCTCAAGGAGGCGGCGGATGCCCTTGGAGAACCCTTGGGAACCCTGATCGTGCTCGTCAACAAGACCGACCTACATCCTGCACCGGCGGCGTGGCGGCCGGAAATGGGACACGAGATGCTGGCCATCAGTGCAGAAGAACGCGTCGGCCTCGAAGCACTCGAGGAGCGGTTGGGCCGCGACTACCGCAGCGCATTGGCGGAGGACCGCATCCTCATCACCAACCTGCGGCACAGGGAAGCACTCCAGCGCACGCGGGAAGCCCTGCACCGCGCGCTGGAAGGACTCGATGCCGGCCTCAGCGGCGACCTCCTCGCAGTGGACCATCGGGAAGCCCTCGAACAGCTCGGCCGCATCACGGGTGAGGTGACCCCGGACGACCTCCTCGGTCACATTTTCAGCAATTTCTGCATCGGGAAATAGCGGGAAGCCGGCATGCATTTGAACCTCACTTGTTCAAGCGGGTTCCTAAGGCATGTTCTCTTTCTCCATCGATGCCCTGCTGGGCCTTGCATTGTTTGCCGCTTGTTGCTCCATGCCCACTGCCCCCAAGCCGCTCGCCCTTGATTTCGGAAAGGGTGGGGTGGTGGACTGGCGCTCCCTGAACGACGATGTCATGGGTGGGCGCTCGCGATGCACGGTGAACTACAGCCGTTCCAGCCTCACCTGGGAAGGCCGGGTCTCATTGGAGAACAATGGCGGCTTCAGCTCGGTGCGCTCCCCTTGGGGCAACATGGACCTCTCGGCCTTCTCCTCGGTCACGATGCGCTGCAGGACGACCAATGGAGACCCTGACGAGTTCACCCTGACCATGGAGACCTCCCGCCAATGGTGGATGCCGTATTGGAAAGCCAACTTCAAGGTGGATGGTGAATGGACCGAGGTCACCTTGCCGTTCGACGCCATGAAGAAAAGCAGTGCCATGACCGGAGCGCTGCCCAAGCTCTGGACCTGGGGCGATCTCTCGGACATCCTGCGGATCGGCCTGATGAAATACGACGGACAGGCCGGACCCTTCGGCCTCGAAATCGATTGGATCCGGTTCGACGGACCGGAGGAGCTCAGAAACTGAGGTTGAATCCGACCGACAGGGTTCGGGGCATGCCGGGCCTCAATCCCGCCGGTCGCGCGGAGGCCACATACACGGCATCGGCGAGGTTCCGCCCCGTCAACTCCAGTGCGAATCCATTGCCCAGGCGATACCTCATGGCCGCATCCAACACGGTGCTGCCGCCTACGGTGAAAGCCTCTTCCAGTGGTTGGTCTCCGGCCACGGTGCGCATTCCCTCCACGAACCGGGCGGTGGCATCCACCGACCAGCCAGCACGGGCCCAGGACATGCGAACCGCACCCTGGTGGCGCGTGAGATAGGGCAGGACATATCCCCTCATCACCGTTCCCCACGGTTCGAATCCGCTCTCGAAATCGGTCGTGAAACGGGCATCCGTCCAAGTGTAGGTCAGGCCCAATTCCCAGCGATGGCCCTCCTCGGGAAGCGTTCCGTTGGTCGCATTGAATGCGGCCTCGAGCCCTACCACCCGTGTGCCTCCAGCATTGAACACATCTCCATCACCGGCACCTCCACTCGACGCAAAATCCGACCCTTGCAGGTTCCGTCCGAAGTGTCCGAACCCAGTCAGTGTAGCATCCGCACGCGGTCGGATCCAACGCATGCCAAGCTCATTGCTCCAGGCCCATTCCGGTGCCACATCAGCTGAACTTCCGGGCGGAAGGAATCCGCGGTGGATGCCGCCGAACACGCTCCATTCGGCGTCAAGATTCCGCTGGAACCCGATTCCTGGCAACCACGCCGTCGTGGTATTCCGACGGAGTACCAGATCCGCTCCGGTGCGCTCCACATCGTAGATTCCGTAATCGTCACGTCCCGCGGAGATGCGCTCCATCCGCACACCGGGGATCAGCACCCAGCCCCGGCGCACCCAGCGCCCACGCATGTACCCGGACCACGCCCGGCTCCACTCGATGCGGTTGGATTCCGTGCCCGGCGTTCCCCGCTCGGGGGACACCAGTTGCCCGGACACCATGGCCCAATCGTCCGTCCACTGGAATCGGTCCATGCCATCCGCGTGGTGACGCAGGGAGGCCTCGAACCGTTGCCATCCAACACCCGTACCATCCCACGTCAGGCGGGATTCGGCGCCACGGGCGTGGTAGGCCCTGTTGTTGGCCTTGAGCCGGACCAGGCCCGCCTCCCCATCGCGGAAGACGCCCAGGGCTTCAATCGATGCCTCATCGGCATCACCCCCACCGAGAAATCCGCCGAGCTTGACCCATTCACCCGAACTGCCGGCTACGCGGTCCACCTTATACCAATTGCGCTGGAAGCGCGTCGCATAGGCCCGGTTGGTCCAACGCCATCCACCACCGAAATCCAGCGTATGGGTCAATACAGCCTGGCGTTGGTCCGCCTCCATCCGGTCCCGACCACTCCCGACATACCTTCTGAAGGGATCCCTTGCAAAGTCCGTTGCAGTCAATCCGGCGTACGTCTCATGGCTCAGTTCATCCACCGCACCCAACTTGAGCTCCATGCGCTGGGCCGTGGCCCCTTCGATGGACTGCCAGCGCACCTTTCCGAGTACATCGAGTTTGGTGAATCCGGTCGGACCGCCGTCGTCGAGTGACTTGAAACCCCTGCTGCCCGACTGCAATGCCTCGACCATCCAACCGATGCGCCCAGCACCATCACCGACGTGCATGTGGATGCGACCCGTTCGGAAATCCCCCAAACGGGCATCCACCCTGCCGGAAAGCCTTGATGGGATCGGGGTGCTGATGAAATTGATGGCCCCTCCGACCGTGTTGGGGCCATGGGCAATCTGGCTGGCCCCCTTCATCACTTCGATGCCGTTCATCCGTCCCACCGAGGGGAAGAAATAGGCGCTCGGGGCCGTGTACGGTGCCGGTGCTATGGGGATGCCATCCTCGAGGATGGAAATCCGGCTGCTTCTCTCGGAGCCGCTGCCCCTCAGTCCGATGTTGGGACGCAACCCGAAGCCATCTTCTTCTTGGATATAGACCCCGGGGACCGAGCGGAGGGCGCGGTGCACATCCACGTCGCCCTGACGCCGCAAGGCCTTTGCAGATAGAACCGTCACGGATCCAGGAACCCCCAAGGGCCGCCCTCCAGTCAAGGAGACGGCTTCCACGAGCGCCTGCGGCAAATCCAGAACCGCTTCCTCCATGCGGATGACCGCACCTTTCGACAGCTCCTTTCCCTCGAGCATCCGGTCCGCAAATCCCAGGCAGCGCAATTGCCACATCGTGCCCTGCCCATTCAACAGGGAATCCGGGAGGAGGATCATGCCCTCACCATCGGTGACGAATCCCGTGCCGTTTGCAGTGACGAGGGCCACCCCGGGTATACCGCGTCCATCCGCATCTACGATGCGGACTGAAGCCGGAGTCTGGGCCATTGGACGGAAAGCCAGGGCCAACAGAAACGTCAGGAACGGAAAAATCTTATTTGGACGCATTCTAAATAGCGCCGCAAACCTGCTGCTGAATCTTCAATCAACCCCTCCCCCATTCATGGTATTTGATCACCGAATTCCCACAAATGGGACCTTCAGTCGATGCCGTCCACAGATGGATTTCCCAGGTACTTCTTGACGAAGCTCAGCCTGACCACCGAATCGGGCAGAAAGACCATTTCGAGGTCAAAGCTGTTCAACAGACATTGACCATACGTTTCCGTGCCCGTCTCGAATTCGTCATAGGTGGACTCGTGGACATAGGCCTCGGAATAGCCGGTGGCACCGATTTCTGCCAGGATCCAACCGTGACTCGCCACGTTCACGACCTCCCAGTTGCACAGGGCGTCCTCGAATGCAGGATAATGGTTGAAACCGGTGAGCACATAAGTGAGGTCCGCGGATCCCACGACGAGATCATTCGGCCAATTGAGGTTCATCGGGTGTGCGCCGATCGTTCCATATGCACCGAGGAAGGCCAACACCACTTCAATGTTGGCGGAATATTGCATGGTGGTCAGGCCGTCAGCAAAGTGCAGCTTCTTGAGCAAGAGGTATGAATCCGCCGGGAGGCAATCACACAACTCGACCCCAGTTGCCGCATAATCAGCGTTCTGTGCGTTCGCAGGCAAGCATGCTCCCACAACGAGGAACAGCGAAATGGTTAAAAGGCGCCACATGATGTATGGACCTCTATAATTTAGGCATTAATTCCGGGAAATCCACGCCGTGAAACCAATTTCACCTGAAACTGTCCACATCATGATCTGGCACAAATATCTTCCAATCTTCGGGTTGATCGCACTGGTGTTCAATCCGATGCTTCCGTCGTGTTCGGCCCAGATGCAGGTGCCCCAGGTGGAAAAGGCGGTGATGGTGGGGGATGAGAACCCACTGGATACGGTGGAAGTGTTCAAAGGCACCTTGGGCCTGAACCTCAGCCAGACCGCACTGGAGAACTGGGCTGGTGGTGGTGAGAGTTCCGTGGCTTTCACCGCGCTGTGCAACCTCTCGGAAACACGTGAACGCGGCCCCAGGAGCGCGGGTTGGGGTGTCGATGCCGCCCTCGGTCTTCTCCGCCAACAAGGAGGCTGGCGAAAGACGGATGACCGACTGATCGTGACCGGCCAGTGGAACACCGCCATGCAGACGGCCCTCCGCGATGCACGGTTGTCCGTCCTGGTGGATGCGAGAACCCAGTTTCTGCCGGGTTACACCCTGGTGAATGGGTTGCCCGACCGGGATCAGCGAATTTCGGACTTTCTGTCCCCCGGCTATCTCGTGACGGCCGCGGGTTTCGCGCCCAAGCCGGGCAAACGGAGCAAGCTGTTCTTCGCCCCCTTTACAGGCAAACTCACCGTCCTGCTGGACGACACCCTCTCACAGGCAGGCGCCTTCGGGGTGCCCGCGGGTCAGCATTCCCGATTTGAGCTCGGAGGTTACCTGCGTTGGAACATCACCTTGGTCGTGATGGAAAACGTGTCCTGGACCCACCAACTCGACCTGTTCTCCAACTACCTCAACCAACCGGGCAACATCGACGTCAACTGGACCGGACTGCTCGAGCTCAAGATCAACGAGTTCCTCAGGACCACGGTCAGCACCCACCTCATCTACGACGACGATGTGGTCCTCGAGAAGGAGCCCGCGCGCACGGAAGTGGTGGATGGTGTCACCACGACCATTCCCGCGGTGACGGGCCCCGGCACCCAGTTCAAGGAGGTGCTCTCCATCGGACTGTCCTACAAACTTTGAGTTGCCTGTGCGCCCCATCATCCGAGGAAGGGCTAATTTCGACGCCATGAAAATCATGGTATTCCCCGGTCAGGGGGCCCAATTCCCCGGCATGGGCAAGGACATGTTCGATGCCCACGCCTTCGCGCGTGACCGCTACACCGAGGCCAAGGATATCCTTGGATTCGACATCGCCGAGGTCATGTTCAACGGTTCCGAAGAGGACCTGAAGCAGACCAAGGTGACCCAGCCGGCCATCTTCCTGCATTCGGTGATTCTCGCTGAGGGCATGGGCGATGCCTTCGACCCGGCCTTCGTGGCAGGACACAGCCTGGGTGAATTCAGTGCATTGGTCGCCGCCGGAGGGCTCGATTTCGCTGAGGGACTTCAGCTGGTCAGCGAACGCGCACAGGCCATGCAGGCGGCCTGCGAGCGTACGCCCTCCACCATGGCCGCCATCCTGGGACTCGAGGATGGCGTGGTCGAGTCGGTATGCAGCAATACGGACGGCATTGTCGTCGCCGCCAACTACAATTGCCCGGGGCAACTCGTCATTTCGGGTGAGGTCCCCGCCATCGAGGCCGCCTGTGCCGCACTGACGGAGGCCGGTGCCCGCCGGGCACTCGTCCTCCCCGTAGGTGGAGCGTTCCACTCCCCGCTGATGGAGCCCGCACGCGAGCGGCTGGCCGTAGCCCTGGAGGCCGCGGACATCCGCAGCCCCCGTTGTCCCATAGTCCAGAATGTGAATGCCACTCCGGAGACGGATCCCGAAGTCATCCGTCAGAACCTCATCGCACAACTCACAGCACCGGTCCGTTGGACCCAAACCATGGAGTGGTTTGTCTCGGAAGGCGTAAAGGAGGTCGTCGAAGTCGGCCCCGGGAAAGTGCTCCAGGGCCTCTTCAAGAAGGTGGACCGCAGTCTCCCGACGGCGTCTGCAGTCGTGGCTTAAGCCTCCGCCTTGCGTCCCTCGACATAGGAGAAGAGGTTCGCATAGTCGGTCTCGATGGCCGCGAGCCGCATCTGAAGGTCCCGATTCTCGACAGACAAGCGGTCGCGCTCGGCACGCAGCTGTGAAATCGTGTGCTTCAATGTGACGAAATCGCGCGCCAGTTCACGGCGCTCGGCTTGCAGATCCCCCATGGTCGGTCCTTCGACCTCAAGTGCGTTCAAGCTTGCACCTTGAGGTGTGGACGTCGCTGTTCCCCCGACGGAACCGACTTCGATGGCCTCTTGCGTAGGCATTTCTTTCGAGCTCATGTGCTCAAGCTACGGGGTCACTCTCCGGAAGAGCGGCTCCCAATGTGGAGGTTATCAAGGGACCATTTTTGATGAATGGCACATCAGGCCCGACGGCCCCGCAACAGCGGCGCCAGCAGCGCAATTCCGGCCAATGCGGCCCCAAAGGCTGCCATGTAGTACAATTCCTTAATGTGCGTCACGTCACCTTGGAAGTACATGCCCGACACCACCGCCCCCGCTCCGATACCGATTTCAAGCGCCATCAGCATGGTGCCGAGGGCGAGGGCGATCTGGCCCGGTTGGGCCAGGTCCGTGGTCCACGCGAAGACCGTCGGCATGTTGATCCCGATGCTCGCACCATACAAGAGTGCTGCAATGGTCGCCACCGTCTTGTTGCCTGCGCTGCCGAGCAACCCCATTCCGATGGCCAACAGCACGGTTCCCACGAGCAGCATGGGGATCCGGCCATGCCGATCGCTCATCCTTCCGGCCACGAAGCGCATGGCGATGGAGCTGACCACAATGATGGTGTTGAAGGATCCCCTGTACCGATAACCGAGATGGTCCACGAAATCAGGGGTGATGGTGAGGTACACTCCAAATGCGATGGCAATGGGAAGCAGGATGACGGCTGCAGGCCACGCCTGCGGATCGATGAGGGGCCCCTTCAGGGGATTGAGGTCCTCCCGACGGATTGGCCGGGCCTCCGGCAATGTCTCTTCCAGCGGCCAGGTGAAGAGCACGCTGGCCATGCCGAGCATGGCGGACACCACAAACATCCACTCGATGCCCCACTCCACGGTCAGCCAGCTGCCCAGCGCAGGGCCGGCAGCCATACCCGCATTGCCCGCAACACCGAGATAGCCCAGGGCCTCTCCCCTTCGGCTTCGCGGGATGCGATCGGTCAGCATGGCGCTGGTCCCAGGCGGTCTGAAACCCGTGGAAAGCCCATGAAAGAAGCGCAAGGCCATGAAGGTCGCGATGCTGGTCGCCACGAGATAACCCAATCCTGCCACCGCCGTCACGATGGAGCCGATCATCATGACCTTGCGCCGCCCGGCGCGATCCGCAATACGACCGCTGAGGAAGCGGGAGAGGAACGCAGAAAGGGTGAACATGCCGACAATGCCCCCCAGATAAGCCTCTCCTCCCATGGTGGCGAGGTGGGCGGGCAGCTCGGGGAGCAGCATTCCGAAACTGGCCATGAAGAGCACCGTACCGCTGCAAAGCATGTAAAATGCCCGGTCATAGACCCGCGCGGGCGCTGTGGGACCCGAAGTCGGCTGCACTGCTGCGGAAGGTGGTTGGTCCATGCAGGGTAGGTTCCGTCCATTCCGAAACGAACAGGCGTACAAAGGAACCCCACAAACCATGCAGGATGTTTCCGAAACGAAGAAATCGCATCATCTTTCCCCTTGCGATGAAAGTGCTGCCCCTCCCTTCCTATCCCGGCAAGGTGCTGCTCGCATGGGCAGAGGCCATTACGGGCAATGAGGAGTTGCGCGACTGGCTCATGGCATCGGCATACCCCGAGTTGGGTGTGTTCTGTCATGCCTTGATGAACGAACCCACTTCGCGGTCATGGCTGCGTCACCATGGGCACGCCCACCTCATGGCCCTCATCGAGGGGGCCGAAGGTGAATCGCGGGCAGTGGAGTGGTTGCGACACGAAGGGGGCAGCATACTGGCAGACATGGCCCTGGCCGCGGATAATGATGAGGATGCGCTGGCCCGACTGATGCAGGGCGACCCCGACGTCAATGGCATCTGGGTCCTGATTGCCCTGCGCATCCAACATGTCAAGAATGACATTGAAGAGTCCAACAATGACGTGCACCGCATAGACCCGAACTGAGCCATGCCGGTCAATACCGTATTCAGTTGGTTCATCCGCAAGCGCCTCCATCAGATTGCGCTGTTCAGGAAATATCCCCTCGAAGTCCAGGCGGAAGTCCTGCAACAGCACATTTCCGCCCTGTCGAGGACACGGTACGGGAGTGAATGCGGCATCCGGCCCGATGCCTCCCCGGAGGAATTCAGGGCTGCAGTTCCGGTCCGGGACTACAACGGCATGAAGCCCTGGATCGCGTCCGTCCGCCAAGGGGAACCCGACGTGCTGTGGCCCGGCTCCGTGCGATGGCATGCGAAATCATCCGGTACCACCAGCGACCGAAGCAAGTTCATCCCCGTCACCGAGGATTCACTGGAGCGTTGTCATTACAAGGGGGGCAAGGATTTGCTGGCGATGTACGTGGATGCGGTGCCCAAGGCCCGCCTGTACGGTGGACGGCACCTCATCGTCGGAGGAACGGGAAGGACGGAGGAGGCCGACAATGGCGCCCTGACCGGCGACCTCAGCGCGATCATCATCAACAACCTCCCCTGGTGGTGCGAATGGCGGCGGACTCCGGCACGCTCCATCGCCCTCATGTCCTCATGGGAAGAGAAAATCGAGCGGATGGCGGAGACCACGATCGAGCAGGATGTGAGGATCATCGCCGGTGTCCCCAGCTGGACTCAGGTGCTCCTTGAACGCATCCTCGAAAAATCGGGGAAGGCCCACCTCGGGGAAGTCTGGCCGCATCTCCAGCTCTACATGCACGGCGGGGTCTCCTTTGCCCCCTACAGGAAGGCTTTTGAACGCCTCATGCCGCCGGGCATCCACACCATCGAGACCTACAATGCCAGCGAGGGGTTCTTCGGCATACAGGACAGGCTCGGAGCGGACGACATGCTGCTGATGTTGGATTATGGCATCCATTACGAGTTCATCCCTTTCCATCCGGACTTCGACCTCGCAGCGGATCCCTTCCCCGAAACCGTGGGCCTCGATGCCGTGGAAGTCGATCGGGATTACGCCATGGTCATCTCCACGAACGGTGGACTCCACCGCTATCTGCTCGGTGATCTCGTGCGGTTCTCCACCCTCTCTCCCTATCGCATTCGCGTATCGGGACGCACGAAATCCTTCCTGAACCTGGCCGGGGAAGAGCTGATGGTAGGAGACGCCGACATCGCCATGGCGCAGACCTGCCGACAATTCGGACTGGAGGTCCGGGATTGGACCGCATGTGCGCTTCGGGAAAAATCGGGCTGCATGGGCCGTCACCACTGGGTCGTGGAAGCAGGACGCAGCGCCTCCGGCATTCCAGATACTGGACTGTTTTCCACGGCATTGGACCACAATCTCCGGCGGTTGAATTCGGATTATGACGCGAAACGGACCGCCGATCTCGTACTCGGCATGCCCAAAGTCACATGGGCCGCTGCGGGGGCGTTCGAAAACATGTTGAAACAGAAAGGAAAACTGGGAGGTCAACACAAGGTCCCCCGTCTCTCCATGAACCCCCGGTGGGTAGAGGCGGTTTGCGGTGACCGGAACTTGCTCCACCCGGTGGCCACAAGCGGTTCCGGATTGTAGGAAGGCATTGCGCCCCCTACCTTGCCGCCTCCAACCGCACGAACATGCACCTCGCGATCGCAGGCAACATCGGCTCCGGGAAAACCACCCTCACGCGGCTCCTGGCCCAGCATTACAAGATCACCCCGCACTATGAGAGCGTGGATGACAATCCATACCTGAACGATTTCTACAAGGACATGCAGCGGTGGTCCTTCAATCTGCAGATCCACTTCCTGACGTCCCGTTTCGGTCAACTGCACGCTTTGAAGTCAAGCGGTCACGATATGGTGCAGGACCGCACCATCTATGAGGATGCTTACATCTTCGCTCCCAACCTGCAATCCATGGGATTGATGACCTCCCGTGACCACGAGAATTTCCTCAAGTTGTTCGAACTGATGGAGCAATTCGTCACGCCACCGGACCTGCTCATCTACTTGAGGAGCAGCGTGGGCAACCTGGTCGAGAAGATCCAAAAGCGCGGCAGGGAATATGAGGAGTCCATCCGTCTCGACTACCTCAACCGGCTGAACGAGCGCTATGAGGCTTGGATTTCCACTTACACGAAAGGCAGGGTCCTGGTCATCAATGTGGACCACATGGACTTCGAGCACAACCCCGAGGATCTGGGTGACATCATCACCAAGGTCGATGCCGAATTGAACGGCCTCTTCTGAACGTGGTCCAGACCACACTTCATGAAAAACGGCCCTCAAGGGGCCGTTTTTCATTCAGTTGCTCAAGGGCGTTGCTCACTTCCGGAGACTGACATCCTCCACCAACACCATCTTCAGATGGACTTCATCGGAGATCAGATCATCCCCGAGGTTGTCGAAGAATGAGCCGCTGCCATAGCGCACATTGAAATCTGCCCGATCAAAGGACATGTTGACGTTGGCCACGACCGGATCTGACGAACCGAAACTGAGCGTGGCGGTAGCCGGTTTGGAAATCCCCTTGATGTTCAGCTTGCCCTCCACGACCAGGTTTCCCCTGCCGTCAGTCCGCCCATTATCAAAAGTGAAGGCTGCGGTCGGATACTCGACCACGTCGAAAAAGTCCTCCTCCCGCAGGTGCTTTCCGAGGTTGCGGGCACCCAAGCCTTCAATGCTGGTGACTTTGATGCCATTCATCTCCACCACGACACTGCCCGATACCAATCGGCTGTCCCGGACATCGAAAATGCATGAGCGGAAGGGAACCGTACCCGATTCGGTCATGGTGGCCTTGCTCCCCTGCCATTGGATGATGGACTGGTCCAGGTTCATGGTGTATTGCCCATCGCCCGGCATGTTGCTGATGGCACTGACGCCACCCACCTCTGCAGTCCCACAATTGCGCAATGCCTCGAGGAAGGCGATGTTCCGCTTCTCCTCCCGGCAGTACTTCAACTGACCCCGGTTCAAGCCCTCACTGAAACAATCACAAGGGTCCTCCACCGGTTCGGCGGCGACTTTCTCCGGTGCGGCACCCTCGGCGGGCTTGGCGGGGGCTTCATTGACCCCTTCGGAAGACCCGCTGCAACCGGCAAGCCCGAGGATCAATGCCCCACCCAAAAGCGGAGTCCAAGTGGTTACCCCCCTCATGCTTCCTGAAAATCTGCGGCAGCCACCGGGGCTGCTTCGGGAGCAGGTGTTTCAATGGCCCCATGGTCATGGCCATCGTGCTCACCACCGCCGTGGCCACCGAGGATCGGGGCGATGACGAGGCCGACGAGGCAGGTCAGCTTGATGAGGATGTTCATGGACGGACCTGATGTGTCCTTGAAGGGGTCACCCACGGTGTCTCCCGTGACCGCAGCCTTGTGCGCGTCACTGCCTTTGTAGGTCATCTCGCCGTCGATTTCGACGCCAGCCTCGAAGGACTTCTTGGCGTTGTCCCAAGCGCCACCCGCGTTGTTCTGGAAGATGGCCCAGAGCACACCGCTCACGGTCACACCGGCCATGTAGCCGCCGAGGGTCTCGGCCGCCCATGCCGGATCCGCGCCGAACATCAAAGGCACGAGTCCGATGATCAGCGGGAAGGCAATGGTCATGGCGCCCGGAAGCATCATCTCCTTGAGCGCGGCCTGCGTGCTGATATCGACGCACTTGCCGTACTCCGGCGTGCCGGTTCCCTCAAGGATGCCGGGGATTTCCTTGAACTGGCGGCGCACCTCCTGCACCATCTCCATGGCCGCCTTTCCGACGGAGTTCATGGCGAGGGCGGAGAAAACCACCGGGATCATGCCGCCGATGAAGAGGGCGGCGAGGACGTTGGCCTTGAAGATGTTGATGCCGTCGATGCCGGTGAACTCCACATAGGCAGCGAAGAGGGCAAGGGCGGTCAACGCAGCGGAGGCGATGGCGAAGCCCTTTCCGATGGCGGCCGTGGTATTGCCCACGGAGTCGAGGATGTCCGTGCGCTCGCGCACCTCCTCAGGCAGCTCGCTCATCTCGGCGATGCCGCCGGCGTTGTCGGCGATCGGGCCGAAGGCGTCAATGGCCAGCTGCATGGCCGTGGTGGCCATCATGGAGCAGGCGGCGATGGCCACACCGTAGAATCCGGCGAACTCATAGCTGATGTAGATGGCGGCAGCGAAGAGCAGGATGGGTCCGAAGGTGGAGATCATGCCCGTGGCGAGGCCGGCGATGATGTTGGTGGCGGCACCGGTGGAGGACTTCTGGACGATGCCCAGGACCGGCTTCTTGCCGAGACCGGTGTAGTACTCCGTCATGTAGGAGATCGCTCCACCCACGACGAGACCGACGATCACGCTGTAGAAGACGTTCATGCTGCCGAACGTGCGGGTGCCTTCACCGAAGAAGTCCATCTGCAGCGTTTCGGGGAGCATCATGTCGATGAGGAAGAAGCATGCGATGGCGGTCAGGATGATGGAGCCCCAGTTGCCCTTGTTGAGGGCCGCCTGCACTTCGCTTTCCTTCGCATCGTCCTTCACCCGGATCACGAGGGAACCGAGGATGGAGAAGATGATGCCGAGGGCGGAGATGATCAGCGGCAGGAGGATGGTGGACATGCCACCGTAGTTGTCGGTGATGCTGCCCCCCATGTCATTGATGACGTAGTTGCCGAGCACCATGGCGGCGAGCACCGTCGCCACGTAGGAACCGAAGAGGTCGGCGCCCATGCCGGCCACGTCGCCCACGTTGTCGCCCACGTTGTCGGCGATGGTGGCGGGGTTGCGCGGGTCGTCTTCGGGGATACCGGCTTCCACTTTTCCGACGAGGTCGGCACCGACGTCAGCCGCTTTGGTATAGATGCCACCACCCACACGGGCGAAGAGCGCGATGGATTCAGCACCGAGGGAGAAGCCAGCGAGGGCCTCCAGGATCATGGTCATGTTCTCCACGCCTGCCCAGACGCCACCGGCGAAGAAGTTCAGGAGGAAGATGAAAAGGACGCTCAGGCCGAAGACGGCGAGGCCGGCCACGCCGAGGCCCATGACCATGCCGCCGGTGAAGGAGACCTTCAATGCGTGGGCGAGGCCCGTGCGGGCTGCCTGCGTGGTGCGGACGTTGGCTTCGGTGGCGATGCGCATGCCGATGTTGCCGGCGAGGGCCGAGAACACGGCACCGATGACGAAGGCGACCACAATGAACCAGTGCGTTGTCGGAACCAGCATGGACACCACCCCGAGCAGGGCGCCGGCGACCACCACGAAGACGGCCAGGATGCGGTACTCCGCGCTGAGGAAGGCGAGGGCGCCCTCGTGGATGTGCTTGGCGATGGTGCTCATCTTCTCCTCACCGGTGCTCTGCGAGCGGACCCAGCGAGATTGGACGAACATGTAGATGAGGCCGACGACGGCCAAAGCGGGCACGAGGTAAAGGATCGTGTCTTGCATGGAACAGTGTTGAAGCTGACAGGGTCAGCTGGTTGAGGTGTTTCGGGGCGCGAAGATAATGCGCGGGGGAATGCGGGTACTCAGGCTACGTAATTGACCTCCTTCACAGTACGGACAATGTCCGCCACTTGTGGAAGGGCCTCCTCAATCAGAGAAGTCGAAAAGGCGAAGGGCGTATCGGATTGGCACAGACGGCGGATGGGCGCGTCCAGGTAATCGAAGGCGTGGCGCTGGATGCGGTAGCTGACCTCCGAAGCGATGGACGCCACGGGGAAACTCTCCTCCACGATGACCAGTCGACCGGTCTTCTTCACACTTTCAACGATGGTGTCCAGATCGAGCGGACGGATCGTGACAAGGTCAATGATCTCCACCTCGATGCCTTCCTTGACCAGCTCATCAGCTGCTTCGTGCACGGTCTTTAGGATCTTGCCGAAGCTGACGATGGTACAGTCGGTGCCCGCACGGCGGACATTGGCCTTGCCGATGGGCACCAGGAATTCGCCATCGGGCACCTCTCCCTTGTCGCCGTACATCTTTTCAGACTCCATCACGAGAACGGGGTCCTCATCCCGGATGGCGGACTTGAGCAAGCCCTTGGCTTCGTAGGGCGTGAACGGGGTCACCACCTTGAGGCCCGGCATGCTGGCGTACAAGCTCTCGTAGCTCTGGCTGTGGGTGGCGGCCAATTGACCGGCCTGCCCATTGGGGCCGCGGAACACGATGGGGCAGCTGTATTGGCCACCACTCATCTGCAGCATCTTGGATGCGTGGTTGATGATCTGGTCGCTCGCCAGAACCGCAAAATTCCACGTCATGAACTCCACGATGGGACGCAGGCCGTTCATGGCGGCGCCCACTGCGATGGCACTGAAACCAAGCTCGCTGATCGGGGTGTCGATGACGCGCTCAGGGCCGAACTCATCCAACATACCCTTGGATGCCTTGTAGGCGCCATTGTATTCTGCCACTTCCTCTCCGAGCAGGAATACCCGGTCGTCGCGGCGCATCTCCTCGCTCATGGCTTCGCATACAGCCTCCCGGAATTGAATCGTACGCATGCTGGTCAATGTTTGTTTGAGGGCGGCAAAGTTACGTTGCGGAATGCATGTGCGGACACCCTTGGACACAGCAGGTCTTCCGGGGTTAACTTCGCGGTCCAGAAGACCGGGACATCGTCCCCCACCTTCAACGCAAAGGCATGGAATTTCTCGTCTGCATCAGCAAGGCCCCGGACACCACGACGCGCATCGCGTTCGCCGAGGGCGACACCCGCTTCAATGAGGAAGGGGTCCAGTTCATCGTCAATCCCTACGACGAGTGGTACGCGCTCGTCCGCGCCCTCGAAATCGTGGAGGCGCAGGGAGGAAAAGTCGTGATTGCCACCGTGGGCGGTGCGGATTGCGACCCCATCCTTCGCAAGGCCCTGGCCATCGGTGCCCATGAAGCCGTGCGGATCGATGCCCAACCCGAGGATGCCACCCAGGTGGCCGCTGAATTGGCAGCCTATGCGAAGGGCCAATCCTTCGATGCCATCCTGTGCGGCAAGGAGACCATTGACCACAACAGCAGTGCGGTACCGGCCATGTTGGCCGAACACCTCGATGTGCCTTGCATCGCCTTGTGTACTTCCCTCGATTATGATGGCGCCAAGGCGATCATGATGCGCGAGACGGCCAACGGCGTCGAAAAAATCGGGGTGACCGGTCCTTTCGTCCTTTCGGCCGCCAAAGGCATGGCCGAACAGCGCATTCCCAACATGCGTGGCATCATGGCCGCCCGGACCAAGCCGCTTCAGGTCCTCCCCGCTTCGGGTGCCACCGCAGGCACGCGCATCGAGCGGTTCGCCCTGCCTCCGGAAAAAGCCGGTGTCAAATTGGTGGATGCGGACAATCCCTCTGAACTCGTCCGGCTGCTCCGCGAAGAAGCCAAAGTCATCTGAATCCACCCTGAAAGCCAGTGAACATGAAGTGCATCGCATTCATCCAGACGAAGGGAGGACAGGCCACCAAGGCCAGCCTCGAAGCTGCAGGATTCGCGTCGTCCATGGGGGAAACCGTGGCCGTGGTATCCGGTGAACTCAATGGGGACGGCGGTCTTGGATCCGCAGGTGTGGGCCGCGTCCTCCAGGGTGCGCCCGATCTCGACGATGGCCAGATTGCCCGCCTCGTTTCGGCTGCGGTCGAGCAGGAAGGGGCCCAGGTCGTGGTCTGCGCCCAGGACCACCTCGGCAAAGCGGTGGCGGGCAGGATTGCGGTCCGGCTCAATGCCGGGCTGATTGCCGGGGTGACCGAACCGCCCAGCGGAGACCATCACACACGCAACGTATTCAGTGGGAAGGCCACCGCCCAGCTGCATGGCACCACAGACAGGCTGGTGATCACGACGACCCCCAATGCCATCGGCATGCCCGAGGGCGGTGGAGGCACCACCAGCGTGGAGGCATTCGAGGCCGACCTCGGCAGCCGCAAGGTGGAGGTCATCGAGGCCGCCGCACCCAGTACAGGTGGGCGCGCCCCGCTCCCAGAGGCCGAGTTGGTGGTTTCCGCCGGGCGCGGACTCAAGGGACCCGAAAACTGGGGCATCATCGAGGACCTCGCAGACGCGGTCGGTGCCACCACGGCTTGTTCGAGGCCCGTTTCCGACATCGGCTGGCGTCCGCACCACGAGCACGTGGGACAGACCGGCATTGCCATCCGGCCGAACCTCTACATCGCCATCGGCATCTCCGGTGCCATCCAGCACCTCGCCGGCGTGAACGGTTCCAAGGTCATCGTGGTGATCAACAAGGATCCCGAAGCGCCTTTCTTCAAGGCGGCGGACTACGGAATCGTGGGCGACGCATTCGAAGTGGTTCCGAAATTGACCGCGGCATTCAAGGCCCTCTGACGGAAAGGGCTACATTGAACCCTGCCGGAGCACGACCATGAAAAGATCACAGCTTTTGGTTTTCGACATCCGACCGAGCGGTGCCACAACGGGCGCCTACAATCTGGTGCTCGAAGAAGTGGAGGGCAAACGAAAACTGCCCATCGTGATCGGCATGCACGAAGCCCAGTCCATCGCGATCAAGCTGGAGAACATGACGCCGAGCCGACCGCTGACCCACGATCTCTTCAACAGCCTGTCATTGGCCTTCGACATCGAAATCACTGAGGTGGTCATCTACGATCTGGTGGAGGGCATCTTTTTTGCGCGGCTCGCCTGCAAGAGCGACGGCAAGGAGCGCACCATCGATGCGAGAACCTCCGATGCAGTGGCCCTCGCAGTCCGCTTCGGCTGTCCGATTTTCTGTGAGGAAAAAGTGTTGGAAGTGGCAGGCATCGCCCCTGAGGGTGAAGAAGAGATGAAGCCCATGCCGGAGGAAAATCCGGAAGACCCCTTTGGATTGGAGGATCCTGTCGACCCCAAGGGTGGTTTCAGTGCGCTTTCAATGGCAGAGTTGCAGGCGGAATTGGATCTCGCCATCAAAAAGGAGGACTACGAGCGCGCGGGCCAGCTGCGTGACGAAATAGAACGCAGGGAGAAAGAATGAGGGCTTTGCTCGGAATCGTTGTGCTCACAGGTGTACTGTGGGTCGTATCCGCATCAAGGAAATCAGTCGCCTGGCGCACCATCCTGGGGGCGCTCGGTCTGCAGTTCATCTTGGCCGTCCTTGTGTTGAAGGCCCCTTTCGTGAAGGAGGCATTCCAGTGGGTGGCCGAGACTTTCGTAACGGTCATCAATTACACCTGGAGGGGCTCGGACTTCCTCCTCAACGTGAACGGCGAGGTCGGGCCCTACCTCGAGAATTTCGCATTCCGGATCCTGCCCACGATTGTGTTCTTCAGTGCCTTGAGTGCCTTGCTGCACCACATGGGCTTGCTCGCCCTGTTCATCCGCGGGTTCGCATGGCTGATGCGGAACACGCTCAAACTATCGGGTAGGGAGAGCCTTGCTGTCGCAGGCAATGTCTTTCTCGGGCAAACGGAAAGTCCCTTGCTCATCCGACCCTATCTGGAGAAGATGACCCGTTCCGAGCTCATGCTGGTCATGACAGGAGGCATGGCCACCATCGCGGGCTCCGTATTCGCCGCATTCGTCCAGATCCTCGGCGGCACGGACCCGGAAATGCAAGCCTATTTCGCCACCCACCTGCTGACAGCCTCCTTGATTTCCGCGCCGGCCTCTGTGGCGGCTGCCAAGCTTCTCGTACCCGAGACCAATGTACAGGCAGCAGGCAAAGTCGAGCTCGTCAAGTCCGAAGCCAGCAATTTCCTTGAAGCCATCACGAGCGGCACACGGGATGGCCTGGTCCTGGCCGCCAATGTGGGCGTGATGCTGCTCGTATTCACGGCCATGGTATTCATGGTCAATGACATCCTCGCCTGGTTTGGAGGACTGACAGGGTTGAACGGGCTGATCGCAGCGAATACGGGCTTTGATGACCTGAGCATGGAGTTCATCCTCGGCTACATCGGCGCTCCCATCGCTTGGCTCGTAGGCATCGCGGCTGAGGACTGCGTCCTGGTGGGACAGTTGCTCGGGGAGAAGACGGTCATCAACGAGTTCTATGCCTACGAGACCCTCGGCAAGCTGAAGGCCGGAATGAGCGACCGCAGTGTCCTGATTGCCACCTATGTGCTCTGCGGGTTTGCCAATTTCGCTTCCATCGGAATCCAAGTGGGTGGCATCGGAGTGCTGGCCCCCTCCCGTCGCGGAGAGTTGGCACAGCTGGGCTTCCGGGCACTGCTCGCCGGTACCGTGGCCTGTCTGCTCACGGCGTGTGTGGTCTCCATTCTCGCCTGACCCGCGGCGTACCGTCCCCCCGTATCTTCGCACCATGAAAGTGGGCATCATCATGGGCAGCAAGAGCGACCTGCCCGTCATGCGGCAGGCCGCCGAAATCCTCACCGAACTGGGTGTCGACCACGAGATGACCGTGGTCAGCGCGCACCGGACTCCGGACCGCATGGTCGAGTACGCCCGCTCGGCAAGAGACCGCGGACTTGGCGTCATCGTCGCGGGAGCTGGAGGCGCTGCGCACCTGCCGGGCATGGTGGCCAGCTTGACCAGCCTTCCCGTCGTCGGGGTTCCCGTGAAAAGCAGCAATAGCATCGATGGGTGGGACAGCATCCTGAGCATCCTCCAGATGCCCGCAGGCATTCCCGTGGCCACGGTTGCACTCGACGGTGGGCGCAACGCGGGCCTGCTTGCCGCACGCATCCTGTCGTCGGCCGATGTCCAATTGGCAGCGCGGCTTGACGCCTATGCCGAAGGACTGCGCGAGAAGGTCATGGGCACGGTGGAGGACGTCGAGGAATCCGGCAACGCCATTGCCGGACGATGAACCGCATACGGAATTCCCGCGCCTTCGACCCCGGCTCATTGCCCGTTCGTGACCGCTATGGTCTGCTGGTCGGCACGGTGGCCCCGCGCCCCATCGCCCTCGCAAGTACGGTGGACGCCGATGGCAGGCGCAACCTGGCCCCGTTCAGCTACTTCAATGTCTTCTCCATCGACCCGCCCGTGCTGGTCCTAGGCCCCACTTTGCGCGGACGTGACGGCACGGTGAAGGACACCCTGGCCAACGCGCGTGCCACCGGCGAGATCGTGGTCAACCTCGTGGACCATGCCATGGTCGAGGGTACTTCGCTGTCCAGCAGCGATTACCCATCGGATGTGGACGAATTCGCCAAGGCCGGTTTCACTCCCGTCGACAGTGACACCGTCAGGGCCGCCCGTGTGGGAGAAGCCCCCGTGTCCTTCGAGTGCACCGTGACGCAAATCGTGGAACTCGGAGAAGGGCCCGGTGCGGGCCACATGCTGGTGTGCGAGGTCAAGCGCGTCCACATTGCGGAAGACGTGCTGGATGCGGACGGCAAGGTGGATGCCCACAGCATCGATCTGGTCGGCCGATGCGGGGGCAACTTCTATGTTCGGGCATCCGGCGAAGCCCTCTTCGAAATTCCCAAGCCCACCGGATCGGGCCTCGGCGTCGGAGTGGACGCGCTGCCCATCGAGATTTCCAGCAATGGTGCTTTGGATGCCAACCAGCTGGCACGCCTCGGTTCCGCGACCGCGATTCCAGATGAGACCGAGGTCAATGAACACAAACTGCTTGAATTGGCAGACCTCTTCATGGTGCATGAAGACGACCCGAATGCGCTGGAAGCCGCCCTCTTCGAGGAGGCCAAACATCGCCTTGAACAGGGTGATGTGGACGGGGCGTGGAAGACCTTGCTCGCGTACAACCCCGGTTGACGGTTGTGGAGGCGATATTCGCTTTATGAGTTATGAGATGAAAGGGACCGTCAAGCGTCTGTTCGACACTTGGAAGTCTGAAACCAGCGAGTTCTACAAGCGTGAATTCGTGATTACCACTGCTGAGCAGTACCCCTCCGATGTCAAGTTCTCCGCGCTGAAGGAGAAGTCGGAACAGTTGAATGGGATCCAGGAAGGAGACCAGGTGACGGTCAAGTTCGATGTCCGTGGACGCGAGTACAACGACCGCTACTACGTGGATCTGAATGCCTGGCGCGTCGAGAAAATGGGCGCTGAAGTGCCTGCCGGCAATGCAGGTGATGAAGCCCAACCAGAGGCGGCAGGAATCCCACCTGCACCGGCCTTCAACCCGGGTACGCCCGACGCATCCAGCGACGACCTCCCCTTCTGATTGGTGCCGCATGAACGCGGCTCCTGAAGCACAGCCCGGGACGGATCGATTCGCCTGGGTACCCTCACCGCTCGCCATCGCCCTCGGCCTCACGGCCGTCACGGCGGTGGCGGCACTGTTTGTGGGTGCCGATGCCGAGACTGTGGCCACGACCTGGCGCGATGGCCTCTGGAACCGGCCTCTGATCGTCTTCGCTTTCCAGGCAGCCTTCATGCTGGTGCTGGGCCACGCGTTGGCGTTGAGCCCGGCAGCAGACCGGGGCATCCAACGTGCAGTGGACCTTGCCGGCACCACGAATGCGAGGGCGGCGGCAGTGGTGGCGACCGTGGCCTGTATGGCCGGATGGGTCAATTGGGGACTCGGGCTCATCATTGGGGCTGTCCTCGCCCGGAAGGTGGGCGAGCGGGCGGCCGAGCGCGGGCTGCCCTTCCACTACGGCCTCATCGGGGCGGCCGGCTACAGCGGGCTGATGGTCTGGCACGGCGGCCTGAGCGGTTCCGCACCCATCAAGGTTGCTGAGGCGGGACACCTCGCCGACATCGCCGCCATTGCCGGCATTGAGGCGGACCTTCTCCCCGAAACGCTGCCCCTCGGACTGACCGTCTTCTCCGCCGAGAACCTCATCACCACCACCTGCCTTATCGCCGCAGTCGCCGCCACGGCATGGTGGCTCGGCCGCCGTGTGGACCGCACGGCTGCGCAAGGGCCTGCCCTTCCGCCCCCCATGGAGCCCACCGGATCCGGCTCGGCCCCCTCCCTTCTACTGCGCATCCTGCCCGGCCTGTTCGGCACCATCCTGCTCGCCCTGGCTGCACGCTCTGCCGCCATGCACCCCGACATGGCGCGACTCGGGTTCATCGATCCCGATTGGACCAACCAGACCCTGTTGGGCCTCGCCTTCCTCCTCCACGGAAGCCTCAAGCGCTTCCTTGCCTCCATCGACGCTGCGATCGGCGGCACCTCGGGCATCCTCATCCAGTTCCCGCTCTACTTCGGCATCATGGGCATCATGAGTGGGACCGGCCTCGTGCAGACCCTCT